>NZ_JBICMV010000021.1:0-657998 GCF_043106745.1 Vibrio sp. CJQ_6 | reverse complement strand
CATCGCTAAGTACATTTCCAAGAACATCGACGGCTTTGCCATGGATGATGAGATGTCCGATGAAACAGGCAAACCCGTGAAAGACATGGCAAAGAATGTGAGTGCCTGGAAAAGCCGCTGGGCTATCCGCCAGTTTCAATTTTTCGGTGGTGCTCCGGTAACGACTTATCGCGAGCTGCGCCGTTTTGCTAACAACGACAAAGCCAGCTTTAACCAGTACCTCACTCAACTGAACTATGAAGAGCTGCTGACGATTTACGAAGAGTTGGACATCCGCGAAGGCCGCAAGCTGATCGGCCCGCCTATTCCGGCAGAGCTGATTCGTCGCCATAAGAAGTTCGACAGCAAGTATCTGTTTGTGCTGCTCACGCAGGTTTATCAAGCCGATCTGGAACACGAAAACGGCACCGTCACGGAAGTGATGAAAGCCGCCGACCGTGGCCAGTGGCGCGATTACATCATGGGCCAGGGCGGCCCGTTCGTGAAACGCGCTGACCTGCTGATCACCAACGTTTATGAAGAGCTGCCGTTTGCCTCTCCACACGGCGAAACCGTTCGCAAGTTGGATGGCTTTGACGCATCCGGCGTGTTCATCAAAACACGCCTCAGAGTCTGGACGATTAAACAGAAATCCAAGGTTAACGATGATGTGGAAGCGATCGCCCAAGGGAGCGCAGCGACCGTCATTGGCGGCCCCGCCGCCTCTCGGAGTTCTGTCAATAACTGTACGGAGCCCCGCGAGGATCAGGTCAGCGATCAGCTCACCAGGTTGTTAGCACCAGAGCGAAGAAAGGCGAATGAACCGCCAAATATTGATGAAGCGGCACTGGCCGCACTCAGAAAAGGCAGTTCAATTCGCATCGATGATGAACGAAGTATCCAAATCCGCCCTGCGGAGGTAGACGAGTACGGCGAAAAACGCCCGGCTCAGCTGGTCGAAGTCAGCCGAACGCCTGCCGATGATTTGTCGTGGATGAATTTTGAAGGTTGGGATGAAGTGTTGGCCCAGCCAGAAACCGAAGAGTATCAACAACCGGACCTGTCGTTCTTCCCTGAGTTGGAAGATGACTGGCCGTTAGCGTGAGGAGATCCCATGTTAATCACCTGCCCAATTTGCGGAAGCAAAGCACGTATTGCAACGTCCAAAGCGATGAGTAACGAAACGCGCGAAGCCTATTACCAATGCCTGAACCTAAACTGCGGCCGCGCGTTTACCACGCTGACCACAGTCAACCGCATTATTGAACCAACTGGCGCCAAACCAGACCCAGAACTGCAACCGGAGCTGTGCAAAGGGGATGTGGATCAGATTGAGATGTTTGGGTGCTAAGAAACAATAGAAATCGAATTGGCAACAAACTTCATTTTCTATTAGTTGACTCTGGTCATATAACCATATGAATTTAATATCGATTACTGTTATAAATGATAGTATCTCCAGTGAAAGTATAATTATTATCACCAAAGACAATCAAAGAGGAATCATGAATCGTTTATTAATAATGACAATATTAATTCTCAGTGGATGCCAATCAACGCAGATGATTTCAAATGAAGAGCTAGATGATTTTTTTAGAGATATAGCGACGTATAACGTTGATTTGGGTAGCTCTGGAATTTTGTTGATGTCTGGAGATTACATTGATTCCTTTGAAACACGCGAAGACTCCAATATTTATATAGTTCGTTTAGTCAAAGAAAAAACAGGTTACATAGACAGGGTAATGCAAGAAAGATGCTCTTCTTCAGATGGTGATGTATACATATACGAGGGAATCGACCCTAACCAAAGATTTGCGGCATGCGAATCGAAAGTAGATAGAGACCATCAGATTTTTGGGTACGGCACCCTGTACGAGCCGATCCAAAAAGAGTCGTTCAAAGGATGGGTGCTCAGATACTATGAACTCAAGAACTCATCAACTCTTCCCCAAAATCACTTCCCTAAATTTACGACCAGAGAAGCCAAACTAGCTGAGAAGAAAGAACAACAGCGGAAAGAAAAAGAGTACGAATTGTCAAGACAACAGAAAGAAATCGCAGAGTTAAAACAAAAAAGTTTAGATACCAGATCGCAAGTTTTAACTAAGGGTACGAGAATTTGTAGCGTATCTTTAGACAACAAAATTGTCGCTTACACAGAAGATTCGACTGATAAGAAAATTAAAGTTGTAGTTGGCTCTAACAGTATTTGGGACTGGCCCGACAATTGGTACGCATGCGATAGAGGTTAAACCGTAAAAACAACGTTCCTTAGAAACTGCCTATTTGTCACACTCGATTTTAATTGGTAGAACTACTAAAGGATCCGAAAACGATCAAAAACGCACGTTTGCGATCTCGGCACTTCTCTAAATCCCCAATCTAAAACAGCCCTGAGTTCAGTTCCCATCAGGGCTGTGGTGCAATAACCCTACCTAATTATTTTGCGTCTCTGATTGCGCAAAATTGCAGTGCTGAATTTTGGTGCGGAGGGAGGGGTGAGTCCGAATTAGGCCTGAGCGCCCTTCCCCGCCATCATTTTTCCAGCCTGCTGCCTTCTTTGATTTATTTGAGATGAAGTGAGAGCTTTCATGTGGGAACGACAGTACGAGCGCGGGCGATGGAACGGGCATCAGCTCAACATCCTGGCGACCGCCATTGATGGCGGCCAACGCCTGCACGTCAGTGAAATTCCCTACGCCGAACTGCCCAACATCCGTGTGATGGGCAGTAAATCCCGCACCATCAAACTCGATGTCGTCTTTGTCGGCACCGACTCGCTGGCCGATGCCAACACGTTCATTGCTAACCTTGAATCTTCCCCTGCCGGAGAGCTGGAGCACCCTTGGCTGGGCGAACTGACGCTGATATTCGACACCTTTTCGCAAAGCATCAGCACCAAGCGTGGCGTGGTCACACTCAGCCTGAGCTTTGTCCGTGCCGGCACGCAGCCAACCATCAACACATCAGCGACCGTCCGCGTGAAGCAACAGGCCAACGCAGTGGAAAGTGTCTCAGCGCAGTCGTTCGCCCGTGATGTGAAAAGTCTCAGCGTGGCCGACATCAACCAGACACAGCACGATTTCACTCAGTCACTCAACGTGTTGGTGGACATCACCCACCGCCTGAACCTCGCTGATGACAAGCTGCAAAGCATCAATTCAGCCATCAATGAAGCGTTTGGTGCCATCAGCAGCATCAGCAGTGCGCCGGATAAGTTCGCTACGCTGCTGAGCACCGCCATGAGCAAACAGCCAGCCATCATTCAAAGCGACCTCGCAGCGCTGATTGACGGCATTGATGAACGCGTGCTTGAAACGACAAGCGTGTCAACGGTTGAGAGCCTGGACATCTTCGATGCATTGGTGGCGCTGAAAGGCGGCATTCAGACGCAGCATGACAAAGTCATCAAAGGCACCGCGGCGCACCGTGTGACTGAGCAGCCGCGCAGCAAACCTGCCCTGACCATCGCGCACGACCAGTACACGGCAGAGCCGATCGTTACCGCGATGAATGCGTTGCAGCACCCTCTGTTTCTGCGTGGTGACATTACCGTGAGGAACCCGCAATGAGCCAGCTTACGATGCACATCAATGGCGCGCAGACCGCGTTTTACTCCGCCGAACTCAGCTACTCTCTCGAGCAGCTCGCGCACACCTTCCGCTGCAAAGTACCGGTGATGGCCATTGACCAGCCTCTGCTGGTGAGCTTCTATCTCGGCCGCCAGCTCATCCTGAAAGGACAAATTGATCAGGTTGAATCCGCTACCGATTCAGGCAGCCGCTCAGTCACCATCACTGGCCGCTCCGTCAGCGCCAACATGATTGACTCGCGCATCACCATGGATGCGCTTTACGACCAGCCGATGGACAAATTACTACGCCGTCTGGCCGCGCCGTTTGGCTTGCAGGCAGAGAGTCTGGTCTCCGCGTTGAAAGCCGTACCGGAGTTTCAAATCAACGCAGAGTCGCCGGTGGAAAACATCGCGCAGCTGATTCGAGAGCAAGGCTTGGCGCTGATTGAACGCAATGGCGTGCTGACGATTGAGAACACCGCGCACAGCATCATTCAGGGTATCGGGCTTGAAGTCGGCAACAACATCGAACGCCTTGAGATTGCCCGTCAGTTCCATACCCGCTTTCACCGCACCGAAGTTCAGGGCGCGTGGGACGATGCCAGCGCGGTGGTCACCGCGGCCGACATCGATGCTTCGCGCACGCGGGTGATTATCGGCGATCAGTTACAGTCAGCCGACGCGTGTTTGTCCCGCGCCCGGTATGAGCACAACCTGGCGTTCGCGCAGAGCCTGACCGCCTCAGCAAGCATTGCCGGACTGTTCCCGGCGCTCGCCATCGACGGACTCAACCGGGTCATCCGGGTTATCGACCAGACGCAGCAGTTCAGTGAAATGCTGGTCATCAAAGCCTTGAGCCTGTCCGTCTCGGAAAGTGCACAAACCACCTCGATGACACTGTTCAGGCCGTTCAGGGAGCAAAGCGATGTCTGACACACTGCTGGCCCGTTTGATGAGCCGGATTAAGAATCTGGTTGGCACCGGAACGGTCACGGGAGCGGAGACGCAGTGGCTGCAGATTAAGACCGCCACGGGGCGCACCAACGATCGCATCCGCCGCGTACACAACTACGGCTTTATGAGTCGTCCGTTAGTGGGCGCCAAAACCTACAACCTGTTTATCGGGGGCGTCACCGCGCGCGGTATCACGGTGAATGTGGAAGACGAACGTTACCAGATGGCACTGCAGCCGGGTGAGGTCGCCATGCTCGATGACAAAGGCAATCTGGTTCACTTCACCGCAGACGGTATCAAAGTGAACACCAAGGCAAAACTGGACATCACGGCCGCAGGCGATGTCAGCGTTACAGCGCCCAAAGTAGATGTCACCGCGTCCCAAGTTTCGTTCTCCGGCAATGTGGACATCGGTGGCAACCTCAACGTCGCGGGCAACGTTGGCGGCAGCTCCGGCAAGTTTGCGGGCGTTACGGTGGAAACCCACACTCACGACTACCTGGACGACAACAACCAGCGCACTTCTTACGGGCCAAACAAATCATGAACTATTTCCGTTTAAACGCAGTCACGGCACCGATGCACTCCGAGGAAGGCATGACACACGCCGTCTGGCAGAGCATTTACAACCACAGCGAGTCGACACAGAACGATCGCGCGCGAATGGCCGAAGACGAACGCGGCGGCAACTGGAGCGACGAACTGCTGACCATCGTAGGCTCACGCGACTGGACCCTTCGCCGCGATAAGCTCACCCCGCAGACGCTCGTCATGGCCAAACGCTTTTATGAAGACGCGTTAGCCTGGCTCATCACCGACGGCCACGCCAAAGCCGTGACAGTTTCCGTATGGGAAGCGAAACCCAATCAGATGGGGCGTGATGTGATCATTACCCTCACCGATGACACCACGTTCAAGGTCACACTATGAGTACACAACGCAGCCTGCAGACACTTATTGATCGCGCCAAATCGACACTGATGGCGAAAACCGGGCAGAACACACCGGCGATTGATGCCATCGCGTGCGCGATTGCGGGCGTGAGTTACGGCCAGTACGGCTATCAGGATTTGCTGTTTCGCCAACTTCACCCGGAAACCTGCTCCGAAGCCTGGCTTTATCTGCATGCCAATCGTCATGACACGCCGCGCCTGCTGCCCACGTTTGCATCAGGCACCGTCCGGTTTACTCAACTCGGTGGTGTGGTGGTCATCCCCAAAGCAACCTTGCTGACCGACGCTGCCGGCAATGAATACGAAACCACCAAAGAGCAATACAGTGACGTGCCGGTCAGTGTGATTGCGCGAGTGTCCGGCAGTGCCAGCAATCTGCCAGCCGGAAACATTCTGACCCTGTCCGAAGGCTTAGGCGGTATCGACCCGACTCAGGTTCAGAGCCTTGGCATTGAAGGTGGCGCCGACATTGAGACCCTCGAACACTGGCGCGCCCGGGTGATTGTGGCCTACGAGAAAAACGACCTGATCGGCAAAGCGGAAGATTATGAAGCCTGGGCAACGTCTGCCCATGCCGATGTCGACTTTGCCTGGGCACTGGATAACACCCCGGAGCGCGGCATGGTGGAAGTGTATATCGGCCGCCGCACCGCGGACCCGACACTAAGCAGCGAAGTGATCAGTCTGGTTCAGCAAACCTTCGAAGCGCATCGTTTGGCGGGCTGCCATCCAATCGCCATACTGCCCGAACATGTCCTGCTGAATATCGAGATTCAGGGCATTGAAGATCAGTCTGTCCGTGATGATGTCGTCACTGCGCTGCAGAGCCTGACGCAAAGCAAAATGGGCAAAATCAACACCGCGACGGGAAATCCGGAATCCGTCACACCGACGGAAATTGTGCTGACGGTATCGAATGTCACCACCAACTTCATTGTGAAATCGCCGACCGATGAAGTGACGATTCATAGCCATCAGATTCATGTATTAGGAGACGTGACATGGACACCTCCAGCGTAATCACCGATTACAGCGCCGAAGACTTTGCGCAAGCCATCCGCGCCCTGTTGCCCAAAGGGCAATACTGGCAGGAAGCCGACAACCCGGAGCTGACCAGCCTGATTGAGGCGATGGCCACTGATTTCAAAGCCACGCACGATGACATTGAACTGTCCCTACTGACCGACTTTAAAGAAGCGCTGTTCGGCTGGAAAATCAGCGACTATCAGGCGCTGCTGTACACCCAGGCAGGTGATGACGCCGGAACCGTCTCTGATGACCGGACCACTCCGAATCTGATTTATGTCGCGCTGCAGGAAGACGCCCGAATCTCATGCGCGCAGGCCTGGGCCGCGTTTGAGGAAAAGCGCCTGCCGCATACTGAAATTACCTGGACGTATCAGTCCCGGCTTGATGTCCATCATCAGCTTGCTAACTGCCGGCATATCCGCAATCAACACACTTACGAGGTCACCCAATGAGCTTACTCATCACCCATGCCGGGATTGCCGCCGCGATTCGTGCCGGTGATCTGGGCATTGAATACAAAATCACTCACATCAGCATCGGCTCTGTCGGCTATGTCCCGAATCCGGAGCAGACCACTCTGGCCGCTGAAATCCAGAAAAAAGCCATTACCCGCGGGGCGTTGGTGGCACAAGGCCAACTGCATTTTGAAACGGTCTGGGATGGTGATGAAGAGTTTGAAGGTAAAGAGCTGGGTTACTGGCTGGAAGACGGGACGCTGTTCGCGGTCGACAGCCGCGATGGTGAGGTCATCACCTACAAACGCAAAAACACCGTGGTCACCGAAGCCTGTGAACTGAATCTGGCGACTTCCACGATTGAGAACATAACGGTGGAAATGCTCGGCTCACCTTACGCCACGGAACAAGTGGCGGGTACAGCAAAAATTGCGACTTCTGCTCTTGTGAGCGCGGGAATCGATGACACGACTATCGTTACGCCGAAGAAACTCAACGACAAACTGACGGCTCATCAGGATGAAGAAAACCCACATCCTCAATATCCCTTGGCTACAAAAACGCAGGGACAGGAGTACAACCCAAACCGTACCTACTACAGAGGAGATACGTGTTACACACGGGTCGATGACAGAACATTCGAATGGGAGGCATATCACGAAGAACCGTTCAGTGGTAAAGACCCGCTAGATACAGCAAACCGTCAGGTCGGTTGGACAGATGACACGAGCTCATTTTATTGGACACCAGCGAAGAGAGCCAGACCGGGTACAGCGCTGTGGCCTTGGCTGAGTGAAACCGTACCAGAAGGCACATTAAACGTATTAAGCAACTCCGTTCCTGTCGCGGTGTTCTGGCGATTAGCTGAAGCATTTCCTGAGTTCGTAAACGCAGAGACAGGAATGATTGACTTCCCGGAGACCGGCGGTGAATTCTTCCGTGTGCTCGACCAAGGTCGTGGCGTGGATACTTATCGTGAGTTCGCCAGTGCTCAGTCAGGCCAAATTCAAGCGCACACGCACCAGTTTATTGTGCGCTCAATGAGCGGTTCGCTCTACGGCGGTAGTTCCAACGCGGGTTTCTCATCACCGTCATCAAGTTACACAAATAATACGCAATCAACGGGCGGGAGCGAAACCCGACCTCGCAACTTAGCCTTCCCAATTCTTGTAGAGGTATAACCCATGAAATACTGGACAGTTGATAAAGAGACTCGTGAAGTGGTTGGGTCAGGTGACACTGACAAATGGAACATGCCTCGTAACGTTTTGTTGATTGAACCTCTACCGACAAAAGGAGGTTTTGCAGTAATCGCCAACGCTGATTTAAGTGGCACTGAATACATGGTCGATTTTCGAGGGAAAACCATCTACAACAAATCTGCCTCATTGCAAAGCAAACAAGTCGAACGACTTGGTGAAATTGAAGATAGCTGGACACTCAAAAAGCCCGACACCAGTTTTGACGTTTGGGATGAAGCATCGGACAACTGGCAAACGGATTTGCAAGCACAGCACGAAGCTGAATTGCAGAAGGTCACCAACATCCGTGAAAGCCTCTATACACAGATTGTGGATCGCCTGAACAATGAAGCGAAAATGATTCGCCGTGTGGAAGGTAATGAGGAAAAAGCCGTTGAATATGAAGCGCAGGCGGATGCTGCTTATCTGAAAATTCGAGCCGACAATCCTTGGCCAATTGCACCAATCACCGAATAACCAAACCCGGCCTCAGCGCCGGGTTTTCTACATCCCCCATCTAGAAACCGCTTCAATATCAGTCAGTAATTCCGGGCGATACACTGGCCTTTGTTCATTCAACGAAGGTTAAACCATGAAAGCACTGGCAACCCAACTCATCAAAAAACACGAAGGGCTGCGGCTGAAGCCCTACCACTGCAGCAATCAAAAACTCACCATCGGTTACGGCCGCAACCTGCAGGATAACGGCATCAGCCAACAAGAAGCGGAAACCCTGCTTCAACACGATCTTGATGCTACGGTGAAAGACGCAGAAACGCTGCCCTATTTCGCATCGCTTAACGAAACGCGTCAGGCGGTGATCGTCGACATGATTTTCAATCTTGGCCTGCCCCGCTTTGGCATGTTCAAGAAAATGATCGCCGCCATCGAGCAGCAACTGTGGCATGTGGCCGCCAACGAAATGCTCAACAGCCGCTGGGCACGTCAGGTTGGCAAACGGGCGAAGACACTCAGCGAAATGATGCGCACCGGCGCGCCACTGCAATAAGGAGAACACCATGACTTTTTTAACCAGTATCCTCGGCAAAACACTCTGGGAAGTACTGAAAGGTCTGTTTTTTCAGGTTGCCTAGAAAGTCATTCTGGAACGCTTTGCCAGCCGCCTGGTGATTTGGGGATTGGAGAAAATCAAAACCCTGTCCACCAATGATGTCACGCAGGAAACCGTGAACGACATTATCCTGTCGCTGAAAGGCAAAAAACTCAAAGAGGTCGAGCAATGGGAATGACATTGGACCCAAGCTGGGTAAATGCCGTACTCGCCTTTGGCACGTTCGTGACGCTGATCCTGAGTTTGCTCATTGGCTACCTGTTCCGGTTGTCCAAAGAGCTGGGCGAATACAAAACCCATGTGGCAGAAACCTACGCAACGAAAGACGATGTCAAAGAACTCGGTGATCGGATTGAACGCAGCATGGTGAAGGAATTCGACCGGATTCATTCCCTATTGCAAGGGAGAGAAGTCGCTTAGTCCAGCGGGAGCCACAAGGTTCCCGTACCGCACTATTGAATAGAGAACTTACCCGGTTCACTGTTGAACGTCATATTCGTTTGCTACGTAAATTTATTTCGTCTGATAGAAAGACCTTGAGCCTACCTTTTTAAAACTCACACGATTCTGATCTTGTAGATGTCGAGCTAATGTTGCAAAAAACCAACCTGTACGATTGTCTGTTTTATTCCCCTGAGGATATGCATTTTTTACAAGATCGAGTTGTTTCTTTATGAATACAGCTGGGACCCACTTTTCTGGAAATGCGTCTTCAGACTTGAGAATAAAATCAAATAGCTCATCCGCCATTTGATTAAACAATACATTGATTCTTTCTTTATGACTCATTAAAGCCTCCATTCACATAACGCCTAAAGCAACCGCGCGCGTATTTTGCGCGTCGGATTGCCTTTACTTGTTATGTGCTTTGACATTTACGACTACCCTCAATCCATTTTTTAGGAGGACACGGCGAAGTGTTTATATAAGTAGAAAAATGGCTAAGTAATTCCACTTCACTTCCAAATTTAAGGCCTGCCTTTTGTGATATTTCACAGGCAAGGTTATTTTGATCTGACATCCAATTTATGTAGCCAATATTGTCTTCGCATTTATCCACTAAGTCCTTCGGAAAAGTAGAAAATTGAGAAACATCAATTACAACGACGTTGCCAGAAACTCTGCCACCGAGTTTATGGGCCTTTGTCAGAGCAGTACCCATAACGGGGATCGAAGTCATTAATCCCGTACCCAGTTCTAAAGTATTGTTCTTGGCATTTTTCATTGCATCCGGGTAGCAACCATTAATATCACTCATACACCCAGTAGATATAGCTGCTTTAGTAGCAAACCCTTGAAGCAACATATGCCTTGATAGAGATACGGCAATTGCAATACAACGACTTGGGTCTGGTTCTTCGAAATTGGAAACAAGGATAAAACCATCACCAAACTGGTGTGCAAAAATTCGATCCCAGTAGTTTTTATTTGGATCTCCAGGGTAAACTTTTTGTCCCACCTTTATGACGGCATCCATAAGTTGGTGTAAGCCCCAAATCGCCTTAGTCTGAGTGGCTTCGCTATTCTCGTAAAGATTGGAAAAACCCTCTATATCGATACTTATGCCCCAACGTTTATCCATGTCACCGTTTACCTCTATAGCACATAGCCCACCTAAGGGGCTGACAACACATAACACTATACTCAAACACAACCGTAACCACCGCCGCTCATTAGGACTGGGAACGCCATGCATTGGCGGTCCTCTTGAGGCGTTTGTTATGTGCTTAGAGCCCAAAATCGTTTAAAGTCACACCAAAATAAGGAGTTAAAATTTCTAATTCAAATTGTTCAACTTCATGTTCAGGCACACGCGTAAACGTAGAATTATCATTAGGAGTCCACCATTTGTGTTCACCTGAGTAACTATTGCGATTATTGGAAGCAAAGATGAACTTAAACTCTCTTTCTAACCAACCATCACCATACTTTGAAAATAGATTTGCTGGTCCAATAAACTGGCCAAGAAGGTAAATGCCCTCATTCCCATGAGTGAGGTAAAAATAATCTCCAACATTTGCATTCATAAAATCTTCTGCTTGAGATATAGAGGAAGTACCTTTACTTCGCGTATCTTTATGGACATAAACCAGTCCAGAATTGATAGATTCAATAATATCTCGAAATTCAAACTCACGCGTACCTTGAGATAATTTCCAAAATTTAGGTTGCATTCTTCATCTCCATTAAAATCAGTCACAAAAATTAAAAATCACGTAACATCCTATTAGTGCGCATACGCGGTGCGTCATAAAACTAGTTATAACGCGCACAGTTAACTAGTTGTTTTGCAGAAAATTATCAGTTTTCCATCAATAAAACCATGCAATATTGCACATATATGCAATTCCCCAAACCTATAATCTAATCCCACGTAACAGGCCGGAAACGAGTTGCGACAGTTTGCCGGGGCTGATAGCGTCGTGCACAGTTACGCACATTTGTGTGTGTTAAAGCATTGACACCCTACCCTCGCCGCCCTTACCCTATCGCTGTACTGGCAAAATCCAGTACCCGTGGGCATCTCACTCCCCAGTTTATTTCTCGGCGCATAGACGCCAGCTTGCTGCTGGTTTTTTTGTGCGGCTTCGGCACACCTGCACATGGTGAATTTGCTGCGATTATGCGCAAATACACCTCGCCTATGGTGGGCTGGGCGAGGCAGCTTCGGCTGGCCGTGTTCCGAGGAAACGGTAGTGAGATCCTTGTTCAGTTCACCACCCGAAATCTCACTCGATGGTGAACTCCAAATAATTTCTCGGAGGTCACTATGACCAAACTAACCATTCTATCTAAGGGTATTCGCACTCTTGATAATTTGTATTCGCTGAATGACCTGCATAAAGCCAGCGGGAATGCTGCAAAACACCAACCTAGCCGCTTTCTTCGATTGGACACAACTCAGGAATTAATAGCTGAAATCGCAAGCTACCCAGATCTGGGTAGCACACATAAAGTTGAGAATGGCAAAGGAACTTGGGTATGCAAAGAACTGGTCTACGCCTACGCGATGTGGATTAGCGCCAGGTTTCACCTGCAAGTCATCCGCGCGTTCGAAGCAATCACAAGCCAACCGCAAATTGCGCCGTCCGGTGTCACTCTCACTGCCAAACAAGCCCGATTCTTACAATGTGCCTTTTCGCAGTTCGACGAACTCAAAGCGCGCCACGGAGAAAGCCACCGCCAGTATCAAACCATGCAGCAGCAAATCAACATGATGCGTTCGTTTTGCGATCATATGGAAAGCGAGCTTAAAGTGTTTCGCTCGCAGGTAGATGCGGAAATTGATGCGATTAACCACATCAACTTATACAAGGGAATGGTGTTGGAATATCAAGGCGCCGACGAACTAAAGCGCTTCATTGAGCAAAAACATTGATGAAACTGGCATGAGCCTAGGCAACGAGGTGTTGTTCTAGGCTCAGGTGGATATGAATAAACTCACATTTGGACAAAGACACGTTATAGATAAAAACAATGTATAAAAAATATAGGAGAAGCACCTAACTTGCTTGGTTCTGTAGTGACTTCCCCTGATTTGAGCCTTATTTCTTAAACTGCCAATAAGTGCCATTGCTGTTTTCAACTGGCTCTAATCCAGCTCTTTCAAATGCTCGCTTATGATGATGAATAAGGCTATAAATATCCATCATGACAGGCCGAACTTCAGCAAAAGTTGAGTGGTTAAGGAAACCTACACCAACATTGGTCACATCAATAGTATCAATACCTTCTACGATTACTGGCTCCCCACCTGAATAGCCTGCTCTTGAGTAACCGCCATGTATTGTCTTAGACATCATAAGAGCAACGTCCGTTGAAGAAACATACAAAGTAACTGAGCTGTTTTTACTTACCATTTTAGGGGCGATATCTTTCTTGAAAAGATCAGCATCAATATCAGGGGCGGCCAAAATAATCTCTTTGATTCGGCTCTTTGCCGAAGGAATGTCATCCATAACATCAAGGTATGCCTGTGTAAGTGCACGGGTTCCCATGCTATGAGCAATCAAATAGATGTTTTGGGATGTCGTTTTTTCTAATACTTGGGTAATGAAATTCTTTATGTTGCCCTGAGACCACCTGATGTTATTTTCATCAGTCATATAAGACTTCTCTTTCGCTTGAGATGGCCAACTGTAGAACACTGGTGCACCTTTAAAACTTAGATCATAAGCTATCTGAGCAGTTCTAAGTGCAGCATCCTCAAATGACACATTATATCCATGAATAAAGATAAGAAGATTTTCAGAATCAACAAACTGTGAACGTAACCTGTTAAAATATAGTGACTTATTAAGTATTTCTGTTTTCCTCAACATCAGATGGTCATCTGGATCCTCTGAAAACTCCAGTTTCCAATATGCTGGCCTTTCAATCTCTCCAATCTTGTGACCTTTAGGGATACTAACTTCAGCCACTCCATAGGTTATATCTTTCGATCTTCGTGTCCCAAATGAAGTATTGTTCTCTGTATTATCAACACGTTGGCGATCTGTCGCATAGTACACATCCATAACGACATGATTAGGTCTGTCGTCTGCTGGACCGAATAACTCCATAAGCCAACACATCACCCCCCCACAAGCTTGCGTGACTTCTCCGCCACTAGCAGCACTAGCTTGTCCGGAGCCAGCAGGGCCCGCAGTATCAACTGCCACAACATTAGTATCTTCCGCTGGTCTCGTAGAGTCAGATTGGCTGACACAACCTATAAGAATCAGTCCGGCTAAGAGACTGACGATTAATTTGTTACGCTTCAAAATATAATCCTTTATCTAAGAAATAACTCTGATTGGAAAAGGCCAAATAGTTAGATTGCTGGGCAGGTTACTATATTCCTCCGACTCAGAATAGATTGGCGGATTCTTAAATTGGTTTGAGGCTTCAGCTCTCTTTTACCAAACTCACATACTCATTGAGTTTCAACACTTCGCTCCCCACAAACTCGTTCAGCTCAGTCAGTGAATCGATCAGTGGCAACAGCTCGTTTTTGTGGAACAGCCAGTCCACTTTGTTGAGGTCGAGTGAGGTAATGCTCTCGCGGCGGATGCTCATCAGCTCGATCGGTACGCGGTGCAGCGCCAGCACATCATTCATCGTCTGGTTCTTCACGTCTTTGAACGAGTCTTTCGCTTCCACCTGGCCGATGGGCTTCAGTTCCGGCGCTTTGGTGTCTTTCCCCTTGGCATTCACAAACAGGTTTTTGAACGCCATCCCTTCTTTGGCCTGCAGCTTGTTGCGAATGTCGTTTTCCGTTTCTTTGGTCATGCCCGGCTCGTTCATATACAGCAGGTAACCTGCGTGGGAACCGTTGCGGTAATACTGGCGGCGGAACAGCGTGGCATCGTCGTTGAGCCAAATAGAGGTCAGCCCGCTGACGTGTTGCGGCAGGCCGTACAGCTCCTGCGCCACATCGTATTCAGCCAGGTGAAAAATCTGCCCGTCGCGATAATCAATCCGCCCTTCGTTGCTGTAGGCACGGGGCTTGTAGGTGTAACCCAAATCACCGCGGCGGCGCATGTAGAGCGCCGGAATGTGTCTGATGTGCACCACCTGCCCGAACAGATTGCGCACCACCTGAAAGTAGCCATTGCCAAAGGTGAGGTAGTCCTGAATGAATCGCTTAAGGTCGCGGCGCGGCAGCACGTCGCTCACCGTGACGGCGTACGTCAGCGTGTTACGTTTAAACTCAATCGCGCTCGAATGCATCGGGTTCACGCGCAGCGCTTTGGCCAACGTATCAAGCGCGATCGGCGGCTCGTACAAATCATCAATCAGCGCCACTTCAAGGTAGCTGAGAATATCGCTATTCATCACACTGACCGGGTTAGAAAATTCAATCTCAATCACGTTCTGTCTCCTAGAAGAACGACACCGTGGTGTCATCCTCGCTGTGAATATCAATCGGCTCCCAGTGCATCACATGCATCGAAGCCCAGGCCAGGTCTGCGTGCGAGCCCACCTTGCTGCGGTTGGAAATAAAGGTCACCTGATTGCTGGCTTTGGTGGTCTGCTGGCGGATCATCAGAAAGGAATGCACCAGGTCATCCCATTCCCCGTCGAACTGCAGGCGCCCGTCGTTGATGATTTCACGCGCCTTGTACACCATCATCCGTTTCACTTCCGGCGAGTAATCCAGCTCAATCAGGCTCGGGTAGAACTTGCGCACCAGTTCGGCTACCGCCGACCCGACGCCGCTGACATCAATCGCCAGATGCACCACGTTGTATTTCTCGGTCATGGCTTTAATCGCGAGCGCCTGCTGCTCGTAGCTGGAGCCTTTCAGGCGCGCCCGTTCAATCAGCCGGAACACGCCGCCTTTGCGTTTGGGTTTGAGCGCAACCACCAATCCTGCATCGTCGGAGCCTTCGCCCTGACCGCCGCCGCGCGGGTCATACCCCACCAACACTTCAGCGTTGCCCGCGGGCCGCGCTTTGTTGTGGTCCACGTCCTTCCACAGCGATGAATCGGTTTTACACGCCAGCAGCGCTTTGAGCGCAAAGATGGACGCCGAATCATCCAGAAATACGCAGCGCAGCAGGTTGTCGAATACGGTTTTGTCCGGGTACTTGCGACGCAGTTTCTCCATGTTGAAGAACGTGGCGCCTTTCTCAATCGCGTCATCAATGGTGATGATCTGGCGGAAAATACCATCTACACCCAGTGAGCCGTTCTTGAGCGCTGCGTGGCTGATGTCAATGCCCTGCTCTTTCTTGCCCTGCCACTTCGGATACGCTTCATGCGCCACGGTCGACGGCGTCGAGAGATACGTGGTGCGATACTTATCGTGAATCGACATCCCGCCCGCGTAGTCGTCCAGCTCACCAAATTTGGGGATCCAGAACACTTCATCGAAATAGACATGGCCGTTAAAACCCTGCGATGTGCGGGCGTTGGTAGAGAGGAAGTAAAACGTCGCGCCGTTGGAAAGTTGCAACTCATCTTTGCCTTTGAGCTCGACGTCGCCAATCTCCAGCGCGAAACGGCGGATGTAGTTTTTGAAGATCTCAGACTGTTTGCGCGAGGCCGACAAAAACACCTGGTTGTCACCGTTCAGCACCGCATCCTCAAACGCTTCATAGGCGAAGTAATACGTCAGGCCAATCTGGCGCGATTTGAGGTAAAAGCGGAACTCGTTCAGCTCCGGATTGCACTTGTGGGCGTGAATGTCTTTCTGGTACTCGAAAAACGTCTTCTCTCGAAACTCGTCCAGCACCGTTCGGGTGATGTGCGACACGTCGTTCTTCACCTTGTTCGGCTTGCGGCCGCGCTTGTTGCCTTCGCTGTGACTGCTTGCAGGCCGATGCTGCCGGCTCTCGGCTTCATCGCGTTTGCGCTTCTGGGCCAGCAGCATTTCCAGCTCTTTGAGCTGCTCATCGTGCTTTTGGTCGAGCCACAGCAGATAAGCAATCCGCTGGCGCAGCATCAGCTCTACGGGCGCATCGTCCCGCATCGCTTTCCAGTGAAATTTCGAAATCCATTGCTGGACGGTTCGCACCGCAACGCCCACCGCCTGCGCAACTTCGGCAGGTTTGTACTGACGCAGATACAGGCCAAGCGCTTTGGTTTGGTCTGCGGTGTACATCGGGGAGGATTGCTCAATAGCCAGATTCGTTTTCATGCTGGCAGTGTGCAACAGAGCCCGCCGCGACTCAGCAGAGAGACTTTCTATATCGGGTATCTAGAATCGCCGTGAATACAAAAAGTTAAGGCCATTGGTTAGATTGGAATCATCGAAACGAGAAGAGATATTCCATGTTTAAGTCAGAGCCAATTTGCATTCTGAAAGCTGGCCCCACTGTCGACGGGCGAGATATCCCGCAGAAAGTGATTGACGATATCGCGGAAACGTACAACCCAACCAATTATGCCGCGCGAATCAATGACGACCACTACGACAGTGGCTGGAAAGGCGGCACCGTATTGTCGGTAGAAAAACGCGATGACGAACTGTGGGCTGAAATCAAACCCAACTCTCACCTGCTGCGAAACATCGAAAACGGTCAGTTGCTGCATACCTCATGTGAGTATCAGGAAGATTTCGCGAATAGCGGTAAAGCCTACTTAACCGGACTTGCCTTCACGGACAAACCCGCCTCGCTGGGCACCACGCAAGTGCATTTATCGGCCAAACGCAATGCAAAAAATGTGTTTCTTGTCTGTACCGGTCAAACGGTGAATTACAACGCATTGCATGTTTCACAACCCGACTTGTCCGATGAAGACACGTCGCTGTTTCAAAAATTCAAAAGCTGGCTCAAAGGCGAAAACGTGCCCGAGCAGCTCTCTCACACCGAGGAAGAAGACGACATGAACAAAGAAACCGAAGAGCTGCTGCAGCAACAAATTGAGCAGAACACCAAGCTGAGCGATCAGCTCGGCCAACTGGTGCAGACACTCAGCGCCAAAGAGCAGCCCGCCGAGCCGGAAGTTAAAGACGAGCCGCAGAAAAGCGAGCTGGAAGAAAAGGTTGAAAAGCTCTCTACACAGCTTGGCGAACTGACCACCAAACTGAGCAGCATCACAGATGAGCAGGCGCGCAAACTGGCCGGTCAGGATGCGGAACCCGAACAGTACCTGTAAGCGCCGGCTTTAGTCTCTCACCCCATTTGTATAGGTAAACACATGCAAGAGCATACCAAAAAGAAACTGAGCGCCTACGTTCAGGCGGTCGCGCAGCAAAACGGCGTCGAGAACGCCACCGAGATGTTCAACGTCTCGCCGAACGGCACTCAGCGCATCATCGCGGCCATTCGTGAAAGCAACTGGTTCCTGAACCGAATCAACATCATCACCGTGAAAAACCAGATTGGTGAAGCGATTGGTCTGGGCGTGAGCGGCATGATTGCCAGCCGCACCGACACCTCCGGCGACGGCGAGCGCAAACCGAAAGACTACCACGGCATGAAAGCCATGCCTTACGCCTGCGTGCAGACCAACTTCGACACGGCGATCCGCTATGCCAAGCTCGATGCCTGGGCGCACATGAAGAACTTCAACCAGATTGTCTCCAAACACACCCGCGAGCAGATCGACGCCAACAAAATCACCGTCGGCTGGTTTGGTCAAACCGCGGCCGCGAATACGGATGCCGCCGCCAACCCGAACGGCGAAGACGTCAACAAAGGCTGGTTCCAGGCGATGCGCGAGCACAACGCCGAACGTTTAATCACCGAAGGTGCGGAAGGGTCCGGCGTTATCCAAATTGGTGAAGGCGGCGACTTTGCCAACCTCGATCTGGCGGTTCTAAACCTGAAAAACCTGCTGCATCCGGCGTGCGAAAACGACTCAGACCTGATTGCCATCATCGGCTCTGATTTGCTGGCCTATGAAAAGGCCAAGTTCTACGACGCGCACGGCAATACGCCGACAGAAAAGAGCAAGATTCAGGAGCGTCAGGTCATCGGTACCTATGGCGGCCTGCCGGCCGTATCGGTTCCGGGCTTCCCGTCAACGGGCATCATGGTGACCAGCTACGACAACCTGTCTATCTACATTCAGGAAGACTCGGTGCGCCGCACGGTCGGTAAGAAAAACGACGCCAAAGACCAGATGGAAAACTTTGAGTCGATGAACATGGCATACGTCATCGAGCAGCTTGAAAAAGTGGCGGCGGTCGAGTTCGGCAACGTCAAACTGAAAATCAACGGGGCGTGGGTATAACCGCGCCAGACTGACACCCTCCAATGCAGGCTCTGTCACGTTATCAATCTGGCTCCTACACAGATTGTTATTCGTGCACTGCTGCCTGCATTCCCTCAAAGGTGATGTATGGAATTTATCGGCAATAAAAGTGACGTGTATGCCTCCGAGCTGCCCGCCACGGATAACTTTCCCGCGCTCAAAATCTCAGAGTTTCAGTCTCTGTTTCATTTCCTCAGCAATGAGACAGAGGCAGGCATTCTGCAACAGGCGAAAGTCTCGCGCATTAAGGTGCACCGCGAGCTGGTGAATACCATCGCGCAGTACGAGAACCTTGCCGCGCTCTCAAAGGCCAAGTTCGGTGATGAAGAATCCGGCACCACGCTCTACACCCAGGCGGTGTTTGCGCTGACGGCCAGCGAGCTGATCGGCATCCGCCTCAGCTCCGATGCCACCGCCGAAGCGGCAGAGCGTCAGGAAGCGCTGAGCAGCAAGAAATACCATTGCGAGGTGCAATACCGCCAAGCAGTAGATCTGCTGCTTCACGGGCAGGAAACCTACTGTTTTGAGGTGGTGTGATGAAAGCGCTGCAAAGTTTAACGGACCTGTTCAGACAACACGTAACGGATGCCAAGAACTTCACCGTCTGGGCCGAAGACGGCGCGCTTTTCTGCACTCAGGGCGACAGCGTCGACGGGTTTGAACTCGAGTACACCGCCATCGTGTTTATGCAGGATGTCAGAGTGCAGCCGCACATTCTGATGATGCACTTAGTCTCCTGGATGAATACGCACGACCCGTACCGGATGGAAAAAGGGTTGCCGTTTCCTACCTTCGCCACCGAGCTGTTAGATAACGGCCGCTGCGACATCAAAATCAAGATTGACCTGCGGGAAGCCTTCTCACTGCAAGCCCACCCGCAAGGAAACTGGCAACAACACGGTGAGCGTTTTGAATGCGTGGGCGATTTTGCTGCCCGTGTCGACGAAGACGACCTGAGCGAACTGGTGCTGTTTGTCGGCCATCTGGATGATTTGCCATGAACGAACTCACGCTGAAAACACCGGAGCAGCTCACTCAGGTTGTCGAGCGTCTGGTGCTGACCGCCACGGAAAAACTGGATTTGAACCGGCGCATGGCCAACCGCGCGCGCCAGTTCTTCCGCGCTCAAATCCGCGCGCAGCGGGACATTGAGAATAACCCGTACCAGAGCCGCACGGGTCGCAAGAAAGTGAGCCTGCGAGACCGGACGTCACGCCATACCGTCAACAACAAGAACATGTTGATGGGCCTGTCGAAATCCCTGCGCACGCAGGCCGATGGACACCATTTTGAAGTGGGCCTTGCGGGCGTCGCCGGGCGCATCGGTCAGGAGCACAATCAAGGCAGCCAGCTCTCGTTTACCCCCCGCGTGAATGGCTTCTTCGACAGCAAGACCGGACGCTGGCAAGGCGGGCGGCGGGTCAAACAGAACTATCAGATGCCCCAGCGTACCTTCATTGGCTGGACACCGGTACTTGAGCGCGAGCTGCTCGCCATGGCGGCCGAAGTAATTTTGCAGGACAAATAGCCAGTGTGCTAACAAAGCATTTAAGAGTAATTCCTTACGCTTGGCATTTTCGCTTCGCTCAAGTATAGCCAAGCGTGCGTCACACCTTAATGCGGCGTTAGTTTGCAGGAGGAAAACGCAACTATATCGCAAGATCTAATGGTAAAATCTCAATATTGAAATTGTCGTATCGGCGTTCAATTTCAGTGTTAATTAGCGTGGTAAAAATCCAAAATTGGCATCGTTTTAACGGTTGATTTATTCTTTAGTGCGATGACTTTGGGGTTAGCTGAGTCGAACTTTTTGTTGAAAGTACGCATTGTGAGATTGTCTTTCCAAAAGCAATTTCTGGTGTTGTGAGTTCGCTTTTTGCGGTGCTGTTTGTTCCAAGTGGTTTCATTGAGTAGCCACGTTGAGATTACGCTTGGCTAAAGTACATCAAAGCACATAATAAGGTTTGTTGTTTGCAAAGTTTAAAATAATGCAAAATCAAAACTTTGGTCTGCATACTAACAAACTGCTCAAGAGGAACTCATAACGCGTGGCATTTTTACTATGCGTTGAATTTAGTGATTAAGGTGGTTTGCAGCTGCTTCGGCCTTGCGTTGTTCCCCCCTTAGCAGGGCGTTACGTATATTAAATCCAATCTTGCTCACAATTATATGCAACAAAGTTAGCTATAATTGCTATGACTTTGATAAATAGATGTTATATAAATTGAGCGCCCCATATGAAGCTAACTATGGAGATGAGAAATCTAGTCGTGAGCAAACATGTCACTGTGGTGCAGTTTTTCATGTAAGCATTCCTAGTAAAAAAGGGCACGAAGAGCCAAAAGAGTACTATTGTCCAGAATGTCATTGTGAATATAAAGCACGCGCATCCATGTCTCCAACAGTTACTCTTATTTCAGGACGTACAGATGGAAAAACAGGATTTTATTGATTTTTAATCCATTGAAAATATAAGGTTTTAATATAAAAAGAGCAGGAGCTGTTTGCCTCAAGTGTGGCTCAACAACTAGGCCCTAGAAAGAAAAGATCAAGGGGAAGGATACTCAAGATCTTATTTGTACCGACTGTAAATATACTGGATGGTGGACTGAATTTCAGCAAAAGGCTAATGACGATGAATAAACTCCATTAGCAAATGTGTATTAATGCATATAACAAAGTATTTAAGAGTGATTCCCAACGCTTGGAATTTTTAATTCTGTCATTGGGTTTGGTGTTTATGGTGCAATGGTTTAGTTAGGGTTGTAGCGTTATAACTACTTAACACAGCATCATGTTCCTGTTCTTATTGAATGTGCCCATTCCGATATAACAGGTTAAGAAATAGCATATCACGCATTATTAATTCCTTTTGTTGGAATATGATTTTGGCGATATTCATTAGATCAAAGGGTACAGCGTGCGTCCCTCTCATTGTTTATAAAATGGATTTTGAGGGGATTCGTTAGGCAACTTTGTTACTGATTATCTGGTTGTGTATAATTTTAAATCGTTAATCCGGCGTTGAGATTATCCTTTATTGTGATGACTCTTACTTGTATTAATAATTAATGAGAATCAATCGAGGTTGATGTGAATCAAGACAATTTTAAAACAATTAATCATTTTTATTTAATTTTTATCACATTTGTTCTTATCCAGCCAGTCATCGCATTAGTGGTGGATTTCCCAAGCTCAACCTTTATATTTAAACAAGTAGCTGAGCTGATAAACACCAATTTTATACAGGGTGATGGTCGTTATGTTACAGCCGCAATTAATATTGTAGTTATTACTTTTTTATACATGAAAAAATATCGTGAACTTGCATTAAAGTTTTCCTTAGTCTTATTAGGTTGTGCCATTATTGCTCACTTATTGGTTGGCATACAATTACCCTTCTATGGTGAAGCGCAGACATCCATAGAAAATAACGACTATTATTCTGCCATTAGTGAAGCGATAAGTTATGGTTTTAGTGGGTTAGAGGTCATATTAGAATTTACCCCCAGTGGTTATAAAGTATTTGTGCCTGAGCGTTATGATTTTGGCTTTTCCTTTGCATCATATTTAATTGCCTTTGGGTTAAATTTGGTACTATTAAAATGTAACCGCAATCATTTTTATTTAATTTTTGTCGCATTGGTCCTTATACAGCCAGCCATTGCATTAGTGATGGATTTACCAAGCTCACTTTTTATATTTAAAAAAATGTCTGATCTGCTAAACACTTATTTCATACAGAGTAATGGTCGTTATGTTATAGCTGCAATTAATATTACAGTTATTGCTTTGTTATGCATAAAAAAATATCATATTTTTGCATTGAATTTTTCCCTAGCTTTGTTGAGTTGTGCCATTATTGCTCACTTATTGGTTGGCATACAATTACCCTTCTATGGTGAAGCGCAGACATCTATGTCTGGCATGATCGAAAATGGCGACTATTTCTCTGCCATTTACGAAGCGAGTAAACATGGTTTTAGCCGCGATGATGTCATATTAACCCCCGATGGTTATAGAATGTTTGTACCTGAGCGTTATGATTTTGGTTTTTCTTTTGTGTTATATTTAATTGCATTTGGATTGAATTTGGCATTATTAAAATGGAACCGTAATAGCAAGCCAACGAAGACTAACCCTAAACCAATGAAGATTAAGGTCACTAGTGAGTGATTACCAAAGCTTGGCACTTTCAGTTTAAGTTTCATGCTTTCGCGTTCCTAACCGACGCTTAATACCCACATACAACAACGGCTCCTGAATGATCATAAACCATCACTTTGGAGCCATTGTAACTTTCACGCTGAACCTTCAGCCAAGGCCATCTTTAGCAGGCGCAGACTCTACGAAAATTCCCGCTTTCTCTTTCTTGTTGAAATAATATTCAACTTCTTCTTTGGTATGATGACCTTCGAGTGTGATTGATGTGTCGTCAGCATACTAAATATGAAATTTTCGGTTTTGCTTCGTTCTAATCCACGCAATTAGAACACTCGCAATTGAGGCATAAGGTACCGTGTTGATTAACAGTGATAAGATATCTGGAACGGCTACACTAAAGCGCTTCACCTTTCCCAAGTGGTTTTCAACACTTTCTTTAGTCAACAATTCTGAAAGTTCACTTAAGCCCACTTCAAACGCTCTACAGACACGCTTCGTTAGCTTCACCCGCTTCCTCGGCCTGCCCTTTTGATTACTTTTTGTACCAACAGAATTGGGTAATGATAAAACTGTGAACAGCATTAAACGTTTGCGTAATCGCTAACCTTCACCGAACTCGTTTTTGAGGGTTTCATCACAATAACCCTGTTGTTATAGTAATCATAGAAAACAACCGAACCATTCGAGGCATGGAGCATCCTCACTTATCTCACGACGAGAAGATTGGTACCGACACTGACACTGTTCGGCAAACTTAAAGAGGGTCAAAAAATGGACATGAACATGGTTGAAATCATGGGCTACGCGGCATCAATCGGCGTGGCTATCTCACTTACGATGAAAGACATCGTCAAACTTCGCGTTTTGAACTTTATCGGCTGTGCACTATTTGTTGTGTACGGTTTGATGATTAACGCATGGCCAGTGGTCGCGACCAACGCGTTCATTGCGTGCGTTAACGTATATTTCCTGTTCAAAATGCAGCAAGAAAAGAAGGCTGACAAAGCCGAAGGCGTGCAAAACGCCGCTTAAATAAAAATAAAAAAGACGTGTAAAAAAGCCCGGGCAATTACCCGGGCTTTTACTTTTCCCCGATAACCGCTTCCCCCCTACGAAGAAACGGTCATTCACACAATGGTTGTTACATTACTCTTCTTCGTGATGTAACTCAGCCCATGCTTGCGCACATTTCACCGCGCGTTTCCAACCTTTGTAACGACGTTGACGTTTCTCTTCATCGTGGTGAGGTTCAAAACTGCGATCAATTTCGGCTTTATCTTTCAGCTCTTCCAAGTCATCCCAGAAACCAACAGCCAAGCCCGCCAAATAAGCAGCGCCCAGTGCTGTGACTTCAGTAACTTTCGGACGGTGTACTTCGGTGTCCAGAACATCAGACTGGAACTGCATCAGGAAGTTGTTGGCAACCGCGCCGCCATCCACGCGCAGAGCCGACAGGCGAATGCCTGAGTCTGCCTGCATCGCATCCAGGACGTCACGAGTCTGGTAAGCGATACTTTCCAGCGTTGCACGGATGATGTGGTTAGAGTTCACGCCGCGAGTCAGGCCAACGATGGTGCCACGAGCGTAAGCATCCCAGTATGGCGCGCCAAGGCCAGTAAACGCCGGAACCACGTACACACCGTTTGAGGTATCTACTTTGGTTGCGAAGTATTCTGAATCGTGAGCGTCAGAGATCAGTTTCAGCTCATCACGCAGCCACTGGATAGAAGCGCCGCCCATGAATACTGCACCTTCCAGTGCGTATGCAGGTTCGCCTTTCGGACCACAAGCCAGAGTCGTCAGCAGACCATTTCTTGAAGTCACTTTTTCCTGACCGGTGTTCATCAGCAGGAAGCAACCTGTGCCGTACGTGTTTTTCGCCTGACCAGCTTTAACACACATTTGGCCGTACAGCGCCGCTTGTTGGTCACCCGCAATACCTGCGATTGGAATACGCGTACCGCCTTTACCACCAATGTTGGTTTGGCCGTACACTTCTGAAGAGCGTTTCACTTCTGGCATCATTGCCAGAGGAATGTTGAACTCTTTCAGGATCTTTTCATCCCATTGCAGGGTATTAATGTTAAACAGCATGGTACGTGATGCGTTGGTGTAGTCAGTCACGTGTACGCGACCTTGAGTCATTTTCCACACCAGCCATGTATCAACGGTACCGAACAGCAGTTTGCCCGATTCGGCCGCTTCACGTGCGCCTTCTACGTTATCCAGAATCCATTTGATTTTGGTACCTGAGAAGTATGGGTCCAGAACCAGACCGGTGTTTTCGCGAATGTACGCTTCCAGTCCGTCACGAGATTTCAGCTCTTCACAGATTTCAGCCGTACGGCGACATTGCCATACGATGGCGTTGTAAACCGGTTTGCCTGTTTCTTTATCCCAAACGATGGTGGTTTCACGTTGGTTGGTAATACCAATCGCCGCCACTTCATCGCTGCGGATACCCGATTTGCCCAGTGCTTCAACCAGCGTTGAACTCTGAGTTGCATAGATTTCCATTGGATCATGCTCAACCCAACCCGCTTCTGGGTAGATTTGAGTGAATTCACGCTGAGAAACGCTCACAATATTTGCATCGTGGTCGAGTACAACAGCTCGCGAGCTGGTGGTGCCCTGATCTAATGCAACCACATATTTCTGCTCAGTCATGGTTTATTCCTTATAGTTTCACGTTCTTGCTAACTTCGAATTACTTTCATTTTAGACGTGTGCTTGTTCACTTTCTTCCACGTCATCACACTGGTTCGGGATAGTACAGCCCGTTCCTACGGTTGGAAGATAAACCGCGATAAATTTCGGATATGCCCACGCACCAAAACATGCACCCAAGATTGGCGCTGCAATCGGGACGATGAAATATGGGATGTCTTTGGCGCCGCTCAGTGCATAATCCCAACCGGCCAGGTAAGCGAACAGCTTCGGACCGAAGTCACGCGCTGGGTTCATCGCAAAGCCAGTCAGTGGACCAAGCGAGCCGCCGATGATTGCAATCAGAATACCGATCAACAGTGGGTTCAGCGCATTACGGTGTGCACCGTTGTTTTCGTCGCCCAGTGCCAAAATCGCAAACATCAGTACGGCTGTAATGGTAAATTCGACCGCGAACGCCCCCCCAAACGACAAGGCAGCATTCGGATACGTCGAGAAGATACCCGCAGTGGCCAATGCTTCTTGGCTGCTACGTACAAAATTGTGCGCGATTTCGTAATCGGTAAAAAGGTTGCTGTACAAGCCGTAAACCAATGCTGCCGAGCAGAAGGCACCCAGCACTTGCGCCACAATATAAGGAACCACTTTCGCTTTATCAAAACCATGGAAAGCGGCCAGAGCGATCGTTACCGCGGGATTAATGTGAGCCCCTGAGACACCAGCTGTACAGTAGATGGCGATGGCAACGCCCATGCCCCACATGATACTGATTTCCCATTGACCAAATTGTGCGCTAGTCAGCACGAGTGCTGCCACACAACCCACACCGAAGAAAATCAGCAGTCCGGTGCCGATAAACTCCGCGATACACTCTCCTAAAAGAGTATGTTGTTTTGTTCGAGTCATAAGTAAGAGTCCTGTTTATAGTTATGTACACAAACTTTGTGTGGGGCAAATCTGACACAGAAGAGCACTCTCGAAAATCGAATAAGGAAATTTATGAGCGTTCGAGCACAAATTTGTTAATGTCAAACTCGTTTTTTGTTAATTGGCGCATCATTTTGATCATTTCATCAGTAGGGTTAGTTTTTATCGCGCCATTTTCTAATCAAGATAACCCTAATAAACTGAGCAATTGCTTATTAAACAAGGCATCATACGTTTTCATTTACCAACAACGTTCTTGACTCCGCTTGCACATCAGACCAGCTCGTTAGCGCATTTATTCTTGTTTTCATCGATTTACATGTAACAAATATGTGCCTAACCCTGTTAAATATCAGCAACATTGTTGGTTAATTTCTCCACACCTACACGAAACAATCACCAAAACTATCAATTTAACGCTCGTTCGCGCTTTTGTGAGCAATATATCGAACGTAAATGATAAAAAAAGACATACTAGTTGTAAGTTTATTAAAGTTGCATAAGGTAAAGGTCATGACGGCTTATCAACGAATGGAAACCGACGTTGTCATCATTGGCGGCGGCGCGACTGGCACAGGCATCATGCGAGACTGCGCATTGCGAGGCATCGCGTGCATTCTGTTAGAGAAAGATGACATCGCCTCCGGCACCACGGGTCGTAACCACGGCTTGCTGCATTCAGGCGCACGCTATGCCGTCACTGATGCAGAATCGGCCAAAGAATGCATTCAGGAAAACCAAACGCTCAAACGCATCGCTCGCCATTGTGTGGAAGCGACCGATGGCCTATTCATTACCCTGCCTGAAGACGAACTCAGCTTTCAAGACACCTTTATTCAGGCTTGCGGCAATGCCGGTATCGAAGCGACCCGTTTAACGCCGAAAGAAGCACTCGCGCTTGAACCGAACGTGAACCCGGCGCTAATCGGTGCGGTGAAAGTGCCCGACGGCACGCTGGATCCGTTCCGTTTGTGTGCCTCAAACGTCCTTGATGCCAAAGAGCACGGCGCGCGCATGTTCAACCGCACCATCGTCACCAGCTTAATTCGCCAAGGCGATACCATACTCGGTGTACGCTGTTTGCAATTGGGCACCAACCAACAGTTTGAAATCTTTGCCAAAGAAGTGATCAACGCCGCGGGCATTTGGGGACAACATATCTGCGAATATGCCGACCTCAACATCAAGATGTTCCCTGCTAAAGGCTCACTGTTGATCCTCGATTACCGCATCAATAACTTGGTGATCAACCGTTGCCGTAAACCTTCCGATGCCGACATTCTGGTGCCCGGTGACACCATTTCACTTATCGGCACCACATCCGAACACATTGATTACGACCAGATCGACAACTTGCACGTGACCGAACGTGACGTGGATGTGCTGTTGGCAGAAGGCGCGAAACTTGCGCCGATCATGGCCAATACGCGCGTGCTGCGTGCCTACGCGGGGGTACGTCCTTTGGTATCGGTAGATGACGATGGCAGTGGCCGGAATATCAGCCGCGGCATCGTTTTGCTCGATCACCAAGAGCGCGACGGCCTCAAAGGCCTCACCACCATTACTGGCGGCAAACTGATGACCTACCGCTTAATGGCGGAATGGGCGACCGACTTAGTGGCGAAGAAACTGGGCAATACCCAAGCGTGCGAAACCCACACGCGCCCACTGCCGGGGTCAAACGAAACGCCAAAAGCCATCAAGAAAACCGCCAGCATCGCCAAACCGGTGTATGAATCCGCCATTTATCGCCATGGTGAACGCGCCACGCAGTTTTTATCTGACGATGCCAAGAGCCAAGCGATTATTTGTGAATGTGAAATGGTCACCGCGGGCGAAATTGAATACGCGATTAAACAGCTCGACGTCAACAACTTGGTCGATCTGCGCCGCCGCACACGCTTAGGCATGGGTCCTTGTCAGGGCGAGCTGTGCAGCTACCGTGCGGCCAGCCTGTTTTCCGAATATGGTCAGGTCGATGGCTGTCAATCGAGCGAATTGTTGGTCGATTTTCTGGAAGAGCGCTGGAAAGGCATCAAACCCATTTTCTGGGGGGATGCGCTGCGCGAAGCGGAATTCAGCTATTGGATTTACGAAGGATTACTCGGTGCCAGTGACCTGCCCCAGCCCGCTCAATCAGAACACCCTCAAGCAGAACAACAAAAACAGGAGGCGGAATTATGATGCATTATGATGTGGCCGTGATCGGCGGCGGCATTGCGGGTTATACCGCTGCAATTCGCAGCCTGCAAGCTGGCAAAAAAACCGTGCTCATCAATCAAGGCCAAAGCGCGTTGCATTTCTCTTCCGGCTCCATTGATGTGCTGGCGAAATTGCCAGATGGCAGCGCGGTCACCCACCCGTTTGATGCCCTCGACGCATTGCAGCAACAAGCGCCGTCCCATCCGTACAACACGGTGGGTCGCAGCACGCTGCAAAAAGGGCTGGAATGGTTTCGTCAAACGCTCGCCACCGCGAACGTGCCGCTATCGCATCAAGATGATTTGGCCAATCACGGGCGCATCACGCCGCTTGGCACACTCAAAGCGACTTGGCTATCGCAGCCATTTGTTTACCAACACCGCCAAGAAGTTTCGTTTGAGCGTATTGTGGTGGTTTCGATCGATGGCTATCGCGATTTTCAGCCACAAATGCTGAAAGATAACCTTCACCAGCATCCCGATTTTCAAGGTGTGCCGATTCACACGGTCACCCTGTCGATTCCGGGGTTTGACGGATACCGCCGCAACCCAAATGAGCTGCGCTCAATCGACATTGCACGTTTGCTAAAACACGATGCCGCGTGGACTGCGCTATGCGATGGTTTGATGCGTGCAGCCAATCGCAACGACTTGGTGATCATGCCCGCGATCATGGGCAACGGCGATGGCCTGACGCTGCTCACGAAGCTACGCGACACCACGCAACTGCAATTTCACGAAGTGCCAACCATGCCGCCATCGCTGCTGGGTATTCGCATTGAAGAGGCGCTCAGTCGCACCTTCCTGCTGCTGGGTGGCATTCATCTCAAAGGCGACAAAGTGGTCAACGGCACGTTTGACGGCGAGCGTCTGGTCAGCCTGCAAACGCAAAACCTGCGCGACATGGCCATCAGCGCTGACGACTACATCATGGCAACCGGCAGCTATTTCAGCCAAGGGTTGCATGCCGAGCAACACGCCATCCAAGAACCGATCTTTGGCTTGCAAGTGACGCATAAACCAGCGCGCGTTGATTGGCGCAATCCGGCCTTCTTTGCCGACCGTTCACACCCTTTTATGGCATTCGGTGTCGAAACCAACGCGCAGCTGAACCCACAGCGCAACGGCGTCACCATTAAAAACTTGTACTGCTGCGGCTCCATGTTGTCGGGTTACGATCCCGTGTTTGAAGGGTGCGGTGGCGGCGTCGCGATTGGCACCGCCTACCACGCCATCATGCAATGCCTAGAACCTCAATTGTCAGCGTCTCACCCTAACCCATTCGATCAGGAGGTGCTCGCATGAACGCGCCATTTTCAAAAGCTGCTCCTCTGAATACCAGCTTTGACCAATGTATTAAATGCACCGTCTGCACGGTGTACTGCCCCGTTGCAAAAGCCAACCCAGATTACCCAGGCCCGAAACAGTGCGGGCCGGATGGCGAGCGCCTGCGCATTAAAAACCCGGAATATTACGACGAAGCGCTTAAATACTGCACCAACTGCAAACGCTGCGAAACCGCATGTCCTTCTGGGGTGAAAATCGGCGACATCATCGCCGTCGCGCGGGGTAAACATGGCAAGAAACCGCTCAATCCGAAACTGATGCGTGACTACGTGCTGAGCCACACCGACCTGTTCGGCTCACTGGCCACGCCATTTGCACCAGTGGTGAACTTCGCCACATCGATGCCATTGGTGAAAAAAATCATGCACAAAACCATCGGCGTGCATGACCACAAAGCGTTGCCGAAATACTCGCACGGCACGTTCCGTCGCTGGTTTAAACAAAATTGCACCAGCCAGCCGCTGTATCAACGCCAAGTCACCTACTTTCATGGCTGCTACGTCAACTACAACCACCCACAATTGGGCAAAGATCTGGTGAAGGTGTTGAATGCGATGAATATTGGCGTGCGCTTGCTGAACAACGAGAAATGCTGCGGCGTGCCTTTGATTGCCAACGGTTTTCATGACAAAGCGCGTAAAAACGCATTGCTGAACGTGAAGAACATGGAAACTGCGGTCAATGAATATCACACCAAAGTGATTTCAACCTCCTCAACTTGCTCGTTCACGCTGCAACAGGAATACCCGCATGTGCTCGGCGTCGATAACAGCCAAGTGTCCAACGACATTGAATACGTCACGCGCTTCCTGCTGAAAGAGTTTATGAATGGCAATGCGCCGAAAATGAAACCGGTCAACCTCAAAGTGGTTTATCACACGCCTTGTCACTTGGAACGCAGTGGCAACGTGATGTTTACCATTGAGTTGCTGCGCATGATTCCGGGCCTAGAACTGATTGTCCTCGATAGCGAATGCTGCGGTTTGGCGGGCACGTACGGCTTTAAAGAAGAGAACTATGACGTGTCGATGAAAATCGGCTCGCACCTGTTTGACTCGATCAAAGCCTCCGATGCAGATTTCGCGATCACCGACTGCGAAACCTGTAAATGGCAAATCGAAGAGAACACCGCGCTGGAAACCATTCACCCCGTCAGCTTGCTAGCGCAAGCACTGGCTTAGTCTTCCAACCCCAAAAAGGCGTCTTCAAAGAAAGTCGTTTCAACGCTCAACGTACAAAAAAGCGGGCATTGCCCGCTTTTCTTCTGCCACTTTCGCTTTTAGTTTGCTGCTGTCTATCGAACCACAGCATGGCGAAGGCTGTCTACCTAACGAATGGTTACGTCAGATAAGCGATACCAGCCCGATGCCTGCAACCCTTCATTGGCCAGATTCACTTCTGCCTCAGCATGGCGATCGACCAAGGCCAACTCAAGGTAGTAATGGCCGGTGGGGATCGTTTCAGGCAAAGTGAAACTGCTAGAGGTCGCGTGTTCGCCCGGCAACCAACGCATAACATCTGCGGTTGAGACGTTGAAAAACGCGGTTTCTTCGTCCTCATTCACCAATCGATACGCCAGATAATGGTGCTGATACGGTGGCGCGTTCCCTTCGTTCACAAGCAAGGCCTGAACCGTCATGGTCGCGCCCGGCGTCAATTCAGCAGGGTGCACCAGTGTGTCTACACGCAGACGATAGCCAATTTGAGTCAACGCATCGTCCAACAAATCACGATACTGAGTCGGCACCACGTGCGATTTCAGGTTCAATGTCGAAGCGTGCTGCGCAATCGCCCAATCCAAGCTCGCTTTCACTTGCTCACGGGTGTAATTGTACTTGCTCCACCATTCCGACATATTGCCGCACGTTTCCAAGGAAATTGGCGCGGTTTGCCATGCCTGATTGAACTTGGCATAGGTTTGCTGAGCCATGGCAAGACGATAAGGATAGTCGTCAACCATATGGCTCCATGTGTCGGAGAAGTTATGCCAGTCGCCCCAGCAGTCTGCGCGCCAACCTGCGCCCTTCTCAACCGCGTAAGCCAAGCTGTTTTCGCCACTGATTAACATCACTTTAGGCGTGTTGGGAAACGCCGCAAAATGCATGTCGATCAACTTATTCAAATCATTGTCACTGTAGCGCTGATGCAACGGCTCCAGCTCAGTAAAGTTACTGTTGTGCCATTCCCCCCAAGAGCCAACCATGCCGATATCGATGTGACTCAAGTTGGTGTTGCCGTCGTAACGCTGACCAAACGCATTGAGCAGTTTTTCCACATAATGCAGATACAAGCTGTCATCGAGATCCGGCACGAAGGTTTTGCCATCGGACGTCCAGTTCCCACGAATGCCTTTTTTAATCAGCCAATCTGGAATTTTGCTGCCGCTTTCAGGGCCGTCTGCCGTCATAAAACGCAGCGCCACCATTTGTGATGGCAACGCGGCACGGTTTTGCGCTAACAAACGGTCAACCATACCAAAGGCGTATTCGCCCTCTTCCGGCTCCAAATCGGTCCAGTAAAAACGAAAGTAATCCACGCCAGACTCGGGATAGAGCTCCAGCGGCAGTGGCACTTCCCAGTTGTTATGAAACGTTTCAACCCCGATGCCCGGGTTGGTGATCGGCCCCGACAATGCCGCCGGATGCACGGTGATTTTCTGCTCATCACGCGATACCGACGCAGTCGATGACGACGACGCATTCTTGCTCTCCGCCTGACACGCTGAAAGCGGTAACATCATCAGCAAAACCAAACCCGCTTGACTGGCCAAATTCAGCCGACACGCTGCTGTTCGTTGTTTCATTGCATTAACCCTTTAAACCAATCCCAAATCCCGAGTGAGTAGTTGGGAAAAATATCAATGCCCATGGCGGATTTGATCAAATACAGCGCAAGGAATGACAAACCCAACAGCGCGAGCAGCCCGACAATCATCAAGGATGTCACGACAAAATTCGCCCATTTGGATTCCGACGGGCGCAGTTGATGACGGCGATCGCGCCCCATCAACAACACCAGGTAATACCGTTTACCAAACCAAGGTAAACTCTTGCGTACATCAACGCCGTGACGATGTACCAAGCCCACGCTTTTGATCGCGTGTTCAATCGCTTGTTTCTGTGTATCGGTGAGCTCTGCTGCCACTTGTTCATCAAGCGCATGATAGAACTGCGTCACCGTTTTGTTCTCTTTTACGGGTGTTGACACTTATTGCCCCACAACTTTTTGATACACCTGCATGGTTTGCTGCGCGATTTTTTCCCAGTCGTATTTGGCTAGGTACTCGGCGTAGTCCACACGGGCTTCTTCACTTAATGCACTCAGTTTTTCACCTAATGCAGCCACATTGCCAACTGGGAAATAACAGGTTGGATCCAAGGCCACTTCCGTGTTCGCCGGAATGTCACTCACCAGCGCAGGCAGCGAGAAGGACATGGCTTCAAGCAATGCAATCGGCAACCCCTCGTGATAAGACGGCATCACAAACAGTCGCGCTTGCGAAAATACCGCTTTGAGTGCGTCCCCTTTGAGAAAACCGGTCATGATCACGCCCGGCGTGCTACGCGCTTTCTCTTTCAGCGCAGCGCTGTAAGGGGTTTCATGGTCAGTATCGCCCACCAGCACCAAAGGCATGCTGAGTCCGGATTCACGATAAGCATCAATCAAATCATGAAAGCCTTTTTCCTCGACGAAGCGGCCTACGGCCACCAAGTAGTTTTGCGCCGTCAACTGATACTCACCCAACGTGGCGTTGATACTTTCGGCGCTGAGCGCCTCAGGCGCAAGCACGCCGTTGTAGATCAAGTTGGCGTCGAAACGCTGATATTTTTGCTGCAAAATGCGATTAATGACTTCGGAAATCACAATCACTTCATTGGCCCATTTCGCGGCAAATTTTTCGCCAAGCATCAAAATCTTCTTGGCAAATCCGCCCCATTTCTGACGGTCATAATCTGGGCCGTGATGGGTAAACACCACTTTTTTGCCCAACAAACGCAGCAGCGGCACGACTAAACCCGGGCCGATGGCGTGCACATGCACCACATCCGAACCATCAAACAGGGTCGAAAACGCAGCCAAGGTCGAATGCACAATCGCTTCCAGCGACTTTTTCTTCGGCGCCCAAATGGCTTTGGTTTGCACGCCCAAATAACTGGAGCGTTTGTATGGCACATACGGCGAACGCGCGATCACACAAACTTCCACCCCAAACTGTTTCACCAATTCAGGATAAAGATGCTGACAATGGGTTTCGACGCCCCCCAACACATCGGGAATGCCCCGCGTGCCCAATACAGTAATTTTCATGTTAAGCGGCCTCACCAACGAGTTGCTGATACAAATCTAATAAACGTTGTTCATGGGTGGTCAGTGAGTATTTATTCAGTAGTCGCTGACGTGCGTGACGTCCCATATCAACCGCGGCGTCTTTCTGGATGGCAAACTGATCCATCACCTCGGCTAACGACGCCGGGTTGCCCGCTTCAAACAAACGGCCTTCCACGCCGTCTCTTACCTGCTCCGGGATCCCGCCGATGTTGGCGCCGATCACGGGTTTGCCATACGCCATTGCTTCCAATACGGACATGGAGCAGTTTTCATAACACTCTGAGGGCACAATCACCGCACTGGCTTTTTTGATCAGGCTGTGCAGCGCGTCGCCACTTTGAAATCCGAGAAAATCGATGTCGCTGTGCGCGGCCTTCAATGGTTCATACAACGGCCCGTCGCCCACCACTTTCAATGGCATACGCTTTTGCGATTGTTGATAAGCCTTCGCTAAGGTCGCCACGCCTTTTTCTTGGCTCAGACGGCCCAGATACAAGAAATATCCCTCATCGCTGCAGCCGGTGGTGTCGACGTGTTCATCAATCCCATTGACGATCACATCGATACGATTGTTCGGTAACTTTTGGCGAATGATGTTAGCCAGAAACTCACTGGGCGACACAATCACATCCAACGCTTGGTAGTTCCCAGCCATTGATTGATATACCGCCTCCAGCGACAACAGTGCGCTCTTAAACAGTGATCCTTGCTGACAGCGGTAACGGCACGCATTCCACACCGAACCATGCAGACACGCTTCACACGTGTGACCATCGCGATACATGGTGTAACTCGGACACGCGATTTTGGTGTCATGCGCAGTCAACACGGTTTTGCAGCCTAAAGACTTCGCCACTTTGATGATCGACGGTGTCAGTTGGTGGTAAATGTTGTGAAAATGCACCACATCCGGGCGTTCTTGTTCAATCAGCACGCGAATTTTTTCACACGCTTCGCGATTGTGAATGAAATCCAACGCGGTACGCAGGCTGCCCATCAAGCCGTGACCATCGTAGTAATCGACGTTGGAGACAAAGAAATCTTTGTACGCAGAGTCGACGTTTTTCTCATGTTGCATAGAAAAATCGACGATGATAGCGCCAGATTTCATCAGCATCTCACGCTCTTGGAAAAAGACGGTTTCAGCGCCCCCTTTCAAAAAGAAGAACTTATTGACCAACAAAATTTTCATTGCTCTTCTCCTCGAATCACACGATTTTCCGGTGCGACCGCGGGATCTTTGAGCGACACGCCCAAGCCCCGCATAAACCCAATCGAAAACATGGTGAGGTTAATGACACTCATGGCCGCATCTTTCAGTGAGCGGTTTTTAACGGTTTTCAGCGCAAAGAAGGCGACCAGTGGCAGCAACGCAATGCCAAACCACATCCACGGCAAGCACAGCAACGCAAACAGCACACCCAGCAAATACACGGCGAAAATCACTTCGTTCTTCACTTCTTTCACCGCATGCATGAAATGCGGTTGCCCCCATGACGATTTAAGCAGCTCACCCGACGCGCACAGGTAACGGCTGCGCCAGCGGTGTCGCAACAACGCAAAGGTCGACATCACGTGCGAGGTGTGGTGGAAATAAGGCACGGCCAAACGGCGCAATTTAAAACCGGCATGAATCAGGCGCATGCCGAGTTCCGCCTCTTCGTAAGCGTGCAAATTGCGGTTGGTGAGGTAGCCGATTTCGTCAATCGCCGATTTACGATACAGGCCACCGCCCGCCAAGTGATCATCATCCCCCAGCGGGTAGATCAGGTGCAGACGCTGCTTACGCGATTTGAATTCGTAACTCACTGCTTCATCCATTTCGACCTCGCCTGCAACCCCAGCATAATCTGGATGGGTGTGCAGAAATTCGATGCCTTTTTCGATGAATCCCGGCGCCAATTGCATGTCACCATCCAACAGCAACAAGAATTCACCCTGTGCATGCAAATAGCCGAGCTGGTGCCCAACGCCACAACAGCGTTCTTCCCCATTCACTAAAGTCACCACCGTCGCACCCAGTTCCAGCGCAATGTGTTGGGTGTTGTCACTCGACAAACTGTCGGCGACGATAATTTCATGCGGGTACGCATGCAGATTTTCACGAATACTGTTGATGGTCTTCGCGATCCCTTTGGCTTCGTTGTAAGTCTTGATAATGACGGAGACGGTAGGAATTTCACTCATAAGAACGCTCTCCCAGTGTGAGTACAGACTTGCGGATCACTAAAGCTGCACCTAGAGAAAAGAAAAACATAAATTGCATCATCGGAACCAACATTAAGATCTGGCTATAAGGAATACTCATTAATCCTGCAAGACCAAACGCAATGTACGCCGGTTGGTAGGCCACAAGTTGGATATCGGCCAAATCCATGTTGGCCCCATGCAGCATCGGTTTCGGAATACACACCCAAACCACCATACCAACCACCAACAGAAACAAACATGTGCCAATTAAACCGATTTCCCACAACAACATGCTCATGGAGGTAGAATCTAAAAGCACATTAAACACATTGTTGAGGAAACCTGGCGCGACCGAACTACCATGGTTTGTGGCATTCAGCCCATAGCCGAACAATAGACTCGGCAGACCATATAAATCACTGTTTTTCAGCCAGAAAAATACGGTGGTCATGCGGCCTAACTCACCATTTTCCATGATGAAGTTCGGGTCAAAAATATATTCCATCGATTCAATGAACAGCTCAAACGCGCCTTTGCTCGGGTCAGCACCAAACGCCGATGAATACGACGAAGCAAGCGCAAAGACCGCCAACACCAGCAAGGCCACCGAACCACCGATCATGATTAAGATGATTTTGGCGTTATACCGTTTCATGCCATGCATGTAGCTCGGTACAAACCAAACAAATGCCAATAGGATGGGCGCAATGAGAATGACGAATTTCACCTCACCCAAAATGCACATGATGAATGCGGAAATCACGTGAAACGCGGTGCTGGTTTTACTCGCCACCCCGTGGCGGTATTCCGACACCTTCAACAGCATGATCAGCAAACAAAACAGACCGAGCGCGGCGGTATTCCCTCCGCCCATCGGGTCGCCGCCAAAAGTGCCCACCACCGAGTCCCACATTTCGAACTCGCCTTTGATGGCAACACGTTTGGGCACCACCACCATGAGCTGGTAGAGCATCACCGGAAACTGGGCATAGAAAATCCAGTACATTGTGCGAGTCAAGCGATGGATCTGCGACTCGCGGCAAAAGCCCATCAACAAACAAAACATCACCAGTGCAATCGCCAGTTCATTTTTCAAACCAACAATCGTGACCACCACGCCGTTTTGCAGCACGGTGGAGACCGTGGCCATTGCAAAGAAAGCGACAAACACCACAGCAATGATCCGCTCGCGGTGATCAAGCACAAACGGCGTGTAGCGCGTTTGCAGCATCATCAACAATAACATGGCGCAGGCCAGCACAAACGGCAGCCACAGCACCGCGCTGATCCCGGTGAAATATTGCACCATGCCGCAGACCACCAGTGTGACCCACAGGTAAATCTGCATGTAGAAACCGTTATTAAGCATCCGAGCCGTCCATTGACTCACGCATCTCGCGCGCGCGTTGATTGACTTTCAGATAGATGAAGCCGTAACGCACGGCCGAAAGCACCGCAAACGCCAAAACCGACATGCCATAATCTGGGTGGAAATATGGCAACACCACAAACGCCAGCACAACGGCCGCTAATTGCTCAATTTGGATGCGCAAAAAGTAGCGCGGCGAGCCAAACACCAGTTCAATCACAGTTAACGGACACACGGCCAACGCCGGAAACAGATAGGGCAACATGTAGCGCGATGTCGGAACCGATTCGACCCACTCATGGCTCACCCAATGCTGCGCGTAGGCAAATTCCATCACCAAAGGATAGAAGAGGAATACGCCCGCAGTGGCGACCAAACCCAGGACAAACAGCAGCTTGCGAACCTTAATGAATTCTGGATAGTTGAAACGCTGATGACGAAAATCAATCGACCATTTGGAGAAAATCGAGTTGCGCACGGCATTGCCGACGATCACCACTGGCGACAAACAGAACCGGCTCACCACGGCAAAATAACCCGCAGTGACTGACGAGAACCAAAAGTTAATCAGCACCATCGGCAAGTTGTTATTGGCCATCGCCAGCACTTCAGCACTACCCACTTTCGAGATGTGATGATGATTGGCGCGATAGAAGTGACTCAGTTGTGTCCAAGAAAAATGACTCACGCGCACTTGTTTGAGCGGTGTGGAATAACCCAGCCACACAATGATCAAACCAAACGCCAGCGATGCCCACGCCCAGTAGAACCAGATCGCCACATCAGACAGCGCAATCATCGAGATCACAACGATCGACATCGAAATTCGTTGCAGCGCCAACAGCGCCATTTTTTCATCGCGCATCAGCAAGTTTTCAGAAATCAGCACCCACGCGTGAACCACCGTCAACAGATAAAACAAGCCAAACGGCTTATCAAACAGCACCACCACGACCGCGGTAAACGGCAGAGCCAAAATCAGGCTCTGCAATAAGCAAAACACGATATTCTGCACCAGCAGGTCATCGTGCTGCTTGGGCAGTAGCAATTGGGAGGCGAAGGTACACACCTGCGCCCCAATCAATACGATGCTGTAGGTCAGTGCGTAGATCCCAACCTCACCCATGCCGTAGCGATGAGAGATGAGCCACAACGATGCCGCGCCAATCACTTGCGACAGCACCGAAGACCCGGCGATGGTTGAGATGCTTCTAAGCAGACTCATAGGTTTACTCCGCCGTTGCGAACGTCGTGAAACTTCCCTGAGTGATAAATCGCTTGCTCTCCTCGCCTTGCAGGTTTTCTGCATTCACTTGGTTGAGCACTGCGCCGACCACATCAATGTTGTCGCTGTGTAGCTTACGCAAATCATGAACAATCGCAGGTGCCTGACGTTGCTCTGCGCGCACCACCACCAACACCGTATCCACCGCTTGCGCCGCCAATTGGCTGTCTTTGCTGTCGCTCAATGCGGGCAGGTTGACGATCACACAATCGTATTGCCCTTTGAGTTGGTTCATTAAAGCGCTGTAACGCTCGTGAGCAAACAGCACCAACGGTGATGCGGTCCACTCACCGCGTGGCAAGAAATCGCATTGCGAACTCAAGGGTTGAATCAGCGTCTCAAGGTCATGCTGGTTGTTCACCCACTGCGCCACGCCATGGGGTTCGGGTTGCGGGTTCGCGACCACGCTAAACGACAAGGCGCCAGTGCCACGATAATCTAGATCCACCAACAGCGTGCGTTCATTTTGGCTCCACGCTTTTGCCAGCAGTTGCGCCAGCATTGACGCCCCTTCTTGCACCGTACTCGATGCAACCCCAATCACACGCGCTTGCGGCGCAGCCAGTCGAATGGCCGTTTTCAGCCCCAGAATCGTTTCCATCGCATACGGATTGGACTCAATCAGATTGACCAAGTGTTCGCGCGGCTCCTCACCATCAAAGTGCGGAATATCGGCCAGCGGTTTCAGCCCCAGTTTAGGTTGCACTTGGCTGAGCATATAGATCTTGCGATCCAGCCCGGCGCGAATGATCAAATACAGAATGCACAGCGCAGGCGTCAGAATGGCGACCATCGCCAACAACAACGCTTTGTTCGGTTTTTGAGGACGTTCTGCCGCTGCAGCGGGGTCATAAAGCACCGCATCCGGTTCGCGGTATTGCGAGGTTAAGCTTTGCTCTTTACTGCGCAGGAACAGTTGACGATACAAGTCTTCTGTTTTGTCCAAATCGGTTTTCAAGCTTTCATACTGGTCACGTTTGGCAACTAAGGTTTTGAAATCATCTTTTTGTACTTTAGCCAACGCTTTGTAGCGATTTTCTTTCGCTAAATCGGTTTGGTACTGTTTCAACAAACCTTCTTTTAACTCTTGTAGCAGCAAGCGAGTTTGATCTTCAATCGCTTGAATTTGCGCTTTGGCTTCCAGCACTTTGTTGTGTTTTGGACCATAACGTAGCCCCAAGTCAGCCAGGTGACGTTTGGCTTGGATCAGCGCGATGCGCAGATCTTGCATTTGTGGATGGCCCGAGACTTCTGGCATCGACGCAATATCTTCAATCGGCGCATCCATATTACGCGCAACGATTTCATATTGTGCTTGAGACGCTAAACGGCGCTCTTTGGCATCGGCGAGCTTGTTGGTCACAATGCCCAGTTCTTCGGTTTCATACCCGTCAATACCGCGAAACGTCAGCAGCCCATTCTTATCAAGAAAGCGCTCCATCTCTTTTTTCTTCGCTGTCACTTGCTGGCGCAGATCTTTCATCTGCTCTTGGTTCCAGCGCAGCGCATTTTCGGTTTTCTCTACTTTTTGATCGACGGTGTAGTCGATAAACGCTTTCGACACGCCGTTCGCAATGCGCGCGGCTTCTTGCGGCTCTTTGGATTCAAATGAGACGTACACCAGTTGCGTTTGACGCACCACCGTAAACGTGATGTCTTCACGCAGCACTTTCAGTGCTTTCTCCATACGCTCTGATTCAGACAGCGTCCACTCTGGATGAGACTCATCCAATGGCTTATCCCCGTTGTAACGGGCATCTTCATCCATTTTGAGCATTTTGATGGCGCGTTCGAGCACCACGCGGGATTGCATCAGGTTGTATTGCGTTTCGTAATAGGCACTGCGCGTTGAATCGTAACCGTCGACTTGCTCAATCGGCGTCGCGTTGTCTTCCTGCGCTTTAATCAGCACTGTCGCGGTCGAAATGTATTTCGAACTCATCGACATCACCAATGGCACGCACGCGCCCGTCACAAGCACAGTCGCCAGAATGACTTTCCATCCATGTTTTTTTAGCGATTTAACCAGCGGCGCGAAATCAATGCTGCTTTCCATTTTCTTGCCGCTTTCTACCATTCCTACTGACATATTAGAAAAAACTCTGTTCGACGATGATGGTGTCACCGGGTTGAATAAGGTGCGTTAACTCGACTTTTTTTATTAGTTCATGGTTTGAAGCAACGCGGATATTGATGTCTTTGCGATCGGCCCGATCGGTGAAGCCGCCCGCTAACGCGATGGCTTGTTCAACCGTTAAATTCGGCTGGTATTCGTACCCGTTCGGTTGTTCAACCTCGCCTGAGACGTAAATTTTTCGAAACTCGGCCAAGTTCACCGTCACCATTGGGTTGAGCAAATAATCGCCCCGTAAACGGTTTTCGATGTCCGCTTCCACTTCTGACGGCGTTTTGCCAGTCAGCGTGATTTCACCGATGTACGGAAAGTTGACCACGCCCGCTTTCGATATTTTCAGCTTCATCGACATGTCTGGTTCGCCGTGAACAATAATGTCGATCATATCGCCCGTCCCGAGATGGTAATCCTGCAGCTCACGTGCTGGGGCATCATCCACAGATTGTGCTGAGGGTGACGGCGTCTCTTGAGCCGACACAGGCGATACCACCAGCCACATCAAACTCAACCATGCAATAACTAATGCTCGCATCTAAATCTGTACCTTTAATTGCAACTGAATCAGAGATTGTTCATACCCCAAGTGTCGTAGCACCTGAGTGTTTCCGTTATTAATAAAGAATGCGTCCGTCTCTTTATTGGAACGCATGTCGCTCCATTGATAATTCATTTCAAGACGTATCGAGGGTCGGAAATCGTATCCAATCGTCACTTTCGCAACTTGGTTTTTATCAAAACGGTCTTTGTTAGGAATACGATAATCATCGGTTTGATAACCGTAATCTAACGTGGTGGAAAAGCGATCAACCCACCAATAATGCGTCCATGCGATGCCATATTTGTTATCCAAAACATAGCCGCCTTCCTGCTCGGGATCTTTCACTTTTTGCCAGGTGTAGAGTGTAAACTCAGAATGCTTGACTGGCTTCCAGTTTGCTTCGATATCCCAGTTAAAACCTTTAAAATCCTCGGCATTCTCATCATTGGGAAACTCCTTGTAGAGCAAGGCAACGTTCCCCTCGATGGTGGTCTTGCCGGTACGCTCACTTTTTAACCCAAACAGCAAATAGTATTCATTACTGCGCTTGTTGCTGGCGTGCTCGTAGTGGCGTCGGTTGGTAATAAAACTGTAGCGAAAACGGCTTTTGCTGCTGTATTGGTCAAACAGATCAACCACTAAACTGTCTTCCCGCCACTCCTGCTCCAGCAAGTAGTCGTAAAACGCTGGCGATGCCTGTTCGATGTCATCAGTGTCGCGAAAATGGAGCTGCTTGCGTTGCAGTAACACTTCCAATTTACCGCGACCTTCTGGCGCGCCGTAACTGTAGCGAACGCTGGTATCAAGCAGCGAATTTTTCAATCCTTGTTCGTCAAAGCCATATTCAGTGAATTGACTGTCGGTAAAGCCTTCCGACATGTCCTGACCACGCTTTTCTTGGCCTAACGTTTGCGAGATGTTGAGCGTGAATCCGTGCATACGCCCAAAACGCCACGCGTTGTCCATCATGAAAAAATGGCGATCGTAATCGTCCGCCGCAGAGTCGTCATAGCGACGAAACTCGCCGCTGTACATCAGGGTGTATTTGTCTTCGCCCCGTTCCCCCACCGCTTGCAAGGTTGGGGTGACGGTCCAGAAATCCGAAGCCACGGCCGGTGCAGCGTTTTGTTGGTAGGTCACGTTGTCGTCGTGACCATAATCCACACCCACTTGGCTTTGGAAATCAATGCCCGCCGGCCCAATATGGGATTTGGGGGTTAACTCTGCGTGCGCGGCCGGAACCAACGCCGCAATGCATAACGCACTAGTAAGCCGTCTCACTCACAAAGCCTTTAAATACGGTCAAAAAGATAATTTTGATGTCGAGCCACAGGCTCCAGTTTTGCATGTATTGAATGTCGTAACGTACACGTTTTTCCATTTTGTCGACAGTTTCCGTTTCACCACGGTAACCGTTGATTTGCGCCCAACCGGTAATACCCGGTTTGATTTTGTGGCGAATCATATAGTTATCAACAATCTTACGGTATTGCTCATTGTGTGCGACCGCATGTGGACGCGGACCAACGATGGACATTGAGCCCTGCAGCACGTTGAGGAATTGAGGCAATTCATCGAGCGATGTCCGGCGAATGAAAGCACCAAACTTGGTCACGCGTGGATCGTTTTTGGTCGCTTGGGTCACCACCGCATCGTTTTCCATCACTTTCATCGAACGGAATTTCCACACTTTGATTTTCTTACCGCCCAAACCGTAACGGTCTTGCTTAAACAGCACTGGGCCAGGTGAGCTCAGTTTCACGCCAACCGCCACCGCAATGAGAACGGGAGAAATCAGCAATGCAATCATCGAACCAATCACAATGTCTTCGATACGTTTGATCACTTTACCCATGCCATCAAATGGCGAGCTGAAAATACTGAAGGTTTGTACGCCGCCAATGCGTTTCAACTGCGACACATTCAGATTGTAGGTGTAAAGGTCTGGCACCAGATAGGTATCCACGGTGCTGTCTGACAATTCATCCAGATAGTGACGAATGCGATCGCGTGCCACCATCGGCAGCGCAATGAACACTTCGTCGATCCCGCCCTCTTTGGCCAGTTCAATCAGTGGCGCGACTTTGCCTTTCATCGGCGAGCGAATCGGGTACGCAAAGCGGTTTTCGTTGCGATCATCGTAGAAGGTGATTTCGAGATCTTGCGGGCGATGCGCACGCATCAAGGCACGTTCAATGGTCAAACCGCCGGGGGTCAAGCCAATCACTGCCACGCGGCGCTTTTTATTCATCGATTTACGCACCAAACGCACGATTGAGATGGTGACCATGCGCACAGCAGCCAAACACACCAGTAGCAGCACGTACCATTGATAAAAAATGGTGTTGTTCAAGTTGGTGATGGTGTAACCATCCAGATTGCGGAAAGTGTATTTCACCACCTGCATCGCCAAGGCGGCAACAATCAACGTACACACTAAACGAACGAATGAGCGACGAACTCGGCTCAGCACACTGTGTGCATACAGGTTGATGTATTCACCAGCAAGAAGAAAGATAACAGAGAACAGGAAAGCAGCCGTCGCATCGATGGCGGTTTCTTTTGCACCAATCAAACGAATGATAAAGGTCAGAGAAATATTAATGATCAGAAAATCGACGATTTTGAGTAAAGTCGCATAGCCATCGTCTGCCAATTGCAACGCTTTTCTTGATTTCATGGATGAATCGCCTAGTTAGAGGTGCTCTACAACTACAACATGTTGCAGATAAACATACTACAGATGATTTGTGACTACCATGTTCCTGCGGCGAATTTCAGTCTCCATCCCAAAAATCACGGCGATAGATTAGAAGATTATTGAAAAGCAAAATGTCAATTTTGAGTCAGGATTAGAGTAGAAGCACTACCACCACGGAACTCGGCGGTAGTGCTTTGATCTACGACAAATTATTCGTCATCTAAATCCACTAAACGTGTGTTTCCATGATGAATTTTCTCACGTTGGCGTTGCACCAATGCATAAAATCCAGGAATCAAAAACGTACCGGCAAGCAGCACACACAACAAGCCGCCGACCAGCGAAATCCCCAGCGAGTTTTGGCTGACATGACCTGCGCCAGACGCGAAGATCAGCGGGAAAATGCCGAGGATAAACGACCAAGACGTCATGTTCACCGCACGAAAACGCAGTTTGCCGCCATCAATCGCCGCTTGTTCAATCGGCAGGTCTTTCTCTTCACGTTCCATCTTGGCAAATTCTACAATCAAGATGGCGTTCTTCGCCGCCAGTGCAATCAATAACACCAAACCAATTTGCGCGTACAAGTTCAGCGCGGTTCCGGTCAGGGTCAACGCAATAAACGAGCCCAACGTCGCCACTGGCACCACCAAAATGATCGCCAGCGGAATACTCCAGCTTTCATACTGCGCCACCATGAACAGGTAGATGAAGATCAGCGCCAGTGCAAACGCGTAAATCGCTTGGTTGCCCGCCAAAACTTCCTGATACGCCATCCCAGTCCACTCATATTGGTAACCTTGTGGCAGCGTTTGCGCCGCAACACGTTCCATTGCAGCCAGCGCATCACCACTGGAGTAACCCGGCGCAGGTTGACCTTGAATGATCGCGCTGCGGTACATGTTATAACGCCACGCCACATCCGGCTCAAACACTTCGCTGTAGCTGACTAAGGTGCTGAGGGGAATCATGTCCCCAGACGCCGAGCGCACGTGGAAATGGTTCAAATCGTCCATTGAGTTTCGATGTTCGCTGTCGGCTTGCATCGTTACGCGGAAGTTTTTACCGAACATGGTGAAGTCGTTGACGTACATCGACCCCAAATTGCCTTGCATGGTTTGGAAGATGTCCGATAGCGAAATCCCCAGCTGTTTGGCTTTTTCACGGTCGATATCGACGTAGTAATGCGGCACGTTGGCACGGAAGGTACTGAATGCGTAAGCGATTTCCGGCTGCTGCATCGCAGTGCGAATCACATCGTCCATCACCATGGCCAAATCATTTCGGCTTCGGCCCAGTGCATCTTCGAGCACGAATTCAAACCCGGAAGCAGCGCCCATGCCCGGTACAGCCGGCGGCCCCATGGCAAATACGATCGCTTGCGGCAAGGTTTGCGCCGCATGGCCGTTGATACGCATAGAAATGGCATTTGCCGAGTGATCGCCCGGCAACGCGCGGCGCGTTTCCCAATCATGCAGTTTGATAAACATCGACGCACCGTTCGATGCTGCGGCCCCCGTCATAAACGAGTAACCGTTCGCCACGGTCACGCCATCGACACCCGGCTCTTTCTCGACCATCGCCATCAGTTGCGCGGTGGTCTCTTCAGTGCGAGACAACGACGCCGAATCTGGCAACTGAACGTTGACCAGCAAAATGCCTTTGTCTTCTTGCGGTACAAACGCAGTCGACGTGTTTTTCGCCATCCAGCTCACTGCACCAACGGCAACCACAAAGAACACGATCAGCATCAGGCTTTTCTTCACCAGAATGCCAGCAATTTGTCCGTAGCGATTCGTCACGTGTTCAAGGCCGCGGTTAAACGCTTTGAACCAACGCGCAGTGTTATCACCGCCCTGCTTCAGCACCATCGCACACAGCGCTGGCGATAGCGTTAACGCGTTGATCGAAGAGATCACCACCGAAATACAGATGGTTAGGGCGAACTGGCGATACATGATGCCGGTGATGCCCGGTAGCATGGCCACAGGCAGGAACACCGCAAGCAGAACCAGGGTTGAGGTGATGATGGGGCCGGTCACCTCTTTCATCGCCATCAAGGTCGCTTGGCGCGCGCTGAGTGTTGGGTCTTTGGCCATCGTGGTATCGACGTTTTCGATCACCAGAATCGCATCGTCCACCACGATACCAATCGCCAGAATCAAACCAAACAGTGTCACCGTGTTGATGGTGAATCCGGTCATCAACATGACCGCAAACGTGCCGATCAACGACACCGGAATTGCGACCACCGGAATCAAGGTCGAACGGAAGCTCCCCAAGAATAGGTACGTGACCGCAATCACCAGAATAATCGCTTCCACCAACGTTTTGACAACGCTTTTGATCGACTCAGCTACGAAGAGTGTGGTGTCATAACTGGTCTCATACACCATGCCGTCCGGGAAGTTACCGCTGAGGGTTTCCAGCATGTCCATCACGGCTTGGCCACTTTCCAGCGCGTTCGCATCCGATTGCAGCGACAAGGCAACAATTGAAGAATCACGGCCACGGAATTTACCATTGCCATCGTAGAACTTCTTGCCCAGCTCAATGCGAGCAATGTCTTTCAGGTAGATGCTCGAACCATCGTTATTGGCACGCAGCACGACATTTTCAAACTCTTGCACCGATTCCAAGCGACCTTTGGTCACAAGGTTAAACTGCACGTCCTGCGCATGGTTGTAGGGCGCAGCACCAATACGCCCAGCGGCAACCTGCACGTTCTGTTCGGCCAACGCCGCATACACATCCGAGGTGGTCAGTTTCAGGCTGGCCATTTTCTTCGGATCCAGCCACACGCGCATCGCGTATTCACCGCCACCAATCACGTTGACTTCACTGATACCTTTAACGCGCGCCAGTTGGTCTTTGACGTTCAAGTTCACATAGTTGGTGAGGAACATGTCGTCGTAACGACCATCGGGTGAGAAGAAGTTCAGCACCATCAGCAAATCTGGCGACCGCTTTTTCACTGTCACGCCAACCATGCGCACTTCTTGCGGCAGTTTCGATTCGATCTGCGCCACACGGTTTTGTACGTTGACCTGAGCCATGTCCGGATCTGTGCCGACATCGAACGTCACCGTCAGGTTATACGATCCGTCATTGGCACTTTTCGACGACATGTAGATCATGTTTTCGACGCCGTTGACCGAGGTTTCAATCGGGTCGGCGACCGCTTGTTCAACCACCTCCGCGCTGGCGCCGGTGTAGAATGCTGTAACGCTCACCGACGGTGGACTGATTTTAGGATATTCCGCAACCGGCAGGATCGACAACGCGATCGCGCCCGCCAGCGTCAGAATAATCGAAATGACCAGCGCAAATTTGGGGCGCTGAATAAAGAAACGACTGAGCATAACGTCCCCTTACTCTTGAGTCGCAGGCTGAGGACGCACCGTCAGACCGTTGCGCACACGTTGTAAGCCTTGAGTGATCACCACGTCGTCGCTGCTAATGCCAGACTTAATCACGATGCCTTGCGGCAGTTGCGTGCCCAGCTCAACGTTGCGACGCTCCGCGACATTCCCTTCGCTCAGCACCATCACATAATGGCCTTCTAAGTCCATTTGAACCGCTTTGCGCGGGATCACCACCACGTCACTGGCATGCTTGCTACGCAGCATCACGTTGACATGCTGGCCTGGCAAAAGGCGATGCTCAGGGTTAGGTACCAAGGCGCGCATGGCAATTGTTCCGGTGTTGACGTCAATGCGGTTGCCGAGAAAATCCAGTTTCCCGAGGTGGGGATACAGTTCGCCATTTTCCAGCACCACTTGTACGTCTACGCCGTTCGCTTCGCTCGATCCATCGCCCTGCACTTTGTCCATGGCAAACGCCAAACGCTCACGTTCACTGATGTTAAAGCGAGTACGAATCGGGTCTAGGCTCACCAACGTGGTCAGCACGCCACTAGAGGGCGACAGCAGATCGCCTTGGCTCACTTTGCTGCTACTGATGCGGCCCGTAAATGGCGCGCGAATTTCGGTGTACGAGAGATTCACTTCCGCCAAGTTAAGCTGGGCGCGAGCCGCTTCCACCGCCGCTTCTGCGCCGAGTAAATTGGCATTCAAATTATCAAATTCAGACTGAGAAATACTGCCGCGAGGCAATAGGGTTTGCGCGCGTTTAAAGTCCATGTCGGCTTTCTTTAGCCCGGCCTGAGCCTGAGCGAGCGCGGCTTTTGCGCTGGCAACTTGCGCCGTAAATGAGGATGGCTCAATGCTGTACAGTAGTTGGCCTTTTTCAACAATTTGACCTTCCGCGAAATGACGCGCTTGCAAATAACCCGTCACCTGCGCGGTGATGGCCGTATCTTCCATCGCTTCCGCGCGGCCAATGTAGGTTGTGCTCGGTTGATACGCCAAGACATCAACGGGCGCCGTCACCACCAACGGGGCGTTAGCCGGGGCAGCAACCTGGGTTGCATCTTGACAACCCGCTAATAAAAAAACCGCTGTCGTAGCGGCGAATAGAGTACTTTTTTTCATGACAAACCAATTTATCGATCTTGATGCATGCAATCTAGGAAAAGGGTTTGCAAGAAATGTCCGAGGATTATCAAGAGAAACGGGGGAATTGTATCAGTCTGTAAGTTCTGAAAATGGCGTGTAAAGGCCAATAAAAAAGGGCGATGAACGCCCCTTTTTCAATAACCTGCACCAATCAATCAGCGGCGTGATGACGCTTGCAGTGCTCGATTGCATTTTCCAACAATTGCAATGCGGTTTGCTCGCATGCTGGCAGCGTGGCATCGCTACGCGACAGCGGTGTAACACGTTCGCCCCATTTAATGTGGCCAGCGCCCCATGTCAGCCCAGCGCCAAACGCTGCCAACAGAAGGTTATCACCCGGTTTGATTTTGCCAAGCTCCAATGCTTCACACAGCGCAATCGGCACCGTGGCCGCCGACGTGTTGCCGTAGTTCTGAATGTTCACAAACGCTTTGGCTTGATCGATGCCCGACAAATCACACAAGGTTTGAATAATGCGGATGTTCGCTTGATGCGGGATCACCACATCAATATCGTCTTTGCTTAGGCCACTGCGCGCCAGCACTTGCTGCGCTGCGGCGCCCATGCCTTTCACCGCACGTTTGAAGATTTCTCTGCCGACAAAATCAAACGTCCAGTACCCGTTCTCTTCATCAAAACGATCCATCGCAGTACCAAATTTCGGCACGGCCAGAATATCACGCCCCGCCGCATCACAGCCGATTTGCGCATCTTGCAGGCCAACCGGCGCTTCCGTGCGGCTCAATACAGCAGCACCCGCGCCATCACCAAACAGCACGGCAGTGTCACGTTTGGTCCAATCCAAATAGAATGACAGACGCTCTGCACCAATCACCAGCGCATGGCGATAGTTGCTGGCTTGAATCAAGCGGGTCGCAGTTTCCAGACCATACACAAACCCGGTACAGGCAGCATTGAGGTCAAACGCTGCCGCCGCGGTAATCCCTAAGTTCTGTTGCACTTTCGAGGCAATATTTGGGATTAGAGAATCCGGTGAGCAGGTCGCCACAATGATAAGGTCAATATCGTTGGCATCAAGGCCGGCACATGCCAGCGCATGTTTTGCAGCCACAGTCGCAAGATCGGAGGTGTTCACATGGCTAATGCGGCGATTTTCAATCCCGGTACGCGAGCGAATCCACTCATCGTTGGTTTCAAGAAAGGTACCCAGATCGTCATTGGAGAGCGTCGCGGGTGGCAGGCACTTACCCCAACCCGTGATTTCGGCATAAAACTTAGTCATTGTAATCCTGTTTTTTGTTGTCGTTATCTATTGTAATCGCGCAACCTGCCCCCACATGTTGTATTAGAGAAAGTGAGAATGAGCAGGCGAACTGTGTCTCTTCATAACATCACGCACAAAAGAAATACACAATTCGACGACCATTGAAATTTGCGCAAACGCGTAAATTATACGCTGATTTGCCCCCGAACGTTAAGGGTTCAGCCCAACAACCCGCCGTTTCGAAGCTTCGGGGATGCAACCCAGCAACTGATTGAGAGGAAGTTATGACCACATTCAACACACGTTGCCCATCTTGCCACGGCCTGAACCGTGTCCCAACTGAACGCATCTCAGAAAGCCCCAATTGCGGCAAATGTCAGGCCTCGTTGCTTGATGGTGCACCGATTGAAGGCACCGAGGCCAACTTTGACGCCTTATTGCAAAGCTCACAGCCGGTAGTGGTCGATTTTTGGGCGCCGTGGTGCAACCCGTGTGTCGGTTTCGCGCCCATTTTTAGTGACGTGGCGGAAGCTCGCAAAGGCCAAGTTCGCTTCGTGAAAATCGACACCGAAAGCCAGCAGAATTTGGCGGCAAAATTTCAGATTCGCAGCATTCCAACCATTATGGTGTTCAAAAATGGTCAAAGAGTCGATATGATCAACGGCGCGTTGCCAAAATCCCAGTTTGATCAATGGCTCAACCAAGCGTTAAATAAATAACTCCAGAGCAAAAACAGACAATAAAGTTGGCATTTTTTACTGAATTATGCCAACTTAACCCCTCATTTCACTGCTTGGCAGATTGATAAAATTTGTTAATCGTCAAGACCATAATTTTTCGTTTTACCTTTCCTGTCTTTAGTTCCATATTCGCCGCGAAAATCCCCTGTTCTTCCACTTGATTTCGAGGCTACGCCGTGAATACGTCCGCTGTTCCTGCGCAACGCATTTCAGTGCCAGTCATTGCTTTGGCGCTGTACGCGATCGCGTCTGGCTACTTGATGAGCTTGATCCCGCTCATGCTTTCTCACTATGGACTAGAAGAATCGTTGGCCAGTTGGCTGGCGAGTGTGTTCTATGCAGGTTTACTGCTGGGCGCGATGATCATGGAACCGTTTGTCAATCGTCTGGGTCACCGGATGGCATTTATTTGGTGTTTGGCCATTTTGCTGCTCTCGATTGTGGCATTGCCCTCAATACCGTTTGCCTCGGCGTGGCTAATCACTCGCTTTATTGCGGGTGTCGCAGTCGCTGGCGTATTTGTAGTGGTGGAATCTTGGTTGCTGCACGGCGACGAATCTGGTCGTGCAAAACGTTTGGGCATCTACATGGCGTCGCTGTACGGCGGCACCGCGATTGGTCAATTGGGCATCGGCGTACTGGGCATCTCTGGTGGCGTGCCGTTCATTGCCATCACCACACTGCTGCTGTTAGCGTCTGTGGTTTTGATTTACGGTGAATCCGATCAACCGCCAGCACAACATTCTGCCAGCTTGTCGTGGAAACAGATGAGCAAATTGAGCCATGCAGCCATTATCGGTTGTTTGGTGTCGGGCCTCACCTTGGGCGCCATCTACGGCTTAATGCCGGTGGAATTGGCATCCCGTGGCATCGGCAATACACAAATCGGCACCTTGATGGCCTTGGTCATTTTGGGCGCGATGGCGGTGCAACCGATGGTGCCTTGGCTATCTAAATTTTTGGGGCGTAAATTGCTGATGGCGATGTTCTGCCTTGTGGGTGCAGGAGCAACCGCACTGCCTTTGATTTACTCAGGCCTCAATATGTTGGCGGCCGGTCTGTTTTTGCTGGGCATGGCAACATTCGCGATTTACCCAATTGCGATCAACCTTGGCTGTGACAAACTGGATGCAAGCTACATTGTTTCCGCAACCCAAGTGATGCTGTTTAGCTACAGCGTGGGTTCTGTGGCAGGCCCAGTATTGGCCGACTGGTTTATGCAAGGCACACAAGGCCTATTGGGTTACCTGTTTGTGACCCTGTTGGCAACGTGTATCTACATGTTGATGTCGAGCGTGAAAACCAAACGCGAATGGGTGGCCGGCGAATAACGCCAGCACATCAAATACACATATCGTATTCAGAAAAGGCAAGCTTCGGCTTGCCTTTTTTATTGGCGTGATTCGTCATTGGCGTGATTTGCGCCTGTGAATTGGTGTTTCGTGGCAGAGATTCATTTCACCTGTTGACGCTGATGACGATTGGACTGGTTCGCCGGAGGCTTGGCCGGCACTCGGCGGCGCTCATGCAGCAAGTGACGCACCGCCAAAATGGGATGATGCAGTAACATTCGCGGCCCCGCGTAGCGCATCACCGCTCGCATCTGCGCTTTGGGTTCGGGCTTATAACAATGAATCGGGCAACGATTGCAAGTTGGCTTGTGCTGACCATAGGGGCAGCGATCAAGGCGTACCTCTGCGTAATGTTGCAGCGCGCGACACGCTTCGCAGAGTCCATTCTCACCTTTGATCTCACTTGGATGATGCGCTTTGCAGTATATCTGCAGCATGCCGTGCACCGTTTTAAACTCCGTCAACAACGCGCCGCCCAGCAGCGATGACAATGCCATGTAGCCACCCTTTCAAACCAATCGAAAACCGTGTACGCGGCTGTTGAGCTTACGGCTGAAAACAAGTAAGCTCCGCACCTCGCAACCTTGACTCCCAGAGCCAGAGATGAACCGTAAAAAGAGAATCAACCAAATTTTAAAAACGAAGCTGAAAAAGCAAAACGCGAAACTGCACAACAGCAACAAGCCTCGTTATATTTCTAAAGCTGAACGCGCCAAGATGGAAGCAGAACAAGCGGCCGCAGACGCGACCGTGGACGAAAGCGTCACCCCATCAGAGGAGTAACGCACCTTCAATCGTGACGTAGCGATTGGCGGCGTCAACCAAGCTTCTCGCCGTCAATCCGGGTACACCATACACTTCCACTTGCTTGCCGTATTTATCCTGAATACGCTTAGCCAGAATATCGAAATCCCCGTCACCCGAGACCAGTACCACCGTATCCACGTCGGGTGCCAGCTCAATCGCATCTAAAGTAATCCCAACATCCCAATCCCCCTTCGCACTGCCATCGGAACGTTGAATGTAAGGTTTCAACATCACTTCAAAGCCGATGCCCCGCAAAATATGGTGAAACTGACGTTGGCGGCTGTCGTTGGAGGCAATCGCGTATGCGTTGGCTTTGACGACATGGCGACCGTTCGTCACCTGTTGCCAAAAATGGTTATAGTTAAAGTGTTGCTGGTAGCGTTCTTTGCAGGTGTAGTACACGTTCTGAACATCCACCAAAATGGCAATCGTTTCCATAATTTTCGTCTGTGCTGCGCGGGCTGGTGAACTCCGGTTCCCGAAGGAACGTAAGAGTAACAAGACCCGAATGTCTTAAAAGGCGGTAAGTGTGCGACCTTACCACACAACCTGCCTTGAACGCGAAAGTTGACGTCACGCGAATGCCTGTCATCCAGCCATTGTGACCCTTGGACATCGCCACAGGAGGACGTATGAGAATGAAGTTATGGGCTCTTTGCCTAAGCGCCCTGCCGCTACTGGCCTTCGCCTACCCACTTAACTCGAATGCATGGTCACATCGCAGCGTGCTGTTCTTCGCGCCTACGGAAGATGATTATGTGCGTCAGTTCTTACTGGAGACCCTGATGCACGAATGTGAATTGGATGAGCGTGACGTTGTCACCATAGTCATCACCGAAGACGGCTTCAGCTATCCCGCTTGGCTCAAACACGAATTCAATCTGCAGGATGTGTCGATGATTTATCGTGTCCCGACCGGCAGTCACACCACGCTGCTTGTTGGCAAAGATGGTGAAGAAAAACTGCGTTGGGGCAAAACCACCGACTGGATGCAGGTGAAAAAGACCATTGATGCCATGCCAATGCGCCAACAAGAGATGCAGCGACGCGTCAGCCGCTGCCAAATCTGATCAGCCTTTAAACCATTTGAGCTTCTCGTGCAGACTGGTCACGCTGCCCACCACAATCAGCGCTGGGCTCTCGGCCTGTTGCGCCAACTGAGGCAAAGTAGCCAGATTGCCGCGGTAAACGCGCTGCTGCGCCGTCGTGCCCCGTTCAATAATGGCGCATGCGGTGTCACCGCTTAGTCCCGCGTTAAGCAGTTGTTCGGTAATGTGCGGGCTCTGTTTGAGGCCCATGTAAAACACCAAAGTTTGGTTGCTTTGCGCCAGACATTGCCAGTTAATGGGTTGACCATCTTTTTGCAAATGACCGGTGATGAACTGCACGCTCTGCGCGTGATCGCGATGGGTCAGCGGAATGCCCGCGTAGGCCGTAGCTCCAGCCGCTGCGGTGATGCCCGGTACAACGTCATACGCAATCTGGTTATCCGCCAGCACTTCAAGCTCTTCACCGCCACGACCAAAGATAAACGAGTCGCCGCCTTTCAAACGCACCACACGCTTACCTTCGCGCGCTTTATCGACCAGAATCTGGTTAATTTGATCTTGCGGCACGCAGTGAAAATCGAGTTGCTTGCCCACATAAATGCGTTCTGCGTTTTGCGGGGCTAAATCCAGAATCGCTTGAGACACCAAACGGTCGTACACCAGCACTTGCGCGTGCTGAATCACGCGCAGCGCTTTCACGGTCAGCAGATCCGGATCGCCCGGTCCGGCGCCAACCAAAGACACAAAGCCAGCGCATGCCTCTGTACATTTCTCTGTGCATTCCTCTGAGCATTCCTTTGTGAATAGCTCAGTAGGAAGCGAGGTCGAGTGAGATGTGGGATGAGTCGTCATAGCAGCATCAATCCATTCAAATTTGAGTATAAAAAGTCACCCTCTGCGCCGCTGGCGGTGAAATGATGACTTGTTATCGTCAAACCCCAGTTGTGATCTCCTCGCTCGGGTTTACAGCGCGCGAGGGAAAGGCTCCGCTTGCGCGCGGAGCCTCTGCTCAATTATTTAGTGCTCAACGCTGGTGCTGTTTTGGCGTGAGTCAGGTAGAGCGGAATGGCAGTAAACAGCAGACCACCAACAATGTTACCCAGAATGGTTGGGATCAGGTTGAAGTTCAACCAAGTCGCTATACCAAAGTCAGCGCCAAGCATCATGCCCAGTGGGAACAGGAACATGTTCACCACCGCGTGTTCAAATACCAACGCGAAGAAGATGAAGATGGGCAGCCACATGGCGGCAATTTTACCCGCGACGCTGCGCGCGGTCATGTTACCAATCACGCCCAGACACACCATCAGGTTACACAGAATGCCGCGCACAAAACAGGTGATCCAACCGTCTACGCCCAGATTTTCGAAACCCACCGTCCGCGCAGTGGCCACTTTAATAAAAGTTTGACCGACTGCGTTCGGCTCAACACTGAAGTTCATCGTCAGAGAAAGCGCAATCAACGCTGCGACAATCAGCGAACCGATCAGGTTACCCAGACCAACCAAACCCCAGCAGCGCAGCACGCGTCCCCAGGTTGCGCCCGGGCGGTTGTCGAGTTTTGCCAGCGGCGCCAGGCCGAATACGCCAGTCACCAGGTCATAACCCATGAGGCTCAGAATACAAAAGCCCACCGGGAAGACCAGCGCGCCCACTAGGCCAATGCCGGTTTGCGTGATGGCAGTAATCGCGACGACAACCGCCAAGGAGAGAATGATCCCGGCCATGGTGCCGCGCAAAATCAAATCACGCGCCGCAGTTTTGATTTTGGCTTCGCCAACGTCCACCATGGTTTGAACAAATTCAGCGGGTTTTAATGCAGACATAAGTGTGTCCCTATCTAAAAAGTGAAATTTAAAAGTGAAAATTGAATAGAGAAAGGCATCGAGAACATCGCTATAAACGGGGGCTGATGCGTCAAGAAACCTTTGTCTATTGAATCGTCGATGGAGCGACATCCCTCCTCCGCAGAGGAGGGATGGTCTGATTACGCGGCGATTTCCACGTCACCGTTCACCACTTGGGCGCGGTACGCTTTCACGCTGAACTGCGCATCTTCCATACACAAGCCCGTGCTCAGATTAAAACGCTGTTTTTTCAGCGGGCTGGCGACCCACAGCTCGCCTTGATGTTCACAAATCAAGCCGCGCGACAGCACATTGGACTGAAAGTACGGGTCCGTATTGCTGATCGCCAATACCGCTTCGGCCTCAGTTGGACGAAAGACGGCAACCTGCTCGCCATTGACCAGTGCACACACGCCAGTGCCTGGAATGATGTCGTTGATGTGACAGATTTTTTCAAAAGACATGATCCACCTTCCCTTATGCTTCAGTCGCCGCGACGTGCAGAATGTCGCCTTTGGCTTGCGGATGTTTTTCAGTAAATGTCGCCGGACGATGCTGCGCACGCTCTGGCACAAACACCACGTTGTCATCACGCTGGTCTGAGTTAATGAAGTGCGCGAAACGCGTCAGTTGCGATTCATCGTGAATGGTCGCTGTCCACTCACATTCGTACTCAGCCACCAGTTTGGCAACGTCGGCTTCAAGCTGGTCGTTGATGCCCAGTTTGTCGTCCACAATCACTTCGCGCAGGTAGTCCACGCCACCGTCCAGATTGTCCATCCAGACTGAGGTACGTTGCAGCGGCGCCGCGGTGCGAATGTAGAACATCATGAAACGGTCGATGTATTTGATCAGCGTCTCACGGTCAAGATCGCTTGCCAGCAAATCCGCGTGACGCGGTTTCATGCCGCCGTTCCCACACACGTACATGTTCCAGCCCGCGTCGGTGGCAATGATGCCCAGATCTTTGCCCTGCGCTTCCGCGCACTCACGCGTACAACCCGACACACCAAACTTCATCTTGTGCGGCGTACGAATGCCTTTGTAGCGATTCTCAATAAATGACCCTAAACCGACGGAGTCTTGCACGCCGTAACGACACCAAGTCGAACCGACGCAGGTTTTCGCCATGCGCAGTGCTTTGGCATAGGCTTGACCGGTTTCAAATCCAGCTTCAATCAGTTTGCGCCAGATAGCTGGTAGGTCATCTTTTTGCGCACCGAACAGGCCGATACGCTGCGCGCCAGTCACTTTGGTGTACAGGTTGTACTCTGCCGCCACAGCCGCGAGCGCGGCCAAGGCTTGCGGCGTCACTTCACCGCCTGCCATACGAGGAATGACTGAGTAAGTGCCGTCTTTTTGAATGTTGCCAAGGAAGTTGTCGTTGGTATCGTGCAGCTTCACCAGTTGGGGTTTCAGAATGTGCTCGCCCCAGCAAGAGGCCAGAATTGAACCCACCAGCGGTTTACACACTTCACAGCCGTAACCTTGGCCATGTTTTTCCAACAGCTCATCAAAGGTTTTGATCTCTTCGATGCGAATCAGGTGGAACAGCTCTTGGCGTGAATACGCAAAGTGGCCACACACATCGTTCTTCACTTCAATGCCTGATTTCGCCAGTTCCGCATTCAGTACCGACGTCACCAGTGGAATACAGCCACCACAACCGGTGCCAGCCCCTGTCGCCGCTTTGACTTCCGCCAACGTATGACACCCATTGGCCACCGCTTGCGCGATTTTGCCTTTGGTAACATCGAAACAAGAGCAGATCACCGCACTTTCTGGCAACGCGTCAGCGCCCAGTGCGGGTTTCTCTGCGCCTGCATGGGCCGGCAGAATCAGCATATCCGGATGTTTTGGCAGCTCAATCTCGTTGAGCATCAGTTGTAGCAAGTCACCGTAGTCAGCGGTGTCGCCCACCAGCACGGCGCCCAGCAGTTTTTTACCATCTTCAGAAACGATAATGCGCTTGTACACTTCCTCTTCTTCGTTCTGGTAAACGTAGCTTTTGCAATTGGGCGTACGGCCATTGGCATCGCCGATGGAGCCCACTTTTACGCCCAACAATTTCAGTTTGGCGCTCATGTCTGCGCCTTCAAAACGGCTGTCGTTGCCGACGATGTGATCCACCGCGACGGTCGCCATTTTGTAACCCGGTGCGACAAGTCCGAAGAATTTCTCGTTCCACGATGCACATTCGCCGATGGCGTAGATATCCGGATCGGAGGTTTGGCAGTGATCGTTGATGGCGATACCACCGCGCGGCGCGATGTCTAGCCCCATTTGACGCGCCAGCTTGTCTTGTGGACGAATACCGGTTGAGAACACGATGAAGTCCACTTCCAGCTCAGAGCCGTCGGCAAACTTCATGGTGTTGCGCGCCGTGGTGCCTTGCGCCACGATTTCTTGCGTGTTTTTGCTGGTGTGCACCTGCACGCCCATGCGCTCAATTTTGTTACGCAGTTGCAGGCCACCTTGCAGATCCAACTGCTCAGCCATCAACACCGGGGCAAATTCAATCACGTGGGTTTGCACGCCGAGCGCTTTCAGCGCGCCAGCCGCTTCAAGACCCAGCAGACCACCACCGACCACTACGCCGCTCTTGCTTTTCTTCGCGCACGCTTCGATTTCTTTGAGATCTTCAATGGTGCGGTAAACGAAACAGTCTTTGCCTTCATTGCCTTGGATTGGTGGCACAAACGGATACGAGCCGGTGGCCAGAATCAGTTTGTCATATTGGACTTCACGGCCCGCACTGGAGTAAACCGTGCGCTGCTCGCGATTGATGTTGATTGCACGTTCACCCATGTGGACTTTGATGCCGTGCTTTTCATAGAAACCCGTTTTAACCAGCGATAGCTCTTCTGCGGTGTGGTGGGAAAAATAGGAGGAAAGGTGCACACGGTCATAGGCGACGCGCGGCTCCTCACAGAAAACAGTGACGTCGAGTTCAGACGCATCCATTTTCTCCACGAGATCTTCGATATAGCGATGGCCGACCATGCCGTTACCGATGATCACTAGCTTCAACTTGCTCATACGGATTCCTAGATAATTGTCATATTTCGTTAAGCAAGATTGTTAATTATGAAAGAAAATGAATTCATGATGTAAATCAATTACAAAATTAAACTACCCTAAAGGGGTAGCATGGTGATTCACAACTCATTAACAGCAAGGCATTTGCCATCACACCTTCGCCATTGTTCGGGATCATTCAACCAAGGCAATCATTACCAAATTGAAAGTAGCAGACAAAAAAATAGGTCACCCGAAGGTCACCGATACTTCCTGAACCCAGCGCAATCAATCATGGCTGGATGGATTGCATCTGTTCATCGTGTAAGTTGGCATAAAAGTGAGCATTGATGCCTCACGAGCCCGTGAAATACGGCCTTCGCACCATAAAAGTGTTTCATGTGTTACATGCTAATGTAACAGTTCACACCACCGCACCCGCGCCGTGGCCTTTTGCTAACTCATTCGTTTATCTCGTGTTTTATACGAAACGATGAGTTTCACGCCACATCCCATCAACCATGGTGTGACACCGCAAGTGTCCGCGGACAGTTCACCAAATCACAATCCTCATGATTTTCAATCCATTAAGATCAGGATCGCTTCTTGCCTTTTAACCCGCATCCGCCTTATCGGCAGACCCGTTTCAAACGCTACCAGCAATTTGGCCTTTGAAGCAGATCCGTAGTTTGACCCGGTCATTCAGCCGTATCACACCATGCGACTTGCTCAACGTCGCTGACTCTTTGGAGAAAAAGTCATGAAACACATTCATTTAAAAGCGCTTGTCCTTGCTGCAGCTTTGGCTGCTTCAAGTGTTGGTGTCAGTTTTGCCGCAACATCGAACCACGCAAACCAAGCACCCGGCGCCAACACCATCATCACCATGCCAACCACATCGTACCGGCCTTGTGACGAACCCGATACCTGTCGTGATTTGGGTTAACAGTGCATCCGACAGGCACCGTTTCAATCACTAACCAAGGTGCTTGTGCGCTGATCATGTTCGGTGCCAAGCCCTGATATGCGGTAAGCGTCATCACTTACCGCCTTGCCTTGTGCGAAAGCACATAAGGAGCAATAAGATGAACATCATACAGGCTCGGAAGTTCCTTCTGGCCGGTATCAGTGCGTTATTTGCAGCGTTACTCAGCTTTTCCGTGATGGCTTCTCTTCCAGGATTGGATCATGAAGAAATGGAGATGGATGGTAACGTTGAAGATACAAACTTTGATGGTCTTCCAGACTGGGAAACCATTAACGACCAAGCCACTTTGGTCGGTATCGCAGAGTTCTTCCAAAAAGATAAAAACGGCACCGACGAAATCTTCTGGAAAGGTAGTTCCAAAGATGAAATCGACATCACCGAATGGTGGTTCCGTTCCGGCTCACCCCAGCCAAAAGATGACTTTACCAACGCTTATGCTGCGGCGTTTTACAACGATCAAGGCGAATTGTTGCTGTACTACGGTGCCGATCGCTACGCCAACAACGGTGATATGTACGTCGGTTTCTGGTTCCTACAAAGTAACGTCGGCATTCCAGAAGGTCAGGCACGGGGCGAGTTCTACGGTGCTCACGCTGACGGCGACATCTTGGTGTTGATCTCGTTTCCGCAATCGGCCGCGGGTAAACCTTACATTCAAGTATTGGAATGGCAAGGCGGCGGTGGTGATGTGGCCACCAACTTAGTTGAACGGTTTGTCACCTTTGGCGATCCGAAAGATCCAAGCTTTGTCGGCGCAAAATGTGGTGAAAGTTTCCTCGGAAACGACTTGGTATGTGGGATTGCCAATGAAGAACCGGTGCCCTTACCCAATGTGGCAGGCTGGACTTATCAAGCCAAAACCGGGGAAACCAACGAGTTTCCATATGAATCGTTTGTCGAAGGCCGCCTCAATCTGAGCAAACTCTTTTTAGGCCGTGACATTCCTTGTTTCTCCAGCTTCTTGGTGGAATCGCGTGCTTCACGATCCATTGACGCCAGCTTGGCTGACTTCGTCGTCGGTAGTTTTGAGTTGTGTAGTATCGATGTGTCGAAAACCTGTAGCACCGCCAGTTTTAATAACGATGGTACGTTCAATGTGGACTACACCATTCAAGTGAAAAACACTGGCCCAGGGACCATTGATGGCTCCCAAATCGTGACCATTGATGACACCCCAAGTGACGGCACCCCATTTATGCTGACCAATAGCGCGGCAGGTTACGGCGCGGGCTCAGTCTGGGAAGTCAACGAAGTGCTCAACATCATGGGTTCGTACGTGTCTGATGTGAACGGGGGCACCAACTATGTCACCGCCAGCGTCACCACCGGCCCAACGTCATCCATTTCTGATTCACTGGATGCAGCAGTGCCGTGTGATGCGTTGCAATTGACGCCACTGCTGACCATCAGTAAAGCCTGTGATGCGTACCTCGAAGCCACAGGCGGACTATTGGCCGTCGCGAAACAGTATGAAATCGAAGTGTGTAACACCGGTAACGTTCCATTAGACGTCACCAGTTTGACCGATGACAAAGACGCCTCACTCAATGCCAGCTTCGATCTGGATTATGCACTGAGCTGTAACGACCCATCCGATACCAGTTGTGGGGCGGGTAATGAATGTGCGCTGTTTAATTCAGAAAGCAACCTGTACGCCTGTCGAAATACCGCAACCACGGAGTGGATGCCAGCAGGCAGCGGAGGCGACATTTGTGTGGTCACGTCCGGTTCGTACTACCCAAGTTCACTGGCTGAACTGGTGGGCATGAACGGCACATTGTCGAATCAAGCGACCGTCAAAGCCACATCGCCCGTCGCAGACACTGGCTTGCTGAGCACCGTCGGACAACAATCCGACCCAGCAACCTGTGATTTGTGCCCGGCACCAACCACACCGCCAGCCTCGAATTAATGGGCTGACATACAATAATGGGCTGACAGACCATGAATCAGTTGATACGCAAAAGGGGCGATAAATCGCCCCTTTTTATGCAATGGATACAACTGATGTAATGGAGATAACTGATACAATAGATACCGCGCTGGGTGATTGCCTGTTGCCTGCCCGTTTAACGCGTTTTACCTTTCCCGCCTTTTGACCCCGAAGTGGTCTCTGAACCGGAACCGGTACTGCTCTTTTGCAGCTCGATGTTCACGGTCGCGGTCGCGGTGTCGGTTCCATCAGTGATGGTGTAAGTAAAACTGTCCATCGACTTGAACGATTTCGCAGGCACGTACGTCAGCGTACCGTCACCATTGGCATAGACCGTCCCTTTGCTGCCTTGACCAACCGACACCAGTTGCAAGTTGTCGCCATCGGCATCGTAGTCATTACTCAGCACATCAATGGTGACCGCGGTGATGCTGTTGATGATGACCGTTTCACCCATCGCTTGTGGCGCTTGGTTGGCCGTGCCAGTGTCGCTGCTCGTCACTCGCACTTGATTGGTCGCACTGCTTGTGGCGCTGCTGCCTGAGCGTTGCGTGTTTGCTTGCACCCAATAGTCCGCTGCATCTGCGTCGCTTGGCACCATCACACTCATGCTCACTTGCTGCGTTTCACCCGGCTGTAAGGTCAGTTGGGTTTGACTCAAGTCTGCGCTCCATCCGGTGGGCAGCGTGTCACTGAACGTGAACGTTGCCGAGCCACACTCGCTGGTATCATTGTTGGTCACCGAGTACGTGAATTGGACGGCGTCCCCCGCCTGAGCATTGACGATCGCGGTGCTGCTGGCCGTCAGTGTCGCCGATTCAACGGTGCACGTTGCCGCGCTTTCATTGCCATACAGCACCTCCAACGTGACACTGGCAGCGTCTGACGACACCACGCTGATGCTGATACCGTTATGTGCATCTTGGTAGGTCTGCCCCGGATGCAAGCTGATGTCATACCAATCCGACCCTTCATCAGTCGCGCTTTCTGGCGTGGTATCCAGCAACAAACTGCTGCTTGGCGTGTTGTCAGTACCTTCACGCAAACGCACGCCATCCAGATAGTGCGCATAGTAAGTCCCAAACGCACCATCAAACCCAACCGCTTGACGGTATTCAATGTAGTACCATTCCGCATTGCCGCTGGCATTGATGCCCTTCAACACTTTCAGCGTTTTGGGCGCGCTGTTATCGCTTTCTTCAAACACCGACAACGTCACCAAGCCGCTGCTTTGCAACGTCACCACGCGGTTGTCTAACCAGCCCAACTGCTCTTTGTGGAAGCTGTTGAAATGCGTGGTGTAGGTTGCGTTCCCCATGGCGCTTAGGGTATCGCCATACTCGGTCACGGTGCAGTTGCTGCCATCGGTGACGGCCGTGCCACACTCTTTTTTGTTGGCATGATACAGCCCCATGTTATGGCCCAGCTCATGGAATACGGTGTCGGTGGCAAAGCGGCGAATAAAGGTATTTTTGCCCGACACTTCGGCCTTGCCCGACCAAGAGCACGCGCCGTAGTAAGGCATCAGGTACATCACGTGATCATAGGCGTTTACGTCGTAACCACTGCTCGCCAAAACGGCTTGTGCTTTCATCGCCAGATCCGGTGTTTTGCAGCTGGTGGTGTCGTAATCAACCACAATGGAAGGCGCAACCTGCCCTGTCAGGCTCATCGCGCCGTAAGAGGTTTCTTGGAAAAATTGATTGGCTTGGTTGAGCACCAGCTCACTGATCTCCGACGTGGTGTAACGATCAACGTCATAAGATGGCGCATGTACTTCGACGACTAAAATCGTGCGCTCGCCACTGATTGCCGTTGCGTTGGTTGACGTCACTGTGGTTGTGGTTGACGAAGACGACCCCGTAGATAAAAGCGTGATGCCTTCATCGTCGACAGCGAACTTGTCGTTGTTCGCTTGACCGTGCAAACGCACATGCTGACCCGATTTCAACCAACCGGGATTGCGGGCTAAGGCGATTTCACTGCGATTGTTCTGATTGTCGATGAGCCAATATTTCAGCTGACTATGACCTTGAAAATCTTCATACTCGATACTTAACGTCCCTTCCAGAGCAGTGGTTTGTGCTGCGTAAGCGGTATTTACAGACATAAGGACGCCGATGGACGCAAACAGGCCCAGCGAAAATTGGTTCATATCAAACCTCGCGGTAAAGCAAAAACACAGAGAAGAGTCATTCGAGTTTGCGACAGCAAATCGCTGATATAAATAAAATTGCATACCACTGCAATTTTTATTTAATGATCAGAGAAATATCTCTACATTTATAGGGTGTATAACAGTTTCATTGCAATCGCGTACATATATTCCATTGCAATGACGAACTTGTGAATTAAATTAAATCTAAATCCCCCCTCAATATAAACCAATGAATATTGAGAGCATCACTAAATCATAAAACTCATGTCACTCACGAGATGCTTTATCAGTAACCAGTCGCATATTTCTATTTAGCTTGCCGAATAAAATACCTCTTGAGCGGTGAGAATACTAACAAAACCACTGGTTAAAATTCAACCAATTTTATTTATAAAATGATAAATAAATAGAAATCGACGGAGAATCAAAAACCTACAAATCAAAATAAATGGTGAGATTTCATTTTCCATCAAATGAAGAAAAATTAGACTAACAGCTCGAAAAAAGACAACATTCCTTTGTCATGAATACAATAAATATCAAAAAGTTGCCTCGCAAATGACAAACTTTTGACAATGACAAAAAAACGTCATTTCATCTCTAACTAATATTTAATTCAGAGAAAGAATACCATTCTACGACGATATACACATGGCAACACATCGATTATAAACGGAGAGCATGAATTTTATTAATTTTCGATATCATATTGCCTTTTATAAAATCTAACAAAATTAAAAACCCGAAGATTAATACACTCAATAAAATACCAGTCATTTAAAAAACAAACTGCATTTAAATGATTCATCAACATTCCAACTTTGATATTTAAAACAGCTACGTCGTTGTTTCTAGCTTCAATTTTTCTCATCCGTACGGCATCATCAACGCAGCAACAAAATAAATTCTCTTGCTCATTCATTGCCCTCAGATGGTTTATTTAAAGAACTCCCTCAAGTCGGCTCCCACACCGAAATAGAGCGCGTCGATTGACGTAACAATTCGCGACCATTGTTCATTTTGGTTATTTTATGAACAATATTTATCATCCGCCGTCACCACATCCGCCATGAATCCGCGCTGCTCGGCCGCCAACGTTATCCACCCAAACAAGTCAAAACTGACGACCTGGGCAGATCGCATGGCGTGGATCACACTGCCAATCAAGCCAATCGGCAGACCATTCCTCTATCGAGCTTATCAATCGCCCTTCCTCGTGAGCCTCGGCCACAACGTCACCGTAACACGTGCGAATGACTGCATTGCTCTCGGCATCAGACCGAACAAGCAAACCTTTCGTACACATAATGATTTGCGTTAAAAAGAAAGACGTTTAAACCGTCTAAAAAGCCACAAACATTGACTAATTTGACTTTAATACTCATTTTTAGTTATTATTTCGCCAACAAAAATAATTCGAGTACAAATTAATTTAATTTTTAACCTGCTATCTGGCCTTGTTGAGACAAGCAATTTGGATAGAGCACAAAACATTTGAGCGATTTTATGGAAGATGCTTTAAAGAAATACAGTATAGAAACGACCGACTATCAGGTGGGTCAAGACAACATTCAGAAATGGGGCTTTGACGTCCACAACGCCGTGTTTGGTATCAGTGCAGGATTGATCATTCTGTTTCTGGCCTCACTGCTGATTGTTGACCCGATCACCGCCAAAGACGCACTGAACGCGTTGAAGAACGGCATCATTGACGACTTCAGCGCCTTCTTTATGTGGGTGACCAACTTTTTCCTCCTTTTCACCTTTGCGTTGATGGTTTCTCCTTTTGGTAAAATCCGCATCGGCGGTAAAGATGCCGTGCCGGATCATTCCCGCGTCTCTTGGTTATCGATGCTTTTTGCTGCCGGGATGGGGATTGGCTTGTTATTCTGGAGTGTTGCCGAACCGACCGCTTACTTCACCGATTGGTGGGGCACGCCATTGAACGTTGAACCCTACACACCGGAAGCCAAATCGCTGGCGATGGGCGCCACGATGTTCCACTGGGGCATCCATGGTTGGGCCATTTATGCGATTGTTGCATTGGCGTTGGCGTTCTTCGCGTTCAATAAAGGTTTACCGCTTTCCATTCGCAGTGTGTTCTACCCTATTTTTGGCGACCGCGCGTGGGGCTGGCTTGGCCACACGATAGATATCATGGCCGTGTTGGCCACGTTATTTGGTTTGGCGACCTCGTTGGGCCTAGGCGCACAACAAGCCACCAGCGGCATTAACTACATTTTTGGTACCGATGGCGGCATCGGCATGCAGCTTGCTGTGATTGTGTTTGTCACCCTTATTGCTATCATTTCCGTGATTCGAGGCATCGATGGCGGCGTCAAAGTGCTCAGTAACGTCAACATGGCGTTTGCGTTTGCCTTGCTCATCTTCATTATCGCCGTCACTTTCGACACGGCCATCACGTCCATTCCTGAGACGTTCATGGCGTACGCGCAAAACATCATTGGTTTGAGTAACCCGCACGGTCGTGAAGACCAAGTGTGGATGAATGGCTGGTCTGTCTTTTACTGGGCTTGGTGGATTTCATGGTCACCATTTGTCGGCATGTTTATCGCACGCGTCTCTCGTGGTCGTACCGTCCGTGAATTCCTGTGTGCCGTGGTGTTCATCCCAACCCTACTCACACTAATTTGGATGGCTGTTTTTGGTGGCATAGCCCTTGATCAGGTGGCGAACAAAGTGGGTGAACTGGGCGCACATGGCCTGACCGACATTTCGCTGACCCTGTTCCACGTGTATGAACAGTTGCCATTTGGTCGTGTGATTTCGATGATCTCGATTGTGTTGATTCTGATCTTCTTTATTACATCGTCTGATTCAGGCTCACTGGTGATCGACAGCATCACCGCTGGCGGTAAAGTGGATGCTCCGATTCCGCAACGTATTTTCTGGGCAAGTGTTGAAGGGGCGATTGCAGCCGTGATGCTTTGGATTGGTGGTAAAGAGGCGCTGCAAGCACTGCAATCTGGCGTGGTCGCCACCGCCCTGCCATTCAGCTTTGTGTTGTTGCTGATGTGCATCAGCTTGGTGAAAGGGTTACGCACCGAACAAGCGCTCTACGCCAAACCCTAACGCACTCTAAAACGCAAAAAGGTCAGCCTCGGCTGACCTTTTTTAGTTTGTCGCGTCAATTAATACGCTTCAAACGCTAACGCTTTGCGCTCGATCTGGCGGAACACCAACGTCAGCAATCCATTGACGCTCAAGTAGAACAGCCCCGCGACACCAAACACGGTTAACGTATCGTAGGTTTGCGCATTGATGCGCTGCGCATAACCCATCAAATCCATGATGGTAATTGTGCTTGCCAGCGACGTGCCCTTAAACACCAAAATGACTTCATTGGAATATGCTGGCACAGCGCGGCGCAAGGCGTATGGCAGCAACACACGCAGCGTTGCTATTTTATTCATACCCAGCGCGCGGCAAGCTTGCCATTGCCCATCTGGGATCGCGTTGAACGCCCCTTTAAACAGTTGCGAGCTGTACGCGGCCGTGTTGAGCGCCAACGCCACCATGGCACAGAACCAAGGCTTGCTGAGCCATACCCACAGCACGCTTTCGCGAATCCATTCAAACTGACCCGGCCCGTAATAAACCAAGAAGATCTGCACCAACAGCGGCGTTCCGGTGAACAGCGTGATCACCGCGCGGCTCACCCAATGCAGCAGCGGCGTGCGCATCACCAAAGACACCGTCATTAGCAATGAGAGCAAACAGCCCACCAACAGCGAGGCCGCCGTTAACTGTAAGCTGGTGCCTAAACCTTCGAAAAGTTGCCAAAGATGCTGTTCTTTCATGCGCTTGCTCCTTCTTGGGAACTCATGCCTTGCACGGCGAATTTCTTATCGATCACTTTCACGGCGCGTTGGGTGATCAACGTGATCACCAAATACACCGCCGCGGCTGTGGCGTACCACGTAAAGGCTTCGTGAGTCGCCGCAGAGGTCAATTGCGCTTGCTTGAGCAAATCGGTCACTCCGATCAACGACACCAACGCCGTATCTTTTAGCAGCACCAACCACTGGTTCATCAACCCTGGCAGCGCATGTCGCACCGCTTGAGGTAACACAATGCGAAAAAACGCACGGCCCGGAGGAATACCTAAGGCACTAGCCGCCTCGCGCTGACCTCGACCTACCGCTTTCAGTGCGCCACGCAACGTTTGCGCAGCGTACGAGGCAAAAATCAAAGACAGGGCGATAACCCCGGAAATAAACGGACTGATCTCGATAAACTCGCCGGTGATCAGAAACAGCACCTGCGTTGAACCAAAATAGATAAACAGCACCACCAATAGCTCCGGCAGGCCGCGGATCACCATCACCAACAACGTCGTTGGCCATTTGATCAGTTTCATTTTGGCCATTTCGCCACTGGCGAACAGTAACGCTAATAACAAACCGACCAGCAAGCTGGCAAACGCGATTTGCAGCGTCATCCAGCTTGCGTGTACCAGCGATAAAGAGTAGCCCGTTAATGCCATCTTACTTTCCGAAATACTTATTGAAGATCGAGGCGTACACGCCGTTCTCTTTGACTGCGCTCAACGCGTTGTTCAGTTGTTCCAACAGCGCTTGATTGTCTTTGTTGACGGCAATACCAAAGCCGTTGCCAAAGTATTGTGCGTTCGTCACGTGCTCACCAACATAAGTCAGGTTGCTGTCGCCTTTAAACCACTCAGCCACCACCGCGGTGTCCCCGAACACGGAATCAATACGGCCGTTTTTCATGTCGATAAACGCATCTTGATAGCTTGAGTAAGGAACCGCGACCACATCCGGTAACTGCTCAAGCAGGTAACTTTGGTGAGTCGAACCATTTTGTACGCCGACACGCTTGCCTTTCAGCGCCGCTTGATCAGCCACTTTGCCCGACAATGACACGAAAGCAGCAGAGTTATCGTAATAAGGATGAGAAAAGTTCACCTGCTCTAAACGCGCTTCAGTAATGTCCATCGCTGAAATCGCTGCATCGTAGCGCTTAAATTTCAGTGCTGGGATCAAGCTATCGAACGCTTGGTTGTGGAAACTACATTTGGCTTCCAGTTGTTGACACAGCGCATTCGCCAAATCGACGTCAAACCCTTGAATTTGGTTATTTTCATCCACGAATTCAAACGGTGCGTAGGTCGCTTCCATTACGAATTTGATCTCTTGCTGCGCGCTCGCGCTGGCTGAAACCAAACCAATCAAAGATGCTAAAAGGATCTTCTTCATTGCAATACTCCAACTTTTGCAGGACTGGCACGTGAAGCCAGAGGGATAATTAGTGTTTTAGATAATCCGCAAACTGTTGCGTTTGCGGCTGGGTAAATGCTTCGTGAGTGCCGTGTTCAATGATGCGGCCTTTCTCTAGGTACAGCACATGGCTGGCGATTTTCTTGGCGAAATCCACTTCATGCGTCACCACCACTTGAGTGATACCAGTACCACTTAACTCTTTGATAATTTTGACCACTTGGTTGGTGATCTCCGGATCAAGCGCTGCGGTCGGTTCATCAAACAACAACACATCGGGTTTCATCATTAATGCACGCGCAATGGCGATACGCTGCTGTTGGCCACCCGACAGTTGCAACGGCCACGCATCGGCTTTATCAGCCAGTTGCAGCGTCGTCAGGATCTCAATCGCTTGCTGCTTGGCTTGCGTTTTATCCAGACCCGACACTTTCACTGGGGCTTCAATCAGGTTTTCCATGACCGTCATGTGCGGCCACAAATGATATTGCTGAAACACCATGCCGACTTTGCGACGCAGCGCTAACCCTTGCTGCTCAGAAGGGTTCTGAGAAAAATCGAACGATTGATTGGCGATGTTGAGTCGGCCGCTATCGGCTGTTTCCAGCAGATTCAGCACTCGCAGCAGCGAACTCTTGCCAGCCCCACTTGGGCCAAGCAACACCAAGGTTTCGCCCTTCGCGCACTCAAAACTGATATCGTTCAGTACTTGTGTTGTACCGTATGACTTATTTACACCATCAACCCGAATATTCATGCCTAAATTCTGCATTAATTACCAATTATCGGTAATACTACTACGACCGCGTTTTTATGCAATAAAAATGTATAAAAATGGAAATGATGAGTTTTTTGTATAGATATGTTGCGAGAATGTAGTAAGAACGACTAATTCAAGGCAATGGCAGTAGGATTGAAAAATCACAGCGAGTTCAACACGAATCCAACGATTCACGCGAACAATTGCGAGCGATCGATGAGAGCATCAAACGAAAGATGTAAAAGAGAAAATCAAATGGAAGATATAAAAAGGAAGTGGTACGAAGGAATCAGATCATGAAGAAGAGAAATGGAGGCGCGTCCCGGAGTCGAACCGAGGTCCACGGATTTGCAATCCGCTGCATGGCCACTCTGCCAACGCGCCTCAATGGATGGTATCTGATTGATGGTGCCCCGGGCCGGACTTGAACCGGCACAACTCGAAAGTCGAGGGATTTTAAATCCCTTGTGTCTACCAATTTCACCACCAGGGCAACGCAATCATGCGATGGTAACACCATCCGTTCCAGCAACATCATTGCGGGAACGGGGCGTACTTTAACGGATTGAATGTTCAGGTCAACAAAATAATTCATATTTATCAACCGAATGAACAACAAACACGCCACGCGGTATGTTTTGCGCCCAATACGGATAATGATTGGGCGCAAATATGGGTGTGACGGGATGGGTTAGAAGGTCACTTGGTAGTTGAGTGTGTAGGTACGACCGCGGCCTTTGTAGTCATACGCGGCGGCGTCATACTGCGCCGAGTACAAGATTTGTGCGCGCTGACCCCAAATGGTGGTGTAATCGCGGTCAAACAGGTTTTGAATACCAAAGCCCAAGCTACCGACAGGCAATTGATAGCTGCCGACCAAATCAAACACGGTGTAACCATTGAGTTTGTTATCCGAGGCATCGGTGTAATCAAACATGGTTTGACTCTGCACTTTAACAGCCAGCGCGTTGTCCACCCAACGGGCCCAAGCGTTCGCTTTTGAGGTACTGGCTTCACCGGCGGTGTAATCTTCCCAACCGTCGTCGCCTTTGACTTCAGAAATCACATAATGACCCGACGCGCCCAGCTGAATGTTTTGGTGTACCCAATAAGAGGCGAGCGCTTCTAAACCGTAGACGCGTTTCTTATCTTCAATTTCTTCAATCAGCATGGTGGTTCTGTTGTAAGTCACCGATTTATCCGATTGAGAATAGTACGCCGCTGTTTGTAAGTTGAACGCGCCCGTATCGAGGCGGTAACCCAATTCAACACTGTCGGTTTTAATGCCCGACATTTTCGAATTGTTGACGTTGATGCTGTCGTTCAACTGCCAATGATCGCCCACCAATGAATAACTGCCTTGGCCGTAGTATTTGGCCGGATCGGCGAGATCAAAACCTTGGGAGAAACTCGCCCAGATTTGAGAATCGCGGTTGAGGTGATAAATGGTGCCGAGGTTGAACAAGCCCACACTGTAGTCGGTTTCGCCCCCCGGAACGGCATCAGCCGAAGTGCCATTGCCTGCCGCAATTTGGCGTTGCTGGCTGTAACCAACGAAGTCATCAATCTTGTTTTGCAGGTATTGGTAGCGCACGCCCCCATCGACGCTCCAGTCGTCGGTGATGGCATAATCGGCCTGGACAAAACCCGCAACGGAAAGTACTTCAACACCGGGGTAACGGCCAACTTGCGCATAGGTTTTGTTGATCAAGTTACCCGAATTGTTCGCGATGGTGGAATCGTACAAGGCTTGGTTGCTGTCGAGCTTGTCTTGATATGCATCCACGCCATACACAAGGTTTAACTTGTTAAAGCTTTTGGCCAGCGCCGCTTTGAGTGAGATCACCTCGGTGATCTGTTGACCCGAAGATTGATAGTAAGGTGTGTAAGTCTGGTCTTCTTTTCGGTACGACGCTTCAGCGATCAATTGATGGCCAAGGAACTGTTCATCGACATACGATGCGCTCAACATGATGCGTTCGGTACCATGCTCGCGATCTGAATCGAACCCTTTGCGCACATCAACAAATTTGTTGTTCACAATGTACAAGCCGTACGGCGAATCTTGTTGGCTGTCGTAGTATTGCGCCAGCAAATTCAGCTTCTTGGTTTCCGAGAGATTCACGCCCACCGTGGTGAGGAGATCGACCGTTTCGTTGTATTGCAGCGAGCCTTGCGAAATATCCGGAGTGACGATGGTGCCATTGCCGTCGTAGAACCCTTGCGTTTTGGTATAAACCACCGAAGCGCGCGCTTGAACGGTGTCATTACCGCCGGCTATAGACTGACCGATTTTGTAGTCAGCATCTTCGTTGGAATTAAAGCCCGATGTGCCGCCGACGAAAGTTTCCAGCGTCAATTCAGGGCTTTGCGCTTTCTTGGTGATGATGTTGATGACACCGCCGGATGCGCCCGCGCCATACAGCGACGTGGCACCAGACAGCACTTCAATGCGATCGATGTTAAACGGATCAATCGAATCCAGATGACGGCTGATGTGGCGTGACGATTGCAGTGATACACCATCAATCATCACCAACATGTTGCGGCCACGTAGGTTTTGTCCGTAGTTGGTGCGCGCGCCACTGCTGACATCCAGTGACGGAATGGCCGTTGCCAAAATTTCGCCAAGTGATTTACCGCCGCGGTATTCCTGTTCAATCTGCGCCGATTCGATGTACCACACCGTGCCGGGAATGTCGCTGATCGCTTTGGGAGTGCGGCTTGCCACCACCACCACTTTCTCTTGCGCTTTAATCTCTTCTGCTTGGGCTGAAAATACGGTCGTTGCAGCGGTGACCGCGGCAGCAATGGTACAAAGTTTGAAACTGCGTGTTAGAAATTCCATTTTATTCTCTGTGTTGAATCTCAGGCAAAGCGCCACGAATTCTGCGACTCATGTGCGTACTTTGACCGTGGTTTGGCTCAATAAGCGCATCGTCCGATGTGAGCTAACTCGGACACGCTTACGCTCGTGAAAAGACACAAAATGCGATGATGCATACGGGCTGACCGTTCAAACCGCACGCTTCAACGCCATGATCAAGCGATGAACGCCACTGCTTTTCTGATTACAAATAAGAATCATTATTATTGTACTTTCGCATTCAAAAAACAATACGCAAGCGTACAATTATTTATAATTTGGATAATTAAAGGGATAACCCATCATCTGGATGAAACGCCTGACGGGAAAAACGAGAAGTAATTCAGCCGAGATAACCTCGGCTGAATAAAAGAAAGTTATTGAAATGAATGGGATTTGCTTGCGATGCTGTCGATCAGCGCTTCACGTTGAAGCGGCGTGACGTTCATGACGTCGTTATAGGTCCGTGTCATGACGCGAATGTCATTCTCCAGCAATTGAACCAGTTTTTTCGCCGCAGCTTGATTCTCTCCATCCAACACAAGCTCGATGATATCCAATCGGCGCTGACACGCTTTGCTCACTGACGACTGCAGATGCATCGAGACCAGATCGGTCGCTTTGCGCAACCGGTTGTGTTGTTGCATGGTGCCAAGCAAAAAGCGATTTCCTGAACACGCCGCAAGTAACTCATGGAATTCGGCACTGAGGTGAAACAACTGGCTGGCATTGATACTTTGCGGGTTAGCGATCGCCTGCTGATGTTTGTCTCGGCAGCGTTCAAACGCCGCGCGATCCAACTGCCAACTCGGCTCCAATAAACCTGCAGGTTCAAAAATCAAACGACAGCGATAGCTTTCGGTGTGGCGTTCCAATGTATTGAGCACGCCATCCAAGTGCCATTTATATCCGGGACTGCGGCGCACAATGGCATCGTTTTCCAACAGTCGCAGCACCTGTTGAATCTCGCCGCGATTGGCGTCATAGCGCTGCTGCAACTCCTTTTCGGAGAAGGTGGATTCCATGTCGCCAAAAAACAGGTCGGTCAACAAACGCAAATAGAGTTCGTCCAATCGCGATTGCTGACTGCTCACATTGTCGATCGCTTGTATTTCGGTGGCATCCACCAACAGCACAAACCCTTTGTAAGGCACCGCTTTGCAAATGCCCCGCTCACACAAGTGCTTGAGTACCGTGCGCACCGGCGTGCGCGATACTTCAAACGCTTGCGCCAGTGACGATTCATTCAGGCTGCTGCCGGCTTTCAACTCGTCCGCTTTAAATCGGGACACCATTTTAAACAGCAGTTCTTGTTGCAGCCGCGTATTGGCGCTCTTATCCATATCCGAGATCACATCAATTGATTGTTGGCTTTATGGTAAACACAAAGCCGCCCCTTTGCCAAAATTGTATTTTCGCAACCAGAATACAATCTGTTTTTACATACTGTTCATACAAGCCATTAGTACAAGCCAACCACTTGGCAGTCCAACGGAACAATCCAACGGAAGGGGCAAGCTGCGAGCGGGTTAGCGTCTCATGAGGTAGAGGAAGTAGCCACCGCCGATCAGCGATGCGAGTAACCCTGCGGGGAATTGCCAAGGAAACCACAAGGTTCGACCGATCCAATCCGCGCACACCATAATGATCGCGCCGAGCAAAGCGGCGGTCAGCAGTTGAGGCACAGCGCGATATTGATGCAGCGAACGCGCCATGTGCGGCGCCAACAGGCCAATGAAGCTCAGGGGGCCAATCACAATCGTGCACAGTGTCGTCAGCCCTGCCACCAACAAAAGCAGTACCAAACGCACCATTTTGACATCAACGCCAATGCTTTGGGCGGTGGTGTTGCCCAAGCCAATCAGTTCAATCCAGCGATGCAGGGTCAGCGCCAATGCGCCGATGATGGTCACGCCAACCGCCAGTAAAGTAACATCTTGCGCGGCCACCAGATAAGTCGACCCCGACAGCCAAGTGAGCAGCGCGGTCGCGTTGTCGCCACCCGAACTCATCACCACACGCAGCAAAGCATCCAAGCCAGCGCTCAGTGCAATACCGGTTAACAAGGTTTGCGTGGGCGCAAAATTGTGCTTTCTGCCCATCGCCCACACTAATGCGGTCACAGACACCGCGCCCAAACACCCCAGCAACATTTGCTGCTCACGGCTCACGGTTAGCCCCAATTGCGTTCCTAGCACTAACGCCAGCGCCGCGCCAGAGCTGATGCCCAATACTTCTGGGCTCGCCATCGGGTTATTGGAAATGCGTTGAATAATAGTGCCCGCGAACGCTAAGCCGATTCCCGCCCCCAGTGCAACCAGCACGCGAGGTGCGCGCAGTTCAAACAACGAGGGCGTGAGTGCGAGATTCCACCCCGCTTGGTTTTTCCCCACCACCACCGCAAGACTGCACAGGCCGATCAATACCATCGCCAAGATCAGCAGCACTTTGCGGCAATCAACAAACTGATAATGGCCGACTGATTCCGATCGTGCTTTGAGTTCCGATTTCAAATGGGTGCGTTGCAGCAACCACAATAAAAATGGCGCGCCCAGCAAGGCGGTCATCGCGCCAGTCGGTAACAGTTCACCGCCTGCGCCTGAAAACGGTTGAACGACAAGATCCACCATCAGCAGCAGCGTGCTGCCGATCACGCCGCTCAGCGCAATTTGTTGAGTTAACGTTCTCGCGCCCAGCATGCGCGCAATAGCTGGCGCAACGATGCCGACAAAGCCAATCAACCCCACTTCACTGACCACTGCGGCGGTCATGAATATTGCCAGTGACAAACACAGTAGCTTGATTTGCTTAATATTGACGCCCAACGACGTCGCCACTTGGTCGCCAAACTGCAATGCTGATAACGGGCGTTGCAACATAAGCAACAACCCCGCAGGCAAAAACACCGCAGGTAGCAACGTCTGAGTACTCGACCAATCATTCTGATTGAGTGCGCCGGCGCCCCACACGAATAAGCTGGTCAAGCGCTGTTCATGCAACATCAACATCATAGTATTCAGGGAGCCGAGAAACAGGCTGACCACCATCCCGGCTAACACCATGTGCAGCGGCGAATAGCCTCTAGAAGCGCTGAGCGCAAACACCAATCCGGTCGCCATGCATCCGCCCATGAAGGCCGAAACAAAGCCCGGCACACTCCATTGTATCGGCACAAACAACATGCCAAGAATGATGCCAAACTCCGCGCCAGCCGCGACGCCGAGTGTGGTGGGCGAAGCGATCGGGTTGCGCAGCACAAACTGCATCACGCATCCGGCAACCGCCAACGCAAAACCACACAACAGCGCCATGCTCAAGCGCGGTAAATAAGTTAACTGAGTGATCAAATGCTGGTAGTTCGAAGCATCGAAATGAAACAGCGTGTCCCAAATCAGGCCGATGCCCTCGGCATACGGCGCGGTTATATGAAGCATTACGCCGATGAACGCGATTACCGCGACCATCGGGAACACGGCGCGACTCAGCGGCAACATTTGGCGAGGCGGGGTTTGTACGCTATCCATTTATTGGCCAATCAACTGCTGCGCAATGTGGTCACTAAAGCGCTGCGCTGCGATTAAGCCGCCAAAAGTCCAAATCGCGGGCAGTTCGTAGACTGAATCACTGCGGGTGAATGCCATGGCTTGCCACAACGGCGATTGCGTCAGTTGCTGATGCGCAGTCGGCTCCAAAGGCCCGAAGATCATCACGCGGCTATGTTGGTGCTCAGCCACTTTGGCAATGCCCGCGGTGGTAAAGCCCCACAGGTTCGTGGCTTCCTGCCAGTCGTTCTTGAGCCCCATCGCACGGATCGTTGCATCCGCCAACGAGCCTTGGCTATGAATGCGCAGCGTTTTGTCGTTGATAAAACGCACAAACAGCAACGGCTTATCGGCGGCGCCAGCCATGCGTACTTTGTCACCATTGGCCACCAAACGTTGCTTGGTTTGTTCAATCACGTGCTCAGCTTGGGCTTGTTTATCCAACAGTTGACCTAACGAGCGCGTCGCAGATTGCGCAGCTTGCAGCGGCGCACGTTGATCGTCATACAAGGTATGCACCAACACCGGGGCGATTTTATTGAGCTGCGCATACGCAGCGGCCATGTGTTTGCTGATCAAAATAACATCGGGTTTGAGCTCGGTGAGTAACTCCAAATTCGGTTCACGGCGAGAGCCCACATCCGTCACGGCTTGTGGCAATGTCGGTTCCACCACCCACTGGCGATACCCTGCAGCATCGGCCACGCCGATGGGTTGCACGCCCAAACTCAATACGGTTTCTGCCAATCCCCAATCCAAGGCAATGACGTTTTGAGGCGGCGACTCGAACGACGCCACCCCCATTTCATGCGTCACGTCGAAGGCATACGAAGAAAAAGTGCAGATTGAAAGCAGCAATACGATGACTTTATTCACAATGAAGTCCTTGTCATTTAAGGGATATAACTGATGGGCGTGCCGGTTTTCGGATGCGGGAACAGCGCCAATTCCATGCCGTAGATCTGTTGCAGCGTGGCTGGTGTCATTAATTCGTCTGGCGTGCCGGAGGCAATCACCTTCCCGCCCCGAAGCGCGATCAAGGTGTCGCTGAATTTGGCCGCCATGTTCACATCGTGCAGCACCATAATCACGGTAAGATTTAAGGTACGATTCAACTCTTTGATCAGTGCCAGCAACTCGTATTGGTGCGCCACATCCAGTGCCGATGTCGGTTCATCAAGCAAAATGCATTGGCTCTGCTGCGCCAGTAGCATCGCCACCCAAGCACGTTGCCGCTCACCGCCAGACAGCGTCGCCACAAATCGATCCGCAAACGCATTTAAACCCACCTGCGTAATGGCTTGCTCGACAATGTGATGATCGTCTTTGCTATAGCGGCCAAATGCGCCTTTCCATGGATAGCGCCCAAAGCGCACCAGTTCACGTACGGTGACGCCGTCGGTGATCGGCGGATGCTGCGGCAAGTAAGCCACACGGTGAGCAAATTCAAGATGAGAGTATGAAGCAACGCTTTGTTGGTCGTAGAACACCTGCCCTTGCGTGGGCGCATTCTGGCGACTCAACAGCTTGATCAATGTCGATTTACCACAGCCATTGTGTCCCAGCAATGTGGTGATTTTTTGGGGTTCAAAGGTGAGCGTGGTCGGCGATAAAATCGTCTTCCCGTCTATATCAAAGGACGCATCGACAAGTTGGTACATGGCGGATTACAACGTGAGTGATCAGTGATGAGCCCAGCATGTTAACAGATGACAATATGAATGATAACTATTTTCATAACTAATCCTTATGCCTCGTACTCACCCCAACCGTCTCATTCGTCGTCCGGATTGCGCAGCACGTCATCCCACAAATACCCCCATGTTGGGCCGCGTTCGGCACATTTACGCCAACCATCCCATCACATTCGAGATTGATTTCTATTTTTTCACCAAGATTTGAAGCGTATTCACATGATTTTTTCAGAATAAAAAAACATATTTTCCGCGCACTCGTTTGCGTGATAAAAAATGAATACACCCAAATAAACACCTACCCCTTTCGGGTTAGTTTAATTGACGTTTTTATTTAAATTTTGCGTAAATAAATACAATTGCACGATATTTATTCATCGTCATAATTATGACTGCGTCAAAATTTACATGTTTATGGCATGTATCAAATTATTGACATAAATTATTTTATATTTAATCAATAATCCATATCGAAAATCGAATCGATTAATGGTAACTTGCACGCCTTGCGGTAAAAATACGGATCAAATTTACATATACGGACATGGTTTACTTTGTAATCAAAATAATAAATCAAGGTATATCAAGATATGTTTATCAAGAATCTTTCGATAGCAAAGAAGATTTCTTTTTCTTTTCTGATCATCGCTCTGATTAATATTGCCTTCGGCGTGTTCTTATCGACAGAACTGAAGAGTATTAAGGCAGAATTGCTGAACTACACCGACGACACCTTGCCTGCCGTAGAACGTGTAGACGCGATTCGTGATGATCTTTCGCGTTGGAGACGCTCTCAATTTGTCGCGTATACATTAGATGACGCTGATAAAATAAGTAATCAAATTGCGGGGAACATTCGCAAAAGAAACGAAATTGCTCGTGAATTAGAAGCTTACGGAAAAACTGTTTGGCCGGGAGAAGAAGAGCAAACGTTTAAACGAATCATGCGTAACTGGGAAATTTATCTCGGTACGATGGATCAATATAACACCGCCATGTTAGCGAACGACAAAGTCAAAGCACAACCTATTCTTGCCTCATCTTTATCTGCTTTCCAAGACCTTGACGCTGAACTGGGCGAACTGATTCAAGTGCTTAAAAAAGCCATGGAAGATAATAAACGTCATATTCTGACCTCGGTAAATGACTTAAGTACATCTTCAATTACAAGCAACATCATTATTCTCGTTATGATGATTGCAATGACGTTGGTATTAACTCGTCTGATCTGTGGCCCACTTAAATTAGTGGTAGAACAAGCGAACTTGATTGCGAAAGGCGATCTCTCCAGCAGCATCGATCGCGACGCCATCGGCAACGACGAATTGGGCGAACTGGCTGATGCCACCAGCAAAATGCAAGACGACCTGCGCCAAGTAATCGACAACGTGATTGCCGCAGTCACTCAATTGAGTAGCGCGGTGGAGGAAATGACGCAAATTTCCGATTTGTCTGCGGCGGGCATGAAAGATCAGCAACTGCAAATCACTCACATCGCCACCGCGATGACTGAAATGAAAGCGGCGGTAGCCGACGTCGCACGCAACACCGATGAATCTGCCAGCCAAGCCAGTGAAGCCAATGAGCGCACACAGCACGGTGTGCGTGAAACGCAGCACATGGTCGATACCATTGAAGACGTGGCGAACGTGATCGGCAATGCCGGTGACACCGTGACCGAGCTGGAACTGCAATCCAGCAAGATCAACGTGATTGTGGATGTGATTCGCGACATTGCTGACCAAACCAACCTGCTGGCATTGAATGCCGCGATTGAAGCTGCACGTGCCGGTGAATCAGGCCGTGGTTTTGCTGTCGTGGCCGATGAAGTGCGCACACTGGCAGGCCGCACGCAGCAATCGACCGCAGAAATCACCACCATCATCGAGCAGTTGCAAACGCTGGCCAAAAACGCCAAATCAGCGACCGAATTGTCACGCACCAGCATCACCGGGTGTGCGCAACAAGGCCTGCAATCGAAGCAGTTGATGGGTGAAATCGAAAGCGCGATTGCCGACATTTCGGACATGGGCAGTCAAATCGCGACCGCCTGTAACCAGCAAGATTCAGTCGCAGAAGAACTCAGCCGCAGCATTGAAAACATCCACTTTGCTTCGCAGGAAGTTTCGCAAGGCTCAGAGCAAACGGCGCAAGCCTGCCGCGAACTCAGCCAGTTGTCTGTGTCGCTACAAGAAGTCATGGGACGTTTTAAACTGAGCTGATCGTCACGCACTCCGGCGCCGTCGGAGTGCATGATTTCCGCTGTCTGATCCGTAGATTTACCCAACCACTCACGTATTTTCGTATGGAGACATTATGCGCATTAAACAAACCTTCCTTGCTTTGTCCATCGCTGCCGCCACTTTCGCGACCGCTACACCAGCGCTCAGCGCGCCTTTACATATTGCCAGCGACGACAATCAGCAACAGAACATCCAAGCAGCGAACGCTTGGCTTGAAATCAACTTGACGCAATTTCGCGACAACATCGAACAGTTCAAATCGAAGATGAACAACCACACTAAAATTTGTGCGGTGATGAAAGCCAACGCTTACGGCAATGGCATTCAAGGTTTGATGCCAACCATTCTAGAGCAGCAAATTCCTTGCGTGGCGATTGCCAGCAACGCCGAAGCGCAAGCCGTGCGCGACAGCGGTTTTAAAGGTGAATTGATGCGTGTTCGTTCAGCCAGCCTGGGCGAAATCAAAGACGCGATGCACTTGAACGTCGAAGAGCTGATTGGTAGCGCCGAGCAAGCTAAAGCGCTGTCTGCTTTGGCGAAAAAGGCCGGTCACGACATCAAAGTACATCTTGCACTGAACGATGGTGGCATGGGTCGCAACGGGATTGATATGACCACCGACGCGGGCAAAAAAGAATCACTACAAATCGCGGCCGCCAAAGGCGTGCGCATTGTCGGTATCATGACCCATTTCCCAAGCTACGATGCGGACGAAGTGCGCCAAAAACTGGCGTCATTCAACACCCATTCAGCATGGTTGATCAAAGAAGCGAAACTGAACCGCGAAGACATCCTGCTGCACGTGGCGAACTCGTTCACCGCGCTGAATGTGCCAGAAGCGCAACTGGATATGGTGCGTCCGGGCGGCGTCCTGTACGGCGATCAGCCAACCAATCCGGAATACCCATCCATCGTGTCTTTCAAAACGCGCGTGGCATCACTGCACCACCTGCCGAAAAACAGCACCGTGGGTTACGACAGCACCTTCACCACGCAGCAAGACAGCCTGATGGCGAACATTCCGGTCGGTTACTCAGACGGTTACCCACGTAAAATGGGCAACAAAGCGCAGGTGATCATCAATGGTCAACGCGCCAACGTGGTGGGTGTGGCGTCAATGAACACCACCATGGTGGACGTGACGCATATCAAAGGCGTGAAAGCAGGCAGCGAAGTGGTGTTGTTTGGTCATTCACAAGGCGAAACCATTTCTGCCTCGGAAATGGAAAACAACGCTGACGTGATTTTCCCTGAACTTTACACTTTGTGGGGCAGCGCGAACCCACGGGTTTACGTGAAATAAGCTTCCGTTCTCAAGTCAAAAGCGAGCTATTCAGCTCGCTTTTTTAGTTCATATCGACATAATCGAGCCAGAATGGCCGCTCGCCGAGGTGGTTCAGCAGCAAACTGACAAAATCATCAACCAACAGGCTGCGCTGGCGATTGGGATAGATGGCGTAGATGCCGGTACTCATGGTGGAAATCACATAATCCGGCAGCAATTGCACCAACCCCGCCTCTTCTAATGACTCTTCCAAACCAAACATGTCAATCAGTCCATACCCGACACCTTTTTTGATCGACTCCACCACCAGCTTTACATCGTTAACTTTGAAGTTGCCTTTCATGGTCAGGTTGAGCATCTCTTGGCTGCTCGGTTCGCAGCTGATGGTCAGTTTGTCCAACGTCACATCGCCATTGGCGTAAATCACCGCAGGTAGCGCAATTAATGCCTCAGGGCTTTGCGGCAAGCCATGTTTCGCCACGAAATCATTGGACGCGATCAGCACAAAATTGGTGTTGGTGATCTTCTTGGCGATCAAGTTGGAATCGGCCAATTTGCCGATTCGAATCGCGACATCAAACTTATCCGCAATGATGTCGGCGCGTTTGTCATCTAAGATCAGCGTCAGCTCTACATCCGGGTATTTGCCAATGAACGCATCCAGCACCGGCTGCAAATAGCGCTGGCCGAAATAGTTAGGCGCAGCAATTTTGATGCTGCCACTCGGTGTTAATTGATGCGTTTCGGCAATGCGCTGAATATTGTTGAGCGTGTCTTCCAGCACTTGCGCTTGCTGATAGATTTGCTCCCCCACCGGCGTTAGTGAAATGGTGCGGGTTGAACGATTCAGCAGTTGCACGCCCAAGCTCTGTTCCAGTTTTTTGATCTGCTTTGACAGCGCCGAGTTATCCATATCATGCAATAACGCCGCTTTGGTAAATGACCCCTGACGGACCACATCGACAAACAGAGACAACTGGTGACTAATTGACATAGATTATCCAATCAAAAAAGCAATAAAGGGTGAAGCCGTTCTATCTAAACAATGCATATCTAAACAATGCATGGTGAGTGACGGCTTTAGGCAGTCGACGATTGATATTGTTTGACCATATCATTCAACATAGAAACGATTTGCACAATGAGAACAAACGTGAAAGGTAACGCGCCAGCAATGGCGACCTGTTTGTTGAGGTTCACATCGTTGATATAGATCAGACTGAGCGATAAGCCCAGCAGTACAATCGCCCAGAGCATGGTGTTTCTTTTCCCGGTTTTTCCATCTAACATACCGCAAACCAGTAACGCAGAGTCAGCGCTGGTAATGATAAAAGTGATTAACAAAACAATCGCGAGGCAGGCAATCATGCTGCCATGCGGCAATTGGTCCAAAAACAGAAACAAGCCTTGCGTATAATCCAGATCCACAGCATCAATAATTAGACTGGCAGAGGCTTGTTCCAAAGCCGTACCACCAAACACCGTGAACCATAAAACTGAGGCCAATGACGGTACAAGCGCGACACACAGAATAAACTGACGAACCGTCCGACCTTGGCTAATTCTTGCAATGAAAGGGCCAACAAAGGGCGCCCAGGCGATCCACCAGACAATATAGATAATCGTCCAGCCCACACTCCATTGCTCATTGTCAGGCGCAAGTGAAAATGAAACGTCGGGTAAGATTTCGACGTAGCGAGCCGTAGATGACGCTACGCGATTTAGAATCGTGATGGGGTCAAATGACATCACGACAAACATCATCATCACCAATAGAAGCACGATGTTGAGTTGGCTCAGTCGCTTAATTCCCTTGTTTAACCCCAGTAATGATGACCCTGTAAAGCAGATAGAAATCACAAAGATGATGCTGTACCTAAACAGCACAGAGTCTGCATTGACACCAAAAATATTCTCCACACCCGCCTGAATCAAAGCAATGGTATTGGCAAACGTCCCCGCGACACCAAACAGAATCGCCACAATGGCCAACCAATCCATGGTCACAAATAAGCCGCGTTTAGACTCGGCATTCACACTGGAAGAAATGAACAAAGGTCGCCCGCGATTAAACGTAAACCACGCGATGGTAAGCCCAGCCAACGCATAGATACACCATGCATGTAGCCCCCAGTGGAAATAAGTCAGCGCCAAAGCGTTGTCGATTTTATCTGCAGGCGAAATGCCAAAAGCAGGCATATGAGCAAAATGTGACGTTGGCTCCGCGACGCCCCAAAAGACCAATCCTGATCCCATGCCACAGGTAAAGAGCATGGTTATCCAACTAAACGTTGAGAATTCAACCTTGGCCGCTTGCCCCCCTAATTTGATATTCCCTATCGGGCTCATTGCAATCAGCAAGCACACAAAAATCGTAGCGGACGAGAACAACAAGAAGCTGAGACCAAAATGTTCAACGAAGGTTTGCGTGACATGAGAAATCGCGGAAATGCTATAGCTTGGAAATGCGATGAGAACCAGAGATAACAGCGTAACAACGATGAAACCATAGTGTTCATAATGTAGCTGAAAGCTGCGTCGGGTAACTGATGAGTTCATAGTATTGATCTTAAGTTGTTGTCTAAATGCCACCTGTCGTGGCATTTATTTATGATTTCAAACGTTGAAAGTACTCATCCCACGTGATGTGTTGCCTGCCCGCTGCAGCGTAAAACTGACTTTCATTGTTCAGTTGGTTGGTCTGAATGCTCTCATATATGCCACCAACCACATTCCCTAAGAAATCGCCCAATTCAGGAATACGGCTCAATCTAAATGCTTCAGTATCCATTGGAACATAAACTAAGTGCGTATTAAAAGTTTCATTTAAATAACGCACCAATTGATACTGGCTCATTGGCTGACCATTGAGATTGTAAATCTGGCCATTGTGCTTATCGTCGGTCAGAAGTTTCGCGTAGGCATAAGCCAATTCATCACGCGTGGTATAACTACATAAGCCATCTCCGGCACTATTTGCCACTTCACCGGCGGCAACGTATTCATTCAAATATTCCACGTCCGGTTCGATGTAAATCCCATTGCGCCCAATAACCCAATCCAATCCAGATTGCTGAAGCATCAACTCGGTTTTTCGGTTACTTTGCACCACAGGAGAAAACGCAGTGTCGTGCTCTGCCCCTTGGATACTGGTATAAACGATTTTACGAACACCAGCTCGCTGCGCCGCCGTAATGACATTGCGATGTTGAATCATGCGTTCATCTGCATGGCTCATACTCGTCACCATCAATAACGTATCAATGCCTTGCAGTGATTTTTCAAGCTGTGCCTGTTGATTGTAATCGCCTGGACGAACCTCAACACCCAACGACATCGCTCTTTCAACGGTACGCGCGAGCGCTACCACTTGATGAGATGGCGTAAACTGAAGCAGTGCTTTGACAACGGCTGAGCCTAATTGTCCACTGGCTGCTGCGATGGCTATTTTCATCTTACTTTCCTCGACAAAGCGTAGCATCTCACTACGCTTTGTCACTGATACTCAAAGACCCAATACATGGTTCGATAAAGTGTGAGTCACGTTTTAATGCATGTACTCATCATCTATCTAAAATCAAAGAACAGTCAGAACGTCTTCCATTGGCAAACGCGCTTTTGGCAGGCCATGGTTGTAGTCTTCCAGCTCTAGGTGGTAACCCATTGCGACCGCCACATCACACACATACCCATCCAGCTCTTCACTGAAAACTTCGCCAATCAGCGCTTGGTCGACACCTTCCATCGGAGTGGAATCGATGCCCAGACGTGCCAGCACGTGTAAAAGGTTACCCAATGCGATGTAAGTTTGTGCTTTGGTCCAGTGACCGTTGAAGCCGTTTTCGTCGGTGTTGGACTCGGCAAAGGTATACGCACCATTGAGGAAACCGTCGTAACGCTCCGCAGGCAGGTGACCTGAAGAGACTTCAACGTCCGCAACTTTGCGATAATCTTCTTTAGTGAATTTAGGGTTGTATGCTAGCAACACGGTGTGCGACGCCGCTTTCGCGTGCGGTTGGTTGAACTGGTGCATGCGGGCAAATGTGTCGTGGAAACGCTGCTTCGCGGCATCACTCTCAATCACAATGAACTTCCAAGGCTGTGCATTGATCGATGAAGCCGACAGGCGCAGCGCCTCTTTGATGATCGCCATATCGTCGGATGAGATTTTTTTGTTCGCATCATAACGTTTGGCTGTGTAACGTTTAGTTAGGTCGGCAATAATTTGGTTAGACATGGTATTTCCCCGCAAAAATAATGGATGCTTGGCTCTCGCTCAAGCTGGCGACTGAGTCGCTGTGTTTTCAAAGTGATTGCATTATGCGTCGGAATCCGCGGGGATTCGATTGCCAACACTGCCAAACATTGCGGAACTAAAAGTCCATAATCAATCCAATCACTGAGACTTATTTAACCACAATCACGCCTATCATGACGCTCGGCACTGGGTACGCAAGGCGTCAATCACCGCTGTCAGGTTGAAAAATTGAGCGTCAGCAATGGCAAAGCGCGCTTGGTCAGCATGTGGTGATACCAAATACGTGGTCATCTGGGCGCGTTTGGCCGCAGTTAAGCCGGTAAAGCTGTCTTCAATCACCAAGCAATCCGCCACCGCAACGTCGAGTTTGCGTGCAGCGGTCAGGTACACATCCGGTTGCGGCTTGCCGTGCTTTTCATCTTCCGCACTGCAAATCACGCTGAATTTGTCCCACAGCGCTAAACGGTCAAACACCGCTTGGATCACCACATGGTTTGAAGAGGTGGCGAGCGCAATGCGCATGCCTTGTTCGGCAAAAAATTGTAAGGCGTCGTACACACCAGCCATCGCTTTGCCCGTTGCCGAAATGCGTTGGCACAGCTTGGTCAGAATCAGGGTTTCTAATACTTGTGAATCAACCACCAGCGCATACGTTTCACACCATGTGCGTGCAATCTCATCAATACGCTTGCCCATGGTCAGTTGTTCGCAGTCCTGACGGGTGATCGCCACACCAAACCCAGCCAACGATTCAATCTGCGCTTCTTGCCATAGCGGCTCAGAGTCAATGATCACGCCATCCATATCAAAAATTACTGCTTTCTTGTTCATACTTACCTCAAAAAAAATAAAAAAAGGGATGGCAATCAAAGCCATTGCCATACCCTAAACCGTGTTATGCAACGGTGACTTTACCTGAATCAACAAATTCGGTTTCAAATCCAGGTTGCTCCACCTTGATGCGATAGGTGAAGAAAAACGCCAGCACGTACAAGGCAGTATAGGCAATCACGACCCCGATGGTGCTGAAGTACGGCAACACGATCACTGCAATCGCTGGCGCCAAAAAGTTCGATAAACCAGCCGACAGGTTATACACCGAAATCGCCGCGCCTTTATGATTCGGCTCCAAGGCCGGAAAAACAGCGGCCATTGGCACAAATGCGGCGACAAAAATACCCAGCGCAATCGCCGGGATCAGCGCCATGGCGAAGTTATTGCCAAAGTGCTGCGGAATGTAATAGAACGCAAGGCTCGACAGCGCCATGCCCACACAACCAAACCAGCGAACCACTTTCAACCAACCCAGTTTTTCGCCCATGATGCCCCAGAAGACATTGGAAAAGATGGTGGTGAAGAAGAAGACCGCCCACACCTGAAGCCATTCGGATGTCGTAAAGCCTAAATCGTCGACAAACATCATCGGCATGATGACCGCAAAACCAAACAGCGATAGCGTATTGATGATGCGAACAAAGCTGGAATAGAGCACATTTTTGTTGGTGTAAAGCAGCGTCACGGCGCGGCTGAGCTCGGTCAGTTTCTGTTTGGTGGTGAGATTGTGCATGTGCGTCGGCGTTTTCACCTTGCGCAGCGCTATCATGGCAATCAAACCGCCAGCGGCACAAAACGCCAATGACAGCCACAAAGTACCCAGCTCGCCAATCCAAGGAATGGTGAAACTTGGAATGTAGCTTCCGGCCACGCCGATGCCGATCGAATACACCGTCCAGAACCAACCCAGCGCGGAACTGACACCATCACTGCGCACGTTGTGCACGATCACCACAATGAAGGAGTAGAGGAACAGCGGATAAGCAAAGCCGCGAATGCCGTAGAACAGCAAAATGAGCGCGTAGTTTGACTGCCCTAACCCGAAGGTTAAGAACAGAACGTGGAAAGTACACCACAGCAAAAAGCCGATTTTCATCGTTTTCTGCGGTGTGATGATCTCTGCAACCACACCGGACACCCAAGCTGCCAGCGCGGCAGCCAAACCATACAGCGTAAAGGCAAAAGAGGACTGCGCTGGCGTAAAGCCCAACTCCGTGATGTAGTGCGACAGGAATGCCAGCTCAAAGCCATCGCCGGTCATAAAGATGGCAATCGCGATGTATCCCCAGATCAGATTGAGCGGCAATCCAAGCCACTGTTTGCTTACGTTTTCCATATATTCCTCGTTTCGTAGGGTAAAGGAATCCCACGCCCCTTTGCAGGGGCGCAGTCCATGAGGGTTGTGATGATTCTTCTAAAAATTCTTTTTAAATAGGCTCTTAATGGCCGAGGTTATGACCGTAAGGCCAAATCGTTTTGATAAAGGGCGCGGAACCGAGCATAGCGCTCGCTCAACACGGGTTTGCGATCCGCGCAAGGTTGGTAAATGCGGTGAATGTCTGGCTTTTTACACACCTGTGCCATGGATTTACCGGACGCCAAACATGCCAGACGCGCTGCGCCCAGTGCGCCGCCGGTTTCACCGCCTTTGTGCGTCACAATCGGCAGGCCGAGGGTGTCTGCCAGCAACTGCGCCCAGAATGGGCTACGAGCGCCGCCGCCGACCAACGAACACTGGTCAATCTGGGTTCCGCTGTCTTGCAAGACGCGCAGACCATCTGCAATCCCAAAGCTCACACCTTCAATCACGGCATAACCCAACAATGCGCGATTGGTTGAATGGCTCATGCTGTGGAACATGCCCATAGCTTGCGGGTCGTTGTGCGGCGTACGCTCCCCAGAGAGGTAAGGCAAGAACAGCGGCGCTTTGGCTTTTTCTTCCTCACTCAACTGCTCGATGTCCGCCAGCAGTTCCACCTCGGTCGCTCCGACAATGCGGCAGAACCACTGCAAACAGCTGGCTGCGCTGAGCATGACGCTCATCTGATGCCAACGCTGTGGCAACACATGACAAAACGCATGTACCGCCGATTGAGGCGCGGGGCGATATTGTTCGTTCACCACAAACAACACCCCGGATGTGCCCAAGGAGATGAATGCATCGCCTGGATTCACTGCACCGACACCAATCGCACTCACGGCGTTATCACCGCCGCCACCAGCAACAATTACCGATGGACTCAAGCCCCATTTGTGCGCCATCTCTGCCGAGAGTGACGCCGACACGTCGCACCCTTCCACCAGTTCAGGCATTTGAGCGCGCGTCAGTTGGCATGCATCCAGCAGCGCATCGGACCAATCGCGCTTGGCGACATCCAGCCACAAGGTACCTGCCGAATCCGACATATCAGAGACTTTTCGCCCGGTCATTTTGAGGCGCAGGTAATCTTTCGGCAGCAACACAGTCTGAATGCGCGCAAAGTTTTCCGGTTCATGTTTACGCACCCAAATCAGCTTCGGCGCGGTAAACCCCGGCATGGCCAAGTTGCCCGCAATGTCATGCAAATCCGGCGCAGCCGCTTCCAGTTCCGCGCACTCTTCGTGGCAACGCGTGTCGTTCCACAAAATTGCCGGGCGAATCACCGCATCGTGGTGATCCAGCAGTACGGCCCCATGCATCTGCCCCGACAGGCCAATCGCTTTGATCGCGCCCCAATGTTCGGTGCACTTTTCTCGCAACGCGCCAATCAGATAGTTGGTGGCTTCCCACCACTCTTGCGGCGCTTGCTCAGACCAATGCGGATGCGGGCGTTGAATCGTCAGCGGCGCACTGTGTGTGGCGACGGTTTCACCGTGCTCATCAATCACCAGTGCTTTCACTTCCGACGTGCCAAGGTCAATTCCTAAATACATACCTGCTCCTTACTGAATCATGGGGTAAACGGCGGCGATTTTCTCGCGCAGCAGCGCTTCAAATTCAGCGCGCTCAGCCAATTCACCAAACAATGCTTTGTCATGTGCATAGACTGCAATTGGGTCTACCGACTCAAACATCGCATGCACTGCCGCCGCATCCAGAATGCCGTCTTGATACTCATAAGGTAGAACGCCTTTGTGCCACTGCTGCATAAACACGAAGAACAACGCAGGCAACATCGCGGTTGCTTGCGGCGCGACGCCACGTTGGTAACACTCAATCATCGTTGGGGTGATCATCGCCGGAATTTTCGAGAAACCGTCTGCCGCCACACGCTGGTTGGTGTCTTTGATGTATGGGTTGGTAAAACGCTCTAGTACCACATCACGATACGTGGGCAGGTCGATGCCGTTGTCACCCAAGCAAGGGATCACATCCTGCGTCACGTAATCATGCGCAATTTTGTAGATGCTCTCGGTCAGCGTGCTGTCGTGAATAAACGACTGCCCCAGCAAGGTGCCCGCCCACGCAATGCAGCTGTGCGACGAGTTGAGAATGCGGATTTTCGCTTCTTCATACGGGATCACTGAATCCACCATTTCAACACCCACCGTTTCCAGCGCTGGTCGAGCGTCTTTAAAGTTGTCTTCAATCACCCATTGAATAAAGGTTTCGCCCATCACAGGCGCTTGATCATCAATGCCCGTTTGCTGTTTGATGCGAGCAGGTAGATCAGCCGCTGGGCGCGGCGTGATGCGATCGACCATGGTATTCGGACAGGTGGTGTTCTCTTTCACCCATTGCAACACATCGGTTTTGCCAGTCAGCGTCAGAAACTCCATCAACCCATCGCGAAAACGTTCGCCGTTGTGACGCACGTTGTCACAGTTAAGCAGCGTCACTGGGCCAGCATCGTCTGCCATGCGGCGCTCAAGAATTTTCGTCACAGTGCCGTAAATGGTTTGATGACCACCGTTGAGATCAGCGTTTAAGACCGCACTGTCGACATCCAGCGTGTGGTCAGTTTTGAGGTAGTAGCCGCCTTCGGTCACGGTGAAAGCGATAACTTTCGTTTGCGCTTTGGCCCCTTCGTCAATCAGCGGTGCAAGATCCGCTTGCCAAGGCAGCAGCGTTTGAATCGACTTGATGACTTCGTAATGACGCTCACCCGCCGGACTCACGGTTTCCAGCACATATTCGCCGTTTTGCGCTCGCAACGCGTCGACGGTGGCTTCGGCATCGTTGCGAATGTTGCCCGCAGCGATATGCCAGCGTTGATCGCCCGATGCCAACAATTTGTGCAGATACCACGCTTGGTGCGCGCGGTGAAATGAACCCAGACCGATGTGAAGCCACGTGTATTGGTTTGTCATGATGATTCCTCGTTCTTATTGAATGACGCCACTCTAATCGATCAAATTATCAAATAAAGAGCTATAGATCACAAATGAACAAAAGACCATTTACAGGTCTTTTGTTCATTTGTGAGTAATTGATAGCTATTGCACTCCGCAAGCGTTCGCGAGAAGATACGAGGTATTCGCGCGCCCAAGACGAAAAATCAAAGCTTTAGAACAGGCGCAAGACATTGAATAGTAAGGATGAAATGTGGCAAGAGACGACAGTTTTAAAACCGACCAAATGGTGCGTGCCGCTTGGATGTATTACATCTCCGGTCGCAATCAGAGCGATATTGCGTCTGAACTCGGTTTATCCCGTCCGGTGGTACAACGTTTGATTGCGGCAGCCAAAGAGGAAGGCATTGTTTCGGTTGGCCTGCACCACCCGATTTCAACCTGTTTAGATTACGCAGAACTGCTGAAAGCGAAGTATCAACTGGTGGAGTGCAACATCGTCCCCACCACCAGCGGCGAGGAAACCTTAGATAACGTGTCGTTTGGCTGCTTTCAGTTGATGTCGAAATACGTCAAAGACCAGCAGAATCAAATCATCGGCATCGGCTCGGGACTGACGCTGAAAAAAGCGATCAACCGGATTGATTTCGAATCGCCCAACAGCCAATGCGTGGCGCTGATCAGCGCGATGGGCGTGAATGGTCAATGTAACTACTACGATGATGTGCCGCTGATTCTGGCGCGGAAAATTCGCGCCAACTATTACCAGTTGCCTGCGCCGCGTTACGCCCTGTCAGCCGATGAACTAAAAGTCTGGACTGGCATGCGCGTGTTTGAGGAAGTCGCCGCCGTTGCCAGCAACGCCAACGTGGTGTTTATCGGTATTGGCTCGTTGAGTAAAGCAAGCCCAATCATCCAAGATGGCTTTATCTCCGCCGATAAGGCCGACGAGCTAAATCAACAAGGCGCCGTGGGAGAAATTCTCGGCCGATTCATTAATGCCCAAGGTGACGTAATTGATTGCACCATCAACACCTTCATCACCAGCCATGATATTCGCAGCAACGACTGCCCACGCATTGGCGCTGCTTGTGGTGAAGACAAACGCCCGGCCATTCTCGCCGCGCTGCGCGGTCGCTGGATCAACGGTTTGGTCACCGACGAAACCACCGCCCGCTGGCTGTTGACGCAATAGATAGCAAAAAGGAACGCTCAGCGTTCCTTTTTCATTGCATCGCACTCTCGCCACTTAACCCATCCTGATATGGATTAAGTCCTTAAACATATCCAATTCGTTACGCGTCAGCTTGGCCTGAGACATTGGTTGTTCAACACCCATCAGCATGCCTCGATTTTCAAGATGCTGCACATCCAAATGTTCAGCACGACGCTTTTCCCCTCACTTTCAATGCGCAAGTTATCTATATTTAAATATGCAAAAACGCATATTTTTCAAATAATTATCCATAAAAACAAATACTACTTATGTGATCAATTGATGAATATTTGTTCTTCTTGGCAGTTACACTCCAAATGCAACATTCTGATGAATACTACTCGAGTTGGATCTCAATCTTATTTATCTTACCCCTGAGAACCGACCCGGTAGAGATAACAACAATAAATTCTGCAAATACAACAGACATGAACTTCGGTTCTTTCACATGATATGCGGAGAATAAAGATGAAAACTTGGTCTGTAACTTTTTTAGCCAGCGCAGTGGCCATTGCGCTTAGTGGCAACGCGCTCGCTTGTACCGGAATCATCGTTGGTAAAGGTGCTTCAACCGACGGCAGTATTATGATTGCCCGCAACGAAGACTTTGGTATCAATAACTGGAACAAGTATTTAGAGTATCGCCCTGCACAGGACAACGAAGAGGGAGATTGGACGCTGGGTAACGGACTTGTTGTCCCTATGCCTAAACACTTCTTCGCCTACTCAGCTATACCAGATTGGGATGCCAAAACTGTCGATGGCGACGGTAAATTTTACGAAGAACGTGGCGTCAATGAGCACAATGTCGCTATTTCGGCGACAACCAGCGTAGAGATCAACGAGAAAGTCGCGAAAGTCGATCCTTTGGTCGAAAATGGCGTAATCGAAGCCATCATTCCTACTCTACTTCTTCCTCAATCTACCAGTGCGAAGCAAGCGGTTGAGCTACTTGGCAACTACATTGAGACCTATGGCGCTGGTGAAGGAAACAGCCTGTACATTGCCGATATCAATGAAGCTTGGCTGTTTGAGATCGGTTCAGGTCACCATTGGATCGCAGTAAAAGTACCTGATGATAGCTACGCAATGATTGCTAACGGTTTACGTGTTCATGGCGTGGATTTATCGAGTAAAGATGTCCTGCACTCAAAAGGCATGTTTGAGTTTGTTTCTGATCACAAGTTACTCGACAAAGCGGACAAGACGTCATTTAACTTCGCAAAAGCGTTTGGCGTCGTGGGCGATGAGTACAATACCGACCGAGAATGGTTAGGACAAAAGATGCTAACGCCTTCAAAACATCAGCAAAGCCGCATCGCTCAGTACCCACTGTTTATGAAGCCAGATGAGAAAATCTCAGTTGAAGATGTCGCAGAGTTATTGAGTGCGACCTACAAAGGCACCGTGTTGGAAGGGAAGAGCACACGTCCAATCCGCGTAGAGCGTCAGGTAGAATCGCATATTATTCAGCTAAGAGAGCAAATGCCAAAAGAACTTCAGGGCGTTATCTGGCAAAGCTTTGGCGTACTTCCTGAATCTGTGCTCGTCCCCCTTTACTCGACGTTGACCGACTATCCAAAAGCGTACCAAGTTGGTGATGACACCTATAGCGACGACTCCGCATACTGGCAGTTCCGAAGCTTAACCGCACTCGCCGCGGCGAATCCAGACAAGTATCTACCTCTACTTAAGGAAACTTGGGATAAGGAAGAAACACGCTTGTACAAACAAGTCGCGAATTTAGATAAGACACTAACGACGATGTACAAAGAGGATAAACAAGCCGCACTAGATATGGCCGCTGACTATTCTTATGGACAGCTTAAACGTACGTTGGACATAGCAACGGACATCCGTTACAAAATGATGACTGACTTAACTAAGAGCACTGAGAAAAAGTACTCTGAAGAAGAGTTCAAAAAGATCATGAGTTTGTGAACGTAAGATTCTAGCAAACACGTTGTAGATGAAATCCGCCTGTCTAGCGCGGATTTCATCTACAAAATAATGTGTGTGATGCATAGAGATGGTTTCAATTTTCTTAGCTGAAGAGCGAGCTTGTCATTTTGCTCTTGAAACCTCTCTTTCCTGATCTGGTCGTGCTGAGATATCTCTTCACTCAGGGAGTTTGATCAGATAACTCCGTCATCCTGTCTATCGGTATCATCTGAAGCCCTTTTTATTGGCGGGATGGTGTTAGTGATACGCCTCGCCCACCTGCACTTTGCCGCGAAAGACGTAGTAACCCCACGCGGTGTACGCCAGAATCACGGGCAGGATAAACAGCACGCCTATCAACGCAAACAGTTGGCTGGAAAGCGGTGACGCCGCCTGCCAGAAGTCAACCGATGGCGGAATGATGGTCGGCCAGATGCTGATCATCAGACTCACATAGCCGAGTGCAATCAAAAACAGCGTGGCAACAAACGGTTTGTAAGAGTGGCGTTTGCGCAGATTACGCAAAATCAGCGCCACGGCAATCACCGCCAACACTTCCACTGACGCCGTAAAGACCCAGTGATGACCGCTCAGCCACAAGTCAGCCACTTGCGGGTTTAGCCACGCGGTCCACACCGCCACCATCGCAATCATCACGATCAACGCGTAAGTCAGCGGGCGGCTGTAGTGGCGCATTTTGCTCTCCAGCATGCCGTCGGTTTTCATCAGCAACCAGGTACTGCCCAGCAGCGCGTAGGTCAGCGTCAAACCCAACCCACACAGCAGTGGAAACGGCGCCAACCAGTCAAAATCACCACCGGCAAACTGGCGGTTCACCACGGGAATACCCGCCACGTAAGTGCCCAGTGCGACGCCTTGGAAAAACGCCGCCATGATCGAGCCACCAATGAACGCTTTATCCCACCAGTGACGCGATTTAGCTGACGCTTTAAAGCGAAACTCAAACGCGACGCCACGGAAAATCAGCCCTGCTAATACCAGCACCAGCGGCAGATACAGCGCTTCCAGAATGACGGAATACGCCAGTGGGAATGCGGCGTACAACGTCGCACCGCCAAACACCAGCCAGGTTTCGTTGCCATCCCACACCGGCGCGACCGTGTTCATCATCACATCGCGCTCTTTCGGGTCGGAGATGAACGGAAAAAGAATGCCTAAGCCTAAGTCAAAGCCATCGAGAATCACATATAGCAGCAAGCCAAACGCGATGATCACGGCCCAAATCACGGATAAATCGATACCTTGAATGGTCATGTTGTGCTCCTTTATTTCGCCAGACTGAGCGGGTCATCGCTCACGCGTTCTTGCTCAACCGCTGTCGGGCCTTTGCCCACCAGACGCATCATGTAGGTGATCCCGACGGTAAACACCGAGAAGTAAATAATGACAAACAGCGCCAGCGTGATACTCATCTGCAATACATCATGGTTCGACGCCGCATCGCGGGTGCGCATCATGCCGTACACCACCCATGGCTGACGGCCGATTTCGGTCGTGAACCAGCCTGCCAGCAGCGCAATCAGTCCCGATGGCCCCATCAGCAGGACAAAGCGATGGAACAATTTGGTGTCGTAGAGTTTGCCTTTGCGACGCAGCCACAACGCGGTCAGAGCAGACAGAATCATCAACATGCCAAGGCCAGCCATCACGCGGAAACTCCAGAACACGATGGTTGAATTGGGTCGGTCTTCTTTCGCAAAGCTTTTCAGCGCCGGGATCTGTTTATCCAGGCTGTGGGTCAGAATTAAGCTGCCCAGATACGGCACTTCAAGACTGAAGCGGGTTTTCTCCGCGTCCATATCCGGAATCCCGAACAGGATCAACGGCGTCGCTTCGCCCGGTTTGTTTTCCCAGTGCCCTTCAATCGCCGCAATTTTCGCCGGTTGATGCTCAAGCGTATTTAAACCGTGTGCATCGCCCACCACCGCTTGCAGTGGTGCCACCAGCAGAATCATCCACATAGCCATTGAGAACATTTTTTTCACTTCCGCACTCTTGCGACCGCGCAGTAAATGCCAGGCCGCTGAAGCGGCAACAAAGAATGCCGTCGACAGGAAGGCAGCCAATGCCATGTGCGCCAGTCGGTAAGGGAATGACGGGTTGAACACGATTTTAAACCAGTCGACAGGCACCACGCGGCCATCCACAATTTCAATGCCTTGCGGGGTCTGCATCCAACTGTTGGACGACAGGATCCAGAACGTTGAAATCAGTGTCCCGATCGCCACCATCACCGTGGCAAAGAAGTGCATGCGGCGGCTGACTTTGTGCCAGCCAAACAGCATGACACCCAAAAATCCGGCTTCGAGGAAAAAGGCTGTCAGCACTTCGTAGGTCAGAAGTGGTCCGGTGACACTGCCGGCAAAATCAGAAAAGCGCGCCCAGTTGGTGCCAAATTCGTACGACATCACCAAGCCGGACACCACGCCCATGCCAAAGTTAACGGCGAAAATTTTGCACCAGAAGTGATACAGATTTTTGTACACCGGATTGCCGGTTTTCATCCAGCGCCATTCCAGCACCGCGAGAAAACTGGCCAGCCCAATGGTGATCGCTGGGAAAATAATGTGAAACGACACCGTGAACGCAAACTGAATGCGCGCCAGGTCGAGAGCCTCTAAATGAAACATACCAGAATCCTTAATCTTTCAGAGGTCGCTGGCCCTGCCGCACAACACCAAGCAGGGCCAATGAGATAAACAGAAGTAAACCGAATTACAGTGCAGTGGTTGGAATCACGCTGCTTGGTTTGGCTTTTTCCAGTTTGATGGCCACAAACTTGGAGGTCGGCGTAAAGGTGCGATCGCCATAGCTATCGAGCGGTACCAGCGGATTGGTTTCCGGGTAATACGCCGCGGCCTGCCCAGTTGGCATGTCATACGCCACCAGTTCAAAACCGCTGACACGGCGCTCCAGCCCGTCGTCCCACAAGGTCACCAAGTCCACTTTATCGCCCGGTTCATAGCCCAGACGACGAATGTCCTCTGCATTGACGAACACCACATCGCGCATGCCAAACACGCCGCGATAACGGTCATCCAGCCCATACAACGTGGTGTTGTACTGATCGTGGGAACGCAGGGTTTGCAGGATCAGATCCGGCGCATCGCCGCGTTGAATGACGTTTTCGTTTACCAGTTGATCCGGCAGTGCTGGCGCAGCAAACTGCGCTTTCCCGCTGGCGGTATTCCATTCACGACGGGCCGCCGTATTACCCAGATAAAAACCGCCCGGATGCTGCAAGCGCTGATTGAAGTTTTCAAACCCGGGAATGGTGTCAGCGATCAAATCACGAATGTGACTGTAATCAGCAATCGCCCAGTCCCAGTCGATTGGGAAATTACCCAGTGTCGCTTTGGCAATCCCCGCCAGAATCGCAGGCTCAGAACGCAGATATGGCGAGCGCGCTTTGAGCTGGCCATAGGAGAGGTGCACCATGCTGAAAGTATCTTCAACCGTCACGCCCTGCGGGCCGTTGGCCTGAATATCGATTTCAGTACGGCCAAGGCATGGCAGGATCAACGCATCGCGACCAGTCACCAGATGTGAACGGTTCAGTTTGGTGGCGATGTGCACGGTCAGCTCACAATTGCGCAGCGCATCATGAGTACGGGGTGTATCCGGCGTCGCCTGCGCAAAGTTACCGCCAAGGCCGATAAACACTTTGGCGCGCTTCTCTTCCATCGCCTTGATGGCAAGCACGGCGTTATGGCCATGCTCGCGCGGCACTTTGAATTGGAAACGTTTTTCCAGCGCATCCAACAGAAACTCCGGCGGCTGTTCATCAATCCCCATCGTGCGGTCACCCTGCACGTTACTGTGACCACGCACCGGCGACAGCCCGGCACCCGGTTTGCCGACGTTCCCGCGCAGCAGTTGCAAATTCACCACTTCCTGAATGGTCGGCACAGAGTGACGGTGCTGAGTCAGCCCCATCGCCCAGCACATCACCACGCGTTCAGCACGGCGATACATGCGCGCCAGCACTTCGATTTCATCGAGTCCCAAACCTGATTGCTGAGTGATGTGTTTCCACGAGGTACGATCGACAACGTTTAAGTAAGCATCCACGCCCGTCGTGTGCTCGCGAATAAAATCGTGGTCGAAAACCGGCGCTTCACCCAATGCTTGCGCTTCGCGCTCCCATTGCAGCAGAAACTTCGCCATACCGCGGAACACAGCCATATCCCCGCCCAAAGCGGGGCGAAAATAAGCACTGCTGGTCGGCTCCGAGCCGTTGCTCAGCATTTCAATTGGGTGTTGTGGGTGTTGGAAACGTTCCAAACCGCGTTCTTTGAGCGGGTTCAGACAGATCACCTGTGCGCCGCGTTTAACCGCTTCACGCAAAGGTTCAAGCATACGCGGGTGGTTGGTCCCCGGGTTCTGGCCGATGACAAAAATCGCATCCGCCAATTCCAAATCTTTAAATACCACCGTCCCTTTGCCGACCCCGATGGTGTCGGACATGCCAATCCCACTGGCTTCGTGGCACATGTTTGAACAGTCAGGGAAATTATTGGTGCCAAACGCTCGCACAAACAGTTGATAAATGTACGCCGCCTCATTGCTGGCACGACCAGAGGTGTAAAATTCCGCTTCGTCCGGAGACGCCAGCGCGTTAAGGTGGCGTCCGACCATCGCAAACGCATCGTCCCAGGAGATTTCGACGTAGTGATCGGTTTCAGAATCATAACGCATCGGATGACTCAGGCGGCCCTGATATTCCAGCCAGTAATCGGTTTGTTTCGCCAGTTCCGAAACGCTGTATTTGGCAAAGAAATCCGGATCCACAAGACGGCTGGTGGATTCCCAGTTGACGGCTTTTGCGCCGTTTTCGCAGAAATTCACCATCCCGCTTTCCGGCGATTCACCCCACGCACATCCCGGACAGTCGAAGCCGCCGTTCTGGTTGGTTTTCAACATCGCTCTCAGGTTACGAAACGCATTCTCACTGCCTAACCAGCTTTTGGTGACCGCTTTGAGCGCGCCCCAGCCTGCTGCAGGTCCGGGATACTCTTTAATGTGTTCCTTTTGGTTCATGACGACACTCCTCTCTAGGAATTTCAATGAACGATGCGTTATTTACCGGTGAGCGATGGCAAATATTATTTCGACCATTTGTGCTTATATTTATGCACAAAGATGCACGAAATAAATAAGGTTCATTGAGTTGTAATTAAACACAACCAACGATATTTTTTGGTCGTGCCTTTTATTTCACTAGAGCGTAAATCGTATTTTTTCTACCGTCCAATTGAACTTATTGAATTAATCATCGACGAAATCTATCACTCAAACAAAGCAGAAATAACCACACAAAAAGTAATTTATTGATTCATTCTTAAATGAAGGCAGACGTTATTTTCAATCTCGACTCACGCTCCAGACGCATGCATTTCTAATAAGCACACCGATGCACTTGTTCGAGTAACTCACTCTAAATTCGGCACTTATTTTCACTTCAAACACTGAACCAACCATGGGTTTCGCGTGATAGAAACGCTCTATCACGTGATAAAAACAACTGATTTGACCCGGGGTGTTTTCGATCTTATTCTTGATTCAAATCAAGAAACATGCAGATTTTAATCGTAACCGAGTCAGTTTTTGTATCCGTTTTTGTCAGTGTGCTAAATCAGACCTTCGACAAAATAGCGTTTTTAAAAAGCATGTGAGATGCCATTAAACCGGCATCATCAATAGGATTAAAATAGAATATTATCGCCATTAAACACTTCAACAATAATATTCTACTTAAAGTAACGTTAAAACTATTATTCATGGAAAAATCATGATCGTTCATCCTAAACCTAATTTAACGAACATTTTATTTTCATTAAAAGGTTCCATTGCAAAACGTATTGCTAAACGCAGTTTTATGATCACCGCTCTGGCGTCATTAATTGTGTTAGTGGAAGGGATGTTGCCGACATTTTTTACCCATGTGAATGCCACGCCGTTTACTTTGTTGGGTATTTCGCTGTCCATCTTTATGAGTTTTCGTAACAATGCCTGTTACTCACGTTGGTGGGAAGGTCGTCAGGCGTGGGGACACGTGATTACCGAAGTGCGCTCATTTACCCGCGCCAGTGAAGTGATTGACGATGAAGCGTTACGTACGTCGCTGTTAAAAGAGCTGTGCGGTTTTACCCACGCGTTGGCGGCGCGGCTGCGCAACGAAGACGAGTATCAGGCTGCGAAAGGCTGGCTCAGTCAAGGGGCAGAGGCCTACGGACACAACGTCAGCGACGGAATTTTGCGCCATATCAGTCGCGGCTATTCCAAGCTCGCCAAAGCAGGCAGCATCAGTGAGTGGCGTTATGTGATGCTGGAAGAGCGGTTGCAACGCCTGTCGGAGGCACAAGCAACGTGTGAACGTATAAAAAGCACGCCACTACCCTTTCCGTACACCTTGCTCTTTCACCGCACCAACTACATTTTCTGTTTGTTGTTGCCGTTTGCGATGGCAGAGCCGCTGGGCTGGATTGCGCCGATTTTTACCACCATCGTCAGCTACACCTTTTTCGGTTTAGATGCGATTGGGGACGAACTGGAAGATCCCTTTGGCCGTGATGAAAACGATCTGCCAATGGATGCGCTGGTCAGAATTATTGAACGTGACGTTTTGGACGCGCTCAACGTGGCGGAGCTGCCACCGATTTTGCAACCGGTTGATTATGTGCTCAACTAATCGCAACGCATGACCACCCAGCGGATTTGGCGCAGCGGACACCGCTGCCACTTCAAGTCCGGCGGGTATAAGATAATCAGTACTGAGCACACTCAGTCTGTCAGTCTCAACACAAGTGGCCGAATAACAATACGAGCACGACAACGTGCCGCCCAAGTAAAAAACACCGGCCGCTTAAGGAAGCATTATGGACATTAAGCAATTGAAATATCTCATTGCGCTCGACGAAACCCAACACTTTGGGCAAGCCGCTGCAATGTGCCACATCACGCAGCCTACCTTGTCGATGCGCATTCGCAATCTGGAAGATGAGCTGCAACTGACCCTGATTAACCGCGGTCAGCGTTTTGAAGGGTTTACTGAAGCGGGCGACCGCATTCTGGCCTGGGCACGTAGCGTGCTCGCTGCCCACGATGGGTTACAGGCAGAAGCAGCGAATTGCCGCGGCCAGTTGGTGGGCAGCCTGCGTTTTGGCATGGTGCCGCTGGCGAGCCTGAATCCCATGGCGCTGCTCGAACCGCTGTCTAAACGCTACCCTGAACTGCGGTATCAGTTGTGCTCGGTGACGTCTGAACAGGTAATTGACGGCCTCAACCGCAATCAGTTGGATTTGGGCTTGTGCTATCTCGATCAGGTCGATACCACCCATTTTGAAGTGATTGAACTGGCGGCCACCAGCATGGGGCTGCTGCACGATACCCGTCATTTCGGATTTGCTGACACGCAGATGGATTGGGAAAGCCTCGGCCATATTCCGCTGGGTTTGCTGACCAAAGGGATGCATTACCGCCAGTCGATTGACATGAGCTTTAGCAGCAAAGGGATTGAGCCACATATTCAGGTGGAGAGTGATTCCACCTTTCAGTTACTGCAAGCGGTCCATGCTGGGTTGTGCTGCGCCATCATGCCACTGAACAGCGGCATGGAGACCATGAACGAGCACCTGCGCATGATTCCGATTGCACAGGCCGAAGTGCATTCACGCATCGGCTTACTGATGCGCAAAACCGAGCCGCGCTCCGCGTTGGCTGAGCGTTGCTTTGCCAAAGCACAGAAAATTTTTGCTGCCGACCACAACGTGTCGGATTAAACCGGGAGATCACCATGACGTGCACTGTGACTCAACTGACCGAACTGGCTGAAGCGAATTTCGCTCCGCCCGCCCCTGATCAATATGGCTATGTCGAAATGAATGCCGAACACACCCAAGGCGTCAATGCGCTAGCCAGTGAAACGGCGTTGTCGATCAGCTACAACGGCATCAGCCACGCAGTCATGATGGTGACGCCCGGCAACCTTGAAGATTTCGTCAAAGGATTCAGCATCAGCAGCGGCATCGTCGAGGCTGCCAGCGAAATCCATGACGTGCAATTGAGCATGGGGGCAGAGTCTCATCATGCCGCCGTCGACATCGCCAATCGCGCCTTCTGGTCGCTGAAAACCCAGCGTCGCCAACTGGCCGGCACCAGCGGTTGTGGCATTTGTGGTGTGGAAGCGCTGGATCAAGCGCTGCCATTGTTAACGCCGCTATCTCCTGTTGCGCCGCCAAACCCGGTTCTGTTCAACGGATTGCGCGATCGTATTCAACAAGCACAGGTTCTGGCCCTTCATAGTGGCGCGTTGCACGCGGCTTTGTATGCCGACGAGCGAGGCGAGATCACGTTGTGCCGCGAAGATATTGGCCGCCACAACGCGTTGGATAAATTGATTGGTGCGATGGTCAATGACAAAGTGAATCCACAACACGGCTTTGTGGTGATGACCAGTCGCTGCAGCCTGGAACTGATTCACAAAGCGGTGCGCGCCAAAATCGCCACCTTAGTGACTTTGTCGGCGCCGACGGCGTTGACCGTGCAATGGGCACGTCGCCATCATCTGAACCTAATTCACCTGCCAAAAGGCAGCGCACCGCGCTTATACAGCCCGGCCCCGGTCAGCAGCAATATTGTCGATCTGCACCGTTAATTTCTGCTGCGGAGACAACGTGCTCCGCGATTATTTTCACTTTCTCGATTGTTTTCACTTTCTCGATAATGGATACCCCAATCACCTTTGGTCACAAGGGTATGTTTACGTTGTTCCTCTTCGCAACGACTTGAGATAAATCATTCCTTTTCCGACGGAATGATTTATCTCTTTTTTTTACCCCGACGACCAATCATAAAAAAAGCGAACAACGTCATCGTCATTCGCCTTATTTCTTCTCGCACAATTGAAACATTAAAATCTGCTTTGCCAACGATTCAGTGGCTACTCATCCCTGCAGCAGACATCAGGGCACGAAAGCCCATGGCGACAACGCCCAGCGTCAGCACACTGCCCGTCCAGATGGCACCCATCCACAGCAGGTCCATCGCCGTTGAACGCGGTTTCTCTTTCAAATGATGATTCATGATCGACTCCCAATAATAGATTCACCAACTGAACGCTATTTCCGTCAGCCGATTCAATACAGACTTGATTCATCCATATTAATCCTCGCATCACTTGGGTCAAATCGGTTTAATAAATAGACTCATCGATACCATCAATCACTAAAAATAATACGTTGAACCCTCGATGAATTTATTCATTTTTCATCACGAACGTCAGACGAATTAATCGAATTGGCCTTGCTGCGCGAACGCGACCAACTCATCAATCACAAAGCGGACTTTCGGCAATAAATGGCGGTTCTTCGGCCATACGGCGTGAATCGGCGATGAACCTGCACAATGGCCCGGCAAAACCTCCTGCAATCGGCCCGCTTGCAAATCATCACGAATCAGCCACAGCGGCAACTGCGAAATTCCGCAGCCCGCGATCACAGCTTCACGTATCGCGTCGCCGTCACTGAATTCGTGGGTCGCAGGCGGCTTAAAACGCACGGTTTCGCCGTCGCAGTTTTTCACTACCCACGAGAGCGGCTGATTCTGCTTTAAACTCACCACGCAGTCGTGATTTTTCAAATCATCAAAACTGGATGGCACGCCGCGGCGCGCCACATAATCTGGCGCCGCACACATCACCATTTTTTGTACCGTCAGATGACGCGCCACCAGCCCGCTACTTTCCTGCAGCTCACCAATGCGCACCACCACATCCAGCCCTTCTTCGACGATATCGACAAAGCGCTCGTTGAACGTCACTGCCAGTGACAGTTCCGGATACTGTGCGCTCATGGCTAAGAGCAAAGGCAGCACCTTTTTGCGCCCGAATGCCGCAGGAAGATCAATCCGCAGCTTGCCCGATGGCTTGTCGACTTTGGCTTGCAACAGCGCTTCAGCGCACTCAAGCTGCCCCAGAATATCGAGGCAACTTTTGAGGTACGCTTCCCCTTCCGGCGTCAGTGTCAGTTGGCGCGTGGAACGATGCAGCAGCTTGACGCCAAGGCGTTCTTCCAAGCGCGACACGCTTTTCGCCACCGCGGATTTAGTCAGGTTGAGCCGCTCGGCAGCGGCGGTGAACGTTTTGTGCTGAGCGGTGCAGACAAACGCTGTGATGCCGCTGAAATGATCGTCTTTACGCATAATTGTAGAATTGAATTCAACATAGAATCGATTTGAAGGCAGTTTATCTTAGTTAAAGAAACAGGCATAGTCTCATCATTACTGATAACAAGAATGAGTCGTCATGCCTTTACCTCCGTTTTCGATTCTGGATTTGGCTCCGGTTTCAGAAGGTTCTGATTTCCATCAGACATTTAAACAGTCCGTTTCGTTGGCTCAACACGCCGAAAAGCTTGGCTATCAACGTTTCTGGATGGCCGAACACCACAACATGCCAGACATCGCCAGCGCCGCGACCGCTGTGCTGCTCAGCCACATTGGCGCGCAAACCGACACCATTCGCCTGGGTTCCGGCGGCATTATGCTGCCCAACCATGCGCCGCTGATTATTTCAGAACAATTCGGCACGCTGGACGCCTTGTATCCGGGCCGGATTGATTTGGGACTTGGCCGCGCGCCGGGCACCGATTACCCGACCATGCATGCACTGCGCCGCGATCCTGAGCGAATGGATCCTGATTTTGATGAACTGCTGGAAGAGCTGCAGTTTTTTATGGGGCCGATTTCTGATAACCAGCCGGTCCGTTCGTTCCCGGGTAACAATGCCAAGGTACCTTTGTGGCTATTAGGGTCAAGCACTTACAGCGCGCGCCTTGCCGGTATGAAGGGACTGCCTTTTGCTTTTGCGGCTCACTTTGCACCGGATGCGATGCTGCGTGCGCTGGAGATTTACCGCGAACACTTCCGCCCGTCGGAACAACTCGACAAACCTTACGCCATGATTGGGGTGAACATCATTGTGGCGGAAACCGACCGTCAGGCGCAGTATCTGGGCACGACGGAGAAACAGAAGTTTCTCAAGATGATTCGTGGTGGGCGCGACAAGCTGCCGCCACCAGTGATGAACATGGATCCACTGTGGCTGCCCCACGAACAGCGTCAGGTGGAAAGTCAACTGAGGGAATCGATTCACGGCAGTCCAGACACGGTGCGTCGCCGCATTGAAGAGCTGGTTGAACGCACAGGCGCTGATGAGATCATGGTCAACGCGATGATTTATGATCATCAGGAGAAGCTGCGTTCTTACGAACTGCTGGCGGAATTGCGCTAAACGCTTCTGGCACACCCCGTGTGAGGGGCATCAGCATTCAACGTCAAAAGCCGTGTGAACACACGGCTTTTTGTTTGTTGCGAGCAGAACTATTTAGCAAACAGCTGGCTCATATCTTTGAAGGCTTTGAATTCCAGCGCGTTACCACATGGGTCGAAGAAAAACATCGTGGCCTGCTCGCCAACTTGCCCCTGAAAGCGAATATAAGGCTCAATGACGAACTCGACCTGATGCGATTTCAACCGCTCTGCCAGCGCTTCCCAATCGTTCCACGCCAAAACCACACCAAAGTGCGGCACTGGCACATCATGGCCATCGACGGGGTTAGTCACTGCCCGCTCCTGATCGGCCGTTTTCGGGTGGTAGTGAATCACTAACTGATGTCCGAAGAAATTGAAATCGACCCAGCTCTCAGCCGAGCGCCCCTCTTCCAGACCAAACACCTGATTGTAAAACTGACGTGCGAGCGAAACATCGTAAACCGGAATGGCCAAATGAAACGGCTGTAAACTCATGCAAACTTCCTTGGTTATAAATCGCATTATGGGGATGCAGTGTTACGCTATCTCATTGAAAAAGCGCAAGTCACCACACTTAAAGATAGGCGATTTGCGCCAAGTTGCACGGCAGAAAAATCCCGTTATGACTCGGGGTCTTTTTTGTCCGGCTGATTGAGTTTCTGAAACAAGCCTTCCATCAATGTCGTTGGCATGGGAAACAGAATGGTCGAGCTTTTCTCACCCGCGATTTCCGTCAGCGTTTGCAGGTAGCGCAGCAATATCGCGTTCGGCTCTGCCGCCAAGCGATTCGCCGCTTCCACCAGTTTTTCAGACGCTTCCATTTCCCCCGAGGCGTGAATGACTTTCGCACGACGTGTCCGTTCCGCTTCAGCCTGACGGGCAATGGCGCGAATCATCGACTCGTTCAAATCAACGTGTTTGATTTCTACATTCGACACCTTAATGCCCCATCCTTCAGTGCGCGCATCCAGAATCGCCTGAATATCCGCATTGAGCATTTCGCGGTTGGCCAGCATTTCATCCAGCTCATGTTGACCAAGTACCGATCGCAAGGTGGTTTGCGCCAATTGAGACGTCGCTTGGAGATAGTTTTCTACGTTGATGATCGCCTTTTGCGAATCGACAACGCGAAAATAGATCACCGCATTGACGCGCACCGAGACGTTGTCACGGCTGATGACGTCCTGACTCGGCACATCCATCACAACGGTGCGCAGATCCACCCGCACCATTTGTTGAATGACCGGAATGACGATAATCAGCCCCGGACCTTTGACCTTCTGGAAGCGGCCAAGAAAGAAAATCACGCCACGCTCATACTCGCGTAAAATTCGAAACAGCCGCACGGCAATCAGCACGATCAACACCAGAAGCAGAATCGGTGTCAGCAGCTCAGTGTTTACTGGAATACCCGGCATAGCCGCCTCCTTATTTTTTGGTCACTTGTAAGGTCAACCCGTCTACTGCAATCACCCGAATCAGGTCACCTTTGCGCAGCGGGACATCGCTCAGCGCTTCCCAGCGCTCCCCATCAACATGGACGAAGCCTTGGCCTTCAAAGCTATCGAGCGCCATGCCTTCCATCCCCAACATCGCTTCCTGCCCGCTGACCACCTGTTTTCGTCTCAGCTCCATCACTCGGCTGAGAACGAAGATGATCAGCGCCGCCGAGACGGCCGCGATGCTGTAAATCAGCCCCAAGGACACTTGCATTTCCGGCAAATCGCTGTCGATCAAAAACACCGAACCAAGCACAAATGCCACAATCCCACCGATGCCCAGTAAACCAAAGCTCGGCAGAAACGATTCAGCAATAAACAGCGCAATCCCGAGCAGCATGAGTCCCATGCCGACGTAGTTCACCGGCAGCAGTTGGAAGGCGTAGAGCGCAATCAACAATGAAATCGCCCCGGTGATGCCGGCAATGCCGAAACTTGGGGTGTAGAACTCAAGCAGCAGACCGTACACGCCGATCATCATCAGGATATAAGCCACATTCGGATCGGTGATGGTGGCCAGAAATTGATTGCGCAGATCCGGTTCGCGAGTCTCGAGTTGTGCCTTATCGACATGGAGACTGACAGCGCGGTTATTCACATCCAGCGTTTGTCCGTTCACGGCATTGAGTAAATCCTGCGGCGATTCGGCCATCACATTGATGACATTCATCTCCAACGCTTCAATCGCAGACAACGTCGCCGCATCGCGCACCGCTTTTTCTGCCCATTCCACATTGCGCCCGCGCAGCTGTGCCAGCGAACGAATGTAGGCAATCGAATCATTGAGTACCTTTTTCTCCATCGCGGTCGGTTCGCTCGGCTTATCCTGCTGCTCACCGCCAGACGGGCCGCCAATTTGAACCGGGGTTGCAGCGCCGAGCGTAGTCGCTGGCGCCATCGCAGCAATGTGGCAGGCATAGAGAATGTAGGTACCCGCACTGGCGGCGCGTGCGCCCGGCGGATAAACCAGACACAACACCGGAATGTCGGAGGCGAGAATATATTGGTTAATATCGCGAAGGGTCGAGCTGAGGCCGCCCGGGGTGTCGAGCGTCACAATCACGGCTGGAGTATTCACTTGCTGATTGGCGCGCTCAAGCTCTTTGATGACGTAATCCCCCACAGCAGGGCCGATGGCACCGCTGATGGCGATCACTGGAACGGTTTGAGAAGGCGCCGCTGGCGCATTCGTTGTATCAGCCGTCGCCAGTGTTGAAAAACTCAGAAGGCTGGTGAGCAGCACTTCCATCACCCGACGATACATACGCAGTTCCGATACAAAACTCTACTTTGAGTGTAGTCGAAAATGCGCACTCGGTCGGGCGACGCGATTTAATCGTGCAATTTGGCACCTTTAAACACTTTATCGACTTGCTTCTTCTCGCCAAACATGGCCAGCCCAACCAGCGGTAATTGATCGCTCGTGTATTGGCTGACCGTTTGGCGGTTCGCTTCGTCATGACCGGAGGCGAACATGTCTTCAACAAAAATCGCCGTCTCTGCTTGCGCGCGATTGGCACGTTGAATAAACGTAGCGAGCTTTTCTCGGCTCGCTTTGAGCACAATGATCGGCTGCACGCACAAAGGCAGATATGCGTTCCCGGAAGCATCGCGATAACACTCCCCGGTTTTCACTTGCGGGCTGCCGGTCACGCCACCGGACAGAAAACTGACCACATTCAATTTCTGCCAAGTTGGCAAATCGTCCGCCACCACAATGGCGAATTTGGTATCAAACTGCATGCTCTTTCCCTTTGAATAGACTTGATTCATGATGGTGTTATAAAAATGGGCTCAGCCCCATGCTCACGGCCACGAACATCAGAAACAGCGCCATGAGCTTATTGATGATTGTGAGGTAACTCGCCTGACGAATGTTGTTGCCCAGCAATCGGCCGAAGATGAAATAAGACCAAGGCGCGCCAAAGGCAAACACCGCAAGCCCCACACACCAAGCAAATAAGCTCACACCTGCAATCCCCGCCGCAGGAAATTGTACCGTCGCCACAGGCAGCGCAACCGTGATACCTTTGGGATTGAGCAGTTGCATCATCAATCCATCGCGAAATGTCAGCGCGCGTACTTCGTTATTTTTATCTTCACCGCTATTTTTATCTTCACCGCTGTTGTCTTGAATCACTTGCGCGCGGAAGATTTTGATGGTCAGCCAGAAGATATACAGACCACCCAACACTGCCGCGCCTTGCAGCAACGATTCATTCATGATGCGCTCGCCAATCAAGGAAACGCTAAAAAACAGGATGAACATCGCGACGGCAACGCCGAAAAAGAAGCCAAAAATACGTTGTTGTTTTTGAATACCACGATTGAGGCCAATAGCATTCACCGGCCCAGGCGTGTACATCACGCCAAAGGCATAAAGAATTATGTCTGTCATGGGGTGCTCTGAGAGTGGTTAAGATTGACGAATCAGACGATTCGTTGTCGTTAAGATTCAGCTATCGCTGGCGTGCAGTTGTCGCTGATATTGATGCGGCGTGATGCCAAAAACCCGTTTGAATTTGCGATTGAGATGGCTGACATCCGCAAAGCCTAAGTCGATTGCCACATCCGACGCTTTGTCGCCCACTTCCAGCGCTTGCTTGGCGCGGTTCACCCGGCAATTGAGTACGAACTGATGCGGCGTCATACCGAACTGTTCGTTAAACAGGCGGATAAAGTGGAATTTCGACATGTTGGCAGCTTGGCAAATGTCATCCACACTCAGCTTTTGATCGAGGTTGCTGAGGATGTACTCTTTCGCGCGCAGCAGAAGCGTATCTTTGCGGCCATGATCATGTCCGGCGTTGAGCGATCCGCCCCCCAAGCGGAGCATCGATTGGGCAATCGCCAGCAGCGCCGCTTCTTCCTCTAATGCAGACAACGTCGGTTGGCGCATCATCTGGCTCAAATTCAGCACTTGATGGCGCAGCACTTCATCATGAAACAGCGATTGCTTGAGGCGTGCCTGATCGGGCGTAATTTGCCCCAAAGATTGCATCATCGCCATCAGCGTGTGCTGCGGAATATAAAGCATCTCGTATTCCAGCGCCGAGCGTTCCCCCGCGCAGCCGTCATGCACCTGCTCCGGGTTAAAGATCATCACATTGCCGACATTGCTTTTGTGATACGCACCGCCGCTGAAAAAATCCTGACGCCCTTTGCGAGTCACACCAATGCTGTACTCTTCATGCGCATGCTTATCGTAGCTGAACTCCTTCATTCGGGCAGAAAAGGCGCTCAGACCATCGGTATGCTGGCTGGGAAGATACTGAAACTGCTCTTGCATGAGGTTCATTCACTCGCGTTCATCAATAGAGCCAGTATAGAAACGCGCGCCGCGATTGAATAGAACAAAATTGCGAACTTTCACGACGAAAAAGCCAGAGACAAAAAAAGCGAACCCGAGGGTTCGCTTAAACATCATACGATGTGTGGAGCAATGCGTGTGATTACAGCAGCGCAACCGATTGTTGAGCAATTACGAACTCTTCGTTGGTTGGAATCACCATCGCCAGTTTAGAGTCGGCTGTTGTCACAGTACCTGACTGACCAAAGCGCGCCGCCGCATTGCCAGCTTCGTCTTCTTGGTAGCCAAATACTTTTAGATACTTCAGGATTTCGCTGCGAATTGGCAGTGAGTTTTCACCAATCCCACCGGTGAACACAATGGCATCCACTTCTTCACCAATCGCGACCATGTATGAACCGATGTATTTGGCCACGCGGTAAGTAAAGATATCAAACGCCAGTTTGGCACGTGGGTTGCCGTTGTCCATCGCTTCCAGCACGCCACGAGCATCGCTGGTGATGCCAGACACGCCAAGGAAACCTGATTTTTTGTTCAGCATTTCAAACAGTTCTTCTTGTTTCCAGCCTTTGCGGAACAAGAATTCGATCACGCTTGGGTCCAAATCACCACAACGTGTGCCCATCATCAGGCCGGCAAGCGGTGTTAAGCCCATGCTGGTGTCGATGCATTGACCATTTTTAATCGCACTGACTGACGCGCCGTTACCAAGGTGAACCGTAATGAAGTTGCTTTCTTCAACAGGTTTGTTGATAGCTTTCGCGGCTTCACGGCTCACGTAGTAGTGGCTTGTGCCGTGTGCGCCATAACGACGAACTTTATGCTCTTGGTACAGCTCGTATGGCAGTGCGTAAACGAACGCTTTCTCTGGCATGGTTTGGTGGAAAGCCGTGTCGAAAACAGCAAATTGAGGCAGATTCGGGAACGCTTCCATCGCTGCGCGCATACCCGCCGCGTTGGCTTTGTTGTGCAGAGGGGCCAGTTCAGCAAGACGTTCAACGTCAGCAATCACAGACTCATCCACACGAACCGTTTCTTTAAAGGTTTCGCCACCTGCAACGATGCGGTGACCCACAGCGACAAACTTAGAACTTAGGCCCAGCGTTTCAAGCAGTGCCACCACGCGGTTGACTGCGTATTTGTGATGGTTCCCGCCAGCAGGAATCGCTTCTTCGGTTTTCTCACCTTGATATTTCCAGCTAATGACCGCTTCTGGCAAACCAAAGCATTCACCAAGACCTGACACCAATGCATCACCCGATTGAGAATCGATGACTGCGAATTTAAGTGAGGAGCTACCTGAGTTGATGACCAACACATACGAGTTCGACATGGGTTTGTATCCTGTTTCCGACTGAGAGTTCGAAGCTTGAGCTTCTCCATTTACGGTTACCATTATTCAATAATTTTTGAATCTTTCAACTTTGTTTTAGTCTTTTCTGTGATTGAAACGGTTTTTTGTTGATCTTTGACAAGCATTTATTTTTTTTGAGGGCGGAATTATTTCGACCTGTCACAGATTGGAGCATAAAAAAGGCCCCGACCATCACGGGCGGAGCCTTTGTTTCCTAGCTTTTCTTGATGTTGTTATGAATATTATTTTAGTGTTTATGCAACCAGAATCTCATCCCAGTCGAGTTGAATCGGTTCACGGCGGGCAAACATCACAATATGTTCGTTGATGATTGCTTGCTGCACCGCGACCTTTTCTTCGCTGTCGCTCTGGCAAACAAAAGTCAGACACTGCTGCGCGTCGTCGAGTGACAAAGTCGTCACACCGGATGGAAATTCCACACGGCCTTGCACTTCATCCCATTGCGCGGGGACTTTTCGGGCAAAATGGCGGCAAAGGGTCACCAAATATTTGGCGACGTGTTCAGAGTGTAATTCGGCTTTAGCTTGGTATTGCATCACTTATCCTTCATGTTGCCCGCACGCTTGCGGGCAAAGGGTTAGAACTGGTACGAGGCGGAAATTTTCACGCTGCGACCCGGTTCGTAATCATTCATTGTCCCTGCGCGAGCGTTCACCCCGGTGCGGGAGGCGTGGGACACATACAGCTCGTCAAAGATATTATCGATACCAAAGGTGACGGTCAGATCAGGCACGGCGTAAGGCATCCACTGCGCGTACAGGTTGTGCGTGTCATACCCTTCTTTCTTATCGCTGTCCTCTTCGACGTTGGTTTCATCCAGCACCACGATAGATGTCCAACCAAACAGTGTGTCGATGGTATCAGCGTGGTAGCCAAGGTTCAGTGCAATGCTATCCCCCATGTCGGCGCTTCGGCCGTTGGCATCCAGCATTGGGCCGCCGTTTGATTTATCACGGGTGTCAGCGCGTGAGTAAGACAGACGTGAGCTAAACGCTTGGTAGGCGTACGTCGCACTCACTTCAAAGCCTTTAATCACCACATCACCGGCATTCTCAAAACGATATCCAGACACAGCACCGTCATAAGTTTGCGTGATGTAATCGTCGATTTCAGTGCGGAACATGGTCAGGTTCGCGGCGATGAAGTGATCATCAATGCGCTTATCAAAACGCACACCACCTTGCGTGTTCAGACCCGATTCGGCTTTGATGCCGTCTGCCAGATAAGAAGTTTGCTGATACATCACGAATGATTCCAGCAGCTCTGGAGCATTAAACAGCGAACGCGCGTTCGCAAACAGTGTCCAATCGGAATCAACCGCCCATTCGGTGCCTAGCGACCAAGTGACGTCATCAAAGCTCTTGGTTTCGCTCACCGCTTTGCGCTTCACATCGTCGTAGCGCAGACCTGCCGTGATGTTCCAACTCTCGGTCAATGACAGCGTGTTTTCCGCGAAAATGGCGTTCGACAGGCGAGATTCATCCATGTATGACGCGCCTGCGTACGTGCTCTTGCTGGTTTGGTCGACCACGTCAGCGCCGTAAACCACGCGGTTATCTAAGCTCAGCAGTTGATAATCAGACTGGAACTTGGCACTCAAGCCCACGTTGCGGTTGGTGGCGGTGTTGGTCGCTTTAGGACGCGGCCAACGGCCCGTGATATGGCTTTCATCACGTTCGATTTCGGTTTCGCTGCTATACAGGGTGACGGTGCCGCTGTGCTTTTCTTTTGTCAGTTTGTATGATGCAGTGACAGTGTCACGGTTGTATTTGGTTGGCAGCAAATCATCGGCAGTCAATGTCGTGTTGGCCGTCCCGTTCATGTCCGGACGTGGGCTGTAATCGCCATCATCGCGATACACGTCATAGGCCAATTGAAAGCGGTGACCCGGTGCTGGTTCAAAACCAACTTTCCCCAAAATGTTATAGGTATCGCCTTCCACACCAAACGTCTTATCGCCGTCGCCGTTTTCGAAGTCACCGCGAGAGATGCCTTGTGCGTAAAGCATGGCGTCGACTTTATCACTCAGTTGACCGTACACGGTCACCGAGCCTTGCTCGCTGTCATTGGAGTTGTAACCGCCAAACACGCGAACCCCGAACTTCTCGTTGCCGCGGAGCAGATCTTTGGCATCTTTGGTTTCGAAATAGACCGCGCCGCCAAGGCCACTTTGCGTCACCGAGTTGTTACCCACTTGAATATCGGCTGATTTTAAAATGTCTGGGTTCAACGTGAGGTTGCCGATGTGGTGGAACATGTTGGCGTGCTGTGATGCGCCATCCAGACGAATATCGAGATCCGTTTCGTTCAGGCCACGAATGTTGATGCGTTGGTTGACCGAGTGTGTCCCGCCGACATCCACACCGGGAATGTCGCGCAGTAGGTCGGACATATGATCCGCCTGTTTCAAACTGAGGTCATCTGTGCCCAGAGATTCTGAACTACTCGATACTTTTGTGCCCCAAACCACGACATTGTCGGCCTGAGTCTCTTCTTGTTGGGCAAAAGCCATATTGCTTAGCGCGGCGCCGATCGCCAAACAGACCACTGACTTGTGAATAGAACGCATTTTCTACATTCCTTATGTTTTAGTTATGAAAATACAAATGATAATAATTCGCAAGCATGTTAGAGTGACGCCCATAGAATGAGAAGATCAATAGGTTATGCAAAACCGCATAACACTTATGAGAAATAACCGTATGTCAGTCAGTCAACGTCAGGAAATCCCCCCAAAAAAGGTCACGATGACCCGAAAACTGCAACAGGATGATAAGCAGATTATTGTCAGCCACGGCCAGAGGCACGCAGCCACATTGGCCGAAGGATCGTACATCAGCTATAGCAACGAAGGCGCTTTTCGTCTGCATGGCGGGATCAGCCACGAACTGACGAATTCCAATGTGATCGCCACAACACCGGCGTCCGTGATCATCACCTTGCTGTTGGAAGGTCGTTTGATCTTTGGTTACGACGATCTGGAGTTTGATTTAGATGCCGCCACACAAGCACAAGGCGTGATTGTCAACTTCACGCAGCCTGCAAGCTTTCGTCGCCAACTGCAAAAAGACAATCAGGTGGTCAAACTCAACATCATTCTCGAACAAGCCTGGCTGAGTAAACGCATTGGCACCCCCTGCCCGCTGACGCAGTTTATTCAGCAAGACAAAGCGTGTTGTGCGCTGACGTTGAGTGAAGCGATGGTGCAAGGCGTGCGACGTGTGTTGGCCATGCCAAAGCCGCAAACCTTGTTGGAAACATTACATTTGGAGCATGCGGCCATTGATCTGGTACTGAGCGCGGTTGCGCAGATCCCGCCACAACCAGACGCGGTAATGCCGCCCGCAGAAGTGCGCGGTTACTGCTCGCAAATGGGCCAGATTGTCCACTTTCTGGATCAGCACCTGTACGAGGAATTATCGCTCGATGCACTGGCGCAGCATATGGCAATGAGCACCTCGAACCTGCAACGCCGATTCAAACAGCAAATGGGCATGACGGTGGCAAACTATGTGCGCCAACGCCGCCTCAACAACGCCCGTCAACAACTTGAGCGTGGCTACGTGACCATCACCGAAGCGGCGTATGAAGCGGGTTATCATCACCCGTCCAACTTTACAGCGGCATTTAAAAAAGCCTTTGGTGAATCACCGCAGGCTTTTATGACCAACTTGTCTTCGGAAGCGTTGGTCTAAGCACAAGACCAACACGCATATTCAGCAGGCATCAGTGCGTGTGGTACAAACACATGCGCTTGCCTTCAATTTCCAATACACGGAATGGCGTTTCGTAGATATCCCCCAGCACGTCTTCGCGAATCACCTCTTCCACACTGCCCGTCGCTACCACTTCGCCTTTCTTCAGCGCAATGATGCAATCGGAGTAGCAGGACGCAAAGTTGATGTCGTGGATCACCACCACAACAGCTTTATTCAGCTCGTGCGCCAAACGTTGAATCGTCGCCATAATTTGCAGCGAGTGTTTGATATCGAGGTTATTCAATGGCTCATCGAGGAACACATAATCGGTATCTTGGGCAATCACCATGGCAATGAAGGCCAATTGACGCTGACCGCCGCTCAGCTCATCGAGGTATTTGTGTTGAATGCTTTGCAGATCCAGATAAGCGATGGATTGATCGATCACGTCCTGATCACGCGCATCCAATTTACCTTGTGAATAAGGGAAACGACCAAACGACACCAGCTCGCGCACCGTAAAACGCATCGTCAGTGTATTGGCCTGACGCAGCACCGACAGCTTTCTCGCCAGCGCTTTGGTATCCCAATCCACCAGCTCTTTGCTGTCGATCCACACTTTCCCTTCGTCGCGATTCACCAAGCGGCTCGCCATCGAGAGCAGCGTACTTTTCCCGGCACCATTGGGGCCGATAATGGACGTGACCTTGCCTTTTTCAAACTCAGCGCTGGCGTCTTTCACCACCGCGTGTTGGCCAAATATTTTTGTCAGTTTATCGAGTTGAATCATCGCTAGACCACTTTGTTACGAATCAGAAGAGACAGGAAATAGATGCCACCAACAAAGTTGATGATGACGCTGAGTGTGGTGCCAAAATAGAACACTTTTTCGACGATCCACTGCCCAGCCAGCAGCGCAAATACCGACATCGCCGAGCAGGCAATCAGCAGCACGCGATGCTGATAAGATTTAAACCATTCGCGCGTCAGGTTGGTGACCAAAATACCGAAGAACATGATCGGGCCAATCAGTGCCGTCGAGATGGAAATCAGCACCGCGCTCAGCATCAACACATTACGCGTGGTTTTGCGCACATCCACCCCAAGGCTGACGGCGTTGTCGTTATCCAACCAGAACACATCCAGCACGCGATGCATGCGAAACAGCAAGTAAGAAACCGCGAGCAGCAGCGGCGTGGCAAAGTACACCAAGCTCACTTTCACGTTGTTGAAGCTGGCAAACATGTTGGCTTGTACCGAGGCAAAATCGTTCGGGTCCATCAGCATAATGAGGAAGGAAGCGATATTGGAGAACAACTGCCCCAGAATCACACCCAGCAACAGCAACGCTATCAGGTTGCGCTTCTCTTTGCTGAAATAGAACGTAAACAGCACGGTCGAAAAGCCCAGCATCGCCGCAACCGACAACGAGAAGTTGAGGTAAGCGTTCATCGCAAAGCTGCTCAAGCCACCAAACAGCGCCACAATTCCCACCTGGACAAACAGATACAAGGAATCAAACCCCATGATGCTCGGCGTCAGGATGCGGTTGTGGGTGATGGTTTGAAATGCCAGCGACGACTGCGCAATCGCAATCCCGGCCAACACAATCGCCAGCACTTTGGGCACGCGGCGCGACAAGAAATACTGATAGTTATCTGGCGTCAGGCCGACACCGATAAATGCAGCGGCAAACACCATGGCCAGCACAATCAGCAGGGTGAGTTTGAGTTTATCGTGCATGGCGCTGGCCTCGCAGAATCAGTGCAATAAACGCCACACCACCAAAAATACTGATGATCATAGAAATAGGAACTTCATACGGGAAGATAATCACGCGGCCAATCAGGTCGCACAGCAGCACCAACAACGCACCGAAAATGGCGGTGCGCGGAATGTTGAGTCGCAGGTTGTCGCCGTAGTAATAGCTCACCACGTTCGGCACAATCAGGCCCAAAAATGGCAGCTGACCAACAATCATCACCACCGTCGCCGACATCACTGACACCAGACAGACGCCAATCACCAACACTTGTTGATAATTGAGCCCCAAGTTGACGGCAAAGTCTTTACCCATGCCGACAGCAGAAATGCGCGCGGCATACAGATAACTGAAGATCGCCACGGGAATGGCGATATACAACAATTCATAATTGCCTTTGAGCAAGTTGGCGAAGTTGGCCACCGCCCAGCCCGAGAGGTTTTGCACCGCGTCGTATTTGTAGGCAATGAACGTGGCCGCCGAGCTGACGACGTTGCCGAAAATGATCCCGACCAACGGCACAAAGATGGCGTTCTTAAACTGAATGCGCTGGATGAACTGGACAAAAATCAGCGTGCCCGCCATCGAGACAGCGAAAATCAACCACAAGTTGTTGCCATCGCCAAAGATAACGAGACTTAACACGTAGCCCAACATCGCACACTCGATGGTGCCGGACGTAGACGGCGCGGCAAAACGGTTCTGGCTGATTTGCTGCATGATCAGGCCCGCGATACTTAACCCCGCACCGGCCAGTAAGACGGCAAGAAGACGTGGCGCACGGCTGGTCAACAGCAGGTTCCAACTGTTGGCATCGCCATTCATCAAGGCGATAAAAGACAAATCGCCCACCCCCACAAACAGTGAAGATAGGCTAATCAGCACAAAAACAAGCAATAATCTTTTCAAAACTAACCTCAGCTTGCTGGCTTACAGCCTGCGCGTTCAGCAGGCTGCGCCATCGCTTATTACAGCAGACCGATCGACTGCTTCATGTCCACCACCATTTGTTCGGTCGCTTTCACGCCGGAAATAGAGATGTACCAAGCATTGAGGTCAAGGTAAGTCATGTGTTGGTTTTTGTAAGCGTCGGTCGCTTTCACCAGATCGTTTTCAAACTCGCGATGGGTGTTGCTCTTGCCCTTGTTGACCAGTTTGTCGCGGTCGATGATAAACAGCGTTTGTGGGTTGTGTTCACGAATGAATTCGTAAGAGATCAGGTCACCATGGCGGCCGCCCTGCTTGACCTTCACATTTTCGTGGAAACCGAAGTCACGATAAATCGCCGAGAAACGCGATTCAGCACCGAACGTTGTTAGGTTGCCCCCAGAACTCATCACGGTGAGCGCGTTCACTTCATGCGTTTTCGTGTAATCGTTCACCGCTTTGAACTGCGCGTTGATTTCCGCAATTTTGGCATTCACTTGATCTTCGATGCCGAAAACCTTGCCTAGGTTTTGCCACTGTTCCTGCGTACTTTCCCAGTAGCCTTTGCTGTCGTCAGCGGCAAACACGATGGTCGGTGCAATCTTCGACAATTCGCCGTAACTGGTGGCTGCGCGTGGGCCGATGATGATGACATCTGGCTTTTGCATGTAGATCGATTCGAAATCCGGTTCAAACAACGAGCCCGCTTGACCGTATTGATTGCCTTTGTATTTCTCAAGATAAGGGGGCAACTGAGGAACTTTTGAAACCGCTACCGGCTGAATCCCGAAACTGTCGACGGCATCCAACACACCCAGACCAATCACCACCACGCGTTGTGGTTTCTGCTCGAGCGTGGTTTTCCCCATCTGGTGTTCAATGGTTACCTGCGCCGCATGGGCAGAGAAAGACATCACCAAGGCCAAAGACGTCAAACTGAGAACGGATTTCATAATCTTCCTTTTTATTAATTATTGCGATGAATTTTGATAAGCATTCGCATTAAGATGGCGCAACTATACCCATATCGAAGTGTTGCCGCAACTGAGTTGCGTCACTTCTGTTTGTAAATCTGTGTAAAAGAAGGAAGATGTTGATCTGACGTTAAATAACATCAGATCAACCGATGATTTATGCAGCTTGAACAGCAGAAAATGTGAACGTTTTACAATGCGTATCGTGGACGTGCGTGATGGTTTGTGGCGCGACGATGAGCCACCCCGGTTCACTGTCGAGCGGTTCCGATGCGAGAATAATGCCGTCGTCCACCACTTTCGTGAACACGGTCGGTGGGTGTTGGTCTGAACTGTAACGCACCAACCAGAACTGCTGACCATCGGAAATACAAATCGAAGCTTTGAAAGGCGTCTGCACTCCCTTCTCGCTCATCACTTGTTCAATCTCGGCGATGGTGAGGCGAATCGCCTCCACTGGGTTGTCGATCAATCCATTTTTCATCATCAGCAAAAAGATCAATTCGCTGTCGGTGGTTCCGGTGCGTTTGACGTACAGCGATTCTGGCAACAACCGTTCCAGCGTGTATTTCACTTTCTCATATTCGCCAATCTGACCATTGTGCAGAAACATCCAGTTATCCAAGATAAACGGATGGCAATTGCGACGCGACACCTGCGTGCCGGTGGACGAACGCACGTGTGCCATAAACCGGTGTGACCGAATATGATGCGCGAGTGAGCGCAGGTTTTCGTCGCTCCACGCCGGAAGCACTTCATGAAATTGCCCGGGCGTACTGCGTTCCGTGTACCACCCCAACCCAAACCCATCGGCATTCACGCGCGTTACCGCTTTGCGCGCTTCAATACTTTGATGAACCAAGGAGTGTTCCGGTTGATAAACCAGTTGATCGAGATAGATAGGATGGCCTTGATAGGCGAGCCAGCGGCACATGACAAATACGTCCTCCAGACAGCAAGATGCTTCAATTAACCACGTTTATCAAACGCAGGCAATATCCAGACAAAAATTGTTTTTATTGCCCATCCAAGCGTCAATTTTATCGACCATGGTTGCACTGAATTCGAGCAAGAATCACTGTTCTCATCAGGGTTGCACCACCATAAAGCAAGGCATTCATTTGTTTACATTTTTCACAGGCAAATCCATAGATAATAAATATGAATCGAGTTCAAACTTTCGTCACCCGCGTTTTGCACGCCTTGTTGAGTCAACCGTTAGTTATTTTATCAATCTCACTGAACCCTCAAATTAAAGTAAAAACTCTAAACCACTTGATTGGCCGACGTTGCCACAATCATCCCCGCAGATTAATTAAGTTATTTATCTATTAAATATTTAAACATCATGAATAATTAAATAACTGACTCATCAATATTAATCTTTATTTCATGTTCACTGATTCTGTGTAATTTGGAATGGCTATTTCAGAGATCCATTCTTTCATCTTGTCGATGAAATAACCTAGCTATAAATTGTTACAAATATTTCACACACGTAGAGTTGACTTGATGAAGGTTATTTTTACATCCCTATTCATGCTGGCAACCGTTCAAGCCCATGCCCATGTTAGTACCACCGCACAGCCCGATGACGAACGTTTACTCGCGGCCTTAATTGAGCGTGGTGTGATTTGCCAAGGGCTCACGGCCGAACAACAACAACGTGCGTTAACGATTTATTTAAATAAAAAACACAACAACAAAAATCCCAATAATAAAGAAACCAATTCTTCTTCAGACCCTAACCCGACTGAACACTGTATTTCTCCGGACACCGAATAAATACATAAAAAAGAATTCATGCAGGCAGCGTTTTCTGTCGGCATGTTTGCACCATAAATATGGGAAATAATAAGGAAATAGAATGAAAAACATGAGGAAAACCTTGCTTGCCTCCGCAGTGGCTTCTTGGTTTAGCGTCGGTGCATTGGCACAAACCCCGGTGGACATGGGGGTCGTTAACGAAGACAAATTGATCGACATGTTGGTCCGCAATGGCACCGTGAGCGCAGATGCGACCGCAGCAGAAAAACGTCACGCATTGGATCTTTATCTCGATAGCAAAATTCGCTCCGGCTTTAAAGGTGACGCTCAGTTTGGCAAAAAAGCACTGGAACAACGCGCAAAAGTGCTGAAGGTGATCAAGAAAGAAAAAGGCATGCACAAAGCCAGTGTGTTCGCGCTGGAAATTGGCCAGCAGCGAACCGATAAAGTGCTGGCGTTGCTGATTGACTTCCCGGATCTGCCGTGGAACGACAACCAGCTCACCAAAGCGCATACCGAAATGCTCTACGACAATTACGATGCCGCGCACTATCAGGATCTGCTGTTTTCAGACACCGGCTACGCCGGGCCGAATGGCGAAAACCTGATCTCGATGCGCCAGTACTACCAGAATGAATCAGGCAAGAGTTACAGCGTGGCGGGTCAAGCCGCAGGCTGGTATCGCGCCTCCAAAAATGCAGCTTATTACGGTGGCAACTCGCCAGCAACCGACAGTGATATGCACGCACAAGAACTGGTGCGTGAAGCGTTGGATCAACTGGCGCAAGATCCCAACATCAACCTTGCCGACTACGATGTCGAAGACCGTTACGACTACGATGGCGACGGCAACTACCGTGAGCCCGATGGCGTCATTGATCACCTGATGGTGTTCCACGCCTCTGTGGGCGAGGAAGCCGGTGGCGGCGTGCTGGGCGCGGATGCAATTTGGTCCCACCGCTACAACCTCGGCCAGTATCATGTCTTAAAAGGCACCAGCAGCACCGTACCGGGACGCTTTAATGGCCAATACGCCGCGTACGATTACACCATTCAGCCGATTGATGCCGCCGCCGGGGTATGTGCCCACGAATATGGCCACGATTTGGGCCTGCCGGATGAATACGACACCCAATACACAGGCAAAGGTGAACCGGTCTCTTACTGGTCTATCATGTCGTCTGGCAGTTGGGCAGGTAAAATCGGCGGCACGCAGCCCACCGCGTTCTCCGCGTGGTCCAAGCAATTTCTACAAACCGCAATTGGCGGCCGTTGGATCAACGACGACCAGATTTCCATCGACGATCTGAAAAAAGGCGCGCGCACCTTTACCCTGTTCCAAACCACCGACAACGCACGTCCGAACTTGGTGAAAGTGAATCTGCCGATGAAACGCACTGAAGGCATTCAGCCGTACGAAGGCCAATACGCGTTTTACTCCAACAAAGGCGACAGTCTGAACAACCGCATGAGCCGTCAGGTCTCGATTCCAGCGGGCAGCAGCGCGATGCTGACGTTTAAAGCGTGGTATCAGATTGAACAAGATTACGACTTTGCACGCGTGTTGATTAACGGTCAGCCGATTCAAGGCAACATCACCTCGATGGATGACCCGAATAACACGGGCCTCGCACCAGCCATTGGGGGCGAGTCAAACGGTTGGGTGGATGCGCAGTTCGATTTGTCGGCGTGGGCAGGCCAAACGGTTGAGCTGAGTTTTGACTATGTGACGGATGGCGGTCTGGCGATGGAAGGGTTGTACATCGACAATCTGGCGCTGGACGTCGACGGCAGCATCACTGCGCTAGATGATGCAGAAAACGGTTCAACGTTTGCGCTCAACGGCTACACCACCAACGACGGGTTCCACGAAGCCAACCATTATTACTTGCTGCAATGGCGCAGCCACAACAACGTTGATGAAGGTTTGGCCAACATCAAACGCATGGGTCAGTTGATCAGCTTCGAACCGGGTCTGCTGGTGTGGTATGTGGATGAATCGTACAAAGACAACTGGGTCGGTAAACACCCGGGTGAAGGCTGGCTCGGCGTGGTCGATGCAGACCAAAACGCGATGGTGTGGTCGAACAGCGGTGAAGCGGCGCAAACCCGATTCCAAGTGCGTGACGCTGCTTTCTCACTGTTTGACCAAGCCCCAATGCGCCTAGAAAGTGCCGATGGTGATGTGCTGGAAGATGTGAGCTTGATTGGCAACGCCAACTTCGCCGATGGTCAAGATTACAGCTCGCCGCTCGCACCAGATTCTGGCCGTTTACTGACTGAATTTGGCCTGCAAATCGACATCGTAAATCAGAGCCAAGACAACGAATTCGGTGTGGTTCGTCTGTCACGCGCCAACACGGCCAATGTGCCGCCAACCGCGAACTTCGAACTGGATGTGAATGGTCTGAGTGTCAACGCGCACAACCACAGCCAAGATTCGGATGGCGAACTGGCCAGCTACGCGTGGGATTTTGGCAACGGCGAAACCAGTGATGCTATGGCACCAAGCTGGCATTATGACGCCGCGGGCACCTACACCGTTCGCCTCACCGTGACCGATGATCAGGGTGAGAACGACACCGTCACTCAAACCATTACCGTCGTGCAGCCGAACCTGCCGCCACAAGCGAGCGCACGTTATGTGCATTTGGGTCGCTGGGTCACCATGTGGTCAACCAGCAGCGACAGTGATGGTCGCATCGTCGACACCGAATGGACGCTGCCGAACGGCAAAATTAAACGGGGTCGCGTGTTTACCGCCATTCTACCGCGCGCAAGCGAGCAGGCCGTCACACTCAAAGTGATGGACGATGACGGCGCAAGCACCACCACCACCATTTCTCTTGATCTGTAAGTCCCACCTTATGTTTCTTGCATAGAAACAGTTGAGCGCAACGCCCGTTGCGCTCTTTTTTTTCGCTCATCTCGCTGTACTTTTTTGCGGCTACGGTTTTTGCGGTCATTGTTTTTGCGATCATGGTTATTGCGTTTGCATGCGTTCCAACGCTTCCACTCTACGCCATTGCTTGGCATCAAAGCGCGCTTCACGCAACGCGGTAATTTGCTGCGTTTTTTGCGCCTCACTCAAGTGACTGTCGGCAAGCAATGCCGCGCGCTCTGCCAGATAAACCGCCAACGTCTGCTGAAACTGCGTGCGCTGCGCATCCAATGCACTCAAACGCTCTGCGCCAGCTTCTCCTACCGCCGCGACGCGAGCAAGATAACGCGACTGTTCATCATCATCGCCATCTGCGTTGTAGAGTCGGTTCACCAAATCGGTATTGTGTTCACTGCGCTGAATATAATCGGCTTGCTCCACCACAACGCTTTGCCATTGCGATTTGGCATCTGCAGCATCGCTGGCCTCACCAGCAATTCGCAGCTTTTCCATCGCCAGATGCCGGAGCTGGTTCTCTTCGCCAAACAAATGCTGTTGTTGCTCCGACGTAAAAAACTGTAATTGCAACGCGAGGATCTGCTGATTGAGCGCCGATAGTGCGGCGTGATCCAGCGCGTTAATGGGCACCGACGGTTCAAGCTCCGCCAACGCCTGTTTATAGCGAACAAATTGCTCAAACAGCGCCCCATCGACCAAAAAGCCGTTGGTTTGCTGCTCGTAATTGGCGACGTGGTGCTCTATCGCCTTTAAATCGCCTTCTCCCAAACCAGACACAAAATAGTCGAGCAGATCTCGCGGCGAAGATTGATCCAACTCAGTATCGCTTTGCGACGCCACCTGCATCGCAGCCGGTGGCGCGGTGTCGGAAGGCCAAAAGGCCGCACTGAGGCTCCCCAATACGGCCACTATTCCTAAACACAGTGCGGTCTTTTGCATGTCGACTCCTTACAAACCTTGCAGTTTCAGACGATTGGCGTGCTGGCGGTACAAAGTAACAGGGTCAGTTTCAAACAGGTGATGAATACCGAGCAAGCCGTTGATTTCATCCAAATGATTCATGGCGTAATCGTCTCGAATCACCTGGCCTAAATGGGCACTGCACGCCCCCACCAAGCCGTCACTCGGGCCATCAAACGCCAGTCCCAACACAGTCATCGCCGCATCGGTAGGATCGAGTGCGTTGGTAAACGTTGATGCGCCAGTCCACGAGTAATAACGCACGCCGTTTACTTCATAATCGCCTTCGCCGCATGCCGTCTCGGGAATGCCTTCCGGGTAGTTTTGGTTGAACGCCAGTGAGCCTTCCGTGGTCAGCGCATCCAGCGATGCCAACGCATCTTGTTCCAGATCGCCACCCCCAGAGAGCAGATTGATCAGCGCCACCAACCCATCGGCCAATTTAACCGCCAAGGCTTCCGTGACTGAGTCTTGCGGAATGGTATTGCGCACCAAATCCGCCACAGCCGAACCTTTATTCACGCCGCCAATACTGGTGGCCGAGGCGACTAAGTCGGGACGAACTGAGGCCACATACCGCACCGTCGGGCCGCCATGACTATGGCCCATCAAGTTGACTTTTTCCGCACCCGTGGCAGCCAGCAGCGTTTCGACCTGCGCCAAAAGCTGTTCACCGCGTAATTCGGTGCTGTTGGTGGCAGACACCTGCGCGACATACACCGTTGCGCCATCTTTGGTTAATGATTGCGGAATGCCGTAGAAATAATCGACACCTGCCAACGTATCGAAACCAAACAACCCATGAACCAGCACGATAGGGTATTTGGTGTGGGTATAGCCTGTTTGATCGAGCGCACTGGCACTGGTGGCGGCCAGTGACAACGAGCTGAACAGGCAGAGAGCAGAAAGTAATAGTTTATTTTTCAAATGATCTTCCTTCTTATTCGGGGATCGGCGCCTGAGAACAAGGCGCAGACATCGGACCTCTGAGGAGCAATCTAACGTTAGAAGAAAGAGACCAATTTACCGATGACCACAAACGCGCTTCGTGAAGCGGAGTCCATATTCAACAGATTCAATAAACATCATCAACGTAATTCCAAGAAAACATAGAATACTTGAATGAAATACAAGAAGGGAAAGAGGAAGAAAACGAGAAGGCAGCGCCACGTGCCGATCGCACGCAGCGCCTATCGACATTACGCCAGTTTAAACTGCGCCATTTCGTGGTTCAGGTCAGCGACTTGTTCACGCACTTGCTGCGAGGTTTGGTTGGAACGCTGGCTGATCGCCGCCACATCTTCCACCGCATGTGTCACGCCATGCATCAGGCTGGTGATCGCTTGGGTGGCTTGCGTCTGCTGCTCTGCCGCGCTGGTCAGCTGTGCCATTTGATCGTTCAGCATCGCAATCTGTGTCGTGGTGGATTCCAGCTTCACCACCGCTTCTTCGATGTGCTGCGCGCCGACGCCAGCAATTTGCTGACCTTGTTGAATCTCGTTCACCACCGAAGCGGTCGACGACTGAATCGCCTGCACAATCTGGTTAATCTCGGTGGTCGATTGCGTGGTACGCGTGGCCAACAAACGGACTTCATCCGCCACCACCGCAAACCCGCGGCCATAGTCACCCGCACGCGCCGCTTCAATGGCAGCGTTCAAAGCCAGCAAGTTGGTTTGCTCCGCCAAGCCTTCAATCACTTCGGTCACTTTGCCAATCGCTGCACTTTCCTGACTGAGTTGGCTCACCAGCACGTTGGCGTTTTCAATCGTCTCATGCAGCGTCTGCATGGTCTGTTTGTTGCGAACCAGCGACGCTTTCCCCTGTGCAATTTCGCGTTGTGATGCCGATAGCGTGTCAACCGAACGCTGCGCCTGCTCCAACGTGTGCGTGGTCGATTGCGCAACATCGGATAACTCCGCGTCCATTTCGGTAATGTGTTGCTGCTGGTTTTTCACCTGCGTTAGGGTCTGTTGGCTGGAATCAAGCAGCGCAGTCATGCTCTCGCTCACCTGATTGGCTTTGTCGGTCACGCCGCGCACGATGCCCGCCAAAGAGGCGTTCATGCGGTTGATTGATTCAGTGAGTGCCGACAGCTCATCATTGCCCTGTACGGCGAGCGGTTGCTGCGACACATCGCCTGCGGCAATGCGCTGCGCGCGCTGTGAAATCTCCGACACGCGGCGGCCAATGCTGCGCCCCATGTAATTGGATATCGCCAATGCTGCAACAATCACCAGCACCAGCGCGACAACCAAAAACGTCAACACTTGATGAATGGACGCTTCAATGCCCTGCCCACTGCGATCAGCCTTTTGCTGCTGCGCGGCCACCACATTGTCTAAGCTCGCTGCCAGCGCACTGGCCGCAGGGACCAGCTTTTGAGCCATCTCTTGGTTGGCCACGTTCCAATCCGGTGACTGGCGCAGCGCAATGGTTTGATCTGCCAAGGGGAAATAGAGCTGCTGCATCTCTTTGAACAGATCCCACAATGAGCGGTCGCTGTCGTCTAGCAGATCGAGTTTGTCTTCAATCTCACGGACCGACTGATTGTGCGCCTTGATAAAATCGTGATACTTGCTCAAATATTCCGGCTTGCCATAAAGCAAAAAATCGCGCATCGCCGATAACGCGTTGGCCAGCGAGTTGTAGCTGTCGGCATACACTTTAAACAGGCGCTTGCGGTCATCGCCTTCTTTCTTCGATGCTTCGTCGTTGATCAAGCCTTGAATCTGATCCAGCGCGACTTCTGCAATCGGCGCAGCTTCGTTGATAAAGAGGTTATGCGCTGGCAAGTTTTCTGGGCTGTGCGCCAGTTCGACAATCTGATGGACGGAGGTTTTCACCGCATCCCATTGCTCAACCACCGTTTGATAATCCTGCGCGGCAATCAGCGTTTCGAGCACCGGCAAGCTCTCATCGGTTTGCGCGATAATGGCATTTAACTGCTGCTTAAGCGTTTCACCCGCGGCTTCATCACTGCCCAGCAACATGTAGGCGCGCACGCTGGATAACGTGGCTTGAATCGATTGTTGAATGCCGCGACTGGTGTCGACGGTCGGCAAATCAGAATTCAGAAGGGATTGCGTGTGGCGTTCTAATACCGACACACTGCGATAGGTCATCGCGGCAGACGCGACAAATAAAAGGGCCAACAACAAAAAACTGAGCTGCAACTTCCCTGAAATCGTTAGCTTCATCCATAAGCTCCTGTACAACGTTAGGCGGTCACTATAACGTTAAAATTCTGTTACGCAAACCGCGTCACCAGAGATACTGTCACGCGCAACAGACGGATATCAAATCCCATGCACATCCATCTGGTTAACGAAACACGGGCAACGAGCCAGCCTGTTTCACCTGGCGCATCGCCAGATGAGTATGAATGTCTTTGACGTTGTCCAATTGCTGCACTTTGCGAATAAAGCGCTCGTAACCCACCAGATCCGGGCTGACCACTTCCAGCAGATAATCGTACGCGCCCGACACCACGTGCGCGCTGATCACTTCATCCATCTCCACCAGCGCCGATTCGAATTCATCAATCGAATTGGCTTGATGATTATTGAGGCTGACTTCGACAAACACCGTCATGCCGATGCCAACCGCTTTGCGATTCAGCGTCGCCTGATAACCATCAATCACACCTTCATCTTCCAGCCGCTTGATGCGCCGCGCGCAGGGAGAGGCTGACAACCCGACCAGCTCCGCCAATTCAGCCGTCGAGAGTCGGCCTTGTTTTTGAATCAGCGCCAGCAAGTGGCGGTCAATTCTGTCCATTTTCATCATTTGGTGATTTCCAGCGTCATTTTCATATTTATTGATGGAATCCATCAATAATTCCATTCCCATAAACTAAATTCGCTGAATATCAGCGTCAAGTTCTCGTGATAATAAAACCCTCGGCCGATTGTGCGCATGGCACGCGGCACCACCGATCATCAGGGATGACTTATGCTTTCAGGATACTTGGCCATGGTGGCCACACTGCTGCTTTGGGCGGGCTTTTTCTTATCACTGCGCGAAGGAGCCATGAGTGCGCTGACACCGGCCGATATCGCGCTGACGCGCTTTTTGATTCCCGCCATACTGTTGTTGCCGTTTGTGATGAAAGCCAAAGCACAAATAGCGATGGTGCCCAAGCGTTACTTGCTCGGCATGTTTATCGGCTGCGGCCTGCCTTACCTGCTGTTAACCGGCAGTGCGATGCACTTTGTGCCGGTTTCCGACGGCAGCACACTGGTTCCGGGCACCCTGCCGCTCTTTGTCTCCGGCATTGCGGTATGGCTGTTTCATCAGCCGCTGAGCCAGCATCGTATCTTTGGGTTGGTGTTGGTCTTGGGGGGAATTGGCGTGTTTCTCTCCACCAGCGCCATGGATTATCAGAGTGACAAACTGTTGGGTCACTTGCTGTTTCTGCTGGGCAGTTTGATGTGGGCCGTATTTACCATCTGCGCTCGTGTCGCGAACTTGCATTCGCTGGCTGCGGCCGGATTCATTTCCCTGTTGTCCGTCACCTTGCTACTCGCGCTGATCGCCACTGGCGTGCTGCCGAGCCACTTAGCGCAAACGCCGATCTCGGCCTGGCCATGGCAAACGCTGTTTGGCCACAGCTTAATTCAAGGTTTGGGAGCCGGCGTGATTGCTGCCTTTACTTACCTGCATGCGGTGACCACACTCGGTGCGGAGCGCTCTGCGGCATTTGGTTCAGCCACACCAGCCCTTGCAACGTTATTGGCGATACCACTCTTTGGCGAGATGCCAAGCACACTCACATGGGTCGGGTTGGGATTGGTCAGCTGCGGCAGCTTAATTGCCAGCAACGTGTTGATGAAATATGACGCGTCACTGGCGTATCAACCACCGCAACACGGTCGGAATTTATGGAACAGGCACGCCGTTAGCGAACCACTTCCAAAATTAACGGCACCACCACACACAGGCCAAACAGCGTATTGGCCTTATCGCTGTAGCGTAAATGGATCAGAAATGGCGAGGCGACAAACAGCGTCACCAACACTGGCACGGCGCTAATCACGCCCAACAGATAGAGCGCCACCAGCAGGACAGACAAAGTGACCGTCCAGCGCACCGGCACCAGCAGCTTCTTTCCCAATCCAAACATAAATACCAAGGCAGCAAGCAAAGGTAACATCAAAACACCTTTATGATATTAATTCTCATTTAGATTCATCATAGTCACGCGCCGCCACAAAAGCAATAGCCGTACAACGAAAGATCGAATGCCTCCGGTTGGGTCACGGCACAACTTCAGGTATATTTCCGGTTCACTCACTCAAGAAGTTCGCTGTTATGAAAACCCCATGTATCGCCGCCTGTAAAAACAATGGTGGAATCTGCTCTGGTTGCCGCCGCACGATGGATGAAATTATTCAGTGGCGCCATCTGTCCGACGACGAGCGCGACACCATCATGCAGCGATTATTCGGTCAACAATCCACCCACACTTGCCCTGCTTGCGGCGAGCCAGCACATTGCGACATCAGCGCGGGGAAAAGCACCTGCTGGTGTTTTGACGTCGAAAAACGTGACGTGTCTGCCCAGCCAGAAAGCTCGGTTTGCCTGTGTCGAAAATGCTTAGAAAAACAGCCGATTGAATAATAATTTCACATTACTTTTTCTAATTCAAAACATAGATTTTTATCTTGCTTAAGATCACATTTTTCGATTGCTTAAGCACTCCACCCTCACTAATATCTCGCGCCGAGAGCATCGCTTTCCTTCCCGCTCTCATTAGTCATATTTTTGAAATTTATCTTTCTCGCGTTATTGATGTTGTTGGGTGGAGAAAAAGATGTCTGCAACATTTCCGTTAGCTAAACTGACGTTCCTGATCGCCATTCTGACCGCTGTTGGTCAGATGACTCAGACCATGTATGTGCCTTCCATTGGTCACATGGCCGATGATTTTCTGGTGTCTGCCGCATCGCTGCAGGCGGTAATGGCGTGCTATCTGATCCCGTATGGTCTGTCGCAGTTTGTCTACGGTCCGCTGTCCGATCGTTTGGGCCGTAAACCGATCATCATCGCGGGTCTGGCCATTTACATCGTAGGTTCATTGGTCGCGCTATTTGCCCATGACTACGCTTGGTTCTTGGCAGGTAGCTTTATTCAAGGCTTGGGGATTGGTTGTGGCGGTGCGATGTCTCGTACATTAACGCGCGACTGTTTTACCGGCGCAGAACTGCACCATGCGAACAGCCTGATCAGCATGTGTTTGATTTTTTCTCCGCTGATCGCGCCAGTATTGGGTGGTTACCTGACTGAATTCTTTGGTTGGCGTTCAAGCTACCTGTTCTTGTCGCTGTTTGCGATTGCCGTGGTCATTACCATGATGACCAGCATGGTCGAAACGCTGCCAAAAGAGCGTCGTAAAAAAGAGTCGGTACTGCACAGCTACAGCTACGTGATGTCCGATCACCGCTTTCAAGGTTACTTGATTTGCCTTGTCGCCACCTTTGCTGGTGTGGCGGTATTTGAAGGCGCGGCCGGCGTGCTGCTGGGTGGTGTTCTGGCGCTGCCAGCAACCACCGTGAGCTTGTTGTTCGTCACCCCAATTCCGGGTTATCTGGCCGGTGCGTGGCTGTCGAATGTGATTGCACAACGTGCCAGTGAAAAACGCGCACTACAAGTGGGCTTGTTCGCGATTATGCTGGGTTCGATGATCGTGTTGATCCCTGGCTTGATGGATCACACCACGGCCCCCACTTTAATTGGTGGTGCAACGGTGTATTTCTTGGGTGCTGGTATTTTGTTCCCTGCGGCAACTACGGGCGCGTTAACACCGCTGCCTTACCATGCCGGTACTGGCGGTGCGATTTTGGGTGGCATGCAAAACTTGGGCGCTGGCTTGGCGACCTTGATGGCATCCATGTTCCCAGCATCCAACCAACTGCCACTGGGCGTGATTATGATGGTGATGTCAGTGCTGGCGCTGCTTGGACTACGCCGCGTGTACAAACGCCACGATCCATCCAAACACATGCCACTGGCGATCTAACGCCACGCATCAATGACCTAACGTCAAAGACCCAACGTCAAAAAGGGAGGCTCATGGCCTCCCTTTTGTTTGTCTGATGTCTTTGTCTCGTGGACCACGTTTCTCGTGGCTCACTTCGTGTGACTTATTTGGCGCGCAGCGCCTCGCCTTCAAAGGTCACGCCATCCCAACCAAAGCGCATGAAGTTGCGAATGTTCTGATGATCCTCATTCTCCGGGTGCTGCAACACATCCTGACGGTAAAAATCACCAAAGCAAGCGAGCGTAGCTTGCGGGCTCAGTTGATGAAGCTGCGCAAAGGCAAAAATCTTACATGAACCGTTGTTCTGGTTCGCTTCATTGCGGGTCTCGCCATTGTCAAACGCCGTTGGCGTGAAATCGTAATGCGCATCAATGGTCGCAATGACCTCAGCAAATACAACGCATTCAGGTTGCTCATTCAGTTGCGTCAGTAGCGCGCTCAGTTCCATGTCAGTCTATTCCTGTTGAGATCGAAAACCCGCAGTCTAAAGAAATTTAACTGCGGTGAAAACCGATGCACGGATTGAATCCATCACTGCATTTCCATTCAATCGGATCTAGCGCACAAAATTGAAGCAAAAACAGCGCCCGTATTGCCCCCTGTTGCAGCATCAATGGGCGCACAATCAAGTCGTGCACTCGCATGAGGATTCAATTATTGCGTGAATGCATCCGTTGTGTTCTTTAATCCTTGTCTACACTAATGTTTTATATCAGAACGACTGTTTTACCTAAGAACGGATGTTTTACCCAAGAACTCAATAATAAATTAACTCGTCAGAGGGCAACATGAAAAAACTATTGCGGCATTTCCCTGTGTACAGGGTGGTTACGCTGATTGCTGGCCTACCTATCGCCATTGCATTGATACTTGCGACGTTGAACGTGCTCGACCTCAGAAACCATGTGGAAGTCGCTGAGCATGACCAAGAAACCGTCAACCTCATTCTGCTCTACGATAACCTCGCGCACAATCTGGCGTTAGAACGCGGCCTCACCGCTGGTGTTCTTGGCGCCAAAGGCCAAGGCCCGCAAGTCGAGCAACTTCGTCAGCAGCGCAGCGAAACCGATACGCACGTGAAAGCGCTGCAAAACTTTGCCCCCAAAACACTCGCCCCACAATTAACGCGCGCATTAAAAGCCGATGTCCTCAATCAACTGACACAACTCTCCGACGTACGCAAACAAGTTGATGCCCTCGCGCCCACCATTTCTCCGTTTGCCTACTACTCCAACCTCAATCAACTGGCAATCGATGATGCGCAAGTCCTGCTCTCCACCATCGACGACGTCAATGTGGCTGAAATGGGTAGCTCATTAATTGCTATCGTGATCATGAAAGAGCGCGCCGGACAAGTTCGCGGCGCGCTCAATGGGGCATTTGCGCGCAAAGCATCGACGCCCGCGCAATACACCGCAGTCAACGGGTATATTGAATCCGGGAAATATGCAGAGCGCATGGCAACCCTGACGATGCCCCCCGCGTTGAACCAGAAGCTGACGCAAGCCAAAAACACCGACATTTGGAAAAATGTGGAAGCGATTCAACGCGCCTATTTGTCCCAAAGTGACACGTTAAATGCCTTGCAAGGCCCTGCGCCGTCGGAATGGTTTGGCGCCGCAACCGAACGCATCAAGCTGATTAACCAACTACGAAACGACATTCAGCAACAAATGACCACCCTATCGGCCACGCAAGCAGAACAAGCCATTTGGAACCAGAACATCATCTTGGTGCTCAGTATCATCGTGGGATTTGTGTTGATTTGGAGCTTGGTCACCAGTGTGATGACGCTGCGCGAGCGCGTGGGAAAACTCAACAAAACACTGCACGCCATGGCATCCCAACGCGATTTGAGTGTCTCTTTGGCTTCACCCGGTCAAGATGAAATCTCGCAGATCTCGCAGAGCGTGAATGGTTTAACCACCAACATTCGTAGCCTGCTGTCCGATGTCACCACCACCAACGAACACAGCGCGGAACGCCTGACCAAAATTGTCCGCGGCGCGCAAGATCTCGGAAAGAGCAGCAGCGCAACAACGGCCAAATGTGAAAACATCGCTGCGGCAATGACTGAGCTGTCGCAGTCCAGTGTTGAAATTGCGCAGTCGTCAGAACGAGCGCTGGAAGAAACCCAACAAATGACCCAACGGGTGGTCGAGTGCCAAGATCAAAGCCAATCATCATTCAAAGCGGTTGAAGCCTTGGTGCAGCAAATCGAACAGACGCAAACCTGCATGACCGAGCTGGAAAAAGACGCCATGAGCGTGAGTAAAATCGTCGATACCATCAATGGCATTTCAGAACAGACCAACCTGCTGGCCCTCAACGCCGCCATTGAAGCGGCGCGCGCTGGTGAACACGGGCGCGGTTTTGCCGTGGTCTCCTCTGAAGTGCGCGATTTGGCGCAACGCAGTAAAGACGCAACGGAGCACATCAGCCAACTGCTCGGCAATATCACCAACAACACGGCCACAGCAGTAAACAACATGGAGAAAAGCCGCGAAGCGACTCACGACACCTTTGCGTCCGTGTCGACTGTGACCAACAGCGTGGCGGCGCTGGAAAGTGTGATTGAAGAAGTCAACGCACACATCACCAGCATCGCGAACGCCACCATTGAGCAATCCAAAGCCAGTGAAGCGGTCGACCAAGACGTCGACATTCTGGCTGACATTGCCCAGCAAACCGGTGAACTGGCCCAACAAATGAATCACATTGTCAGCAGCTATCATGGTGAAGTGGATCGCGTGAAACAGCAGCTCGGCGCATTCAAACTGAGTTAAGCGGGAATGCCAAAGTACTACGAAGATAAAAAGTACTGCGCAGATAAACCGTCTTAGACAACGCAACACACCATCAGGCGCAGGCACAAAAAAAGGTCATCTCTCGATGACCTTTTTTACCATATGCTTCACGGCTCAAAATGGCACTTCAACCTGCATAAACCAATCGGCTTGATACACTTCGTGCCAACGATAATCTAGGCGAACACGCGGTTCTCCCGTTTTCTTCTGGCCAAACCCCAAGCTCAGCTTTAGGCCGTGGCTCTTCACCCACTCTTCAGTGGTCATTTGTTCTTCACGTGCAGCCAAATCAGCCGGCATCCAAACGCCCACACCCAGATAACTGTTGTCCATCTGTTGGGTCACAAATGGGCTACTGTCGTTGACATCAGCAGCCAACCAACCATCCCAATATTCACCACTGCTTGGTGTTGCATCCGCTTCGGCATCAAACGTTAACAGATGTTCCGAGCCCGGTTCTTCACTATTGAGAGAAACGCAAATGCCGGCGTTCTCCATGTAGTTGATCTCAACGAGCTCTTCTGAGGGTTGTGTTGCCGAAGTATATAAGTCGCAGTCCAACGCCAAGGTCGGTAGAGAGAAAAGTGCTAATAACAACACACACTTTTTCATGGTTCACGACTCCAGCCCAACACGGGCAAAAATGATTAATACACGCTGAGTTTTTGCAGTAACTGTGCCACTGAAGGGGTTGTCATGGTGGAGATGTCCCCTTTTTCAGCTAAACGCTGGCGAATGTCCGTACTGCGTACTTTGACTTTTTCCGGACAGGCCATCACGGACCAACGCTGTAAAATCTCTTGAGATTTAAAAAACTTACCGAAATTGAACAAATTATCAGGTCCGACCACGAAAGTAATGTCAGCGTGAGGAAAGATTTCCTGTAAACGCGTCAAAACCGCGTAAGTCGTGACACTTTCACCCGGTTGGATCAAATCCTGTTCAACTGTACTTCGTTCTAACTTATGAGATGAAAAATCACCAATAAAAGCATCAATAAGGTTGCAGCGGATCTCATAATTCAGCATTTCCTTGCCCCAAGCATGAGAAATGCTCGGCACGAGTAAAATGCGATCAAAATGTTCAAGTGAGTCAATGACGCTCTTGTGGCCCAACGTGGGTGGGTTAAAAGCGCTGCCAAAAACAGCAATTTTTTCCATCTTTTTCCCGATTAAGAGTGAAAACGGCATTCACGGTTTTCTAATTGAATGTTTGCGGTATGATACTACTAAATGTTTATTGCTTGCAGGAAAAGGAACGCTAATGGAACAAATTATCCGCGAAGAGATGCGAGTGCTACCAAGCATCGATCCAGCATTCGAAATTGAACGCCGTGTTGGCTTTATTAAACGCAAACTGACTGAATCTGGCTGCAAAGCACTCGTTCTTGGCATCAGTGGCGGTATCGATTCCACCACATGCGGTCGTTTGGCCCAATTGGCGGTGGATGCTCTCAACCAAGAGCACGGCACTGACCAATACAAATTCGTTGCCGTTCGCCTGCCTTACGGTGCACAAAAGGATGAAGATGAAGCGCAGCAAGCGCTGGCTTTCATTCAACCGACCTTCTCAGTTTCCGTGAACATCAAAGCGGGTGTCGATGGCTTACACGCCGCATCACATGACGCATTGGCCGGCACGGGGCTGATCCCACGCGAAGCGGCGAAAATTGATTTCGTCAAAGGCAACGTCAAAGCGCGTGCTCGCATGGTGGCACAATATGAAATCGCCGGGTACGTGGGTGGTTTGGTACTGGGGACCGATCATTCAGCCGAAAACATCACCGGCTTCTACACCAAATTTGGTGACGGTGCGTGTGACCTTGCGCCGCTGTTTGGTTTAAGCAAACGTCAAGTTCGCCAAGTCGCCGCAGCACTGGGTGCACCGGAGCTGCTGGTTCACAAAACCCCAACGGCGGATTTGGAAGAGCTCGCGCCGCAAAAAGCGGATGAAGATGCGTTGAACCTGACTTACGAACAGATCGATGATTTCCTCGAAGGCAAACCGGTCACTCAAGCGGTGATTGACCGTTTAGTGAGCATTTACAAAGCCACGCAGCACAAACGTCAACCCATTCCGACCATCTACGACTAAACGCGTTGCATACTTTGCGTTGCTTTATGCATCAGATGACATAAGTTCTTGTAAAGCCAAGCCTTCTGCGCTTGGCTTTTTATTCACAGGACACACATTGTGGCACAACATTCTCGCTACAAAATCACTCCCAATATCATTACTTATCAATCAAATACCGTGATTGCCCTCCCATTACTTTCATTCCATTTTTTGTAGCCCAAGTTGTGTGAACCAAGCTTCATATTTTTTGTGAATAGCGTCGGAAAATATATTCATCTCTCATTTCATAAGGTTCACAAATATGTTGTACATGGAGTTCTTGTTCCTCCTAATAATGCTGTACATCGGCTCGCGGTATGGCGGTATTGGCCTCGGCGTTGTATCGGGTATCGGTCTGACGGTCGAAGTCTTTATCTTCAAGATGCCGCCCACGTCACCACCCATCACCGTTATGCTTATCATTCTTGCGGTGGTCACGTGTGCTTCGATTTTGGAAGCCGCTGGTGGCCTGAAATATATGCTGCAAGTGGCGGAGCGCTTGCTGCGTAAAAACCCCAAACGCGTCACCATCATTGCGCCGCTGGTCACTTACTGTATGACTTTCCTGCTCGGTACCGGTCACGCGGTTTACTCCATCATGCCTATCATCGGCGACGTGGCGTTGAAAAACGGCATTCGTCCTGAACGCCCAATGGCGGCGGCTTCTGTGGCATCGCAAATCGCCATCACCGCGTCTCCGATTTCGGCGGCAGTGGTGTACTACTTGGCGGAGCTGTCCAACATCAACCACAACATCACACTGCTGTCGATTCTGATGGTCTCTGTACCAGCCACGCTGTTCGGAACCGTGCTAATGTCGCTTTACAGCTTGCGTCGCGGTAAAGAGCTGGAAGATGACAAAGAGTATCAAGCGCGCCTGCAAGATCCGGTATTGCGTGAAAAGATCTTCAGCACCACAGCCACATCGTTGAATGAACAACTACCGACATCAGCGAAGAACTCCGTGCTGCTGTTCATCCTGTCGATCATTGTGATTGTACTGGTGGCGATGTTCCCAGAAGTGCGTCAAATCGGTGATGCAAAACCCATCAACATGGCAACCGTCATTCAGATGATGATGCTGTGTTTCGGCGGTATCATTTTGCTGGTCACCAAAGTAAATCCGAAAACCGTGCCGGAAGGTGTGGTGTTCAAATCAGGGATGGTGGCGGCGATTGCGATTTTCGGTATCGCATGGATGTCAGACACTTACTTCCAATACGCGATGCCGCAGTTCCGCTCTGGCATCATTGATATGGTGAACGCCTACCCTTGGACGTTCGCGCTGGCACTGTTCATCGTTTCCGTGGTCGTGAACTCACAAGCGGTGGTGGCAAAAATGATGCTGCCCGTGGGCTTAGCGCTGGGCTTAGAGCCTGCCCTGCTGATCGGTTTGATGCCGGCGCTGTACGGTTACTTCTTCATTCCGAACTACCCGTCTGATATCGCCACGGTGAACTTCGATATCACCGGCACCACCAAGATCGGTAAGTGGTACTTCAACCACTCCTTTATGGCGCCGGGGTTGGTGGGCGTGATTGGTGGTTGTTGTATGGGCTACGTCCTGGGTCAAATTGTGATTGGCTAACAACCCAATGCATACAAGAAAAGCGGACTTTAGGTCCGCTTTTTATTTTTGAATCACTTTTGATCTTGAACCAAGCCTATTTGAACGGGATTTGGCCGCTATTTAAATTGGCTTTGCAACGCCCGGCTCACCGCCAATTTTCGCTCCCCAATGTAGACGTACATTTTGCCGGTGAACTCCTTTTTCACTTTATCTACCTTGGCGACATTCACAGCGACTGCGCGATGGATTTGCCAAAACTGATCGGGATTGAGCTGCGCCAACAGCTCCTTCAGCGATGCGCGCAGTAGATACGCTTCGATTCCACGCTCACCTTGCGTATACACCGACAGGTATTTATCTTCAGCTTTGAGATACAGCACATCTGCCGCGGCAATCAAATGAATCTCCTCACCTTTGCTCGCTTTCAACCAAGTCAAATAGCTGGGTTGGCGGTTGAGCTTTGAGAGCTGAGAGAGCAACTGCGCCATGTCCGGCGCGGTTTGCTCGGCGCTTTGTAATCGCTGCTGCAACCGTTCACAACACTGTTGCAAACGAGATTCGCTCACCGGTTTAAGTAGATAATCTGCCGCGTTGATATCAAAGGCGCGCAGCGCGTACTCATCAAAGGCCGTCACAAACACCACCAGCGGCGGCTTGACCAGCGCCTTGAGTTGATTCGCCAAAGCCATGCCATCGAGCTTGGGCATTTTGATGTCCAGAAACACAATATCGGGCCGATGCTGATGAATCGCGTCAAGTGCGGTTTCCCCATTGTCCGCCGTCGCTACCACATGGAGTTGTGGCCACAACTCAGCCAACGATTGATTCAAATGGCGGCGCAGCAGCGGTTCATCGTCTGCGATCAGCGCGGTCACATCAGGCCACATCATGCTCTCCTTGTAAGTGTGTCATCGCGTGTTCAGCGATTCGAATCGTGGCGGTCACACCGCCTTTGGCGTTCTGAGTCAGTGTGAACTTAGCATCTCGGCCAAACAGCCCCTGAAGACGCTGGCGCACATTCTCCAGCGCGATGCCATTGCCTTTGGGAATCTCACCAAGCCCGGCGCCATTGTCTGAAACGGTCAGCACAATCGCATCCTGCAGGCGCTCAATCGCCACATTCACTTCTCCGCCCTCCGCTTTGGGTTCAATGCCATGCTCGATCGCATTTTCCACCAGCGGTTGCAACAACATTGGCGGCAAGCAGAGCGCGTGCCACTGCGGATCGTTAGGTAAGCTATAGCGCAGACGATTTCCCAAACGAATCGATTGAATCCCCAGATAAGCATCAATCAGTTCCAGTTCGTCTTTGAGGGTCGAAACACCCTCGCGATGGCGCATTGAACTGCGCAATAAATCGGTTAGTTTTTCCAGCATACGCTGCGCTTTGTGCGGTTCGCTGGCAATCAGCGCGTTCACATTCGCGAGCGTATTAAACAGAAAATGTGGTTCAATCTGGCTTTGCAGCTGTTTGAGCTGGCTCAGTAGCAAGGCTTTCTCCTGTTCGCTCTGACGACGTTTCGCCACTTCGAGCGCATTTTCCGCCACCAGCTTTTGCTCATGAGCGTAAAAATAGAAAAAGCACAGCGCGGTAAACATCAACCCCAACATCATCACCGGTTTAAGCGCCGCAAGCGTGTCGAAGCCCGGGTATTGATTCAACCAAATGTACGCATTGGTGGTGCCAAGCACCATGGCGCCAGCCAACGCAAGCAGGTTCACGTGACGGGTAGAGAGCGAGGGAAACACCGCGCCCAACACCAGTGCGCACAGATACGCACTCACACCGTAACCAAAGCTGATGATGAGATGGCCGCGAAGCGGACTTGGCCAAATCGCCTGCGTACCGAGCGCAATCACAAAGCAAAACAGCGCGGTGAAGGTCAGGCTCTTGCCATGACGTTTTAGCCAAAGAGTTGTGTCTGTCATAAGACGATTCCTTTATCAATGAGTGAATCCTAAACAGTTCAGGCGGGTTTGCCTATGCACGCCCTGCAATGCCGCTCATGAAACGTGCGGCACCTCCCTTTTCTGTGTGGTCAGGAATCAGATTAAAGCGATTGAAAAACTCATTTGGCGCTTTGCGACGAACGGTCATCAGCTGGCGTGAACGGTTAACCGCCACCGTCATTGGCGCGGTGAAATCGAACCTGCGACGTAGAGTGACAAAAAAACCAGCCCGAGGGCTGGTTTTTATCTGTTCCGCAGCGTGGCCTATGGCACGCCATGACCTTTCGACGCCACCCACACGCGATACCACTGTTCGCGAGTCAGTGTCAGATCCAATGCATCCACCGCGGCTTGTACACGCTCGATTTTACCCGAGCCGATGATGGGCAGCGGTTTCGATGGCAGTGCGCGTACCCACGCGTAAATCACTTGGTCAATGCTTGCAGCGCCTAACTCTTCACGCAGCGTTTCTAACACCGCACGCACTCGTTTCGCCTGCTCAGATTCACCGTTAAAGATAGCGCCGCCGCCTAAACAAGACCACGCCATCGGACGCGTGCGCAGCATCTGCATTTGATCCAGCGTGCCATCATGGGCGACGTCAAAGTTCAGCGGGTTGATTTCCACCTGATTGGTTACCAGTGGTTTGCCCAAACGCGATTGCAGTAAATCAAACTGCGCTGGCGTGAAGTTCGACACACCGAAGTGTTTCACTTTGCCCACTTTATGCAGTTCAGCAAACGCCTCGGCCACTTCATCGGCATCCATCAGCACATCTGGGCGGTGAATCAACAGCACATCAATGTCATTGACACCCAAGCGTTCCAGCGAGTTGTTCACCGATTGGTAAATGTGCGCGGCACTGGTGTCGTAATGATTGATCGTACGTTCAGGGAATTGAGCGCTGCACAGCTTGATGTCACACTTGGTGACGATCTGCATCTGTTCACGCAAAGACGGTTCCAACGCCAACGCTTCACCGAACAGTTGCTCACACGCGTAGTTGCCGTATATATCGGCGTGATCAACTGTGGTGATCCCAAGCTCGAGGTGCTGCTTCAGGAAGGTCAAACGTTCTTGCGGTGTCATCCCCCATTCGCCCAGACGCCAGTATCCTTGTACTAGCTCAGAAAATTCCGGGCCTTGAGAGGCAATCGTGACTTTCGCAACCATGGTTTTACTCCTTTTCTCTCTTTGGCCAACATCCTAAGCTTGTTTCCCAGCTACCTCAACGGATAGACTGGAGAAGTTCGAACTGGAGTACGAAGTTGTGAGTTTTGCGACACGTTTACAAATATTAATTGGCGAAGAAAGTATCAGCGGATTTGCGCGTCGCGTCGAGCTGTCGGAAGGCTTGATTCGCAAATATCTCAAAGGCAGTGAGCCGAGCCTGACTAAAGCGAATCAGATTGCGATGCGCGCCAATTGCTCATTGGAATGGCTGGCGACCGGTTGCGGTTACTTGTATCGCCAAGCTGAAGTGGTAGATATGGACGCCTACGCGCTGGCGCATCAATACGTCACCGGAAATGCGCTGCCTCTTGACGAGCAAGAGCAGCAGCGACTGATCATCTCGGGATATCAATACTTACGCGCGCATAAAAAAGCCGATGGCTATCTCGACGAAGCGGCCATGGCGGCATTTTTGCAGCGCCACCCTAAGGAGCGAACGCCGTCCGCGTCAAAGTAAGCGACATCGCCACACCATCGGTGAACAACGTGGCTTGCGCGTCTTGATGCTGCCATGTCAGCGTTTTAGGGAACGCCCGCGCCTGTTGGTTGAGAAACAGCACCAACGCTTTATCCATGTCTTGCCAGCTTTGTGTTTGCCGCTGCTGCGCCACATCAAAGCGGGCCTGCGCCAGTTGAGCGTTTTGAAGCTGAAAGCCATCTTTGCGTAACCCAAGCTGCAATTGGCTCCAGTGATGCTGGCTGTAATCGGCGTGCAGCACCATCTCACTGCGATGATCTGGGTGAAACGTCACCTCCGCCCACACTGGGGTCGCATAATAGGCAAACGGCTCGCTGCACCACGCATTCACCGACGGCATCGCACTGCATTCCATCCACTCGCTGCGCTCAGAAAACGCCACCTCAGTTACCGCTTGTCCCGCCAGATAAGGCTGCAGAAAGTCCGGATGCGCCGCGACTGACGTGAGGCTCCAACACCCCATCACCGCCACACTCATCCAGTGCCATTTATTCATGGGCTTCTCCTCTTTGACGCCAGTGTGCCGCCAATCAGACACCAAAACAAGCGCCCGACGATCTACGCCCTAAAACGATAAAACGTGAGTCAGTTCAAGCTCTTGGGGCGTAGGTTTGAGAATGATGTGTCGACAAAATAGACGAGGTAATGTGGAACATGAATAATTCCAACACAGCCCAACCTACTGAATTTCGTGACCTCAACGGCAAAGTAATGGCTACCGCTTTGCGTTGGTTGAGCGAGACCTCTGTAGTCAGGGACGATGAAACAAGGACTTGATAGAGTATGAAACTCAGCACCCTAACACTGGCGTTACTCGCTGTGGCGCCGACCGTCATGGCCTCGCCCAACTTGGCCATATCCACCACCACCAACAGCCGCGATTTTCCGCTCAGTAGCGAAGAGCCGCTGGTCATTCCACTCACCAAAGATGACTACACGCTGCGTATCACCGGCGTCGAGGGTCAATGTGAGGCGCCCGCCGATCAACGCGTTAAATTCAACTCACCCATCGCGCTTAATTGTGGCAGCGCAACTGAACTGCCGCTAAAAATTCGTTTTACGGGACAATACGCGTTTAGTTATGACGCCAAGGCTCATACGCTGACGTTTGTACGTCAGGCCACGACCTCAACCAAAACCGAATTCAAACGCCCGATTCCGAATGTCACCTGTGAAGTGTACCAAGGGGGCGATGTGACGCTGGCGCTGGGTAACACCTACGCCGATGGCACCCAACTCAAAGATGCCTTTACCCAACAAGTCGTCACTGTACAGCAGGGCAAAGTCACGCTCACCCCATCAAAAACCAGCGGCGGTTTGGTGTTGTTAGAGCCGGTGGAAGCCAAAGCGCAACCCTTTACCTATCGGAACGCCAACATTTACTTTGTGATGGTTGACCGCTTTAAGAACGGCGACCCAAGCAACGATCACAGCTATGGCCGCAAAAGCGATGGCAAAGATGAAGTCGGCACCTTTCATGGCGGCGACTTAAAAGGCGTAATCGCCAAGCTTGATTACATCAAGAGCCTTGGCACCGACGCCATCTGGCTCTCTCCGATTGTTGAGCAGGTGCGCGGCTTTGTTGGCGGCGGCGACAGCGGCTCGTTTCCGTTTTACGCCTATCACGGCTACTGGACGCGTGATTTCACCAAAATCGATGAAAACTTCGGGGTGGATGACGACCTGAAAACATTGGTCACTGAGGCGCACAAACGTGGCATGAAAGTGCTGTTGGATGCGGTGATTAACCACACCGGTTATGCGACGCTGGCTGATTTGCAATTCGACGGCGTTGACGTGGTCAACCCACGTAACTTACCGAAAAACTGGGCCGATTGGGCGCCTCAAGCCGGTGAAAACTGGCACAGCTTCCACCAAAACATCAACTACCAAAGCAACCATTGGCGCGATTGGTGGGGCGGCGATTGGGTTCGTGCGGGCCTTCCCGGTTATCCCAAACCGGGCTCTAGCGACATCACCATGTCACTGGCTGGGTTGCCCGATTTTCGCACCGAATCGACTGACTACGTGACGCCGCCCAAATGGCTGCTCAACAACCCGGGCACTCGCGTGGTCGCGAAAGACAACTACACCGTATCGGATTACTTGATTGAATGGCAAAGCGACTGGGTAAAACGCTTTGGCGTGGATGGCTACCGCGTGGATACCGTGAAACACGTGGAAGGGGATGTGTGGAAGCGCCTGAAACAGAAAGCGAGTGAAAGCCTCGATGAATGGCGTGCCGCCAATGGCCAACAAGGCGAACCATTTTGGATGATGGGTGAAGTGTGGGGCCATCGCGCTTACCGCAGCCCTTACTTCGATGATGGGTTTGACGCGCTGATCAACTTCGACATTCAAAAACGCATGGATACCGGCGCAGCGTGTCTGAGCCAAATGGCGATGGTGTACCGCGACTATGCCGAAACGCTGGCGAAGTACCCCGATTTCAACCCGGTCAGCTACATGTCTTCGCACGATACCGAGCTATTCTATGGCCGTTTCAAATCGCTCGACATGCAGCGGAACGCAGCCAATGCGTTACTGCTCACTCCGGGCGCGGTGCAAGTCTATTACGGTGATGAAGTCGCACGAGAAGTTGGCCCTTATGCCGATGATTTCCATCAGGGCACTCGCTCTAGCATGAACTGGGATTTGGATGCCGATCGCCAAGTGCTGCTGAGCCATTGGCAAACTGTCGGCCAGTTCCGTCACCGCCATCCGGCCATTGGTGGAGGCGAACATCAAGTCATCGAACAAAAAAATGCGTATGTGTTCTCGCGTACGCTGGGCGATGACAAAGTTGTGGTTGCGTTTGTCGGCCGTTAACTCAGCCATCCAAAGAAAAAATAAAGCGCACTCTGGGAGTGCGCTTTTTCTTAAGGGAAATAACAAGGGATTAGCAATTAGTCCAGACGCAGCGTCACACCTGAGTAGGCGCTGTAGCCTTTCAGCATCACGTGATACGTGGTGCCAGCAACAGCCGAGATCGAACACTGCTCGTTATTGCCCGAACGATATGGACGGCAATCCCAAGAATTGGTGGTTGGTTTACTGCCCGCTTTCACGTACAGGTCCACATCACCCGAACCAGAACTGATCGATACCGTCGCGGTTGTCGCGCTGTTCACCGTAAAGGTGTAGAACGATTCAGAGCCCGCAGAACCAGAAAGGCCAGTCACGGGTTGGCCTTTGACAAGTTCATTGCCAGAATCCACAGAACATGACGAGTTCACGCCAACCGTGGTAAAGGCCGCAGTCACATCATTGACGTTGTAGCCCAAATCTTGCGCAGCTTTCACCACACCACACGCGCCTTCATCAAAGGTGCTGTTTGGCGTCCAGTAGAGTTGGTTTGCCACGGCAAACACTTCAAAACCTTTGCGCACATCCCAACCTTGTTTGTTCGAAAGCAAGTAGAACGCACGGTTGAACACACCGCTTGAATGGTGCACGTCGATGCCACTGTAATACTGAGAAGCGTGATCAATCGAGCTGCCATCTTTCGACGGCGTATCGAAGTAGCGCAGGCCGCCGGACGACTTAAAGATGTCGCTGCCGACCACCCAGTCTACCGAACCGCGCATGTAGTATTCCGCCGCTTCGCCCGCGATGTCCGAGTAGGCTTCGTTGATACCGCCTGACATACCTTCATATACCAGCCCTGAGTTCTGCTCAGTAAAGCCATGACTAACTTCGTGCGCACTCACGTTGATGTCCACCAGCGGATAAAAGGTTGAATAGCCGTCACCAAACGTCATGGCAGAGCCATCCCAGAACGCGTTCTCATAATTGCTGCCGTAATGCACACGCATGGTTAGTTGAAACGTCAGCGGCGAGGTATTCAACCAATCGTTGTACATGTCGAACACCACTTTACCGAAGTAGTGGGCGTCATTGAGCGGCGAATAGGCACCATTCACCGCTTTGTAATCGTTGTAGTTACTGCTGTTGTTACAGTCGTAGCTGTAGGCTGTCGTGCCTGATGTTTTGTTCTTTAGATCTACGGTTTTGACCGCAGAACTCAACATGGTACAGGTTGAACCGGTTTTACTCACCGCAAATCCCGGATAATCGGTGCCATATTGATACATACCTGTTTTCTGGTTACCGCCAGGGCCGGTGCCCGTCGCTTCCGCGTGCGCCAAACCATCCCACTGTTTCACCACATCACCACTGTTGGCATCAATGAAGTAGAAAGGACGCGCAGGCGTATCGGACGCCACAAAGAAGTTCACCAGATACACCAGTTGTGCCTGCTGCTGGTCATCCAAGCGCACCATCAATACCGCCGATTGATTTTCCATCGGCAGATCCTGCCCCGCAAATGACGCGTTGGCAGCGCTAAAATTGTCTGCCGCTTTGGCGATGGCCTGCTTCTCATCGAGCGTCGGCTTAACGGTGGCAACATCGGCTTCAATGCCCTGTGCCATCATGCCCTGCACTTTGGTGATCCCTTTACTCGATTCGGTCGAAACCACCGCCGTGTTGAACACCGGAACGCCGTGATACAACTGCTGATAACGCACTTTCACTTTTCCGTTGGGCAGTTGAATGGTTTTGATGGCCTGATAGCCATTGGCTGGCGTGACGATGCTGCCTTTTTGTGCCACTAATGTTTGCTGAAACTGACCACTGTCTTCGACGGCGACCCATTGCGCTGCCGAAACCGGGAAAGCCATCACCGTACCGACTGCGAGTAAGCCTTTAACTTGACGTTGTAATGTTTTCATTTCTCATTCCTAGAGAGTGTGAAAATAGGTAGATTGCCTTGATTCAATTGGCATCTGTTGACCTGCGACATTCGTCGCCCATTGAAAGTGGAACAAGAAAATCCAGCTCGCCACTCGGGCAAAAAAATAATTTGCGCCCGATGTTCAAGAAAACTGACAGTCACACCATGGAATGAGGGAGCATTGATAAACCCATCAGGAAAATCCGGCTTATCAATCAAAAGTTTATATTCAATTGATAAATATATGCAAACAAAGGCATACACATCTTTATCAATAAATTTAGTCCTGACAGGCACAAAAAAAGGGCAGCTATCGCTGCCCTTTCCAATAAAAATATCGATTAAAAATCAGAACTTATAACCACCTGCGATCATGAAGACCCATGGGTTGATTTTCACATCAGTTGAGTATGATGTGCCGCCTGCTTTGTATTTCGCGGTGGTTTCGATGTTGGCGTACCACGCTGATGCGTTCAGGAACCAGTTGTCGTTGATCTTGTAGTCCATACCGATGTTCGCCGCCAGACCCCAAGAGTCATCCAGTTTCAGGTCGCTCAAACCTGCGCCTTCACCGGTGCTATTGAATTTCTCGTCGAAGAACACGGTGTAGTTGATACCCGCACCCACGTATGGACGGAAATCAGACTGAGGCTCACCGAAGTAGTATTGCAGCATGAATGTTGGCGGTAGATGTTTAGTCTCACCGATTTTACCCAGACCGCCTAGGTCCGTCGAAATATCGTGAGAGAAAGGAGACGCGGCCAGCACTTCAAAACTGATGTTGTTGGTGATCATGTAACCCAGCGTCAAGCCTAACTGTGTGTTGCTATCCACTTTCAGCTCTTCTTGGCTACCCAGAATTTTATCACTGCTGTCATTTGGGACGACTGACGCTAAACCAGCACGAACAATAAAGTCACCTTCTTGATGAGCCAGAACGTTTGCTGAAGCCAACGCTGAAAGTACAGCAAGTCCACAAAGTGTTTTTTTCATTATTTGATTTCCTTTTTCTTGGGCTAGAGTTTGTAATTCTTATGTGGCGCACAGTAGCACAGAGAGACCACACATTTTTGATGGAAATCAATTTGTAAAATTTATTGCTACAAATAGTGAGAAAATGCAGGGTTCATCACTTTTTATTGCAATTAAAAAACAATTATCTAATGCAACTTTCGCGTGCGTCACGTGTCCCCATTCGAACCACACTTGACTTGGATCAATTTTAATGAAATTTGTCTGTCGAGAATTTGAACCCATTCTGCACTTATGCCGCCGAATCGCGGGGAATGACGGGCCACATTGAATGTGATAATTATCACAACACCACGTGCTATCTGTGGATAATTTGCTGATCTTTTGACCTTTTGCTAACACCGCCCCAGCGGATCACGAAGACAATAACGACGTAAATTGAAACTTGAATGGAGTAAGTATGAAGAAGATCATTCTGCTGCTTGCCGCCATGTTGTTTAGTAGCGTTGCGCTTTCCGGAATGCGTTTCGGTGCCCCACAAACCAATTTGAGTACCGCCAGTTACCAGACACAACAGCAAGCCGCCGAAGCCGGCGAGGCCATGATGGCCAACCTAAAAGCAATGCCCTCGCAAGAACTGCTCAAAGTGCTGCCCATCTACGATGACAACGTAGACAGCAAAAGCGTGCGGATCAGCCAAATTCGACGCAGCGTCAAACCGGTTGCAGAGCAAAACGGTCAAATTGAATTTCAAAGCGTCTTGACCATCGACTACCGCTATCAATATTACCCACACGACGATTAATCGTTCCCGCCTGATGAGTTCCCTGCTCATCAGGAATTTCTAATCCTTGCCTCTTGACCATCGAGGTCAGCACCCTTTCATCATCGAAGCGGCCAAATGCCTGAAACTTCGCATGCAATCACCCGCTCATCATTCCCGTGACTGAACGCTCAAAATTGCACTTATGAATCCACGACAGCGTTTTTATTGTTTGTTTGTCATTCGATGACAATGCAAGGTTGCACTATATTTTTTATTTATGTCTTGATGAGTCGCGTGCGATGTTATTACAAGGTTCGAATCTCAATATGCCTTTGGCCGAGCTGGTTTCTTCATTGACAGTGGCGCTAGATATGACCGAAGGACAGCCCCCAGAGCACAGTATGCGTTGCTGCTGGATTGGCATGCATATTGGTGAGCGAATGAACCTCTCATCATCGGAGCTTCATGACCTGTATTTTACGTTACTTCTCAAAGATGCTGGCTGCAGCAGCAATGCCGCTCGAATCTGTGAACTCTACGCCACCGATGATCTGACATTTAAACAACAATATAAAACGGCCGGTACTAGCCTGACGAGTGCGATTAATTTCGTCCTGAAAAATGCAGGCTCGGGTGAACATTGGCGTAAGCGTATCTCTACCACGATTGATATTTTGAAAAATGGTAAAGATTATGCTCAAGAACTGATTCAAACGCGTTGTACAAAAGGGGCTGAAGTTGCTCGTGAGCTTTTGTTCAGTGAAAGTGTGGCTCAAGGAATACAACATTTGGACGAGCACTGGGACGGTTCAGGTCGTCCTGATGGATTAGTGCGTGATCACATCCCATTATTTTCAAGAATTGCCCTGCTCGCTCAAGTGATGGATGTTTTTCAACGTGAACATGATTTGAGTATCGCATTTTCTGAACTCGAAAGTCGTTCCGGAAACTGGCTAGATCCTCACTTAGTCGTAATGGCTAAGCAGTTGAAAGACAATCCTGATTTCATCAGCGCACTCAATGCCTCATCCATCGTCCCTTTTGTTCTGTCTGTGTCACCCGCCCAAGCGATGATTCCATTAGATGATGATTATTTCGATCGAATTGTGACGGCTTTCGGAAAAATCATTGATGCCAAGAGTCCTTTTACCTCCGGACACAGCTCTAGAGTCGCTATTTTTAGTACGCTCATCGCCGAAGAACTCAAGATAGACGCAGAAGATCGACTATGGCTAAAACGAGCAGCACTCTTACATGATCTAGGAAAACTCGGAGTCAGTAACACGATTTTGGACAAACCTGGGAAGTTGGATGATGACGAGTGGGCGAAAATACAAAATCACGCGGTGTTTACCCGAGAGATCATTGAAAAAATATCCCCGTTAAAACAGTTTGCCAAAATGGCCGCGGCTCATCATGAAAAATTAGATGGCACAGGCTATCCCGATCAATTGGTTGCTGATGAAATTTCGATGATGACACGGATTATTACGACAGCAGATATTTTTGACGCCATTACGGCTGAACGCCCTTATCGAGGAGCGATTCCAATTCCCAAAACATTAGAAATCATGGAAGAAAATGTGGGGACGGCCATCGACCCATTGTGCTTTAATGCACTTAAAGCGGCACTCAGCAAACTTCCTGAGAAGTACATGAAAGATATTGGTATGAGCGGGGTTCCCGCGTCACCGATGCTCTAAATGCATGCTCAAAAACAAGGATGCCGCCGCGCCTGACTAAATCCCTACGACGTTCTTGCCTGATAGTGATAACATCGCCGCATCAGAATGACCGAGAAACACCATGTTTATCCACCACGTGAACGACATCGACTGGCTGGTGATCACAGCCTTTGAAGAACTAAAACCGCTATTCATCGAAGATGCTGGTGCCATCCCCACATACTTCTCGACCACCAGCGAATTAAGCCTCATTGACCAAGCCAAGCGCGCTTACGGGTATTTGCCGGCACTGCTCGGCGTCATCACCGATACCGGCACATTTCAAAGCGAAGATAACGACGAAGATTTGAACCCACAACTTGCCTGCCTCGTTGAAGGGCGTGGCCGAGTGTTTATCTATCATGGCGGCTTTGTGGCGTTTGTGAACGACGAACAAACCTTCATTACTCGAATGAACTAAACATCATTCAGTCTGTTGAAATCGACGAATAGAACGGTGGTAGCGTTGCGCCACTAAGAAAAGTCATTTTGCGGTTCATTAGCGTGATACATCCCAAACAAGGAGTGGGGCATTAACTCTTGCTTTCCATTCCAGCTAGCCCTCCCGGCCGCTGAATAGTGACCGAAAACACCGCAGTATGAATACTCAAAGCCTATATGAGCATATTCCTAATACATTTCCACAGTCATCGTTGTTGAATGTCTCAGTCCATAAGCATCCTGCATACTTAAAAGGATGCCTATGAACTACAACTAGCCATGTCGAGAATACGCTAATCAATAATCTGCGTTAGAACCTTTCACAACACACGATTCGTTATTTTCCCATCCCCAACCGTCACCATCTGGATCAGATGATTCAGATGAACAATAAGCATAACCATTAGGAGCGGTTTCATTTGAGTCTTGAACGATACAGCTTTGCTCATTTTCCCACCCCCAACCATCCCCATCAGGGTCAAGGGAAGATGAACTACAAATGGGATACTGAGTACTTTCGCCAGAACAATCATCTTTACACGTAAAAACTGTTGCGATCTGAGAAGTCGATTTTATTCCATTTTCGCCATTGATTAATGTATTACCCCACTTCGTATAAGAATCATTATTCCAATTATTGACAATATCCAAATCAGCTGTCGAATCATCATTTCCTGACCACGACCAACCGATATATCCTAAACTTAATGTTTCTGTTCGTTCCATGATAGCGCTTTCATCTACATTAGACCCTTTATGTGTCGCCGCAAATTCACCCACAACAAGAGAGAGTCCTTTATTGACAAAAGACGAGATATAATTATTTACAGTGCTATAATCGCCGTAAACTTCATACATATGCACACTAAAAATTATATTATGTAAAGGATCTGAATCTAAAATCGAGGTGGCATTATCTAACATTATATTTTGCCAATCTTGTCCCCAATTCGGTGCATCGACCATGATGACATGATTCATACCTTCACTTCTTAACCGGTTAATTGCATCTTTATGTGCCTTTACCCAATCACTACTAATGATTCCATTACCGAACGGTTCATTGCCTAAGTTAATAATAACGTAGTTTTCTTCACCAATTAGTTTTTCTTTAATTTCGATCCAATAATCCGCCGCAGAATTCAAATCAGCTGCGCTGCTTTCTTCACCGTAACCTGTCGTATCATGCACCTCTAAGACTGCAATCAAGTTGTATGATTTAGCTAGTTGGATAATATTGCCAACCTCTTCGGCACTAGTCTTATTCCATCGATGTCCGTTGCTCAATACGATCCTCACCGTATTAGCTCCTGTTAACGATATTCCCTGCAATGCAGTTTCTAGCTTATCTGCATACCAAGCATGAGCGTGATTAATGCCTCGGATCTTAAATGGGATTCCATTGTATTCATAAAGCACACTGCCAGAAACATAAAGCCCAGCAAAAACCGTATTAGAAAATAAAAATAAAAGCGTTACTATGCAAAAATTAAAATATTTCATTTCTATATCCTTAGATTATAACGTTAGTTCGTTCTAAGTGTCTTTCCAACAACTATATAGAAAATACTCAGAAAAATTTAAAAAAAAGGCCGCTCCCCCGAACGACCTTGGCTATAAGCCAATTTATGCTGCCGCAATTTAAACTACTTCATTACCCGTTTTTTAGCGCGCTCCCAACGTGAGTCCAACTTTTCAAGAGCTTCATTAAAGTTTTTAGATGTAATCACATCTTGAATATATCCGCCTGAATAGAAATCGATTTTCGAGCGATTAGTTACTTCAATAAATGTCGATGAGTTAACAGGAGTTTGAATTACATGAGGTTCATAACTCATATATTCATTGAGCTGTTCTAAAGATGGTTTCTTGCTTTTTAATGTAGGAATAAAGCCTGCAATTTTCTCGAAATCTGAATCTTCAATCAGATATTTAAGATAAGCCTTAGCTGTCTCTTTGTTATTTGAAAACTTACTAACAGCGTAACCCCAGTCGTGATTCATTTGCGCATTCAACTCACCTTTATCATTTGAAGGCATTGGCATGAAACCGATGTTGTTCGACGCAGCGCCACGCTCAATCACTTGAGGGATAACCCAGTTGCCTAGGTAATACATACCCGCATCACCTTTTGCGATAGCATTCTTGGAGTCTTCCCAAGAATTCGTCATCAAGTCCTTTTCAGTCAACCCATCATCGATTAACTTTTTAAGTACACTCAATGATTTGTTGTAAGCAGTGTCACCTGAAAACGGCTTATCCTGAGTAAGCATTCGTTCATATACACCATCGTTACCTTCCACAACCAATGGGAATTTATCCCATTGTTGGAGCGGCCATTGAGCACCAAAATTGATATAGAGCGGGATCTGACCATTTGCTTTGATCTTTTGTGCCGCATCAAAAAAGTCAGATAGCGTCTTAATTGGCACTTCAACGCCAGCTTTCTCAAGAACTTCTTTATTGTAAACTAGACCTTCAACCGAGTTACCCATTGAGATGCCATACGCATTGCCATTGTTCTCCCAAGCATCATAAAAATAAACTTGTTCCGGTGAATAAAGGGCGTTCAAGGGTTCATAGAAATTTCCATATTGTTCTGAAGGAACAGAAGGAAGAATCAGAACGAGGTCACCATAATCACCGGTATTCATCCTTGGACGTAAACCGCCTTGATAGTCAGCAAAACCAATCACTTTCACTTCAGTAACGTTGGGATAGATATCTTTAAACTCTTTCTCATATCGCTTATAGACTCCCGCCTCAACAAGGTCAGTACGGTTCGTATAGAACGTAATTGATCCTTTCACTAGAGCTTGATTGATCCCATCGGTCACGACAGCATGTGCCATACCATTAGTCCCGAGCGTGATTGCTCCGACGATGAGTGTCTTTGTAATTGTGGGTACAAATGATTTCATTCTCTATCTCCATGTGTATCAAAGCCGATACTTGGTTGTTTTGTTTGCCTAAATATTAACGTTACGATTTTATTAATCTAGTTGAAATGCATTGATACGTGAGCAAAATCACCACAAGATTCAGAGTTTAGTAATAAAAATTTAATTAAATTCAATAAAAACAGCATCATAGTTAATTAGCCATAACAATGATTAAATTGAGACGGCAGTCACAAAGCGTCATATTTATTGAAGTAAAACACATAATCGAAACGTTACCATTAATTTTGCATCGAGTTTTGAGGACAATAGCATCGTCAAAATACAAACATTAAAAAGGACTATGTATGCAGAACATCCGCTATGCTCTACCCCTATTGACGATCATTGCAGGTTGTAGTGGTGGTGGGGTCACATCAACACATCCCTTTCCTACCGACTCAATGAACAATTTTGTTGTCCAACAAGGCCAATCATTCATGGTTGGCGGGCAACCATTTCGTATCGTTGGCACGAACAATTACTACATGCATTATGCATCGCATGACATGATTGATTCCGTCTTAGACGATGCAAAAGACATGGGACTGAACACCATACGCGTTTGGGGATTTATGGAAGGAGTTAGCCATGGGCATACCATGCAACCCGAACCAGGAATATATACCCCACCGGCCGGCGTTAAAAGCGCTTTAGAGAAACTGGACTATACAGTTTCAGAGGCGAAGAAACGTGGTATTCGGGTGATTATCGTACTGACGAATAACTGGGGCGATTTTGGTGGAATGCAACAATATGTCGACTGGTTTAACGGCACTCATCATGATGATTTTTACAAAGACATCAATATTAAAGACGCCTATAAAAACTACGTAAAACATCTCATAGAACATAAAAACCGCTATACAGGTATTATCAATAAAGACGAACCAACCATCTTAACTTGGGAGCTGGCAAACGAACCTAGAGCACAATCAGATAACACGGGTGAGTTGCTGCTTAATTGGACCAAAGAGATGAGTGACTTTGTTCGAGAGCTTGCACCGCATCAATTGATCGCTCTAGGGTCTGAAGGCTTTTTCAACCGCGAAGGCAATACAGACTGGACATATAATGGCGGTGAAGGTGTCGATTGGGAACGTATCATCACGCTGCCCAATATCAACTACGGTACATTCCATTTGTACCCTGAACACTGGGGAAAACATAACGCCGAAGAATGGGGAACCCAGTGGATCAAGGAGCATGCAAAAGCAGCGAAGAAAGCTAACAAACCGGCTGTACTTGAAGAGTATGGCATTGGCAAGAATGAGCCACAGAATCGAGACTTCATCTATCATAAATGGACAAATACAGCCTATCAAGCAGGCCTAGCTGGCAGTATGTTTTGGATTTTAACCAGTACAGACCCCGATCAACCCAATAACCTGTACCCTGATTATGATGGCTTTAGAATCTTAAATGATGGTGGTCGCACGGCACAGATCCTCACCAACCATTCGAAGCAAATGAGAGGAGTGGAATACTCAACAAAAGACACCGTGTATCTCACGTATCCAATTGACGGAATGAAGATATCTGAACCAACGTTTACTGCGCGCAGTTATCCAATGCCTAAGCTAGGCAATGAAATCACAAAAATGCAGCTAAGAATTCCGGAGAATGATTTAACTGTAGATATGGTTGATACCAATGGCGACGGATATTTTGAAGCAAATTTGGTTTCTGCCGATATTGGGTATGGAGCCAAAACATTTATCACCGTCGCAACATTTGCTGAAGGTGAGCGTCAAACCGATAAAGCAAGCGTTGACATTAATCGACCAATTAAGGGATATGAAGTCGAGACTAAATACGATTTTAGTGATCGCACAACTCAAGGATGGCAAAAAGACGGCACATGGCAAGCCAGTTGGAATACTCCCGCGATTGAAGTATCTGAAAAATTGGGCAAGCCAATGCTACAACTCAATGTAGATTGGTCTGGTAAACATGACTGGGAAGAGCTCAAGATTCGAAACCAAGCAGTTTCTAATTTTTCACAACATACCAAGATGCGCTACACACTCTACGTTCCCGTCAACAACGACGATAAAGGTGGCCTGAGACCTTATGCTGCTCTCGGTGATGGTTGGGTTAAGCTCGATGCTGACAAACATCGAGTTAAAGTTAAAGACCTAGATAAAGTGAAAATGGGTGGTCAATATTTTTATAAACAAGTCGTAGAAATCAACTTAGGGGACCTATCCAAGAAATTACCTGACATGTTTGTTTGTATTGTCGGTGATAAATTCCCACTGAACGGTTCAATCTACATTGAAGACATCGAGTTTCTTAAACCTGTCTACTAAAGAAGATAAACTAGATACTAAAACGCCAGCTATACTGCTGGCGTTTTAGCTGGTGACTTGCTGTGTCTTAACATCGGAGAAGGCTAAGGCCCTATTGCTGATCCGACATAAATGAATTGAATTAAGAAAAAACTCTGGCTGACACAGAAGCTCGATAAATCAAAGCATCTGAAGTTGCATGGATAACATTGACTTCTTCTGGACGTTGATAGAAAGCACTACCAGAGCGAGAATAATGGTGATGATTTCCGAGTCTAATTTCTCCACTTAGAACAAACCAAATACAAGCTCCCAGCTCATCCGGAGTAGTAAGCGATTGACCCTTATCTAGTCGATATTCTCTTAGTTGGAAATCATCTGATTCTACAATGTAATCTAATCCTCCATCCAAACTCGGTTTACCGGCTAAAGTCTTCGGCACAATTGGAGAAAATTTAGTGATAGCCAGCAGTTCTTGGATATCAATATGCTTAGGCGTAAGCCCACAGCGCACTACGTTGTCTGAATTCGCCATTAACTCAAGATTCTGGCCTTCAAGATAAGCATGCGGCACCCCAGCATCCTGAAAAACAACGCCACCTTTTGGAACATACATCAGGTTCATAATAAAAATCATGATCAAACCAGGGTCAAGCGGTCTAGCTTTTTTCTGAATAATTTCTACCGATCTCATAAACCAAAAAAGTGGCTCGGATTTAGAAATTTCATTTTGATGATAAGCGTTGCGATACTGCTCAATCACAGGAAGAAGCAAAGACCTGATCCTATCCGCTGGCAACGCGAAAATTGACGATACAAACCCTTGAATCCCTAGATCTGAATACAAGCGAACTAACGGGTCGAAAGACTTAAACAAACTAAGTTCATTCAAAGATTCCGTAACGTTACGAAATCCATGTAGCAGATAGAAATCGGAAAGTGCGAGCATCAGCTCCGGCTTATGGTTCTCATCCATATAACTTCTCAATTGAACCGGAATTCCAAGAGAGTGCTCTCGAAGAAATCCCTGTTTAGCCTGCTCGAGTGTGGGATGAACTTGAATAGATAAAGGCTCCTTAACATCAAGGATTTTAAACAAATATGGCAGTTGAGTACCAAAACGTTGAACCAACTTTTTACCTAGACGATATTCAGGGGAAGCTTCTATCCATTTTGAAAGCGATGATCCGTCAACAAGCATAGAAGAACCAGATTTATGATCGCCAAGCCACAACTCTGCCATAGGCATATCGGATAAATCTGAATCTGTCATCATGGAAATGTAATGATGACCACCCCATTCGTAGTTCTTAATCACACCTTTAATTTCAATCATACTCTCACCTCAAAATAAAATAACATCAACAATAAAAACCAATTACGTTAGAAATTTATTTAGCTCTTTTTTCTGACCATTAGATAATCTTAATAAGCTATGACTCGCTCCAGAAACGTTATCTAAATATTCGATACTCTTATCAAACCCTAGAACAACAGAAGAAACTGAATTCGCAATATGTCCACATGATTGGAACTGCTCCTGAGCATATTGAGCAACAATATCTGTCTGTTGAACTAACTCCGAGACATGTTCACTAATATCAGATATTGCCGCTTTAGTTTGCTGTAAGTCCTTTGAATTTTTTTTCATTTGTTCAGTACAAACAGACATGCTTTCTACAGCATTAGAACTAGCCATATTCAATGCTTCAATTAGTTTTTGTATTTTATTGGTGGATTGCGTTGTTTGTTTGGCCAAATTACTGACTTCATCAGATACAACAGAAAACCCTCGCCCATAACTTCCTGCCCTAGCGGCCTCAATAGCAGCATTGAGTGCCAACAAATTCGTTTGGCTAGCAATATCATTAATAACATCGACAATATTTCTAATATCTTTCGTCCTAAATTCAACCTCTGAAATAGTCAGTGAACTTTCTCTAATCATCTCGCTCAACAAGTCATTTCCATCCACACTGCCATCGATTAAGCAAATGGCATCATCAACAGAATTACTTATTCCTCGCGTATGATTTCTCGTGTTTTTTATATAAATTTCCGTTTCTTTACTTGTTTGTTCTAACTGTTCAGAGGCTGCTGATATAGAATGTACAGCTAATACTTGACTATTGTTAAGACCCCGCAGGTTGTCTACACAACGTGCATTATCTTCACTTGATGAGAATATACTCAAATTGTTCGATTTTACTTTATTTATCAATTCTCTGTTAGTAACAATTACTTCATTTAATTGGTTAATAAGTAAAGAAAACTCAAGACTCCACCCCTGGCAAGTCACAGATTGGGAATAATTCCCTTTAATTAACCCTTGAAGCACATCAAGTAAATAATTGATTGGCGTTTTTATTTTCCTTGCTAAAATACAAGCTGAAACAACAATAACAGTACAACAAAGGAATAAGGACACTAGCTGAATTTTAACAATGGAATCAAGTGTTATAGAGATATCTTTCTTTACGACCTCGTTACTTTTACTTGCGTCGTTTCTGAGTTCGATTAATTTTCTCGACAATTCTTCTTTCTTTTCAAGATAATTAACATTTAACTGTTCAAGTTCATCATTATACCGTATGACATTTAACTTAGACTGAGGAATGCTATTTTCAGAAAAGAGGATTCTCATTAACTTATCATTCGAACTTATATAATCTTTTTCATTTCTAATCGATGGTAATTCTTCATAAAGAAACTCTTCATCATCCTCAATTAGACTTTTGAGGTTATTCATCTGGTTGACAATTGTTTTTGCTTCGACTTCATCATCGACAAACAAAATCTTATTCGTCATTGCTATGGATGCGTTTATTTTTTCGAGATATGACTCTATATCTTTAATTAAAAACTCATCAAGCTCATTAGACATTGTCAATGTTCGTTTAATTATAATAGCCGATGAAACGGAAATATTTTCCATTTCATTTCGATCTGTTTTTATTTTATTTTCTTTATCAAGGACTAATTTTTTAATTGATATTTTTTGTTCAATAACTTCCTTTAAATCATCGGCAATATTTTCTAGATAATTCACATCAGCAAGATGAGATGAAGACAACGAACTGATAAAATCATCCATTTTCTCATGTAAATAAAAAATTTCATTATCAATAACATTGGTATCATTAGCATTCATAACAGTTGACAGTTGAATATCAATATTTTGACTTTCACTTTGTAGCTGACTGGCTACTTCATTCAAAGAAAGCGATTTATTGATTGCAAACTCAATGTCATCCTTCGCTGAATCTGAATGATAGATTACGAATGAGTTCGTCAATGTAAGAATCAATAGAACACTAACAAAGGCTATTATAATTTGGGTTACAACTTTCATGGTATTCCTTCACCAATATTAAAAAAGGAGAGAGCAATGCTCTCTCCAAAGAAGGACAGTAAATCTACATAGATAACCTAGAACCAAACTTCCGCTTGAATACCGAAGTTCAATGTATCTGTTTCACCATTACGAGTGTAACCAGAATCAATTTTTGACGATGCACCATCATCCCATTTTGCATAAGTGACAAAAGCACGAATTTGTGGACGAGCCCAGAAGCCAGTTTCCAGCATCAATGTTGGAGCGATAGTTGCCTTATAGAAGCCACCATCTGCGCCGTCAGCAACGTCTTCTTTAATATGCTCATAACCAAGTTCATACTGCATTGCGAAATTTTTGGTGATTTGGTTATGTGGGCGAACGCCAATTGCGTAGATATCGCGATCTGCACCAGTTTTGGTACCGGCCCATGGCGCATAATCTGAATCACTCTGATAAAACGCAAAAGTAGATAGCTCCCAAGACTCACTTAGATTTGCTAGGCCATCAAAAACAATACGCGCTGACTTAGCGTCTTTAGCATTACCAAAACCCCAACCGTTTTTACCCAGTGAATCCCCCGCAGCAAGACCTTCACCATATTGAGCAGTAATGCGAGAGTAGCCGTTCGTTAAGCCATAAAAGCCATCGAAGTTATAAACCGCGGTCAATCCCAAACCACTTGTAGGACCATTTTGACGCCACGAGCTTTTCTCCATTGTGTGCCCTACAACTTGGAAATCTAAACCTGAATCAGCGATTTTTTTGAACCAAACATTAAGAGAAATATCTTCTGGATAACCTTGGGTCGAGCTATCGTCAGGATCTGCAGAGTTTTCGCCACTAGGGGTAAAAGCGTAAACACCTACGTCCATTTTTGCGAAGCCAACATCAATTTTGTCAACGCCACCACCGGTACCGTTGTATTGAATGTACTCCCAATCGTATTGATGGCTCGATGTGTTAGATGAACTGTATCGTTTACCTGCCCAGAACACACTCTCTGGCGCAAACGAAAACCCGCCCATTTCAACGTAGCCTTCGCGGAACTGAATGTCATGATCATCCCCATCAACACAGTTCCAGTCTGCTGTACACTTCGTTTCGTGCGTCAAGTTCGCTCTTACTCGAGCCCATGTTCCTTCGTCAGTGGTAATTTTGATTGTAGGCAAAAGCTCGATTTTGGTGTTTTGTTCGTTCCCAAGACGGAATTTACCGTAATTGGTAAAAAGCCCTAGGGAGTTGGAGCGTGTTCCATCACCGTTGAGTAATAGACCCGATTTGAGATAACCGTGTAGCTCTCCTGAAGTCTCTAAAGCAAGCGCAGGGGCAGACGCTACAAATAATCCAAGGATGATACCTTTTGCTAATTTATTTAGTTTCATAGTGCTTCTTCTTATCGTTACTGTTTGAAATTCAAAAAGACCCACCCAACAAAATCCTTTTACTTACTGGCTTCATTTGGGTTGAGGTAACTATACCAAAACAAAAAATGGTAACGTTACGATTTTGATCACCATTTATGATTGAGAATATAAGTTATGATCATAAATGAGATCCAAGATCTATTTCCATGTGATTACCTAATATTAATATTCTATAAGCATCACATTTTTATTTTTTTATATAACTTAGATCACAAATAATATTATAGATAAATAAAAAGAGCACATACGTGCTCTTCGAGTCATACATATTTTTCGTTTGACTTAATTAATTCAATTCTTTGAGCAACACATTGATATGATGTTAGCGGATCTTCTGGTGTATTCATCACATAATCGACCAACTGATCGACAGTTGTGGTTAATACATGACAACGAGTATCTGATGATGCGTAGTAGATAAACACTTCACCATTGTCTCGAGCAATTAATCCATTGCAAAACACGACGTTGGACACATCGCCTACCCGCTCCTCTCCTTCAGGAGCCAAAAAGTATCCGCTAGGTCGATGGATCACTTTCGTTGGGTTATCGAGTGCAGTCATAAAACTATAGAGAACATAACGAAGACCTGCGGCAGTATTGCGCACACCATGAGCAATGTGTAACCACCCTTGACTCGTCTTAATTGGCGCTGGCCCTTGACCATTCTTAGATTCTTTTATTGTATGGTAAGTCTTTGGATCAATGACATATTCCATGTCAACCACAGCACTTTCCATAGAATCGGTGTACCCCCAGCCAATGCCACCACCACTGCCCGCTTCAATAAAGCTATCTTGTGGTCGTGTGTAAAGTGCATACTTGCCGTCTACAAACTCCGGATGCAGAACAACATTACGTTGTTGCGCCGAACGAGTTTTAAGATCTGGTAAACGCTGCCAGGTTTTTAAATCAGTAGTACGTACAATGCCACACTGTGCTACAGCCGAAGACTCATCGCCTTTGGGAGCTTCAGGATCTTTTCGCTCAGTGCAAAACAGGCCATAAATGTACCCATCTTCATGCTTCACTAAACGCATGTCGTAAACATTTGTATCAGACTCAATCGTCTGCGGAATAACACAAGGTTTATCCCAGAATTTGAAACCATCAACACCGTTTTCTGATTCCGCTACGGCAAAAAAAGACTTACGATCATGTCCTTCAACACGCGCAACTAAGTAAAACTTCCCATTTAACTCGATAGCACCTGGGTTTAATACAGCATTAATACCTAGGCGTTCCATCAAAAAAGGATTCGTTTCTGGATTCAGATCATAACGCCAAGCCAATGGTGCATGTGCCGCTGTCAATACAGGTTTTTTGTAGCGATAAAAAATTCCATTTCCTGGAGTAATTGGTGAATTTTCATATTCAGTATTACGAGAAAAATCTGATTTCAAATCAGAAAGTCTTTGGCTAAAAATAGACATATTTGACCCTAAATTTTAAAACAGACATCATCATCAGACGATGAATGACAATCGTTATAATGATGACAAATAAAAACTTAACGTTACGATTTATCATCATTATGTGCTTGATATTTAAAGTTTGACGTTAGAAAACTTCAGATTTTGTTTTTAATTCACGCATGAGGTCATCAACAGTTGTGTAGGCGACAGCTGAATAGGTATCAGCCGCTCCATAATAAACTGCGATTCGTCCCGTTTCAGAGTCCGCCAACGCGGCACATGGGAAGGCAACGTTCGGAACAAAACCTGTTGTTTCATAGCTCTTTTCAGGCGTTAAAATGTAGTCTCGAGTACGGTATTTCACTTTCCATGGTTCATCTAAATCAAGTAATGCAGCACCAAAACTGTATACAAAACCATTGCATGTCCCAGATACGCCATGATAAATCATCAACCACCCTTCCGAGGTTTCGATAGGAATAGGCCCAGCACCAATCTTGGTTCCCTGCCACCAGCCATTGCCACCTTTGCCCATCACATGGCGATGTTTACCCCAGTATTCCATGTCATTTGAATGGCTTAGGAAAATATCGCCAAACGGAGTGTGGCCGGAATCAGAAGGACGATTCAACATCAGAAATTGACCATTGACCTTACGAGGGAACAAAACACCGTTGCGGTTAAATGGCACACATGCATTTTCTAAACGCGTAAACGTTTTGAAATCACGAGTCATACCAACACCCAACGTGGCACCATGGTCATCAGTACACCAAGTCACGTAGTAAATGTCCTCGATTTTTACAACTCGCGGATCATAGGCGTATGTGGGTTGAAAAGGCTTTCCGTCAACATCTAACCATTGGATAGGATCTTGTTGAAATTCCCAATTCAATCCATTTTTTGAATGCCCAACATGCAAATGCGGACGACCATTTTTATAATCACAACGAAATACACCGATAAACTCGCCATTAAACGGTACGACGGCAGAGTTATACACTCGAGCAGCGGCAGGAAATGGGTTCCAGTCGATGATAGGATTCTCAGAGTGACGCCACATAACCCCTTCTTCGCCAACAGGCTTCTCTTGCCAAGGCATGTTAGGAATTGCATCACCAATAATTTTTACAGACATTTTATTCTCCAAACTTAAAAATCAAAAAAAGAAGGTACTACTGTTGTAACAGCGCCAGAATCTGATTTGTTTTCTGTTCAACTAAGATAGGGTTACGCTTCGATTCAACGTTCAAACGAACAACAGGCTCAGTGTTGGAGGAGCGTAGATTAAATCGCCAATCTTCAAATTCCATACTGATACCATCAGTAATATCTGTCACAACCGCACTATCAATGAAGGCATCCCAGACTCGGTTAACCGCAACTTCAGGATTCGGAACAGTACGATTTATCTCGCCCGAAATTGGATAGCAGGTTTGAGCTTTGGATACGAATTGAGATAAGCTCAAACCTGTTTTTGATACGAGTTCAGCAATCAATAACCAAGGCAGCATTCCCGAGTCACAATAAGCGAAGTCTCGGAAATAATGGTGTGCAGACATTTCCCCACCATAGACAGCATCCTCTTGACGCATTCGCTCTTTGATAAACGCATGCCCAGTTTTTGATTGAATGGCAACACCACCAGAATTCGAAACTACATCGATGGTATTCCACGTTAATCGAGGGTCATGGATGATCTTTGCACCCGGTTCTTTATCAAGAAACGCTTGAGCCAACATACCTACGATGTAATAACCTTCGATAAAACAACCGTTTTCATCAAATAAAAAACAGCGGTCAACATCACCATCCCAAGCAACACCAAAATCGGCTTTCTTTTCGATAACGGCGTCAATTGTCGCTTGTCGATTGTCAGGTAATAATGGGTTCGGTATCCCATTAGGGAAATTGCCGTCAGGCGTATGATTGATTTTTATGAACTCAAACGGTAAATGAGCTTCTACATTGTCAATCATATGGCCAGCGGCACCATTGCCTGCATTCACGACGATACGCAATGGCCTTAGTTCGCTTTTATTGATGTAACCAAGCAAATGCTTCGTATACTCACCTGATATATCGTAACGTTTCGATTTTTTGTCATAAAGAGCAATATCGTTGGAAGGTAAATAGGGTTGTGACTGTACGAGCGCCTTAATGTCATTTAAACCCGTGTCACCGCTAATCGGTTTGGATTGTTCGCGAACAAGCTTCATTCCGTTGTATTCTTTCGGATTATGGCTAGCAGTCACCATGATGCCGCCATCGAGGTTTAAATGGCTCGTCGCAAAATAGACCTCTTCTGTTCCAACTAAACCTAGGTCAATGACTTCAGAACCACCATCGATCAGCCCCTTGCGAAGTGAAGATGCCAAAGACTCACTACTTAAACGAATATCGTAGCCAACCGCGACTTGTTTTGCCTGAAGATACTCCGCGTATGCTCGACCAATTCGATAAGCAATATCTTCATTCAATTCATCTGGCAGCCGACCTCGAATGTCATAAGCTTTAAATGCTTGGACTAAGTTTTCCATTATTCTCTCCCAAAATCGTAACGTTACCATTTTTGAGTTTTTGCCAAAAAGTTTCAAGAACATCTGCATTATTTAGACAATAAGTGTGATGTATATTGAGTTTTAACAGGCGAAACAACACTAAAAAGAAAGCCAGAACTTCTCGTTCTGGCTCTAAAATGAAAGGCTTACGATTGCACCGTAATTAGTTATCGAGGATATAGCGTTGTTTTTTCGACATATCTCAGATCTTTTGGATCCGCCCCCTCAACACACTTGACGATGTAGCGAGACAACATCTTACCGACACTGTGAAAATCTTGCCTTAAACCCGGAATTGGCGGCATAAAAAAGCTAGGCAAATCACACGTTTCTACCGCAATCAATTCTATGTCTTTTCCGATCTGTTTACCCGCATCTTGAATCCCGGCAATCATACCGCAAGCACTGATCTCAGAACCACAGATGATACCGTCTGGAGCATTCTCTCCTTCCATCAATCGTTTTGCGTAATCTCGATAGTTATCAACATCAGTGTCAAAGATAATGTCTTTGTCTTTGGAAAAAGACATTCCGTATTCCATGGATGCCCTTTTGACACCGTAATACTTATGCCAAGCGTAGGTATATACTTGTGAGGAGCTGAGCAAACGAATATGCTCACATCCTTTGTCGTATAAATAACTTGCCGCTCGATACCCGATATCATAGTTATCGATATCGACATATGCGTGCTCGACACTCATCTCCGTCTGACCAAAAGTGACAAATGGAATGCCTTGCTCGTGGAGATACGTCACTCGTTCGTCTTGAGTCAGAGTCAGGTTAAAAATAATACCGCCAGCCAAGTTGTTTTCTACAGCATATTTGACCGGGATCAGCGGATCCTGTCCCGGTTCTAAAGGTAACACTGTCAGATGGAATGGTGTCCCCTCAAGGCCCGCAGTCAACCCGGCGATGAGCGCTAGAGTACCGACATCACCGACAATATCACCGGGTTTTGTCACCGGTAAAATCGCACAAATATTGTAGTTGATCCCCGTTCTCAATCCTAAACCAGAAAGATTCGGTCGATACCCTAGCTTTTCTGCTGCTGCTTTTACTTTGTCTTTCGTGGGTTGTTTGACATCATCTCCGTCTTTCAAAGCACGAGAGACCGTGGTAACCGATAATCCAGTAAACTCAGCAATAGTTTTTAACGTAGCTTTAGACATAAATTTCTTCGGGCTGCAAAAATTCGTAACGTTAAGAAAGTGTCGCATTGAAGCAATCAGGACTCAAGTCTATGTTGGAAAAATTTTAACTGAATCAAAAAAAACAGGCAGTTAATGCCTGTTCTTATTAGTGGAGAGTATAGATAGACTAAATTCGTTCTTCAGTAGCAGCACAGAAAATCGATACGTTTTGAAGATTCAAATGCAGATTGAGCGATTCTCCATTCTTGATTTGCTGGTTAGCATCGAGCTTAGATCTCAGCGGTTGCCCATACATATCAAACTCCGCAAGTGTTTCAGAACCGGTCATCTCAAAAGCGTTGACTGGCAACTGAATCTCAAAATGGCTATTGAGCGGTGATTGAGTCACATGTTCAGGACGAATACCAAATAACACTTTACGATCACTTACCGGCTTCTCTGAAAACTCATACCCATCCACAGGGATCCATACATTATCAACCAGTACCCCCCATCGGTCGCCCTCTTTATACAACAGACCTTTCAACAAATTGATCTGCGGTGCTCCCACAAACTTCGCGACAAACACATTCGCTGGCTTGTTGTAAATCTCATAAGGTGTCCCGATTTGCTGTGGGATACCTTTATTCAGCAGTACGATTTTGGTCGCCAGAGTCATCGCCTCAATTTGGTCATGAGTCACATAGATGATCGTTGAGTCCAAAGTCGCATGTAGCTTTTTCAACTCGAGCCTCATCTCACCACGTAGTTTTGCATCGAGGTTAGATAATGGTTCATCAAACAAGAACACTTTGGGCTGTCGCATCAATGCTCGACCAATGGCAACACGTTGTCTTTGTCCACCAGACAATTGAGCCGGCGTTCGGTCAAGCAAATGACCAATTTGCAACATATCAGCAACTTCTTTCACACGCTGCGCTATCTGGTCAGCTGGCTTCTTATTAATTTTCATACCGAAGCCGATATTTTCACTGACCGTCATATGAGGGAACAGCGCGTAGGATTGAAATACCATAGCGATATCACGATCTTTAGGGTCTGCGAGCGTCACGTCTTTACCGCCAATCACCACTTGGCCAGAAGTGACATCTTCTAATCCAGCGATAAGGCGAAGCAAAGTCGACTTACCGCAACCAGAGGGCCCCAGAAGCACCGTGAAGCCTCCAGCTTCCATTTCCAAATCAATGTCATTTAGGATGACCGTTTTACCAAAAGATTTATTTAGTTTTTTTACTTCTACAGCATGCATGTTGTCATCCTCACGTTTATACAATTGTGGCCTTTTGAGCAGCACCGACTAACTCAATTCGTTTGATCATTTCAATACAAGCACGCCCGTTATGATATGGGCATTTCCAAGGCTCAACTTTAGGGGTCTCCTTGTAGGGTTTCCCATACCGATTGACTTTCCAAAACCACTCACCGTTTAGGCGATCTTTTAGCTGTCCTTTAATGACGTTCCAGCACATCTGAGCGTTTTCTAGAAACATTGGCGCTTGTTTTTTCTGATATGCATTGAAAAATCCAACCATGGCTTCGGCTTGAACCCACCAAATCCGATCGGAGTCAAGTAAATGACCTTCCCGCAACTCATTGAAAACGGCGCCGTCTTTATCAACGCCTTCAGTACTCGTCACTATCGCCATTTCATAGCTTTGGTCAACAATCTGCGTCAACAATTGCTCGTTGTTTAACTCATGAGCCGCTAGATCGATAAGCCAGGAACCCTCAATGTCATGCCCATAGGACACATCCTTAGAAACGCAGCGCCAATCACGGGTAAAAAACAGGCCATAATGCATATTCTCATCCACAACTTTTGTGGACATCAATGTACATAACATTTCTAGCTTTTCTGCTACCTTTGGAAGTTGTGTTGCTTGGTGAAGCACGGTGTATGCTTCTAATACATGTAAGTGCGTGTTCATTGATTTTTCAGCGAGGATGCCTTCTGCAGTGTCACACACCAGCTGATTCTCTATTGGGTTCCAATACCGATCAAATGCTTCTCGGTAACCACCGTATGCCACATCAAAGGCATGTTTCTCTATCAAGTCAAAGAGCGATAATGCTGTATCTAAAGCCGTTTGATTGCCTGTCGCTAAATAGAATTCGCACAACGCATAAATAGCAAATCCTTGATTATAAACATGCTTCTGCGAATCCGTAACGTTACCATTTTTATCTAAAAGCCAATAAACGCCACCATTTTCCTTGTCGATCGCTTTATCCACGAGGAATTGGTAGCAATGCTCAGCAGCTTGTAGATACGCTTCTTTTTTTAAGACTCGGTATGCGGCAGAAAACGTCCACAATATTCTTGAATGGAGTAGAACAGCTTTGTCATGCTCTGGATCAATGTTACCAACAAAATCAGCAAAACAGTAAAATCCACCTAGATTTGTATCTTGGAATTTTAGCCAAAAATCTAGAATATGCTCAGCTTCTGCCGCAATCTCATTTTTAAACTTATTTAAATCTAACATAATTTCTCTCGTAATTTTGGTTATGAATCATACGCATTGTATTGGAATTCACTATTTTTCAACCAAAGCAAGGCAATTGTGCAAAAACATATAGGTGAAAGACCGAATAACAAAAAAATTATCGGAAAGAACAAACCAAACAATACTAATATCATCCCCACCAAAATCGTCATTAGGAATGTCTGCTTGTCATTTATCAACAATGATAAAGCACTAACAAAATTATTTTTTATTCCATCTGTATCATAAATACTGATTTGAATCATCAAATAGTATATTAATGCGATTAGTAATAACGTTAAAGGGAAGAAACTTATTGCTATAAGCGAATATAATTCACTTAAATTTATTATTCCCCAATTTACGTACCAGAGAAGTGATAATGTAGGTATTAATACTGCCCAACCAACTTTATTACTTCGTAAAAATTCACGTTTAAAGACAGTCCACATCGTCTTGAGCGTCGATTTTTCAGCACCGTTAAGATATTGTCGGATGATGAAACACATTGTGACGGTCGCAGGGAAAAAACCAAAGACAACACCACCGAGTAGTGTGAACAAAACCCATGTAATATTTAACCAAACCAAACGCGATAACCACCGACAAAAATTGATCAAAGGCGACGTTGACATCATCTTTATCCCTTCACCGCACCGTTAGTTACACCCGCATAAATTTGCTTCTGTAGGGATAGGAAGATGACGACCGAAGGTACAAGAATAATAATAATTCCTGCAGATATTGTGGTCCATTCCGTACCGAATACCGATGTAAATTTATAGAGAGCTGTCGATACTGTTACCTGTGAAGATTCTGGCAAGTACAACAAAGGGAAATAAAAATCGTTGTAGATAAAAATAGTTCGTAGGATGATGATGGTCGCGATAGCTGGTTTCAACAAAGGCAGAATAATCTTTCTATAGATAAGAAAATACGATGCCCCTTCCATTTTTGCGGCCTCATCAAGTTCGACAGGAATACCTTTCATGAATTGAAGGAAAACATAGATCATCACAACATCAGCACCAATATATAATAATACGACTGAAGCTTTATTATTGATTAATCCTAATGACTTGATAACTTCGAAGGTCGCAACTTGTGTGGTAACCGCAGGTATAACCATAGCAACAACGTAAGCTAATAAAACTAACTTCTTCCCACGAAATTCAAATCTCGATAACACATAGGCAACTTGGGTTCCGAAGACGATAGTAAAAAACAACGAAATTAATAAAATAGTCCCGGTATTGAGAAAAGCTAAACCGAGATCGCCATCGGTAAACACTTTAATATAATTACTAAAGTTAAGAAACGAATCAGGTATACCAACCTTACTCGTATTATAATACTCATCCAGTGTCTTAAACGATGCCATAAGAACAGAATATGGTGGTACAAGTACAGCTAATGAAGCCAAAGCTAATGTGAGATACTTAAAACCCGACCAAAATACCCATGAAGGATTTGACATATTTTTTCTAAAACGGGCTTTTCGCATTTCTCGTTTAGAACGCTCAACTCTATTGATAACCAGTTGCTCTTCATATGTCGTTGCAGTGGTTTGTTCAGACATATCAGTTTTCTCCTTTAAACAACACTTTTTGAAGAATCATAAACAAGACAACGATCATCAGCAGTAGCACTGCCATCGCAGAGGCAAGGCCAAAATCATTGAAATTGAATGCAGTTTCCAATGTAGCCATTACAAAGGTCTTGGTTCCGTTTGCACCTTTCGTAATGATCATAGGGATTTCAAACACCGACAGGGACCCCACAAATGCTAACAGCACTTGCAATCCGATCACGAGTTTAATGGAAGGTAACGTAATAAAGCGGAATTGTTGCCATTCACTAGCCCCTTCAATTCGTGCGGCTTCATATTGGTCTTGCGGAATCGACTGTAAGACACCAAAAAATAGAATTAGGTTAAAGCCCAAATAACGCCAAATCGATGCTGCAACAAGCGCCCAGTTAACAACATTGCGATCCATTAACCAAGGCTTAATCCAATCATCCAAACCAATCAAGATCAAGAAGCTATCTAACGCGCCATCGACTTGGTAGAAAATTTGAAAAACCATCGAGGCCGCGACTGCATTCAAAACAAACGGGATAAAAAGTAGTGTCTTAAACAAATTCCGGCCAGCGAGTTTGGAATTGACCAGTACAGCAAACCACAGTGACAGAGTCAGTTGAATGACCGCGCCTGCAAAGTAGTACAACGTCACTAACAAAGGATTCAACTGATCAGGTTCTTCCCATAAGTACGTATAATTTTCTAGACCAATAAAATTTTTGACTGGTGCATAACCATCCCAGTCGGTAACACTCATGTAAAACAGTTGGCTGGCAGGGTAATACGAAAAGGTAAATAGTAATGTCAATGGTATCGCCAAGAACATGACGATAATCAACCTCTGCTGCTGCTTTAACGTTAAGTTAAACATAAAAACTCCCAATAACGTCCAACCTTCAACTAGTTCAGTCAGACTAATTCATCTCATTCCCGAACAAATCTTAACGTTACGATTTTGTCATCGCAATCAACTATAAGCGTCACATAAGGTTAATGTGAAACGGATCAATAAACAGCACCTCTCCACCCTATCATTTGTGATCAAAGCCCACATATGTCCGCTTTGTTAAAGAAACAAGATTCTCACCTACTTATGAGAATCCAACAAAATCGAAACGTTACGAATTTAAGTTAATTTGCTTGGTAATAATGATGCTCTGTAGTGAGTAGGCGGCTTTCCAAAGTGCTTTTTAAACCGATGAGTGAAGTTATTAGGGTCTTTGTAACCTAATCGTAAAGCAATCATCGCTATCGACCAATCTTTGTGGCTCAGCAAATCCGTCGCTTTTTTCATGCGTAAAGTTAAAAGATAATCACGCGGCGACATACCAACAAGCTGCTTAACAACACGATTTAACTGTTCTTCACTCAGAAAAGTAAGTTCAGCGATTGTCGATACTTTCCAATCAAGATGCAGTTGCGATTCGACGCTATTCAACACACTAAGTACCCGCATATGAGTATCTGAAATATTCGCGGTAACACTAGACAATACTTTCGCCAACTCACTTAGCATCATGTTCCTAAAAGCAGAACGGCCGCCAATTTCTCTGTAAATTAACGAAGTAAGAGACCAAATAGATTCACAAGCATCAAAGTGAATAACCGGACGATTGATTCGTAACAAATTTGTCCAAGTGTCTGAACTATGTAAAAGGAGCCAAACCATTTTCCAAGACTTGCATGGGTAAGCAAGCTCAAAACAAAATGGCTTCTCACTCGGTAGTACTGTGATTGTATTGGGCAATATATCAAAAACACCTTCATCTGTAGAAAGTACTCCCGCGCCTTCTAATGTCACCAGCACAGTATGAATATCAGGCCGAGAGCGCTCGACTCGATAACCCTCTTTAAGATGAGCAAGACCAGCCATGAAAATATCATACTGCTTCATCTCTGCGATATCGGACGCAACAAGGAAGCGCTCTTCACATTCGGCAGCAAGATAAACTTCATCATTCCAAATTTTACACATTGCTTAACCTCTCACATGACGGATTCGAACAGATTTTCACCTGAACACAACATTCTCAATCGTTATTCGTTCGCTTAAAGTTCGCACATCCAAATTCATTCAACGATGAGACGTAGCCTACATGTTTCAAATCGATAATAAAGACAAAAATTTGCTTTCTCAAACGGTCAGAATCGGTCTGCCCGTTGCAATACAAAGTGCTTTAGTCGCAATACTGTCTTTAGCTGACGTATTGATGGTGAGTAACTTTGGGACAGAAGCGACCGCGGCGGTCGGTCTTGCGTCTAAATGGCACTTTGTCGCTATCATGCTTATGGCGGGGCTATCGACTGCAAGTGGCATTTTAATTGCACAATTTTGGGGGAAGAACGACCCAACATCAGCCAAAACGGTCACCATAATTGCTATCAAAGCCGGAACGATTCTTTTGACCCCCATCAGTGTCATATTTGTTGTGTTTTCGGATCATATACTTCATATCCAAACCAATGACATGAATGTCGTCCGACTCGGTTCTGAATATCTGTGGTACGCATCCCCCGTATTACTTCTGACCCATTTAGTTATCGTATTCGAATCAACCATGCGCTCTACGAATGACGCTTTTACACCCTTACTTATCGCAGTAATGACGATCGCCATCAACATCATACTGAATTACGGTCTGATATCTGGAAATCTTGGTATGCCAGCATTAGGTGTTGCTGGAGCCGCCTTAGCGACCACAATATCAAGGATTGTCCAGCTTGCCGTTTTTTTGAGTTACTTTCATATCAAACGACATTGGCTACAGTCAGTCTCTCAACTTAGAGATAGCGCCACGCTTAGAATCACTTATAGAAGACTAGCCATTCCAGCTGTTGCAAACTCATTGTTGTGGGCCATGGGAACAATGGTCTATCAGACGATTTTTGGCCACATGGGAACATTGGAACTTGCGGTATACAGCACATTAGGCCCATTTGAATCGCTGTGTTATTCGTTGTTCTTTGGGCTTTCTGTCGCTTGTTCTGTCATGATTGGACAACGTTTAGGCGGGAAAAATTATGACGATGCATTCAAGACATCCGTGATGTTTACTAAGGTCTTTGGCTTACTCGGTATTATTTCATCTGCTGTTTTGCTTTTACTACAACCTTTGCTTTTACGCTTATTGGCAATGGACTCAGAACAATTTTTGCCAATCTCAAAACCCGCAATAACAATACTAAGTATCGCTGTCAGTCTGAAAATGATTAACATGATTATGATCAATGGCATTTTAAGATCAGGAGGCGACAATGCATTCTGTTTACGCACCGATTTCGTGGCAATGTGGCTGTGTGGTATACCCATTACAGCTGTCGGCGCATTTTTCATGCAGATGGATTTCCAATACGTCTACGCACTCATGCTCGTTGAAGAATTCATTAAGTTGTTTATGTGTTGGCGACGCTATCGAACAAAAGTCTGGCTTCGAGATTTGACTGATGAAATCGTTCTAAGTTAGAAAAAAAGTTCATCCTGCCGCTAAAACGGTTATTGCTCTATCACAATTCATGTTTAATGGCACCGAGTCTATTCACATGGATCCATCATTCACCTTAAACACGAACACTGAAAAAACGTATCCCTTGGTGATGTGTCCTGCTATCATCCAAGCGAAATAGTCGGGGGGCCACGCTGAACGCGTTGGCTGAGATCGAAATTCGAGACCCGTTGAACCTGATTCAGTTAGCACTGACGTAGGGAACTATCAGCATTTGCCTTCGCCGAACTTCCTTTGGCGAGCAGCGGCTAATCGGGTAATCGATCGGCGAGCGCGGTAAAAGTCAGTTCCTATACGTCTGGTTATAGGAGCGACCATGACGCAGCATTCACAGCCTTATTCACACCAAACGCCATCCACAACAACACCGCCAGTCGTGTTGACGATCGCAGGCTCAGACAGCGGCGGTGGCGCGGGCATTCAGGCCGACATCAAAGCCATGTCGGCAACAGGCAGTTTTGCCTGCTCTGTCATTACCGCCATTACCTCGCAAAACACCCAAGGCGTCTCCGCCATTTTCCCAATTCCACTCGATCATGTGGAAAGCCAACTCGATGCCGTGTTTACCGACCTCAATATCGTGGCCGTTAAAATCGGCATGCTGGCCGATGCCAATATCATCAACGTGGTCGCGAACAAAATTAAACAATACCAACCCAAACACCTGGTGATAGACCCCGTGATGGTCGCCACCAGCGGTGATTTATTGCTCGAACACGCCGCAATCAGCACGTTAAAAGAAGCCCTCATTCCGCTTGCGGACATCATCACGCCCAATCTTCCGGAAGGTGCCGCCTTAACGGGAAAACCGGTTCCCAACTCTGAAGCTGAAATGAATGCGATGATTGACGATCTTCGTGCGCTTGGCGCCAAAGCGATATTGCTCAAAGGCGGTCATTTGGAAAACGATGAAAGCAGCAATGACCTGCTGATCACGCCAGATGCTGTGGAACTGATTCGTGCAACACGTTTCCCAACGCAAAACACGCACGGAACAGGCTGCACGCTTTCTTCTGCGATCGCCTCTTACCTTGGCCAAGGCAACAACCTCCACAAAGCCGTGCATTTGGCGAAACAGTATATCTCTCAAGCCATCGCCCATGCCGATGAACTAGACGTCGGTCAAGGTCGCGGCCCGGTTCACCACTTCTTTGCGGGTCACGCGAATGTTCGTTAATACGACGACGTCTGTGAATACGATGAAGTCCATGAATACAGTGAAGTCCATGAATGCAATGAGATCCGAGAATCGCATTGGCATTCAGTTTACCAACGCCCGTCTACAATACAACGACAGCGCCACACCCACACTTGCAGGCGTCAATATGACCCTTCCTGCCGGGCAGTGGACCGTCTTATTGGGGCGAAGTGGCTGCGGGAAAACCACCCTGTTGCGTTACCTCGCCGGTCTGCTCGATGAGCAGGTGATGTGGCAAGGCGAACTAACGACCACGGACGGCATTGCGCTGCACAACCGCATCGCTTACATGGCGCAGCAAGATTTGTTGTTGCCGTGGCTCAACGTGTTCGACAACGTCTGCCTGAGTTCCCGCTTTTCTCACGCTCGCTCAAATCAAGTTGTTGAGCAACAGCGAGCGATGCAATTGCTCGAACAGGTTGGATTAGCTGACTACGCCGATGCCAAACCCGCCCAGCTTTCCGGCGGAATGCGTCAACGCGTAGCTCTGGCGCGCACACTGATGCAGGACAAACCATTCGTTTTGATGGATGAACCCTTTTCCGCGCTCGATGCGGTGACCCGCCATAAGCTGCAAACCTTATCGGCCACACTGCTCCAAGGGAAAACCGTCGTCCTGATTACCCACGATCCGCAAGAGGCCGTTCGTCTCGCCAACCAGTTGTATGTGCTGCAAGGCACACCCGCACACGCGCAACATCTGCAAACGCCAGATTCGTTGCCTCCGCGCGTGCTGGATGGTGAATGTGCCACCTTGCAACAAGCGATTTTGGATCAACTGGAGAGCGATTATGCGTGAGATGACTCAATACAACACCGTCTCGACCCGCATTCGTAAGAAAGAACGAGTCACCCATCCGATGCTACGTGTGGCGATCAGCACGGCGGTCATCTTGGGCTTGTGGCAACTGATTGTCGTGGCGTTCCAGATGCCAAGCTTCATTTTGCCAGCCCCCATGGATGTGCTGCATCGATTGGTTTCACGCTACGACGTGTTGCTTGCGCACACTTGGATCACCGCGCAGGAAATCCTGCTGGGTCTTGGGCTTGGCTTGTCGATGGGGCTGCTGTTTGCACTGCAAATGTTGCTGTTCGAACCGCTCAAACGTTGGTTACTTCCCTTGCTTATCGCCAGCCAAGCGATTCCGGTGTTTGCTATCGCGCCAGTGCTGATGCTTTGGCTTGGGTACGGCATCGCATCAAAAGTGATGATGGCCGCAATCATCATCTTCTTTCCGGTGACGACGTGCTGTTACGACGGTTTACGCAATACCCCAACCGGCTATTTGGATTTAGCCAAAACCATGGGGGCGTCGAAGTGGCAACTGCTGCGCCACATTCAATTGCCTGCGGCGCTGCCAACCTTGGCCTCGGGTATTCGTGTCGCGGTGGTGATCGCGCCGATTGGCGCAGTCGTCGGCGAGTGGGTCGGCTCAAGCGAAGGTTTGGGGTATCTGATGCTGCAAGCCAACGCGCGCATGATCATCGACGAGATGTTTGCAGCGCTGTTTATCCTCGCCGCGTTGTCCATCGCACTCTACTTCATCACAGACAAATTATTAAAAACAGCCATCCCCTGGGAAAACAAATAGGCATAACTTCAAAGGAATAACGCCATGAATAAAAACAAACTGATGAGCGCAGCCGCGCTGCTTGCTGCCATGATCTCAACGAACGTGATGGCCGCCGAAAAAGAGCTGACGCTGATGTTAGATTGGTTCGTCAACCCGAACCACGGCCCCATCGTCATTGCTAAAGAGCGTGGCTACTTCAAAGCGCAGGGGCTGAACGTCAATATTCAAGAGCCGGCCGATCCAAGCACGCCACCGAAACTGGTCGCGGCAGGCAAAGTGGATATGGCAATTTCATACCAGCCCAGCCTGACCATGGATGTCGCAGCCGGGCTGCCGCTGATTCGCTCAGCAACACTCATCGCAACCCCACTCAATACCATGATGGTGCTGGACAACGGCAAAAACGATCGCCTTGCGGATCTCAAAGGCAAGAAGATCGGGATTTCGATTGAGGGAAATGAAGAAGCAACCATCGGCACCATGCTGGCGCAAGAGAACGTGAAGTTGTCTGACGTTCAGATCATCAACGTCGGTTGGGCCCTCTCTTCCGCGCTTGCATCGGGTAAAGTGGACGCCATTTGGGGCGGGCTACGTAACTTCGAAACCAACCAACTTGCCTTGGAAGGTTACCAAGCCAAAGCCTTCTTCCCAGAAGAGCACGGCGTGCCGACCTATGATGAATTAGTTTTCGTTGCGAATGCAAAAACGTACGACAAAGCGGCCATCAAAGCTTTTAACACCGCGATTGAACAAGCGGTTACGTACATCGTTAACCATCCACAAGCCGCTTGGAAAGAGTTCGTCGCCTACGCACCTGACACGCTAAACAACGAACTGAACCAACGCGCTTGGAATGACACACTCACCCGTTTTGCGCTTCGCCCGTCAGCAGTTGATCTGAAACGTTACGACGATTATGCCGAATTCATGTACGCACAGCACATCATCGACACGCTTCCTAAAGCGAAAGATTACGTCCCGAACTTTGATGAATAACGAGGCAACCCAGCAATGACATACCAAGATTTGATCAACGCCTGCCGCGAGGATTGGCAGGCCTACACGGAGCATGCTTTCGTGCAGCAATTAGGCAGCGGCACGCTGGCTCAGCCTTGTTTTTTGCATTACCTAAAACAGGACTTTTTATTTCTAAAACAATACGCTCGCGCCTACGCATTAGCGATTTACAAAGCGCGCACCTTGTCTGACATGCGCCGCGCACTGCCAAGTGTTCACGCGCTGTTGGACTCAGAAATCGCACATCACGTCACATACTGTGGTCAATGGGGATTGACGGAATCCGATCTGGAAAATGAAGCGGAAGATTTTGGCACCGTGGCCTACACACGTTATGTTTTGGATGCAGGAATGACCGGAGATTTGGTTGACCTCTACGCCGCATTAGCGCCCTGCTCTATCGGCTATGCCGTGATTGGTAAAATGCTGATGGACGATCAAAATACGCTTATTGACGGCAACCCGTACGCCAGTTGGATCACCCTTTATGGTGGTGAAGAGTTCCAGTCTGGCGTTGCCCAAGGTGCCGCGCACTTTAATGAGCTCTTGGCTGAAATCGACATCAACAGCCAGCGCGGCCAGAACCTCATTCAGGTCTTCAAAACCGCGACGCGAATGGAAGTGGCATTCTGGCAACAAGGCTTGAACGCTCAGCACTCGTCATCGGAGAATCCACATGCTTACTGAACAAATCACGCAAGCCTTGAGCGCAGTGCGCCAACACAAACCCTTAGTCGTGAACATTACCAACTACGTGGTGATGAACAACACGGCGAACGCGCTGCTCGCGATCGGCGCATCTCCCATCATGGCGCACTCCCAGCAGGAGATGGCAGAAATGATGTCATTTGCGGGTGCGCTGGTGATCAACATTGGCACGCTCGATAGCGTTTGGACACCCCGCATGCTGTTTGCCGTCGAACAAGCGAATCTCAACGGGAAAGTCGTCGTCCTTGATCCCGTCGGTTGTGGAGCAAGTACATTGCGCACCGACACCTCCCGCCAAATCGCACGCTTGGCAGAGAAGCTCATCATTCGAGGGAATGCATCAGAGATCATTGCGCTGGCGGGTGAACAAGCGACAAGTAAAGGGGTCGATGCTTTAGACAGCAGCGATGCTGCCTTGGGCGCAGCGCAGTGCCTCGTGGCGGCGTATGGCGCCAACGTGGTGATTTCTGGCGAGACCGATTACATCGTGACTAAATCGCAGACCATCACCCTCAGCAATGGCCATGCGATGATGCCCTACGTCACGGGCATGGGATGTACACTGTCCGCACTTACGGGGGCGTTTGCCGCCATCGGCGACGAAACCGGTTTGGCAGCAGCGGCTGTGCTTGGTGTCGCGGGTGAAATCGCCGCAGAACAAGCACGCGGGCCAGGCAGCTTGCAATTCATCTTGTTAGATACCTTGTATCAGCTTGATGAGCACACCTTAGCGAATCGACTCAACATTCAACGTCTTTCTTAATGAAACGATGGGCGATGAAACAATGAAGCGATAAAACGATGAATTGATGAATTGATGAATTGATAAAATAAGTACTGCATCATCTTGAGGAAGGGCGCTCCATCGCCCTTCCCTTTATCATTCCCTTTTTATATGACCAGCCTCTTGAATACTTGCGACCGGTGAACTACCAGCGGCTCCGCAAAATCGTATTCATATCTCCTTATTTTTTGCCTATTCGTCCAATCCGGCGCTTGACCGGGGTGTGCGTATTTATCCAACGCGCCGCTTGCGTTATGATTGGCGAAAACAAAAGCAATTAAACAAATACGGACACTGCGCCGAGCCTTTCACGCTTTCATTCCCTCGTTCCAACCTGACGTTTTAACGCGGTTCAATAAAAGTGCCCCTGCGCTGGTGACGCCTCGCTGCGTGACTGAGAACGGCCGTATCATTGTCTCGTCTGGACTGTCACTCATGCAATTATTTCAACACCTGAAGTGGTTTTTCCGCCAGCATCGCTGGACCTATGCGTTGGCGCTCTCGATGCTTTTTGCCGTCGCGATGCTCAACATGGCGGTGCCGTGGTTTATCGGTCACGCGATTGATAAGCTCTTGGAAACCCGCGATTTTTCTCAAGCAGAATATTACCTGTTTGCCCTTGTTGGCGTCAGTATTCTGGTTTATCTGTTGCGCTACGGCTGGCGTCGCGTGCTGTTTGGTACGTCTTACCAACTCGGCAATATTCTGCGCGAGCGCTTTTATCATCGCTTACTGCGACAAGGCCAAGCATTCTATAACCTGCACTCCACGGGCGACTTAATGGCGCGCGCCACCAACGATATTGATGCGGTGGAAATGGCGGCCGGTGAAGGGATTTTGTCCGGTTTTGATGGCCTGATGACCTTCATGTTGGTGTTGGTGATGATGTTTGTATTTATCGACTGGCAACTGGCCGTGCTGGCGATTCTACCTTTCCCGTTTATGGGATATGGCTTCTACAAGCTCTCGAACCGCATTCACTACCAATTCAAAGACACACTCGATACCTTTTCGACTCTCAACGAACAAGCGCAGCAATCGATGGCTGGCATTCGCATGATTAAATCCATGGGTCGCGAAACCATCGAAGCCAACAAATTTGAACACATTGCCGAACAAGCCGCGCAAACCACGTACAAAGTGCAGCGCTCAGAGGCGCTGTTCGACCCAATCATTCAGCTCAGCTTAGGTGCCGCCTTATTGATTGCGCTGCTGGTCGGTGGCTGGCAGATCAGCAACGGCGTCCTCACGGTTGGGCAACTGACCAGTTTCACGCTCTATCTTTCTGAGCTGATTTGGCCGATGTACGCGTTCGGCTGGTTGATGAACATTCTGCAACGCGGGAATGCGGCCATTGGCCGTTTGGAAGCGCTTTTGAACCTGCCCGATTCCATTGACGATCGCGGCACCACTCAGCCCAGCGGCTATGCGCTTGAGATCGACCAACTACGCTTTCAGTACCCAGATACCCAACACCCCTCGCTCAAGGATATTTCCGTCCGGGTCGATGAGAATCATGTGCTGGGCATCGCCGGTGCCACTGGCGCAGGGAAATCGACCTTGTTGCATTTGCTGATGCGTTATTGGGAAGCCGAGCAAGGCGCGATCCACGTGGGCGGCGTGCCGATTCAATCCATTCCACTCAGCGAGTTGCGCAGTTTGTATGCGTACGTGCCGCAGGATGCATTTTTGTTCAGCATGAACATCATGGAAAACATTCGAATCGGGCGCAGCAACGCCACGGATGACGAGGTATACCAAGCCGCTCAACTGGCCGCGATTCACGACGATATTGAACAGTTCCCTGACGGCTATCAAACGCTGGTTGGCGAACGCGGCGTGACGCTTTCCGGCGGTCAGCGCCAGCGTATTTCGATTGCGCGCGCTTTGATCAGCCAAGCGCCGATTCTGGTGCTGGACGATGCGCTGTCGGCAGTCGACATCAAAACTGAGAAAGTGATCATCGAACACTTACAGCAACGACGCGAGCAAACCCTCATCGTGGTGAGTCATCGCTTATCTGCGATTGAACGTGCCGACAACATTGTGGTGTTGGCACATGGCGAAGTGATTGAAAAAGGCACGCACCGCGAGCTGATTCGTCAAGATGGTTGGTACGCACGCATGGCCGCTTATCAACAAATGGAGCAAGCTTTGGAGAACGAATTACAATGAGTACCCAACCGACACAAGCCAAAAGCTCCGGCTCACTGAAATTGTTGATGAGCTATGTGTTTGCTGAAAAAGCCCTGTTCATCAAAACCTTGCTGTTGGTGGTCTTGGCCACCGCGTTTGACGTGCTTGGGCCAATGCTAAGCAAAGTGTTCATTGATGAATTCGTCATGCAGGATCATTACCCGCTGTGGCCTGTGGTGGGCGTGATCAGCCTGTTCGTTTTTTCGGTGCTGATGGGGACCTACCTCAAATACAAGCAGACGCTGCGTTTTCTGGATATTGCATTAAATGCCGTGCTCGATATTCGTAAGCGATTGTTTAAACACGTGTTAACGCTGCCGGTGTCTTTCTTTGATTACGCACGTACCGGGCAATTGGTGAGCCGACTGACCAACGACACCGAATCGATCAAAGACATCTACGTGCAGTTTTTGTCGAACATTCTCGCCAACTTGATCATGCTGATCGGGATTTTAACCGCCATGGCCATTTTGGACATTCAGCTGATGCTGGTCGCGTTGCTGCTGATCCCGGCGGTGGTGATCCTGATTTATCTTTACCAGAAATTCAGTGTCAAAGCGGTCACCGAAAGCCGTCAACTACGCTCAGACATTAACTCAACCATGAATGAGTCGATCTCTGGCATGACGGTGATTCAAGCCACTAATCAGCAACACGCCAAGCTCGAACAATTTCAAGCCATCAACCAGGGCTACTACACCACGCGACTAAAATCAGTCACCGTTGGCTCTTTATTACTGCGTCCGGCGATCAACTTGTTGAGCATTTTGGTGCTCGGCGGTGTGGTGTGGTTCTTTGGTTTGAAAGTGGTGCAAGGCGTGGCCGAAATCGGCGTGCTGTACGCGTATCTGAACTATTTGGGGCGCTTTACCGAGCCCTTGGTTGAGATCACGCAGCGCTTTAGTCTCTACCAGCAAGCCATTGTGGCGGGCGATCGCGTACATGAATTGCTGCAAGAGCCAGCGGCCAATGAAGGCACTGCGCGCTGGCATGAGATTTCGCGCGGCGACCTGAGCATTGAGCAACTGACGTTCAGTTATCAAAAAGACAAACCCGTTCTGCACAACATCGATGTCTCCGTCGATGCGGGGCACTTCTACGCCATCGTCGGCCATACCGGCAGCGGTAAATCGACGCTCCTTAACTTGCTGCTCAATTTCTATCAACCTCAATCCGGCAACATTTACATTGATGGCCATCCATTGAATGAGTATGACCCGCACACGCTGCGCCAAGGCATTGGCTTTATTCCACAAGAGCCGTTTGTGTTGGCCACCACCGTGTTCGACAACATCGACATGGGGCGAAATTTGACTCAAGAAGCGGTGGAACGCGCCGCCAAACAGGCGCACCTGCATGACGTGATTTGCGCGATGAACGACGGGTATCAAACCGAGCTCGGCGAAGGCGGATTGCGCCTCTCGACCGGTCAGCGCCAGCAGTTGATCATCGCCCGCGCGTTAGCCGGATCCCCAAAAATACTGCTACTGGATGAAGCGACCGCTAACATCGACAGTGAAACCGAACACGTGGTGCAACGTGCGTTGAATGAACTGCGCGGCAAAGTGACGTTGATTGTGGTTGCGCACCGCTTGTCGACCATTCATCACGCCGACAAAATTCTGGTATTGGATAAAGGGCAGTTGATCGAACAAGGCAATCACCAACAGTTGATGACTCTCCAGTACGGACGTTACCGCGCGATGTATGAGCTGCAACAACAAGAGCAGATGGTGGCGCAAGCCGAGCAAAGCCGATATGTTTCCGCCTAGCGCTCTGTTTGATGCTCAAGCTGCGTTCAGCGCAGCAAGTAGGGGAATACCACGATGTATAGAAGAAAACTTTTGTTAGTAGATAACTTCCGTGCCTAGAAAATCGTTTCGCGCATAAAAAAGGCCGCAGAGTGTGCACTCCGCGGCCATTTCTTTATTCAGTGCCAACATCAAGCTGGCGGGGCTTCGCCGCCCCATGGGCAGCGACAACCATTATTTGTAGTACGCTTCGACCGTGCCTTTCAGCGTCATCAGCAGCGGTTGACCACGACGGTCAAGTGCTTTTGGCGCAGCAACTTTTACCCAGCCTTCGCTGATGCAGTATTCTTCAACATCAGTACGCTCTTTGCCGTTGAAGCGAATGCCGATTTGGTGCTCGAAGCATTCCGCAACAAAATGTGGGCTGCGAGGATTACCGGCGAGGCGATCGGGTAGTGCTGGTTTTGCAGTCGTGTCGTTCATAGTATTGACCCAGTGTCATGAAAAAGTGCGCCATTTTAGACAAAGCGCTGCGCAGGCTCAAGCAAACAATCTCGCTTTGTGCGCGCGAATGCGCTTTATCTGACACAAATAATAGTACGGAATGATTGTATCCGACGTCATCTCTGAGCATACTGATGATTCTGTTTCGTTTGGATGACATAGGCAATCATGGCAAATCAGGCACTAACAAGGCTGGCCATATTCCTCGCCGCTTTTATCATCACTTTAGGTCTTATCGAAGTGACGGCTTACTCTGTTCAGAAAGATGAACAAATCCGCTTCGCCCACGAAGTATTGCGCGAAGCCGAAGACGCCTCCGAACAGATCACCGATGCGCTCACCGTCACTAATACCATCGCTGAACCCAGTTGTGATACCGCCACCATGACGGTGATTCGCCAGTTGGTTCACGAAAATTCTGAAATCTACGACATCGGCTTCATGAACGACGAGTCCGTGCTGTGTACTGCGAACTGGGGGCAATTTCCCCCCGTCGATATCGGCCACAAATTCCAAACCGCATTCAAAGGCTATCGTTTTTACAAGCAAGTCGAACATCTGTTTCCCGTCGACGACAAGTATGATCTAACTCGCTTGAACCACTTCGTCACCTTAACGATTCCCGATCAGTATCAACACTTGATGCAGCGCATGCCCAAGTTTCGTTTCAGCGTTGAATCGGCCACACATGAACACATTTTCACTCAGTACACGCCCGTCTCTCACTACGGAAACGACTTCCCTGCACTTCGCATTGACACCGAAACCTGCAGTGACAAATTCAATTATTGTGTCCATACCGCCAATACCAAAGCAGGATTAGCGAATTACTCGCTCGATATGCTGCTGATTTGTATCGCGCTCGCGCTGCTGTTCAGTTTGCTGCTCGCCTACTTTTTCTGGACATTCATGGGCCGTCGCCACTCCATGGAGCAGCGCTTTCGAGAAGCATTGTCGCAGAAAAAATTGTACATAGAGTACCAGCCGATTGTGGTGGCGCGCGATCAGCGCATTAAGGCCGTCGAAAGTTTGGTGCGTTGGGAAGACAGCCAATATGGCCGCGTGTCGCCAGAACTCTTTATCGGCATTGCTGAAAAATTGTCGCTGTACCCACAATTGGCCTACTTCATCGTTGAGCGCTCCATCAGTGAAATGGCGCCCATCATGCGAGAACATCCCGATTTAGCGCTCGGCATCAACATCACTGCGTTCGAACTTCAAGACCCGCACTTTCTGCCGTATCTTGACAAACTGACCACCGAATATGGAATTCCAAACGCCAAGATTAAGATAGAAATTACCGAACGAATCGACCTTCCGCTGCTCGAATTGGCCGACTTCTCGCGAGATGCAAAAGCGATGGGATTCGTGGTGGTGCTGGATGATTTTGGCACCGGCGTGGCGAACTTGGTGTGGTTGACGGAAATGGACTTCGACTACATCAAAGTTGACCGTGTGTTTGTGAATGCGCTCAACTACGACATCAAGCGCAACATCGTGCGCCCGGTGATGGAACTCCTCACCAACCTCAACAAACAAGTCATTTTCGAAGGGGTTGAAACGGAACATGAGTTCAACATCATCAAAGACAACTACCCCGACGCCTCAATTCAAGGGTGGTACTTCTATAAGTCACTGCCGTCTGGTGAACTTCGTGACGTGCTCAACGCGCGTAAACCTCGCAGCTAGCCACGCATCGTGAGCGCAAAAGAGCGATCACGATCAGCGCAAGGTGATGAAGAATGAGCTGCGCCCATCAAGGACGAATGAATCAGCTATAAAGCGACGGCGCCAAGGTTTTGCATTTGACGCAATACCCAGTTCACACGCTGCTGCACATATTGCGTCATCGGGTACGGTTGAATTCGGTACGGATTGGGTAAAACCACGGCCAGTTGCGCCGCTTGGTAACGCGTTAAATGCGCCGCCGACACACCAAAGTAGTGTTCACTGGCTGCTTGAATGCCATAAATGCCCGGTCCGAATTCCACCACATTGAGGTACATCTCCATGATGCGCGCTTTACCCCAAATCAGTTCCAATAACAGCGAAATGTACAGCTCATAGGCTTTGCGCACATAGGTGTGGCTTGGGAACAAAAACACATTTTTCGCAGTTTGTTGCGTGATGGTACTCGCCCCGCGATCGGGGCCGCTCTCACCTCGATTTTTGATTACCGACGCTAACGCATGGGTGTCGATGCCCCAATGCTGAGGAAAACGTTGATCTTCAGACGCCATCACCGCCAAAGGCAACAGTGGCGATGCTGAGGCCAAGGGAATCCATTGATGTTGTGTGTGTGACGGATAGCCTTGCGGTGGAAACAGCATGCGCGACACCTGCCAGCCCCAAAAGGGCGGGTTCACGAATTTCAGCACCATCACCAGCACCACCGGCACGCCCAATGTTAGGACGATGGCGGTCATCAACAGTCGTTTCATCCGACGTCGAATTCTTCGAATCAACACATTCACCTTTTGCTTTTTCCTCACCGTTCACCGACGTTGAAGCACAACTCAAAAGCCCTCAGTTAACGCCATCTCGCGCAATCAGTTGTCCGTTGTATGTAAAAGTGATGACAAATTTACCAACTCAATAACAGCAAGACACATTGCAATCAACCGAGCAAACACAAGCAAACATCGCTGCAGCGTTAACGCGCAGCGCCTGAACGTCGCTGTGGCTCCGCTTGATGCAAGTACCGCGTGAACGTATCGCGTGGGCGCTCAAGCCCGTTTTCGGCCAGCACCCGCGATGCCATACCACGATGATTGCTGCCATGAGTCAACAAATGCAACAAGATCTCTTCCACACTCAATTGGCCAGAATCGCCATCCACAAAGGTAAAGGTCACGACACGTTGCAACGCTTCTGCACTCGCGGTTTGCGCAAACGTCTCCAACCATGAATCGTGGACGTCCATGGTTTGGCGCAGTTCGGCAATGGTCGGGGTTTCGGGGGTGTTGTCGGCGCGGTGTTGCTCCGGCTTGCCCTGAATGCGGCTGATGAACAAGCTATCCACCACCGTTGTATGATTTAAAATACGCACAAAAAACGTTGCGTCGTGCTCAGGCAATTGAGAAAACTGCTGCTCCCCCAACGCCAACAACTCACGATTCGCCCACTTCTTATATTGAAACGCTTTGCCAAACTGCATCATTTTTCCTTATCGATTGTCTTTTCCATCGCCCTCACGGCTTCATTGATTGGGCGGAATGCTCACAGCCAATCAACCGACAAACACGTTACTCGGATTCCTCACGGACGTCGATAGGGAATAAACCCCGAAGCCGTCATTGTTCAGATGGAGTTGAGTCGAGAAGTGTAACAAAGCGGGTTTGCAAAGCGAGGTGTCGCGGGATGAGCCATAAGCATGGCTGAAACACAGATGGGGGTGAAGTGTAGCATCAGCGGAAAAGCGCAACGCGCCCTTCCGCGAACGAAATGACCTGCGTACGAGTTTACTTGAGCAGTTCAGCTTTCGCTTCTTCAAGCTCGGCTTTGGCTTCTTCTAGTTTTCGCATTCTTTTCTTGATCTTATCTTGCTTGCCGGATGCTTGAGCATCTTTCAGATCTTGAATTCGCTCTTCAACTTCACGTTCTTGCTTTCGCACCTTCGCTTGTCGATTGCGGAGCAATCCTTCGTCGGTACAGTGTTGACGAACTTGGCTGAGCGCTTCTTCCAATCCTTCCAATTTACGTTGATTATCGTACTTTTTGGCTGACTCAATTTGCTCCAAAATGGCGTGTTCTTTAGCAGCGCACCCTTTTAAAGCTTCATCAGCCAATGCATGCGACAGTGGCAATAACGCCAGCAAACCAACACAAAGCGACTTTTTAATCATACAACCACCTTTTATTTATGAAGGAGTGAGTATGCCATAGGCACGAGAGTTGAAAGTCCACACTTTGCAAAACTTCCCTTACAAATTGCTCACACAAGGCTTCATATGGCTGGTATTTCTATCGGCCATGTCACCAACAAACGGGCAACGCAGCAATGAAAGCACGCGCAAGCCAAAGTGGTAAGCCGTCGTTGACACGATTTGGGTCGACGATTTGGAGTCACTTGAGAGCCAATGGCAGAGAGCATTGAGGTCTCAGAATAAACAGATGACTTCATGATTGGTCATCCGTTTATTCTGAGCGTTAGCGATCACTGGTTCGTGCCACGACGTTCGGTTCTGATTGCGCGTGGATTTTTATATTTTGCATCAGTGTATGGTTCACATCACTGTCGCTGTCAGAAGCGTGGGAACTCAGTCGATCGTAGGGGGAGCGGTTCTAAGCAGGAAAACTTTGAATGCACTTAATGTGGATGAGATAAAATTATTTTGAGTTGTTAATGTAGCGCTCAGCACTCGCAAATAGCTTATTACATAGCTTTTCCTGAGCAACATATTCTGCTGAACCTTTGGTCATCGACTCAAGAACTTCTTTCGCATCTTGGTACTCTTTGACCATGACAGCAAATCGTTCTTCAAAGTTATTTTTCTGCATTTTGCTGCTCGATTTCTTGCTCGATTTTCTTACAGGCTTTCTCATATCGTTTCTTACCTTATCTTAACCAAAATGGTTTCTGCTCGTTCTAATCGATGAGCGTCAGTGCTTTCGTATGTGATGCAGATGAATTAGAACGCTCATTGGCACTTGAATTCATCACCAAGGTGCATGGCCGGTTGGATGCCGAACGATGAAGTGATTGATCATGGCGTCGTTTCCGTTCACGCAGAACAGAACCCCATCGATCATTCGATTGGCGTTTCGAGTATGGGAGTGGTGATGATATAAAGAAAAAAGATCCCTTCTGTTGAAGGGATCTTTTTATAGAATTCTTAGATTACAGTAACGTTGCCAGCTTGTGGGCCTTTGTTACCTTGTTCTACATTAAAAGAAACCTTTTGGCCTTCAGCTAATGTTTTGAAGCCTTCGCTGGCAATTGAACGGAAGTGAACGAACAGGTCAGCGCCGCCGTTGTCAGGAGTGATAAAACCAAAACCTTTAGTTTCGTTGAACCATTTTACTGTGCCAGTTGCTTGATTTGACATATCTATCTCATTGTGTTGATTGAATTAAAAGGTAAGCTACTAAATAAGGAATGAAGAAAAAGTATCGCAGGATAGATTGACCGACTTTCATCGGAAAACCTAAGAAGATCTTGAACTAAACATACTATCTTATAGCCCACCATTAGAGCTGCGAATACTATACACGAACCACACAGAATAGATACGCATTTCTTCATTAATTTTTTCTTACCATCGACCAAGCTGTGTCAGGTCACCATTGAAAGCGAACAAAAAGCGCCCCAATCGGAGCGCTTTTCTTATTTGAATGGGTTATTCCCAATCCAGAATCACTTTACCGGAAGCGCCGCTGCGCATCGCGTCGAAGCCTTTTTGGAAGTCATCTACTTTGAAGTGGTGCGTGATGATTGGCGTTAGATCTAGGCCAGATTGAATCAGGCTTGCCATCTTGTACCAAGTCTCGAACATTTCGCGGCCGTAGATGCCTTTGATCACCAAGCCTTTGAAGATCACTTGGTTCCAGTCGATCGCCATGTCTGATGGTGGAATCCCCAACAGGGCAATGCGGCCACCGTGGTTCATGGTTTTTAGCATGGAGCTGAATGCGCTTGGTACGCCAGACATTTCTAGACCAACGTCGAAACCTTCGGTCATGCCCAGTTCAGCCATCACGTCTTCCAGCTTTTGCTCAGCTACGTTCACTGCGCGGGTGACGCCCATTTTACGCGCCAGATCCAAACGGTATTCGTTCACATCGGTGATCACCACATGACGTGCGCCCACGTGTTTTGCAACCGCTGCCGCCATAATGCCGATTGGGCCTGCGCCAGTGATCAGCACGTCTTCACCCACCAGGTCAAACGACAGTGCCGTGTGCACTGCGTTACCGAACGGGTCAAAGATGGATGCGAGATCGTCTGAGATACCTTCTGGAATCTTGAATGCGTTGAATGCTGGAATCACCAAGTATTCTGCAAATGCGCCAGTGCGGTTTACGCCGACACCGATAGTATTGCGGCACAGGTGAGTACGACCGCCACGACAGTTACGGCAGTGACCACACGTGATGTGGCCTTCGCCAGAAACGCGGTCGCCGATGTTAAAACCGCGAACTTCCTGACCAATCGCAACCACTTCACCCACATATTCGTGGCCGACAACCATAGGCACTGGAATGGTTTTTTGTGACCAGTCGTCCCAGTTGTAGATGTGCACGTCAGTGCCGCAGATCGCGGTTTTCTTAATCTTGATCAGCAGATCGTTGTGGCCCATTTCTGGTTTATCCACTTCGGTCATCCAGATGCCTTGTTCAGGCTTTAGCTTCGAGAGCGCTTTGATTTTCATACTATTCACCCAATATTGCCCCGCTCAGTGCGAGGCAAAAAATTCCCTATTCTTCGTTATCACTAATGGCCGTGAAAACTTAGATGATGCCCATGTCTTGACCGACTTCGATAAAGGCATCAATCGCTTTATCCAGTTGCTCGCGCGAGTGCGCTGCAGACATCTGAGTACGGATACGAGCCTGACCTTTTGGTACCACTGGGAACGAGAAGCCAATCACGTAGATGCCTTTCGCCAGTGCGCGCTCAGCAAATTCCGCAGCGACTTTCGCATCACCCAGCATGATTGGGATGATGGCGTGGTCAGCACCCGCCATGGTAAAGCCCGCATTCGTCATGCGCGCGCGGAAGTGCGCCGCGTTATCCCACAAGTGCTTACGCAGATCGCCGCTTTCTTGCAGCAGATCCAGCACGCGAATCGATGCAGACACAATCGCCGGCGCCACAGAGTTCGAGAACAGGTATGGACGAGAACGCTGACGCAGCCAATCGATCACTTCTTTCTTACCTGAGGTGTAACCGCCTGAAGCGCCGCCCATGGCTTTGCCCAGCGTCCCGGTAATGATGTCGATGCGGTCAATCACGTTGTGGTATTCGTGCGTACCACGACCGTTTTCGCCCATAAAGCCAACCGCGTGAGAATCATCAACCATTACCAGCGCGTTGTATTTGTCTGCCAGGTCACAGATAGCCGGTAGGTTTGCGACCACGCCATCCATTGAGAATACGCCGTCAGTCACGATCAACTTGTGACGAGCGCCTGCGGCATCAGCGGCAATCAGCTGCTCTTCCAGCTCTTGCATGTTGTTGTTGCTGTAACGAAAACGCATCGCTTTACACAGGCGAACACCGTCGATGATCGACGCATGGTTCAACGCGTCAGAAATGATAGCGTCTTCCTTGTCCAACAGTGTTTCGAACAGGCCAGCATTGGCATCGAAACAGGAGGTGTAAAGAATGGTGTCTTCTTTGCCCAAGAATTCAGACAGCTTCTGCTCTAGGGTTTTGTGCGTGTCTTGTGTGCCACAAATGAAACGCACGGACGCCATACCAAAACCGTGAGAGTCCATACCCGCTTTCGCCGCTTCAATCAGCGATGGGTGGTTTGCTAGGCCCAGGTAGTTGTTGGCACAGAAGTTCAGGACTTCTTCGCCAGACGCGATGTGCACCGCAGCTTGCTGCTGAGAGGTGATCACTCGTTCGGCTTTGTAAAGACCCTCAGCTTTCACTTCCTCAAGCTGATCTCGAATCTGTTGGTAAAAAGCAGAAGACATTGCATTTTCCTTCTTGTTTTTTCTTTGCCTTGCGGCACGTAGGGTCAGTGAACGGATCCTTTAGGTCGATCCATTTACACTGTAAAAAATCAATTCTTCTAAGTGTAATCCAAGCACCGAAAAGGGATTATCCTGCTTTGCGGAAAAGCATTGGTGATTTGAAATCACAAATAAATTCTATTATTCCTCTATCGCCGAAAAAAGAGACAAAAAAAGCGCCTTATCAAAGGCGCTTGGGTTTGATTTTTAAGCGATTTAGAAGAAACCGAGTGGACTCACATCGTAGCTCACCAACAGGTTTTTGGTGTTCTGGTAGTGATCCAGCATCATTTTATGGGTTTCACGACCGATACCAGATTTCTTATAGCCGCCGAACGCCGCATGCGCCGGATAGGCGTGGTAACAGTTGATCCACACGCGGCCCGCTTCGATGTTGCGTCCCATGCGATACGCGAGGTTGGTATCGCGTGTCCACACCCCTGCGCCCAAGCCATATTCCGTGTCGTTGGCAATCGCCAGCGCTTCCGCTTCATCTTTAAAGGTGGTGATCGCAATCACCGGGCCAAAGATCTCTTCCTGGAACACGCGCATTTTGTTGTGACCGGCCAGCATAGTTGGCTGAATGTAGTACCCCTGGCTGATGTCGCCTTGTTGCTGCGCAACTTCACCGCCACACAAGACTTGCGCCCCTTCCTGACGGCCAATTTCAAGGTAGCTCAGGATCTTATCAAACTGCTCTTGCGATGCCTGCGCGCCCACTTGAGTATCGCTGTCTAACGGGTTTCCTTGTTTGATGGTTTTCGCGCGCTCCACCAGCTTGGCGATGAACTTGTCGTAAATCGATTCGTGGATTAACACACGCGACGGACAAGTACACACTTCGCCCTGATTGAAGAAGGCCAGTAACGTCCCTTCCAGACATTTTTCCAGATACGCATCTTCGTGATCGAATACATCGGCGAAGTAGATATTCGGTGATTTACCGCCCAGCTCCACCGTCGATGGAATCAAGCTCTCGGCGGCGCATTTCAGAATGTGGTGTCCGACATCGGTTGAACCGGTAAACGCCAGTTTGGCGATGCGATTACTGGTCGCCAGCGCCTGCCCCGCTTCTGCGCCATAACCGTTGACCACGTTCACCACGCCCGGGGGCAGCAGGTCACCAATGGTTTCCATCAGCACCAGAATCGACGTCGGCGTTTGTTCTGCTGGTTTGAGCACCACACAACACCCGGCGGCAATCGCCGGTGCGAGTTTCCACGCCGCCATCAGCATCGGGAAGTTCCATGGAATGATCTGCCCGACCACACCAATCGGCTCTGGGAAGTGATACGCAGCGGTGTTGGCATCAATTTCTGCCGCACTGCCTTCTTGAGCGCGAATACAGCCGGCAAAATAACGGAAATGATCGACCACCAAAGGCAAGTCTGCGGCGAGCGTCTCACGAATCGGTTTGCCGTTTTCCCACGTTTCAACAAAAGCCAGTGTCTCGAGATTCGCTTCCACGCGATCGGCGATTTTGAGCAGAATATTGGCGCGCTCAGCCACGCTGGTTTTGCCCCACTGCGCGCGCACTTCGTGCGCTGCATCAAGCGCTAAGTTAATGTCTTCGACACTGGAGCGCGCCACTTGGCAGTAGGCCTGCCCGTTCACCGGTGACACGTTATCAAAGTACTCACCATTGACCGGTTTCACCCATTGGCCACCAATGTAGTTATCGTAATGGCTCTTGAAGTTGAAAATCGCATTGCTGGTTCCTGGTTGCGCATAAATCATCGTTCGATCCTTCTCACTTTCTCATTCACGTTAGGTTGTTGTTCGGGTGTCGCGTTTTCCTTTTCATTCCGTCCCTTAGGGGAGTGTTTAAAACAGACAAGCGGCGCACCTTCTGAAGTACGTAACGCAAATCACACGCCAAGATGCGAATTCTTGTTGTTAATAAAATGTAAAACTATGATTAACAAAATGATTAAAAGATCAGTGCTGAAATGGAATTACAGTTCGGGAGCTGCCACCCGATGTTCCAGTGTCCCAAAATGACACACAGCCACTGTGACAACATGGAACAGTTATGCAAATTCAAACCGTTACCCAAGATTGGCTCACCACATCTTGGCATCGCAGCCACGAAGCAGGGCTGACACAGCGAACTCGGCCGGAGCATATTCGCCTGCCGAACGATGAGCTGAAAGAACGTCAATGGCGCGCCACATCGCTGCTGTCTGCCGTCGAGCAATACGCCCTGCCGCTGTTCAACCAAATGTGTGCGCGCAGTGACAGCCGATTAATTCTGACCGATGGCGAAGGGGTGATTCTGGCCACTTGGGGCCAGCAACGTTTCCATGAAAAGCTCACTGAAATCTCACTCGAGTCCGGCGCGTGTTGGCAGGAGAACATCAAAGGCACGAATGCGATTGGCACCGCAATTGTCGAAGCGCGCCCCGTGACCATCATCGGCAACCAGCACTACATTCGTCAGCACCATTTCATCAGTTGTTCGGCGTGTCCGCTGTTCAATCATCACGGTGAATTGCTCGGTATTCTCGATATCACCAGCGAGCAACAGCAGCACGATCTCTCCACGCAAGTTCTGGTACAGAATATGGTTCAGTTAGTGGAGAACCATCTATTGTGTGACATTCCGCAAAGCGCAACGCGCATTGATCTTGCCTACGACCGTTCTCTGCTTAATAGCGGCTGGCAAGGCATCGTCATTGCCGATGAAAGCGGAAAAGTGCTGGCCCATAACCACATCGCCGCGCAACTATTAGCGAAAAACTCGGTGGTGGGACATACCATTGAAACGCTGTTTGATACCCAGCACAGCAAGTTTGTGTTTGAAAAGCATGCACTCAACACCAAACCGCGTCGCACTCAGGCCTATTCTGCCGCCTGCGATCTGCATTTTGGTGACAGCAACGTCGAACAAGCGTGGCAACAAGCCAATAAACTGATCGATAAAGACATTCCATTGCTGATCCTCGGTGAAACTGGGGTCGGCAAAGGCGAGTTTGTGAAAGCATTGCACAAACGCAGTTCGCGCCACAGCAAACATCTAGTCAGCGTCAATTGCGGCGCACTGCCCAAAGATTTGATCGAATCGGAACTGTTTGGCTATGTCGCGGGCGCCTTTACCGGCGCCAACAGCAAAGGCTATCAGGGGAAAATTCGCCAAGCCGATCAGGGCATTCTGTTTTTAGATGAAATCGCCGACCTGCCGTTGGAAGCGCAGTCGCGTCTGTTGCATGTACTGCAAGATAAGGTCGTGGTGCCTGTGGGATCGAATCACAGCTACCCAGTGGACATTCAAATCATCGCTGCAACCCACAAAGATCTAGAGCAAGCGATGACCGAAGGTCGTTTTCGTCAGGATTTGTATTACCGCCTCAACGGGTTGATTCTGCAACTGCCGCCCCTGCGTGAGCGACAAGACAAAGCCGCACTGATTGAGCAGATACACCACAAATATCGCATTGGCGCGCAAGCACTCTGCCCTCACCTGATGACGCTGCTGTGCAGCTACCCTTGGCCGGGAAACATTCGTGAACTGGATAATGTGATGAAAGTGTCGTCGCTGCTCGCTTGCGATGAACCCCAATTACGCCTTGAACATGTGCCCGGTCATATGACGAAATCACTCACGTTGAGTAGCCCCAAGGGTGACACGCCGAGGGTGAACGATCTAAAATCAACCGTCGACGACACATTATTGCAGGCCTATCAAGCCAACCAAGGCAACATCAGTCGAACATCAAAAATGTTGGGTATCAGCCGAAACACGCTGTATCGAAAACTCAAATCGCTGGGCATTTTGACCTGATCTACCCCGAGCGTGAAATTGCTGTTTTTACCCGTCAGGCTCACTTTTCAGCGCGAGCCTATGGGTTTGTACAAAGTTGACATTTTCGCGCAAATTCGCGCTTTTTAATGGTGATATTTATGACTTCAATTCACCAATCGAGCATAATAAATTTTATCCTTATCAATTAGATAGCCCTCAACGGTCGTTCTATCGGCTCGATGAATACAATTCTTTGGCACAGCGCACAGATTGAGATATTAAAAACGATACTCGGACACGCATTGGTCATAAATCTGCCAAAATAATGCACTTTTGTCACACTAACCGCACGATTACCGATAAACTCGTCGGCTAGCTGTTTGCCACTCTGTCCCGTTGCACAAGGAAACTGTGGCAGCAATAGAGAGCATTTGAACCATGAATTTTTTGGCAATTGAAGAAGTAGAAAGACCATGCTAAATACCAAACTCATTGGCCTACTTCCTGACTTAGCGACATTTATTTTGGTGGTAAACGAGGGCAGTTTTACCGCGGCTGCCAACAAGCTTGGGGTGACCCCTTCCGCACTGAGTAAATTGATCACTCGTCTGGAACTGGCACTGTCCGTCAAGCTGTTTGAACGCACCACCCGCAAACTGATCATCACGCAGGCCGGGCAAAAAGTGTACGACCAGTGTTTGGTGATGGTGAACGCCGCCCAGCAGGCTGTGGAGCTGTCTAGTTCGGACCACACCGAACCCTCAGGCGCACTGACCGTCGCGGCGCCAGAAGCATTTCTTAACTCGGTACTGCAACCGTTTGTGGTGCCATTTTTGAAAAAATACCCGCAGATCCAGCTGAAACTACGCGCCGCCGATGGCGAAATTGATCTATTCAAACACAACATTGATGTGGCGTTTAAACTGACTGATAAACCAGACGAAAATCTGGTCTTGCGCGAGCTGTGCAAAACCAACTTGGTTTTGTGTGCCAGCCCAGATTATCTGGCCGAACGAGGCACGCCTAAGCACCCCACCCAACTCACTGAGCACGATTGCTTGTATTTGGCCGAAACCGACAAAGATCACCTGTGGGATTTTCTCAAAGACGATGAGTTTCACACCGTCCCAGTGAGCGGGCGTTATGCCGTCAACCATTCACAAATGCGTTTGAATGGGGTGAAAAATGGCTTGGGCATCGGCATCTTTCATGACTTCGTGGTACAAGATGCGTTGGCAGAAGGCAAAGTGGTGCAACTGCTCAAAGATTGGACCATCAAAAGCAACTATCATGGCGCGATTGCCATGCAGTACGCACAAACCAAATACATGCCAGCTCGCCTGCGTGTGTTCATCGATTATGTGATGAAGCACCTCAGTCCGAAGCTGAACGAAAAAGGATAATCCATGCTGAAACGGATTCACCACGCCGCCATCATTTGCTCCGACTATGCTCGCTCAAAAGCTTTCTATACAGAAGTGCTGAGGCTGGAAATTGTTGCTGAGCACTACCGCGCCGCACGTGAATCCTACAAATTGGATTTAGCCTTGCCCGACGGCTCGCAAATTGAGTTGTTTTCGTTTCCGGATTCACCGCAACGTCCGAGTTACCCAGAAGCACAAGGCCTGCGCCATCTGGCGTTTGCTGTAGACGATGTGATGCAGGCTAAACAGCATCTCGAAGCGCAAGGCATTCATGTCGAACCCGTGCGCATTGATGAGTACACCGCACGCGCATACACCTTTTTTCAAGACCCGGACGGCTTGCCGCTCGAACTGTATCAAGCATAACGACACAAAAAAGCCAGAGGATGAACTCTGGCTTTTTCATTTCATGACAGCATCAAGGCTTATTGCAGGGCATTGCGTAGCTTTTCAACGCGGCTGAAGAGCAGCCAATCACATAGCAATACGGTCACAATCGTTGCGCCCGCCAGCGGAAACGCCACACCAATCACCACCAGTGTCACCAGCCCCACTTTCCAGATGCCCGCTTGCGCAAAACGCGGCGGCACGCCCAGCTTGCCTTTCCCAACCGGGCGACGAATCCACCACATCACGATGCCACTGAGCGCAATCAACGCAAACGCGACACAAAATGCGACGTTCAGGTATTTATTCAATGCACTGAGATCGCCCTGATGAAGTGACACTCCCGCCGCCATCGCTTTGGCAAGCGGCGTGTAATCTTGCCAGGTGACATCCATCAGCAGTTCACCGGAGTATTGATCAAAATGCGACGTGCGATCGTTACGCGGGTCAGTAATATCACCCGCCATGGTGTTCGCCGCCACGGTGTACACGCCGGTTTCATTCTTCGGGAAGTAAACGCGGTAATGCGCAAACCCTAACGTTGTTGCTTTGGTGATGATGGTGTCGATGTTGACCGCATTCGAAGCCATCATGTGCGCCGTCTCCATGCCCATTTTGGAGTGATCATGCGCCGCTTCCGGTTCAGCCGATTGCGGCATCGGCGTGTGTTCCAGGTTCCAAGGCATCTCTTCTTCTGAGCCGTGATTCAAACTGGCATGTGTCACCAGTGTTGAGGTCGGTTTTTGCCCCCAGGTGTAATAGGTTGGAAACGTGTTCCATGCCTGCACCAACGTTTTTCCCCACAAGCCGGTCCACGAAAGCCCCGAAATCAAGAAGAACAACAACACAATCGACAGCACGCCACCCAAATTGGCGTGGAAGTCACGCATCACGATGCGTGTACCACTGCCAAAACGAATTTTCAGAAACCCGGCCTTGCTCGCGTTATCCCGTGGCCACCACAAGTACAAACCGCTTACCAACAGCAAAATGCCCAGGCTGGCTGCGATTTCTAACAAGTAATCGCCGGTATCACCAATCAGCAACGTGGCGTGAATCGAGTTCGCCAGTTGATACCAACTTTCAGAACGATCGATGGTTCCCAGTACATGGCCCGAATATGGATTGACGGTCACAAATCGTTCGACGCCGTCAGCCATTTGCACGGAGAATTTATTGGCGATGTCTGCAGATGTCGACGGCAAGAACTGGGTGACCACCGCATCGGGAAATGCGTTTTGCACCGCCATCAACTGGCGAGACACCGCCACACTGTGATGCTGCGGAATAACGTGCAACAGTTCGCTATAACGCGCTTGTTCGATTTCATCATCAAACAACATCACCAAGCCCGTCAGAGAAAGAATCAACATAAATGGGACGACGAACAGGCCAGCATAAAAGTGCCAGCGCCAAGTGAGAAAATAGAGCGATTTTCCGCGCGACGCAGAATCGGGTTGAGGCTTTGAAGCGTTGCTCAACATGAGTTTTCCTTTTGAATAAACGCAAAAACACCCTCTTCAATACTAGATTGAAAGGGCGCCATACGTGTGACTTTACTGATTTATTTATAAGTATTATGACAATGATTTTTACGAGGCAGCGGACTGGGGCGGGCCGCGAGGCACCTGCCGTTCAAATCGTACACTTAGAGCCAAAAAAGTGTAGCGGTCTGAAATGACAGCGCTCTGTGTGGTGTTGGGTCGTGTTGTTGGAAGCTTGTCAGTATGAAAATTCGAGAAATGGGCAAACGGACATGGTTTACCGTGTTGCGTTTGCGGCTTGCCATCGTCCACCTTCACCAGTTCAAAACCGTTGATGGTACAGAGGGTTGCCCAAACGCCCGCGTGACTGCCGTGCGCATTAATCACAGGCATGAGTGTCACCAATATCCAACTCAGGATACTGGCACGTAACATCATGCGGTGAAATGGCCGGTGGCGGATCATATCGATTCTCAAATCAAATGGTCCGCCACTATATCGGCTCATCAATAAAATAACAGTGCTAATACTCAGAAATTTAACAAAACCTGCGAATTTCTAAGGATATTCATTAACCAAACAGACGTTGCCAGATGCTGGGATTGCGCTTGTCGTGGTACTCTTCGCGCAAACCATCCACCTCTTGCAGGCTGGTTTTCGCGGCGTCAAACTCACCATTATCCAGCTCGTTTTCAATCTTATCTAACGTCACGCTCAGCTTATTGAAACCTTCCAAATACACATCCTGCTTCTCAGGTGGATACTCGCCCTGCTTGGCCTGTGCGACCAATTGCGTCAGCTCTGCGATCGGCGCTTGCATCGCTTCACTGCTTTGCGCTTCAGCGGCATGCTTAAACGCGGTTTTCATCTGTTTCATGATCTGCTTGAGATCCGAATCCGCCGCGAACGCCTGTGTGGCCATGAGCAAGCCAGCCGCCAAAATCATTGCTTTTTTCATTGTTTTTCTCTTCCTTTTTTAGGGTTGGGGACAGTCTACGCCATCCCTCTGGTGATGTTCAGCGCGAAATTGTTTCAAATGCTAAAGCATCGGGTATGAATCACCGGGCTTGCGATTAACGCTGTGCATGCAACGCTTGGAACTCGTCGATCGGTTGACGGCCGCGCGTTTGCAAAAATTGCAGGAACTGACTGGTGGAATGGGTAATCACTTTCTCGGGGGCGATACCAACCTTGTCGAGCAGCTCGCTGGCTAACGTCAGGTTGCCCACATCGTGGCAGAAATGCGCATCGCTGCCGGTGGTGATCCACGCGCCGGCCGCTTTCGCCACTTCAGCGATTTGGTAGCAGCGATCCACGCTGCCCACGCGGCTGTGTCCTTTCAGCGTACTGTTGTTGATTTCAATGGCAACATGGTGCTCTGCCGCGCAGTGAATCACGCTGTCAAAATCAAAGTCGAAATGGGGATTGCCTAAGTGACCCAGCGCATCCACACGGCCACTTTGAATCACGTTCAGCAGCGCTTCGGTATGATCGCGTTTGTCTGATGGGCGAAAAACAGGTTCATGAAAACTGGCGATCACCCAATCGAGGTTTTGATCCACGGAAGGATGGAGATCGACCTCGCCTTTGGTGTTCATGATGTTAGATTCCACACCACGGATGATGGCAACCCCTTCCAGAAAACGAGGCAGAATGCGTTGGTTGGAGAAGAACCAGTAGTGCGGCGCACCGGGCATCGATTCGGCGTGATCGGTGGTGCAGAACATGGCCAATCCGCGTTCCGAAGCGGCTTTGGCATTTTCGATTAACGTGCTGTAAGCATGACCACTGGCATAGGTATGAGTGTGTGTATCGACGGCTAATTTCATTTCGCTATTCCCTGACTCCATAATGAGAGCAGTTTATCAGCCACGTCCGGTGGTTACCAATAAACCAAGGCACACGCGCAGAATTCGAGCGAACGCCTCAATGCCCGCTAGGTAATACATTCATCAAAGGAATAGGATTGAGCGATTCTGCTGGCAAAACCGTCTGTTCGCTCCATCTGTTGTTTATTCCGTCTGTTGTTCACATAGCAGCTTGATCATCGGTAGCGCCTTTTCCCACCCATCATTAAACATGCTGACAAAGTCTGCATGCGTGGTGACCGTGACGCGCAATAGCACGCTACCCGCTTGCGGAATGATGTGATAACACTCCGTCGACCCAATCCATTTGCGCGCCATGTCACTGTCAATGTCTTGAACGTGCTCTGGCGTGAAGATCGCCACATGGTGATACGCCAACGACTGACCCGGTTCAACCGTATCCAGCACCGCACGCGTACCGCCGAGTTGTGGGTCAAAAAATTTCATGTCAGCGCCTTCACGCCATTCACCGCTAAAACGCGATTGCGGCGAAAACGCAGTCGCCCATTGCGTGTAGAGTTCCAGCTCCGTCAACATCTGCCACACTTGGTTTGGGTCGGACTGAATTTCAATCTGGTAGTTCAACGTTAACATGCCGTTTGCCTCACTGATTCCGTGTTTCGATCACCTTGGGTTTCCTGCCCGATTCTTCGCTCTCGTTTCTTCAACATCCCATAGTTTAATGGATTGGTTTAATGGATTGATGTGACGAATGAATGTGATGGATTGAAAAATCGTCGCTTGGGTAAAGTTATAGATGACGCGGACAACAAACCGAGCGGTTTTCATTCGCTGCACCCGATATCTGTGAACCCATATGGGTTTTTCTCAAAATTGAACGCACGCAATATGCTGATATTTTTGCAAGTTACCTAAGTTGAACAATACTTATACCATCGTTTAACTATGGAATGGTTTATGACGAAGCGCCTCTATCCGCTGAGCATTCAAATCAGCAGCTTATTTCTGATATTAGTCACATTGATCGGGGCTGCTCTGATTGCCATCAGCTATCAACATTCACAACAATTATTGACCACCAGTGCGAAAGAAATCAGCCACGAAAATAGTCGAAAACTGGAAGCGGCGTTTCGCCAAAGCGCTTCCCCCATTCTGGCCACATTGGACTTTATGGCGTTCAGCGACTTTATCGACAAAGAGCGTCACGCCAATGACGAAGCGCGCTGGCTCGGCTCGTTAAAACTGGTGTTTGAGCGCAATGAAGACTTGGTTGCACTGTACTTTGGCAACGATGACGGCGATTTCACCATGATTCGTCCACTATTAACGCCTGAAGCGCGCGAACGCTTTGAAGCGCCACCGGAAGCCTCGTTGTTTATCAACCAAACGAAAGTCGATGGCACCAACAACATCTACTTCCTCAATTCAGAATTTGAGCTGATTGACCAACGCCAGATGCGCAACAATGAGTACGACCCGCGCCAGCGGCCTTGGTATCAATCGGCACAAAATGACGGCGCCATTCGCCTCACCGAACCTTACTTCTTCTACTTCCTCAAAACTCATGGGGTGACGCTGTCGCGCCGCTCGGTCGATGGAAAAAAAGTGGTCGCTGCCGATTTCACGCTAGATTCTCTCTCCAACCAAATTGCGCGCATTGGTTACTCGGCCAACACCAAACTGGCGCTGTTTGACCACCAATTCCGCCTGCTTGCGGAACATAACACGGCGATGGCCGTCGCCGACGACGCACCGGACACCAAAACCAAGCTGGCCTCTGGCATCTTTGCCTCAGTCGCCAATCGCATCAGCAGCCAAACCTTGTATGAAACCACTGACTTTGAAGGCGAGGATTGGTCAATTACCCTCACGCCCGTCACGCTCAACAATCACGTGCATCTGCTGTTAGCCGAAGCGACGCCGCAAAACGATCTGCTCGCGTCGTTGCTATCGATGCGCGACAAACAAGTCGCCGTCGCGATTGCGTTGCTGGCCATCTGCTTTGTGTTGGTGTGGTTGGTGGCGACCCGTTTGGCCAGCCCATTGACCAATCTGGTGATTCAGACCGACAACATCGCACGTTTTGACTTTAAAAAGACGCGCTACCCCAAAAGCGTGATCAAAGAGGTTGCCGACTTAACCCAATCCATCGAACTGATGGAACACACGCTGCACGATTTGTTGCGCTTGCTGCGCGATACGGCGTCGAACCAGCAGTTTGATGTGTTGGCCAAAACCATCACGCATCAAAGTTATTTGGTCACGCGTGCAGAAACCATTTTGCTCTACACCTACTCCAACGAGAAACAGCAATTCGCCACCGTGGCCAATCACGCCATCATTCCGTTCAAAATTGATCTCAATGATTTGGTGCAAGACACGCCGTGGCTGCTGGCAGAGCTACGCAAAGGCGAAATTGTTCACCTCACACGCGACGACAACATTCTGCGCAAACATAAAGATCAGCTCTACAACAGCGACATTTACCTATTCCCGCTGCTCAATCGCGCCAAACAGTTGGTCGGGGTGCTCAACCTCGGTTATGAACGCACCACCACCAAAGCCCAACTCGACAAACACGCGTTTTTGCGTGAGGTGCTGAGCTTTGCGGAAATCGCCAAAGACAACATCGACAAGATGCAACAACAAAAAGACATGCTCAATGCCTTTATTGCCCTGATTGCATCGGCCATCGATACCAAGTCGCCATACACAGGCGGCCACTGTCAGCGCGTGCCAGAGCTGACGAAAATGCTCACCGAAGCCGCCGCCAAAGATAACCACTACTTTCCCCATTTCAAGATGAGCAGCGAACAGTGGGAAGAACTGATGTTGGCCGCGTGGATGCACGATTGCGGCAAAGTCACCACACCCGAGTATGTGGTCGACAAGGCCACCAAACTGGAAACCATTTACGACCGCATTCACGAAATTCGCATGCGTTTTGAATTACTCAAATTGCAGGCAGAAAGCGACTACTGGCAAGCGCTCGCGAGCGGCGGCGATGCCAACGCGTTGAAGGCCGAACTGGATGCCACACAAGCCACCTTGGATGAGGAGTTTGCCTTTGTCGCCAACTGCAACATCGGCGGCGAATTCATGAGTGATGAAGACATTGAACGCCTCAGTCAGATTGCCCAGCGTCAATGGAAGCGCACGTTGGATGATCAACTCGGTATTTCTTGGTTGGAAAGCGAGCGCTGCGACGAAAAATCCGAGTTGCCCGTGATGGAACATTTACTCGCCGACAAAGCGGTGCATTGCGTGCCTTGGGAGGCGGGGAAACGCCCGCAAGATGCGTGGCTGGAAGAATTCATTCTCAAACCCGGGGCGCTGCAACACAACCGCGGTGAACTGTACAACCTCAGCATTCGCCGTGGCACCTTGACTGAAGAAGAGCGTTTTATCATCAATGACCACATCGTGCAGACCATCGTGATGCTGCAACGCCTGCCCTATCCAGAGCACCTAAAAAATGTGCCGGATATTGCCGGTGGTCACCATGAACGCATGGATGGCAAAGGCTATCCGCGCGGGCTCCATGAAGATGAGCTGTCGATTCCAGCGCGCGTGATGGCGATTGCTGATGTGTTTGAAGCGCTCACCTCCAATGATCGCCCGTACAAAAAAGCCAAAACCCTGTCGGAATCAATCAATATCATGACCAGCATGGCGACCTCAGGACATATTGATCCCAAACTCTACGTGCTGTTCCTCGAAAAAGGCATTCACCAGGCGTATGCCGAACGTTTTCTTGACGACGAACAGCGCAATGAAGTCGATATCGCCGAACACATCAAGCGCGTCAAAGCCTACATGAAAGCGCAGTTCTGACTAGAGTAATCACTCTATATGCAATCAAAGCGGCCAAATTCGGCCGCTTCCTTTAAAATGAACCACTTACCTAAAAAACGACTCAATATTTAATCGATTGCGTTATCAATAGTTGATGTGTGTCAAATAGTCGTAGACAATAGACACCCGGGCGAGATCGCAAATCTACTTGTATTTGTGATCTCGCTATCGGTTTTGTCTATATGAATGATAGGCACGGCCTTCTTTCTATTTGTGTATTGCGCTGCTAGGGTTGGCGCATGCTAACTACCTCGTTTTTAAGGGAAAGATGATGGTAATACCTGAAAACAGCAGCATCGTGATTTTTGGTGCTTCGGGAGACTTGACGTACCGCAAGTTGATTCCTGCTCTGTATCACTTGTATGCGAGCAAACAACTGCCAGAATCCTTTGCTATTTTGGGCGTAAGCCGAACTGAATACAGCGATGAGTCATACCGCGAGAAGTTAAAGCGCTCACTCAAGGAACTGGAGAAGACAGAACCTGAGATTCTTGAAGCCTTCTGTGAACATCTTCACTATCAAGCAATCAATACATCCGATGTGGATGATTACGCGAAACTCACCACTCGCCTTGATCAACTTGCTGACAAGTACGATCAAACGGAACGCAATACACTTTTCTACCTTGCGACCCCACCAAGCCTTTACGGCGTGATTCCTGGGTGTCTTGCCGCTCACGGATTGAACGAAGAGAAAAACGGCTGGAAACGTCTGATCATCGAAAAACCATTTGGTTACGATCTGAAGTCGGCGCAAGAGCTGGATATCGAAATCCACAACCATTTCAAAGAGCACCAGATCTACCGTATCGACCACTACTTGGGTAAAGAAACGGTCCAAAACCTGCTGGTGTTCCGTTTTGCCAACGGCATGTTTGAACCCCTGTGGAACCGCAACTTCATCGACTACGTTGAAATCACAGGCGCGGAATTCCTTGGTGTGGAAGAGCGTGGCGGTTACTACGATGGATCAGGCGCCGTACGCGACATGTTCCAAAACCACCTGCTGCAAGTCTTGGCCATGGTCGGTATGGAACCCCCAGCGGCGATCAACGCCAACTCGATTCGTAACGAAGTCAACAAAGTGCTGCAAAGCCTACAACCTTTGTCAGACGAGGACCTGCGCAAGAACTTGGTGCTGGGCCAGTACACCGAATCGGAAGTGCGCGGTCAGTTCCTACCGGGTTACCGAAATGAACATGGTGTTGCAGAAGATTCACGTACCGAAACGTATGTGGCGCTGAAAATGTTCATCAACAACTGGCGTTGGAATGGCGTGCCATTCTACGTGCGCTCAGGTAAACGCCTGCCAACACGCGTGACCGAAGTGGTCATTCACTTCAAACGCACGCCACACCCAGTCTTTGGTCAAAACGCACCGGAAAACAAACTGATTATTCGTATTCAGCCGGACGAAGGCATCCTGATGAGCTTTGGTTTGAAAGAGCCAGGCGCAGGCTTCAAGGCGAAAGAAGTGTCGATGAACTTCCACTACACATCGCTTGAAGAGACCACGATGCTGACCGCTTACGAGCGTTTGCTGCTGGACGCGCTGAACGGTGATGCGACTCTGTTTGCCCGTACCGATGCGGTGGAAGCGTGTTGGAAGTTTGTTCAGCCAATTTTGGACTTCAAACAAGACCCGCAATCCCTGTATGGTTATGCGTGTGGTACGTGGGGGCCAAAAGAGTCTGACGAGCTGTTGACCAACGACGGCCGCGACTGGCGTTACCCATGTAAAAACCTGACGAACACGGACTACTGCGAACTATGATCAATCATAAGATCTTTCCAACTGCCGATGCGGTGGTTGAATCCTTAGCGAATGACATGAAAGCGTACAGCGAGCTCGGTCGCCCTGTACACATCTCACTGTCTGGCGGCAGCACACCTAAAATGCTGTTCAAACTGCTGGCTTCTGACGCGTACGCCACTACAATTCAGTGGCACAATCTGCACTTCTGGTGGGGCGATGAACGCTGCGTTGCACCAGACGATGCCGAGAGCAACTACGGTGAAGCCAACGCGCTGCTGTTTAGCCACATCGACATGCCTGCAGCCAACATTCACCGCATTCTGGGTGAAAACGAGCCACAAGCTGAAGCGCAGCGCTTCGCGCAAGAAATGGCCGACATCATTCCATCAGAAAACGGCACACCCGTGTTTGATTGGATTCTGTTGGGTGTTGGCGCCGATGGCCATACCGCTTCGCTATTTCCGGGCAAAACCAACTACGACGATGAACATCTGTCGCTGGTTGCAACGCATCCGGAATCCGGCCAGCTTCGCGTGTCAAAAACGGCGAAAGTGCTGGAAGCAGCAAAACGCATCAGTTATCTCGTTCTTGGCGCTGGTAAAGCCGAGATCGTTTATGAAATTCACACAACTCCAGCCGAAGATCTGCCTTACCCGGCAGCAAAAATCCAGTCCACGACTGGTGAAACGGAGTGGTATTTAGATTTAGACGCAGCAACGAAGATTGCGTGAAGGAGAGAAATAAAATGAAAGGTGATATCGGTGTAATTGGCTTGGCAGTAATGGGCCAAAACCTAATCCTGAACATGAACGACCACGGCTTTAAAGTGGTTGCGCACAACCGTACTGCGGCCAAAGTTGACGAATTCTTGGAAGGCCCTGCCAAAGGCACCAACATCGTTGGCGCTTACACGCTGCAAGAGCTGGTCGACAAACTTGAAACACCACGTAAAGTGATGCTAATGGTGCGTGCTGGTGCCGTGGTTGATGCGTTCATCGATCAACTGGTTCCTCTGCTAGACAAAGGCGACATCATCATCGACGGTGGTAACACCAACTACCCAGATACCAACCGCCGCGTTGCTGCGCTGCGCGAAAAAGGCATTCACTTCATCGGTACTGGCGTATCCGGCGGTGAAGAAGGTGCGCGTTTCGGACCATCGATCATGCCTGGTGGCGCACCAGAAGCATGGCCAGCAGTGAAACCGATTTTCCAAGCAATCTCTGCAAAAACTGACTCAGGCGAGCCATGCTGTGATTGGGTGGGTAACGACGGTGCAGGTCACTTCGTGAAAATGGTTCACAACGGTATCGAATACGGCGACATGCAGCTGATCACTGAAGCGTACCAGTTCATGAAAGATGGCCTAGGAATGACTGCAGAAGAGATGCAAGCCGTATTTGCAGACTGGAACACCACCGAACTGAACAGCTACTTGGTAGAAATCACCGCAGACATCCTTGGCTACAAAGATGAAGACGGTGAAGCGCTGGTTGAGAAAATTCTCGACACGGCAGGCCAAAAAGGTACCGGTAAATGGACAGGTATCAACGCACTGGATCTGGGTATTCCACTCACGCTGATCTCTGAATCTGTATTTGCGCGCTGCTTGTCTGCACTGAAAGACCAACGTGTTGAAGCCGAAAAACTGTTTGGCAAAACCATCACACCAGTTGAAGGTGACAAACAAGTGTGGGTTGATGCACTGCGTCAAGCGCTGCTGGCTTCAAAAATCATCTCTTACGCACAAGGCTTTATGCTGATGCGTGAAGCGTCAAACGAAAACGGCTGGGATCTGAACTACGGTAACGTTGCGCTGATGTGGCGCGGTGGTTGTATCATCCGTTCTGCATTCCTGGGCAACATCCGTGATGCATACGAAGCAAACCCAGACCTAGCATTCCTAGGCTCTGATGATTACTTCAAAGGCATCCTGACAGGTAGCCTAGCCGCATGGCGTAAAGTGGCAGCGAAATCGCTAGAAGCGGGTATTCCAATGCCATGTACCACATCTGCACTGACCTTCCTAGATGGTTACACCACAGCTCGTCTGCCAGCGAACCTGCTGCAGGCGCAACGTGACTACTTCGGCGCGCACACCTATGAGCGTACTGACCGTGCACGTGGTGAGTTCTTCCACACCAACTGGACCGGTACAGGCGGTGACACTGCGTCGACAACTTACGACGTATAAGACGTAACTTGGGGCCATATCACCCCCAAGCCTACGCCTGACAATAGAGCATCAAGGAGGATGTTAACATCGTTAACATCCTTTATTTTTTGCTCAGATTTCCTACTTAGAGAACTAACAATGACCTCAAATATTGACTATGTTTTCGTTCCAAAGGGTTTGGAACAAGAAGCGGGTAAGGAAAAAAAACCACTGTCTGAGCAAGAAGCGAAGCGTCTTGCCATGGTGCAAAAAGCACAACAACAAGGCGGTTTATAAGTAAACCCACACATGAAAAAAGCACCCTTAGGGTGCTTTTTTATTTAGTGCAGTGCGTCGCGATGAACTCTGAGCGGCCATCCGCCGCGCTTTCATCCTTTGTGCTTTGGCTTGTGTCCTTTGCCCGGATTGTTTTTGCCTTTGAAACTACGATGCTCTGGTGGCTCAGCCTTGGGCTTTTTGCCGTCACACTCACCCGCCCCAATCGTGATACCCTGGGTCGACACTTCCAAGCAATCCGCCGAGAGCGTCACCGGCTCATTGATGAGTTCGACCTTTGCTTGCGCAGCGCCACACAGCGTCGTGAGCACCATAACCATGCCAATACGTTTCATTTCTCTTCCTTATCAAACAGACTCGCACGCATTGAACCCGACTCTCATTTTCGGCTCAATATGCCGCTCGAACCCTGACAAGAAAATCACGTGCTACACACCGTTCGCTAAAAACCGTGGATAAAAAACGAGCGCCATGGGCGCTCGTTGTCATTGAGGATGATGAAAAATGCTCAGCACATTTAATGTACTTTAAACTGCCCGACAACGTGTGATAGGCCGTTCGACGTGTCTCCCAATTCACGGCTGATCACATCGGTATCCGACGCATTGTGATTGAGTTGACCAATCAGGTTTTGAATCGCCGCCATATTGCGGCTGATTTCCCCGGTCACTTGGCTTTGCTGCTCCGCAGACGTTGCCATCAGCGTGTTGAGGTCGTTGATTTCCACCACCGACGTGGTCACCGTGTTGAGTGACGTCATCACCTTGTGCGTGCTATTCGATGTGGCTTCACAGCTGCGACGCGTCGATTCCATCTTGGTCACCACGTTGTCGCTGGTTTGACGCAGTTTCGACAGCATGTCGTTGATCTGCGCTGTGCTTTGCTGCGTACGCGCAGCCAAGGCGCGAACTTCATCAGCCACCACCGCAAAGCCACGGCCCTGTTCACCCGCACGCGCCGCTTCAATGGCTGCGTTGAGTGCCAGCAAGTTCGTTTGCTCTGCAATGTCGCCAATCACTTGCAACACGGTGCTGATCTGTTTGGTGTCTTCGCTCATCGCACCAATGGTGTGCGACATTTCTGCCACATCCGATTCCAACTCACTGACACTGCTCACGGCATCATTGACGGTGTGTTTCGATTCATCAGCGTACGTATTGGTACGTTCGGTGAGTTTGGCCGCATCGGAGGCACTTTGCGCAATCGATGCCGCGGTGGCGCTCATCTCTTCAATCGCAGCAATCACTTGCTCGGTTTCCACCGTGTGCGATTGCAACATCTGAACGTTAGACGCCGATTGGCTGCTGAGCTGGTTCACCGCACCATCAATTTGCGACGAGGAACTGGAGACCTGAATGAACATGCCTTGCAGCTGTTCAATAAAGCGGTTGATGGAGGCGGAGATCTGGCCAATTTCGTCTTTCGACGTGGCCTCCAAGCGCTGCGTCAAATCACCGTTGCCTTGTGACAAACCGGCCACCAAATCTTTCAGACGCAACAGAGGTTTAAATGCAAAATGCAGCATCAGCACACTGAGCGGAATGATGATCGCAGCGCTCGCCAACAATGCCAAGGTGATCATCCAGTTCAAACGGTTGGTGTTGCTTTGAATCTTATCCAAATCGATATACCCGGTCAGCGTCCAGTTTTGGTCGCCCACTTTCACTTCGCGAGAAATCGGGATCAAGTTCGTGCCGCTTTTATTGGAAAAGATCGTGACGTTGTTGCTAGAGGTCAATTCAAGGTAGCTGCCTTCCAGCGAATAGTTCTTCAGCACACTTGTCAGCTCATTCAAATCGAGCACAAAAAAGTTAACCGAATCATCCACGCGTTTGACCGAAATCGTCAGCATCGGATGCCCGTCTTCGATTTCAACCGGGCTGATGGTCGGTTCCATGCCTTGTGTTTCGGCCAGCCCAATATATTTCTGCGCTTTGGCATCATCCATTGAGCCGGTGTCATCAAAAGCATATCCGCTCACAATCTTAATGATGCGGAAAAAGCCGGAATTCTCTTTGGTATCGACGATGTCCATCATGCTGAAGTTCAAGCTGCTCGCGAGGGCAATTTTTGCGCCCAGTTCGCTATTGAGCTTGTGATCAACCAAGTCGATGTTGTGGGTAATGTTTTTGGTGTCTGACTGATAAATGTAACCACTGATAAAGTGGTTCACGCTCAGGTATGAGACAAGGATGGTGACGGTAATGATCGAGACTATTAAAAGTATTAATTTATTTTTAAACGAAAAGTTTTGCATGACACTTTACATCCATCAAAGTGATCTTAGTCCATGGGTATCCTACACATTGCAGTGCATCTGAAATGTAATGAAAATGTTTCTTATATTCATCTAAACAACATGCTATGCGAGCTTTGTTTTTCATGCAAATACTAAAGTTTAATATTCTGCCACTGATTGTATTTAAAATAGTCAACAAGGTGATCAATTAAGCTGCGCACGGCCGGAGCCAAATGTTTGCGCGATGGGTAGAGTGCATAAATATCCATCACATTCGGTTGCCATTGCGCTAACACCGGCACCAACTCGCCGCGCGCCAACGCGCTCTGCACCAAATAGGTCGGTTGCATGCTCACCCCCATACCCAACACGGCGGCACTGAGCAACGTGGTGGCTTCATTGGCGGTCAGTGCACAGTGCACTTCCACCGCGGCTTGTTCACTTCCGCGGGTCAAATTCCACACATGGCGATCAAAGTTTTTGTACCCCAAGCAACGATGCTGCGCTAAATCGGCAGGCGTGCGAATGTCACTGGCGTTTTCTAGGTAATCAGGCGAAGCCACCAGCACCGAATCACAGCGCCCGATGCGACGACCAATCAACGACGGATCCGGATTGGCTGCGATACGAATTGCCAAATCTATGCGTTCCGTTACCAGATCTGCGGCTCGGTCTTGTACATCAATGTCGATCTCCACCTGCGGGTGCTCAGCCAAAAACGAATTGACCGCAGGGATCAATTGTGAAAAGCCAAACGACATGCTGGTTGCCACCCGAACTTTGCCTCGCAGCTCATCGCGATTGAGCAAACGGTGTTGCAACCCTTCCGCTTGATCCACCCAAAGTGCCACTTCCGCCAAGCACTCTTCACCCGCAGTGGTTAACGACACTTTGCGCGTGGTGCGATTGAGCAATCGTACATTCAGCCAGCTCTCCATCGCATCAATGTAACGCGTCACCATAGGGCGTGACATCTCCAAGCGATCCGCCGTGGCGGTAAAACTGTTGGTTGTCGCCACATCAATAAACACTTTCGCCGCAATCAGTCTGTCCATAATTAGCTCGATTTAAGAAACAATGATGCTAATTATTCGCTATATATCCGAACAAGTCCAATCCGTACACTGCGCTCATCAACTCAACGAAGTGAATAGGACAACAACATGAAAACCACAATCGCATTAAGCACCACACTCCTGATGTCTGCTGGCACAATGGCAGCACAACCTTTGACGCTGGATATCTACAACGCCGATGGCAACAGTTTCCATGTCAACTCAACTCTGGTGTACGGTGAAACCGAAGCGATGGTGATCGACACTGGCTTTACCAAAGCCGACGCGCTGCGCATCGCCGCCAAAGTGGCCGATTCAGGTAAAACACTGACCACCATCTTTATCAGCCAAGCGGATCCGGATTACTACTTCGGCGCGGAAGTGCTGCATGAACTGTATCCAGATGCAAAAGTGCTGACCACGCCAGCGGTGCGCGCCACGATTGAAGAGAACTTGGCTGGCAAACTGGCTTTCTGGGCACCGAAAATGGGCAGCAACGCGCCGGTGAAACCGGTATTGCCGACGGCGTATAACGGTCACACCCTGAATATTGATGGTCGCACCATTGAAATCCGCGGCAGCGAAGGCGAACTGAATCATCGCCCTTACTTGTGGATTCCAGCCAATCAGGCGATTCTAGGCAACGTGGCCGTCTACGGGAACGTGCATTTATGGATGGCCGACGCGCAAAGCGATGCAGAGCGTCAGGCATGGACTCAGCAATTGTCTGACATGGCCGCGCTGAAACCGAAAATGGTCATTCCAGGCCACATGATGCCGGGCACCAAAACCGACAGCAGCGCGATCAAATTCTCACAACAGTATCTGGCTGATTTCGCGAGTGCGAAAGCGCACAGCAAAAATAGCCAGCAACTGATTGACATCATGCAACAAGGTTACCCGACCGCTGGCTTGCCAATGGCACTGGAAATCGGCGCGAAAGTACATACAGGAGAGATGCAATGGTAACGGCTCACTATATTTTTGACCCGATGTGTGGCTGGTGTTACGGCGCCACCGCATTGATGGAAACCTTGGCAGCGCATCCCGACGTGAACTTGGTGATGCATCCGGGCGGCATGATGACACGCCGCCCCTTGAGTGATGACTTTCGCCAACACATTTTGGAAGCAGACCAACGCATCGCGGGCCTCACGCGCCAACCGTTTGGTGACGCTTACATCGCCAGAGTGCGCAGCGGTGAAACCATCATGCTCGATTCGTACCTCACGGCGCAGGCGATTTTGGCCGCCGATATCGCAGAGCAATCACCATTTGCGATGTTGAAACGCATTCAGCAAGGGCATTATGTGCACGGCTTTGCGGTTGCAGAACGCAACGTACTTGATGGCATCGCTGCTGACATGGGCATCGACGCCGAGTCTTGGCAGCGCGCCATGCAAGCAGCAGAAACATCGTTGATGGCGGAAATCGAGCGCACTCAAATGCTGATGTCACAATGGGGGCTGGGCGGTTTTCCATCCTTGGTGTTAGAACAAGACGGGCAGTTCAAATCCGTGCCAGTCAGCCACTATTACGGCCGCCAAAACGATTGGCAAGCCTTGTGGCAATCCATCACCGCCACAGCCTAACCCACACCTCACAACGCACCGATCTCGGTGCGTTTTTCTTTTGATTGCTCCTACCCAAACGAACTTTTTTTGAATCCAATCACTTTTTCTGTTGAATCTGACTACACGAACCTTTACTTTAATAGACGTCTAAACGTCCTTACGTTTAAACATCTAATAAAAATAACGAGGTATTACTATGTCAAATCATGCTGTCAGTGTTCTCGACGGGGGAATGGGTCGAGAGTTGGAAAAACGTGGCGCGCCGTTCCGCCAGCCTGAGTGGTCCGCACTGGCAATGATCGAAGCACCGGAAATCGTACGGGACGTTCACCGTGCGTTTATTCAAAGCGGCGCCGACGTGATCACCACCAACAGTTATGCGCTGGTTCCTTTTCATATTGGCGAAGCCCGTTTTCACCAGGAAGCACAACTGCTCGCACACCGCGCGGGCGATGTGGCACGCCAAGCGGTTCAGTTGGAAGGCCAAGCAACACGCGTTGCGGGCTCTATTCCGCCGCTGTTTGGTTCTTACCGCGCCGATCTATTTGATGCATCGCGCGTTGCGGAGATTGCCACACCGCTGATCAACGGCTTAGCGCCGCACGTCGATTTCTGGCTGGCAGAAACGCAAAGCCTGATTGGGGAATCGGTCGCGGTGAAAGCGCTGTTGGATGCGCTGGATACACAACACAAACCGCTGTGGGTATCGTTCACCCTTGAAGACGCAGAGCCGACTGATGTGCCGCGTCTGCGCTCGGGCGAAACCGTGGCTGAAGCAATTCACGCTATGATCGCCCTCAACGTGAGTGCGATTCTGTTTAACTGCTGCCAACCCGAGGTGATTGAAGAAGCGCTCGCGATCGCGGCCAGCATTCTCAAAACAACCGGCGCGCAACAGATTCAATTGGGCGCGTATGCCAACGCGTTTCCTCCTCAACCAAAAGATGCTACCGCCAACGATGGCCTCGACGAGCTTCGCGCCGATCTCACCCCGCCCGCTTATTTGCTGTGGGCTGAAAAATGGCAACAACAGGGGGCGAGCTTGATTGGCGGCTGCTGTGGCATTGGCCCAGAGCACATCGCGACGCTCAGCCAACACTTCAGCCACGCTGGGTGATGGCATGCAGAACACACAAAAAATTGGTTTAACGGCGCTCACCGCGCTGGTGTTTAGCTCCATGGTGGGCGCAGGCATTTTCAGCCTGCCGCAGAACATGGCCGAAGTGGCAGGCGTGGATGCAATTCTCACGGGTTGGCTCATCACCGGCGTGGGTATTTTGCTGCTGGCGGGCTGTTTTCTTCATCTCTCGCGCTTAAAGCCGGAGCTGGATGGCGGCATTTACACCTATGCACGCACTGGCTTTGGCGACGTGGCGGGCTTTCTCTCCGCGTGGGGTTACTGGCTGTGCGCCACCATCGGCGTTGTTGGCTATTTGGTGGTGGCCTTCGCCGCCATCGGCGCATTTGTTGATACCCCCGACTCGGTGTGGTTTGGCGATGGCAATACGCTCCCGGCGTTCATCGGTGAATCCATCATTTTGTGGTCGGTGCACTATTTGGTGCTACGCGGCGTCAAACAAGCAGCGTTCATCAACCTACTCGCCACGCTGGCCAAAAGCCTGCCGCTGATTGCGTTTATCATTTTAGCGTATCTGGCGTTTGAACCCGCGACGTTCAATCTCGATCGCGCAGGTCGCTCACTCGACACCCCATTTATGGATCAGGTGAAAAGCACCATGCTGATCACGCTGTGGGTCTTCACCGGCATTGAAGGGGCGATCGTGTTGTCGATTCGAGCCAAACGCCGCGAAGACATCGGCAAAGCAACCTACCTCGGCGTGATCTTCGCGCTGGTGTTGTACGTGGCGATTACATTGCTCTCTCTCGGTGTGATGAGCCGTGGTGATGTCGCAGCATTGAGCAACCCGTCGATGTCTGGCTTGATGGCGCACATGAGTGGCAGCCTCGGTCAATGGATCATTAGTCTTGGGTTGATTGTGTCCGTGTTGGCTTCGTATTTAAGCTGGATTCTCTACTCCGCTGAAGTGCCTTGTACCGCAGCACAGCACGGCGCCTTTCCGCGCTTTTTTGCCAAGCAAAATGAGCAAGGCACCTCGACTGCATCCCTCACTCTGACCAGCCTGACCGTACAACTCTGCTTGGGGCTGATTTTATGGACGGGCGAGAGCTACAACACCTTGGTGTTGGTCTCTACGTCGATGATTCTGGTGCCGTACTTTTTGGTGGGTGCTTATCTGGTGAAAGTGGCGTTTGAACAACGCTGCCGCTGGCGCATCAAAGCCATTGGTTTGGGGGCCAGCGTCTATGGATTGTGGTTGATTTATGCTGCAGGGCTCAACAGTTTGGCACTCTCGACCCTGCTCTACATTCCAGGGTTGATGGTGTTTTTCTACAGCCGTCGTAAGCATCGCCAACTGGCGCTGCAACCTTAACCCTGTTCTTTCGTTTGCTCTGCCCTTTGCTTGGTAAAGGGCAGACGCGCACTGCTCTTGGCATCGGCATTTAGCTCCTGCGCCAACTGCTTCCAACCCTGCACTTCATTGCGAAAATAGCGCACTTGCTTGGGTGTTGCCAAACGCACAATCTTCACCACATACGCATTCCCGACGCCATCGTTATACGCCTGCTTGGCTTTCAGCACCGGGCTGTAATACTGCTCTGGCTCAAACAACAAGGTTTGCAGATGCGCGGTAAATCGTGCTTCATCATGGCGTTCATCAAGCAGCAGGCGGAGTTCATGGCGCAAACGGGTTTGAAACGCCATCCAGTCGTGGGGCGTCACCTGCACCTCATTCGCCCACTGCGTCACCAATGTTTGCTGCACTGGCGTTAAATCGCCCAACCACTGCGCCATCCGCTCGGAGAGACGTTCGACGTAACGGTTGCGGATCTCAGGCTCGCTGAGTCCCTGATATTTATCGGCGAATTTCTGATGGCGCTTGGCCACCCCCTGCAAAAACTCCTCAGCTTGCGCCTCGCTGAGGGTATTGGCAAGCTGATACACATCGGGCAAAAACTTCACCAGCAAGCGTTGGTAGTGCTCATTGATCAACGCTTGCTGCTGCTGGAGATCGCGCTCGGTAAAATGTGTTGGATCGAGCGCCAACCACTGCTCCAACTGGTCAATGTAGGCCGGTAACTCCGCGCTTTGATGCCACTGACTAAGCAGCATAATGCGATCGCTGAGCCGATCTTCCTGCGCGTCGGTCAGATCGACGTAATCTTCCAGATAGTCGATCACGAACCAGTCGATGTTGTGATACACAAATTTAGTGCCGCATCCCACCAGCAGCATTGTGCTGAGCAGAAGCGTTGTCCATTTCGCCATGCCGTTTTATCCCTGTTGCTTTGTGAGTAACCATAGTCACTGAAATCGCATGATGCGACTTTCGCACACGCTGATGAACTTATGGCGACATGGCCGAAGAAAGCAAGCACCCTCGTTCGATGTGCACTCCCTTGCGTCCACTCGTTGTTTTGTCGTGCGCTGCCGAGCGTTAGATATTGATTAACGACTCACGATAAGCACGCAACGAGCGTTCATCTTGGTGCGTAAAACGATGGATGGTGGTTTTGAGCATTTGTGTCAGCGGTTCATAATCGTCTGGCAGTGTGGCAATGAAGTTTACTGGGTTAGCCACGCTTTGCCCCAACAGCACCATCGGATTGGTCAACTGTTCTATCAATGACAGGGTTTCTTCAATTCGCTCCTGCTCACTCGATTCCACAAAACGTCCTTCCAGAATATCCTGATACAACAAAGACTCCGGTTGCACCGCGACAGACGTCATATACATATGTGTGGGATGCAGCTGGTTGAGCACCTGCGCAGTATGACGCGCGTTTCGTTCGCCATTGCCTTTTCCCGCAAGCCCGCCAAGAAAAATGACGCGATAAGCGATGCCAGCTTGTTCAAGTTTCTGACATTCGCGAAGGATATCGGCAGACGTGTAGCCCTTGTCCATCTGCGCCAGCACGTCATCATCGCCACTTTCAATCCCGATCACTAAATCGTTGATGCCTTCGGCTTTGAGTTGCTTGAGATCGTCAACGTCCTTGTTGAACATGCTATCCACACGCGCATACATGCCGATGTTGATGGTGGGAAAATAACGGCGAATCATTCGAGCGAGATCGACTAACTTGGCAGTTCTCAATGTAAAGGGATCGCCGCCAACTGCATAAATGCGTTTGGCATTGGGGTTAACGCGTTGCGCCTCTTGCAGATCGTGCTCCACCTGCTTTTTCGGTGCAATGCGATACGGCGTATCATAATAAAAGGTGCAAAAACGACAGGAGTTATGGGTACACCCGACCGTCACTTCTAACAAAATACTGTTGGCTTCATGGGGAGGACGGATGACCGGACCGGTGTAGTGCATTGCTGCCTTCCTTACTCTGATGAGTTCTCTGTGTTCATGCCACACCCGGCAGCGATGAACGTCGGTGATGTAAGAAAGCCGATCATCACTTATTCCTTAAACAGCAAAAAGACAAAAAAAAGAATGACAGTATGGAAAATAATTCCACAATTAATCCAAAATAAAACGGCACAACAGGGTGAGTGTTGTGCCGTTGAGGCAGGATCAGCCGCGCTTATCGACGGTGTCAATGAGCGCGTGACGGACGGGCGATATGCCACAATCGGGCGACGTTCTCGGCCAAATCAGCGAGGTTGAAGTCGGACTCTTTGAGCGCATCATCTAGCGTCATGGCCCGTGGCACCGCGGCAAACACGGCGTCGATGCCGCACTCATACACAGCTTGGTAGTTGTCACCCGTGCAGCCCGACAGTGCAATCACCGGAATATCAAACCGCTTGGCCACTTGCGCCACGCCCATCGGGGTTTTGCCATGAACCGTTTGACTATCAATGCGCCCTTCACCGGTAATCACTAGATCCGCACCATCAACCAACTCAGCCAATTTGACCGTTTCGAGCACGATGTCGATACCCGGCTTGAGCACCGCTTGCGTATAGCCCAATAGCGCCGCGCCCATACCGCCTGCCGCACCCGCACCCGCCGCATCGATGACGCTTTTACCGGTCGCGTGCTGGGTGAGGACACCAAAGTTCTTGAGCGCGTCATCTAGCAATGCAACATCCGCCGCGGTGGCCCCTTTTTGCGGGCCAAAGATGGCCGATGCGCCTTTCGGGCCACACAGCGGATTGTTCACATCGCTGGCGACCAGAATTTCACACTGGTTTAGCCTTGGGTCGAGCGCTTTGAGATCAATCTGCGCCAGTTCCATCAGGCCGCCACCGGTCAGCGCAATGCTATCGCCATCCCGGTTGAGAAAGCGCCCCCCCAATGCGGCCAACATGCCAACCCCGGCGTCATTGGTCGCGCTGCCGCCCAAGCCGATGATCAAGCGTTTCACGCCGTGATCCAGCGCATGACGAATCAGCTCACCCGTGCCAAAACTGGTGGTCAGTTTCGGGTCACGCTGCGCAAGCGGCACATGGTGTAACCCGCTTGCTGCCGCCATTTCAATCACTGCGGTCTGGCCATCGCCCAACATGCCATAGAAAGCATCAACGGGCTTGTTTTGCGGCCCTTTGACGGCGAGATGCACCAAGTGACCTTCGGTGGCATCCACCAACGACTGAACCGTACCTTCACCGCCATCCGCCACGGGCACGGAGACAAATTCAGCGTCCTGCCACACTCGCGCGAGCCCAGCATGGATGGCGTCACTGACCTGTTTCGCCGTTAAACTTTCTTTAAACGAATCTGGGGCGATAACCACTTTCATATCACTCTCCTCAATTAAATGACAACAAGACGAATTACAACAGGATCAAGCTCAATAGATAGACGACGATCATTGCTGTCACGCCCTGCACCAACGTTGCCATGGTCTGCGCGCGGTACGCAAGGCCAACACTCATGCGGCTAAATTGCGACACCACCCAGAAGAAACTGTCGTTGGCGTGCGATACCGTCATCGCACCCGCGCCAATTGCCATCACGGTGAGCACGCGGCCCATTTCGGAATCTAGCCCCAATTGGCTTAGCATAGGCGCCACCAAAGCCGACGTGGTCACCAGTGCCACCGTCGAAGAACCTTGCGCCGATTTCAATGCCGCCGCGACGATAAATGGCATGAAGATGCCCACACCCAGTGCCGATAACGTGGTGCCAAGGTAGTCGCCCAGTGGCGTCGCTTTCAATACCGCGCCAAACGCGCCGCCTGCACCAGTGATGAGCAAAATCGGCGCTGCAGCTGTAATGCCTTGGCTGATGCGTTCACCAAATTCCGCCACTTTGTTGTCGGATTTAAGCAGGCTAACCGACAAGAATAAACCAATCAGCAGTGCCGTCAGTGGCTGTCCCAAAAAGCTCAGCAACTCAAAGAGTACGCCTTCACCCAGCGGATGGCTTGGGAATTTCGCCACCGAGCCCAAACAAATCAGCAGAATCGGGACGAAAATCGGTGCAAATGCCTGAGTGGCGCTTGGCAGCTTGCCATACGACGCTTTCAGCGCTTTCCAGTCTTGTTTTAGGTGTTCTTCATGATCGAGACCATCTGGCTCTACGGCTTTGAAACGGTTCGCCCAGAGCATGCCGGCAATCGCCGCTACGGCTGCGACAAATACGCCCACCGCGATCACCAAGCCCAGGTTGGACTCCAGCCCGAGGTTGCCTGCGGCCGCAATCGGCCCCGGCGTCGGTGGCACAAAAGTATGCGTAGCGTAAAGGCCCGTCGCCAACGCCACACTCATGGCGACGCTAGACGTGCGCAGCCGTTTGGCGAGCGACTCTTTGAGCGAGTTAAGGATCACAAACCCAGAATCACAGAACACCGGAATCGAGACGATGTAGCCGATGATGCTCATGGTCAAGGTGGGGAAACGCTCACCGAGCAGTTTAATCACGGTATCCGCCATGGTGATGGCTGCGCCGCTTTTTTCTAAAATCACACCGATGATGGTGCCAAGCACGATCACCAGACCAATGTAGCCCAGAATACCACCAAAGCCAGAAGCGATGGTTTTCGCAATGCTCTCTGCCGGCAGTCCATAGGCAAACGCCGCGAGAAATGCCGCGACGATCAGTGCTAAAAAGGGGTGTAACTTAAACTTGGTGGTCGCGAGCACGATAAACGCGATCACTGCCAGCAGAATCAGGATAAGACTCATAATAACTCCATGTCATTTTTATCAGGTTCAGGCCTCAAAGCGGGCCTGTGTAGGGTGAGTCTATTATCCGAACTCTGCGCCCCGATTCCTTTAGGCAAGTCGCCAAATAAACAGGGTGAATCATTGTAACATTTTGTGCATGCGCACAAATTACGCCTCATTCTGAGATCTGACACGCAATATATAGTTCCACCAGCCCCACGAAACTTTGGGTCGAGATTCCGGTGATGTCGGTGATCTTATCCAACCGATACCGCAGCGTATTGCGATGGATATAGAGCGCGTTGGCGCACTCAGACAAATTGCCGCCACAGACAAACAAGGTGTGCAGCGTTTTCATCAGTTGACCGGAACGATCCCGCTGTTTGAGTTTGTCCACCGACTCACACAACTGCTCGCCCTGCCAATAATCGCGTAGCGGCGACATCAGCACCGGCAACCGCAACGTCTCAAACAGATGCTTGTGTTGCTTGGGGTGTTTTTCTTTGCCCAGACGCAGCACCTGTTTGGCGCTCTGGTAAGAAAGATGCAGCGCATTGGGGTCAAGGAACATCTGCCCCAGCGCGATATCGTAACCGTCGATCTGGTGCTCCCTGAGGCGAGCGATCAATTTATCAATGCGCAAGCTCTCATCATCGCTGGTCCAGTGCTCGGGATGTTTGACCGGTTTGAGCACCACAATTTCGTTCATCGACACCACTGCGACCAAATTGTCGCGCTCCGGATGCTCGAGCAAGTCAACCACCTGACGCACGCTGTCGACATGCTTTGCAGCACTTTGCTGGCGAAATTCAATCACCACCGCCACGCGCGGTTGGGTGACATCTAGCGACAAACGCGTCGCCCACGCCGTCAGCTCGTCTTGATTCAATTGGTCGTTGATCCAAGCGGTGATGAACTCTTCACGGTGGCGGCGATCCCATTGTAACTGTTCGACCAGCTCCGCTTGGTCGATGATCATCTCCGCACTCATTTTGACCAAATTGGCAAACTCACGAATTTCATCCGGCTCCCCCGTCACACCGACCACGCCCACGACCTGCGCGCCCTGTTTCAGCAGCATGTTGATGCCCGGCTTCACCCCTTTCAACGACTGACAACTGTGGGAATTGAGTTCGATGGAATCCCCATGCTTGAGCGCCAGAATGGCGCCATCATGCACATGGCCAAGGCGGTCGCGGTCACCGCTGCCGATGATGATGCCCGCGTGATTCATGACGTTGATGTTGTAGCCAATGATCGACATGGTGCGATCAACGATCTGCTGCGCCAAGTTTGCATCTAACATGATGTTCTGTCCTAATGATCAAATGGGTCACCGATGAGCTTATATACGTTAATCGTATGAACGTCTTTTTCAATCGCTGTTTTTGTGAGTACGCACAACACCGATTCGGTCGTCACGCCGATCGCCCGTTGCTGCGCAGACTTTTCGATGCTTCCATTCGTCAGTTAAGGAGAACCCGATGAAACCTCAAGTTGTGCTGTACAAATCCCTGCCCCCCGACGCGCTGCGCACGTTACAAAACCACTTCGATGTCATTCAATTTGATGGCGTTCATGACGACAATTTCGCTGCGTTTAAGCAGGCGTTAACTCAGGCTGAAGGCTTGATTGGTAACGGCGTAGAGATGACGCCTGAATTGCTTGATGGCGCGCCTAAGCTGAAAGCAGCGGCCACCATTTCGGTCGGCACCGACCAGTTCGATCTCGACTATTTGAGCCGACGTGGCATTCCACTGATTCACACACCGGGCGTGCTCGATGAAACCGTTGCTGATACGGTGATTTTACTGGCGCTCGGCGCAGCGCGGCGCGCAGGAGAAATGTCCGCAATGCTCAAGGCAGGTCGCTGGACACAGAACCTCACTCCAGCGCAGTTTGGCGTCGATTTTCACGGCAAAACGCTTGGCATTGTGGGCATGGGACGCATTGGCTACGCCGTCGCCAAACGGGCGTACTATGGGTTTGGCATGTCGATTTACTACCATAATCGCTCCATCAATGGAGAAGCAGAACACGATTTCGGTGCGCTGCGAATGTCGTTGGATGATCTGTTACAAGTGTCTGATTTTGTGGTGGTGTTGGTGCCGCTCAGCGAAGCGACGGAGAAACTGATTGGGGCCAAAGCGTTCAGTTTGATGAAACCCAGTGCGGTGTTTGTCAATGCCGCGCGCGGCAAAGTGGTTGATGAGCAGGCGCTGATTCATGCCCTGCAAACCGGGCAGATTCGTGCTGCCGGGTTGGATGTGTTTGAAACCGAACCCCTGCCCGCCTCGTCCCCACTGACACAGCTCGACAACGCCTTTTTACTGCCACATATCGGCTCAGCCACCACTGAAACGCGCCTGAAGATGGTGCACTGCGCGGTCGATGGGTTGATCGCCGCAATGCGTGGCGATTACTCGCAATCTTGCGCCAATCGACGCCAACTCGAACACCCGGACGCGTAACCCGCAAAACGCGCCCTCGGGCGCGCTTTGTTAGGGCGTGATCACCACTTCTGAAAAATCCACCCAGCCATTGGCCAGTAGTTCGCTGGTGGTCACCGATTTGGCCACCGATAAGGTTTGCTGCACATGAAAGCGCGGCAAATAGAGTCCTTTTTTGATGAGCTTCTTCTCCAGCGCTTGGTAAGCTTTGAAACGCTTGGCTTCGGTCAACGGATAAATCGCCGCCAACGCCTCGTGAAGCCACTGCTGCTGCGCCGGCGTCATGCACGCTTGCAAGCTGGTGCTGGCCAATAACCATCCTAACCACGACATGTCCGCGTCATCGCCAAACACTTCACCAGACAAAATGATGTCGGCGCGTTGCAGCGCAGCCGTTTGGCAAAATTCAGGAAACGGCAACACCGACACCTCACAGGCAATCCCCAACTCACGCAACGCCGTCGCCAAATGATGTGCATAGTCGATGTGCTGGCCCAACGCGTACGTCAGCAGTTGTAGGGGCTGTGGCGGTTTGCCTAACTCATCCGCCCATTGCTGCGCTTGATGAAGGTTTGCCGTCAGTCGCGCCGATGGCGACGACAACATCCCTTCCGCTTTGGCCACCTCATCTGCAAACGATGCGGGCACGCCGAGCGCATCCAGGATTGCCATCAGCTTCTTCCGGCGACTTAAACTGCCCAGCCACGGCGAACGATTGGCGTTGAGCAGTATATATTCGCAGCCCGCTTCCCATTGCGCTTTCTGTTCGTAATCGGCCGCCTGAGCACGCGGCTCCAGCAATGGGTGGAACAGGTGACTGTTGGGGGCAAACTCTTTGGCTTTGTCCCCGACATTCCACACCTCGATGCCATCCACCCACGGGCGATAACCGTGATAATACCGCGACACGTTCATCAAGGTGCGCCACTCCGTTTGCTCAACCAACTCAAATGGGCCGCTGCCAATCACTTGCCCTTCGCGGTCTGCATCCCCCTCGAGCCACAATGCGATGCCCATTGCGCCCGCACACAGCAGTTTGGGCAAAAGCGTCGCTTCTACCGAACTGATGATCTCAAGTCGGTAGCGATCATGCACCTCAATCGCATCAATCAATTGATACAGCGAACGATAATGTTCAGATGTGGTGACCAACCGCGTGAAGTGTTGCTGCACGGAGTGCGCAGTCAGTGGCTCGCCATTGTGAAAGCACAGCCCTTTGCGCAGGGTGATGGCCATGCCCCGTTCGGTGATCTGAAAGATCTGCGCTAAATCGCCACGGTAACCGCGCGCTTGCGTATCAAAACGCAGCAAGTTCGCATACAAATAGCGAGCAAGGTGTTGTTCGGTACGGCGAGTTATATCAATGGGATCAAGTGCATGTGTGCCGCGATAAAACGGGATTTGCAAAATATCGTCACGGTGGGCGTGCGATTGATGGCGCGCGATGTATGCGGCAATAAATGCGTCGCGTTGGGCGGGCGCAATCAAGCTGATCGCCATCGCCACCTTCCCCTCTTCAATCCAGCGACGGGCTTTGTTTTCCAACATCGGTTGCGGATCTTTGAGTAAGGTGACAATCGGGAAATTACCGCGCCCCACGGAAGATTGCCAACGGATGATGCCGTTGCCCACCAGTTTTTTCACCACCAACTGCGCGTTGCGTTTGGTGCACCCCAACTCCTGCGTCAGGCGATCCAGTGAGAGCGGCACCGGGGCTGCAACAACCAACTGGTCGCGCAAAAAAGCCAGTGCTTTCCAGTAATGCATAAAGACGAAATCCTTTTTCTATCTTTCTATTTTTATTCATCTTTTATTTTCGATAATGATTCAACAACTTCGGTTAAAAAGGAACCAAAAATGAATACGTTAACGGATTATCGAACCTCTATCTGGAAAAGTTCCAGTTTTGTCATTCTATTCTCTAGTGCTTTTTTTGTCGCTTTGGGAAGTAAAATATACGACTTAGCTCTCCCATTGTTGGTCTACGAACTCACGCAATCGTCCCACATGATGGGCTGGATGCGAGCGGTTGAATTTCTGCCCAACCTCTTACTGGCGCTGTTCATCGGCGTGTGGGTGGATCGCTGTGACAAGAAATCGTGGTCGCAAGCCATGTTGCTGGGGCAAATCCTCACTATTTTGCTCTCCTACTCGGCGGTGAACTGGATGGCGGAGCCGCTGTATGTGCTGTTTCCGTGCGCGTTTTTGATGATGGCGTTTAACTACGGCTATCACAATGCGCGCATGGCCATGCTCAAATTGGCACTGCCGCACGCGCAGCAAAATACCGCCACGGCGCGCATGAGTTCGCTCTACAGCTTGATGGAAACTGTCGGGCCGGTGTTGTCCGGCGCGCTGCTGTTGTTGTCTGAGCTGCATCAAATCTTTCTTGGTTTAGCGCTGTTGTGGTTGCTGGCATATTGGCAACTGAATCGCCTGACGTTGGAAACCCCTCAAGTGAGTGAGCACCCACCTGTGTTGCAAGCGCTGCGCGAGGGATGGCACGTGCTCTACCACGAAAAGAACATGTGGCGGATCACGCTGGCAGTGATGGTGATGAACACCACCGGTTCGATCTTTTGGATTCAGTCGATCTACGTTGCCAAAGCAGACTTATCGCTGAGTGCCATCGACATCGGCTATATGGTTGCTGCTTCAGGCATTGGCGGCGTGTTGAGCGCATTTGTCGCCGACACGGTACGGCGTCAAATCGGCCTTGGAAAACTGCTCATTCTCAGTATTGCACTGGAATCGGTTGGGTTCATTCTGCCCGTACTGAGCCAAACGCCAATGATGTTGATCGTGGCATTCTTCTGGGTCTCTGCAGTGGGTCTGTTTAGCAACATTTGTATCTGGAGTTACCGCCAAGAGGCATTTTCGCAGCAGCACTTAGGCCGCATTGCTGGGCTGACGGGCTCACTGTTTAAACTGTTGATGCCGTTTGGTTTGGCCGCATCCGGCTACTTAATGACACAGTATGGTTCAACGATGCTGTTCAGTGCCTGCTTCGTGGTGCAATTTGTAGTGGCGATTTTTCTGCTTTTCAGTAGAGTGAGAGCGATACCGTAATCGACGCGCGAACCACTGGACATACTCGATGAAGCTCTCTTTTCGCCCCGCCACCGACGCCGATGATGAATTTGCTTTTGAGCTCAGAAAGGCCACCGAGCACGATTTAGTGACGCAAACTTTTGGATGGGATGAAGCGTTGCAGCGAGCGCTTCATCGTCAAGAATGGAAATCGGGATTACCAACCCTCATTTGTGCCGACGACCAACCGATCGGCACCTACATGCTGCATGACAAAAACGACACACTCTATTTTTCGCGCTTTTTCATTCTGCCAGCCTATCAAGGCCAAGGCATTGGCAGCCAAGTTCTGCGAGACATCACCGAGTTTTCGAACCAAGCCAAGCGGCCGTGTTTGCTGTGCTACCTGCAAGGCAACCGCGCCGCTCATCTCTATCAACGCTTTGGTTTTCAGGTGTATCGCGAAGACGCGCCGTTCGTCTATATGAAATACAGCCCCGTCAGCGACACGGCGCCATAAAGCAGCGCCGTGAATAGACGCGCACCCTCAACGACCAATTAAGTATCGGAATGCGCCATCGAACGATGTGATGGGCTGCCCGCGTGCACCAAGCGGTCAACTAACGTGGGCGGCAGCGGCCGCGAATCATGCAAAACCAACCAACGCACGTCACCTTCGCAGCTCCGCTGCTCTCGATACGCCCCTTTGACGCACACGTAATCATTCGAAGCGGGCAATAATGTATCGATGGGAAACGGCTGGCTAAACTCATGGTTCAGCAGCCGATCTGACGAGAGGCTATCCACATAACGCTTAAACCGCAGGCTTTGCTGATCGCGTTGATACAGCATCGTCAGGATCATCAGATGCCCCGCGGCATCCGCGTTCACAAAATGCGCTTCCATCGTGTCACTGCCCTCGTCATCGTGGGTAAACGAGTCAAAATGCAGATGAATCTGCTGTAAGTGGTAGGCCGTTCCCCCCACATACAGTTGGTTTTGGCCGTTAAAGCCTAATACCAGCACATCGTTGGTTAAGGTGGAGGAAATCACCTGTCCGGCGTATAACCGAGTGATGGCGTGGGCATCTCGAATAACCAATTGCCCCAGAAAATCGTAGTCCAACACCAGCTCAGGGGCGCGTTGGGATGACTGAAAATCGTCATCAAAATGGTGAGGCGCTGGCGCTGAACATTTCCATAACAGCAGGCAGAGCGCGATGAAGGCAAGCGTCCAATTCTTCATGAAACGAGGAATCCATAGTCAAACAAAAACGGGCATCACACGTCAGGCCGCAGCTATCGCTTAATGCAATAACCGACGCCATAAATGGTTTCGATGCCAATGTCCGGAAAGTACTCTCTCAAGCGTAAAATATGCGTATCCACAGTGCGCGTATTGAGTGAACAGGAGTATCCCCAAACTTTTTCCAGCAATTCTGAACGCGAAAACACCTTACCGATATTCAGCGAGAGGAAGAAAAGCAGCTCAAATGCCTTTTTGGACAGATGATAACGGTCGCCTTTGTACCAAGTTTCCCAAGTCACGCGATTGATCGAAAAACCGACATCAGAAAACTCAACCTGATATCGGACCTCGCGATCTTTGGAAAACTTTCTGAGATGCGCTTTCACACGCGCATACATCTCGAGGCCAGAAAAAGGGCAATCCAGAAAATCGATCGCCCCGCTATCGAGCCATCTCACCTTGTCTGCGACCGTACACCCGTCACCGACCATCATCACCGGCACGTTTTTCAACGCCAGCAACATGGGCAGATCAAACGTGGACTGGTCTTTTTTCACATGCCAAATCACCAAATCTGCTTTTAACCAATCGGACTTGGCAGAAAAGAGTTTACGGTGATGCACACATGCGTAACCTACGATTTCAAAACTTAAGACCAACGCAGAAGCGATGGCATTATCTTGATCAATAATAAGAATATTTTTAGACAAAGCGACAACCTAGAAATGAATAGACTAAATAGTATTTTTTAAATTAAGCACTCGTATTTCCGCCCAATAATGCCCTTGAGCAAGATCAGCTTTCGTTGAGCGAACTAACTTCAAATCTTTTTCAGTTTCAATACCTTCGATCAATACATGGCCACAGAAATTTTTACTCTTTGCAATCAAAAAATTGAGGAGCTTTTTATTTTTTCTTAATGTCCAAAATGTTTCTTTATCAATTTTACCACCATAGAAATGAATCCCCGCGTCAATGAAGAAATCCATCAGGTCTTCGTTCAAATCATCAGCCCAGAGTTCCACACCCAATGCTTGAAGTTTTTTCACTTGATAACGCAGCTGATTGATTTCAATGGGTTCAAATTGATAGACATCGTGAAGATCCTGTAATTCCACAGAAATTGAAGTTGGAATCATGCCAATGGTTTTTATCTCTAAGAGCAAATCATTGGTTAATATCTCTCTCAATGGGAGATTGATGTAGATACGACAATTCGTAATGTCTTTAATCAACTCCAACTGATTAAAGAAAAGACATTTCTTCGTTGAATATTCCAGACGCTCAAATGAAGCCTCTACGTCAATATTCGGCTCACACACAGAAAGCATTTCATAAGCAATTGTGGTAAGGTTATCCAAATCAACGATCGGTTCAAACTTCAAATCATTAATAAATGGGACATCGATTTTTATATTGTCTATAGCTATTTTCACGTCATTGAATGATGTGAAATTTATGTTTGGATAAATCATTATTATATTTCACCGACCAATACTTTCTCATAACTGATTTGCCACCGTCATTGGCGCATATCGGCAAGCATCGATAGCAAGACGAGCGGCTTGGGATAAGATACATAAGAAAAACCTAAACAAATACATTATAAAGACATTTGAATAATATCTAGAATTTTTACCTGTTTAATTTAATTTTTTAAACAATTCATGCTAATATTTATGTTTGTGTAGCATTTATTATTAATATCAAAAATCATAATTCAAACGTATAAAAAACAACCACATCAACTGGTAACCATTTGATTTAATGCTATAATGTTTTCAGTTTACAATGTTGGAAAAAGCGAATGAAATTGCTTCTCAATCATACGGTCATCTATAACTCAAGCGATGGCACGCTCAAGCTATCAGATGCAGAATCCGATCATGAAAGCCTCACGCTGACACCAACCGCTAATCGTTTATTGGAATTATTGTCGAAACATCACGGTACACCAATGGAACGTGATGTTTTATTGATGGAAGGTTGGGATAAGTTTGGATTAAAGGGGTCGTACAGTTCACTCAATCAATATATTAGTCAACTGCGAAAGACGTTGCATAAATTTACGGGCGTGGATGATATTATTTTAACCATTCCTAAAGTTGGATTTATGCTGAACAGCGAGTTTCCCATTAAAAACATGGACCCGGAACCCATTGCCGTATCGGAATCAACGGCCAAAGCACATCATGCCCCCAAGAAAAAAGTTACATTCAAGAAATATCTATACCCATTTCTTTACACCAGTTTATTTGGCGTACTGGTCACGGGCACGACTATCATTTCCAAAAAGTTTTATCAAGATGCTTACCATATCGGTAAAATTGAGCAATGTGATGTGTATAATTTTAGAAAGCGTTCCGATGAAGGCATCGCCTTTCAATTATCTATTCTCAAAGAAGAAATGCAGAAGTTGAATATTCATTGTGGTAAGACAGAAAAAGTTTTTTTCCATAGTCAAAACAGCTTATTTTACGGTCACTCTGGTCGACTGTTTTTCTCTAAATGTTTTTTAGTGGATGGCAAGTTTTCTGCTTGTGAGAATTACTATTACTACCAATGGAAGAAAAATGAAAAAATTAATCACCTTTAGTTTAATCGCTTCAATTTCCGCTGGGTATCTTTACTATGATTATGATAAGGCGAGATATTTGTCTTCGACTTGTCGAGCTACGCTCAATTATTATAACAGCGATGACATTAACAATGATTTTTCCATGTATGCTGATATCGCCTTTACGTTCCATAAAAACAAAACGGGAACCGTGTTTATCTCGGGCGATGCTGTGTATCAAGGGCAACGATACGTGATTCATAAACGAGAGAATTTCAATTACGAACACATTGATAATAACAATTACACCTTCTCTATCAATCAATCAGAGAGTTTGTTCAAAGACGGCATTCAAAACGATATCATGGATAAATACTTACCCTCTTTGATTGTGGGTACATCGCGTTCCATGACCTTGGAAATGATCAACGTGAACACCCTGCTCATTTCAAATCGCTATGCCCCCGTTCTCACTTGCGTCATTGATCAATAAAGCGCCCTAAGGCGCTTTATTGATTCGAATTAAGTTTTCGTGATCATCAAAATAATAGTTATCTTGATAATCGATAATATCTTGATTTCGTTGTAACATTCGGTCGATTTTCATCTGCACGAATGGTTGATGCGGGCATAAAAACAGATTCTGATTAAAGATAAATACGCGCCCGTCAGACATACAATAGACACAGTTTTTATTAATGGAACAGTGGAAGTTTTTTCCGGTATTTTTCAGCAGTGCCTCAGCGACACAACGTTTGATATCGTCATTTTTATTCATCGTATTAATCATAATTTATCATCACTGTGGCCGTCGCTTCGACGCTTCCCTGCTGAGGTTTAGCGTCGTAGATGGCATACGCGGCGTAGATCGAGACTTGCTCCACGTCAGAAAAGATGTCGTCTTCATCGATGTCCAACACCAAATCAGCATCGTTCACCGCCGTTCGACTGTTCGAAAGTTTGATGGGGTGACCACTCGCGTTCAGCAGGTTGATCCCGACGCCAGTCGATGACGACGTCGTGCTGCGCAAGACCGTCTGGTTATCGTTCACGATGTCTCCGCTGTACAACCAAGCATTGATGTCATTGAGTGCCGTATGGTTGGCGCCACCGCGGCAATTAAAGCTCAGCACAAAGGGCGTTTTCGGCGACGTGCCGTTACGAATACTCTCAATGGAAGTTCTATCTAGCGTGATGGTTTGCCCTGGCACATTGCACGTCGTTGCCGTCGGCTGGTACACCACCGTCAGCTCTTCATACGCCAGCCATTTCTTGGTGCCCCAATTGCCCGTTGACCACGATTGATAAGCGTCAAGGCTGCCGTGTTGCTCTGAAGCCAACATCACCGTGGGAATAACCAGTTTATTGTTGGATGTTTCGAGGGAATAACTCGGCGCTATCGGCAACTTGCCAAGGTATCGGAACGTTAAACGATAGTTCACATTCGCCACTGAGCTATTAATGTTAAACAAACCAGCTAGGGTGGACACCGTGCCGGACGAATTCGACAACTGTGATTCAACCAACACCCATTCATCGACCCCCGAAGTTTTGTCGATGAAATGCAGGTAAAGCCCGCTATTGGCCAAACTTAAGGGGTTGATGTAGTAAATTGGATTGCTGCCAATCTTTTCGCACCAGCCATAACCGGTAAATTGCGCGCGATAAGCAAAGGAAGCGCTGGTACTGCCACTCATGAACATATCAGAATAATTGTACGAGCCTTTACTGGAAGGCCACGGCGTGCGAGCGTTACTAAACACCGATTGCCCATCAACGGCGTAGCAGGTATCTGCGGCGTTCGCCCAATACGGGAGCGTGACCAACACACACATCAGCGCGATTTTTCTTACGACCCAACTATTCATAAACACTTCACAATACAATCAAATTATCTTGTGCTTCCTTGCCCCAATGGTCATCCATCTCCTGATTAGTCGTAGCCAATGATGACCGTCGCAGTGGCTTGTACAGTGCCCGGGGTCGGGTTATCGCCATAAATAGCGTATGTAGCAAACGGGTAGGCCGTTTCCGAAGCATCGAACACTTTACCCGCTTCAACATCCAGTAAAATATCCGCATCGTTGATTGACGTTTGGCTGTTCGAGAGTTTGATCGGGTTGCCTCGGTAGTCCGTGATCACAATGCCAATATCGTTTGCCGTCGACGCACTATTGCGCAACACATCCGGATCGGTACTGACAATATCCGCACTGTACAGCCAAGCCGTCACGTTTCTTGATGCCACGCCGTTGGTCGTTCCGCCACAAGAGAAATCCAGGACAAATAAGCGGCGACTGGCATTGCCACGACGAATCGCATCGATCGAGGTTTCAGGCAATACAACCGTTTGATCCAACACGGTACACGTTGTGTGGTTCGGCGAATACGTCACGGTGAGGTCTTGATACGCCAACCACGACGTGCGCCCCCAAGCGTCATTGCTCCAAGCGGAATATGCTTTTTCGTTCGAATAGCTCTCGCCTGATGCGGCAACCGGAGCAATATCGATACTACCCGTTTGCGTGATGAGATTGTTTTCTGCTGCAATCGGCAGTCCGTAATCCAACAACTCAAACGTCAACGTGTAATTCACGTTGTAGCCCAGAGAGTGAATACCAGACACCCCGTTGACACCTTCATATGCTTTGGAAACCTCGGTGGTGGTCTTGATCGAATGCAGACCATTCTCGTCGTAGAAAGTGATGTAGAAAACCTTATTACCAGCACCCATAACCGGTGAGTGGTAATACACATAGTCCGTCACACCGTACGTACAAAACATACTGCCACTCCAGTTGGTGGTGAGCGTGACACTGACTTTGTTGGTCGTTGTAAACGCATCGGACAAGTCAAGGCTGTTGTGACCCACATACGGTGAGCGGCCGATGAGCGGCACAGAACCCGGGATACAAGTATCCCCCGTTAAACCGGCCAACACGTTGGGTGAAAAAAGCGCCAACAAGGCAGAAGCAATCCACGGCATCATCCAGCGATTTATAAACATACGGCTTTCTCTGTCGTTGAAGGCGTTAATACACACGTCATTGGACGCCCCTGTTTCTGATACACAACGGTCAATTTTTCTGGATATTGTTCGCTACGCACGGCAATTCGTCCGCCCTGCAGCACATACCCAGCCACTTCGCCGTCACTATTTAACACATCCGAACCAAAGGGTAATGGCGCGCCTTGGCTGTCGGTGGCGGCAAACACATAGTTCTTACGAACATCTGTTTGGTACGTCACTTTTGAAATACTGCCTTTGACCGGCGCAATGTATTTCACGTTTCCGCTGATTTCCCCCTCGCCCGTTTGGTTCTGGATGCGATAGGTATTTTTGCGATACGCTGCAGCGGAAGCGATTAACGCGCGACCTTCAGCATCGGTTTCAATGCTGGCATTGTTGTTGATCATCGCCCCTTCGACGCCCGGCGCTTCCAAAATGACGAAGTTCGTACCACTTTGTGAGGTCGCCAACACGCCGCCGTCATAAGCCACCACACTGCCACTCATGCCAAGTGAAACTTGTCGCTGCGTTTCAGATTCACCATAACTGCCGTTGAGGTATGCCTTTGACCCGCGATGTGACCCGTAGACACTCGCATAAGATTTTGAATAGCGATCGTGCCCGGCGTTCACACTGTAAGAATCGACCCCATCCGAACCACTGAGTGACACATCCGACGATGCGTAGTCACGGCCGTCGAAATTCACACGCGATGCAAAACGGGTGTTGTGACCCAAACTGCTTAACGGGATAGAGACAGACAACGCGATCCGATCGTCGGTCGTTTTGACATCGGTGTAATCAGCGTAGCTGTAACTGCGTGTCGCAGAAATGGTGTAGCTGGTCTGGTGATACGTGGTGCTGTAACTCAAGTTGTATTGCTTATCAAACGTGTCGTGATTCACGCGACGCGTAAAATAACCATCAAAATAGAGACGGCCCCAGTGATCGCCGAACGGTTGACTGACATTAAAGCTGTACCGCTCTTTGGTGCGACTGTTGATGGCCGATTCACTGACCGCATCTTTAATGCGGTGATAATCACGCAGCGTCAGATATTCATCCGTTTGGTAGTAATAACTCGCCAGCGTTAAGTTGGTGCGCGTCGAAAAATACTTACTGTAGGACAACTTATATTTTTGCCCTTGATAGGTATCGAGGTACGTCATGTCGGCAAAAGCGGTTTCCACATCAAACGAGAACGAACCGATATTCGGCACCGAAATGGCGCTACCCAACAAATATGACTGATAGCCCTTACTTTGGGTTGTCCCCACATAACCGGTGAGGTAATTGTTCAACCCACGCGAGTATTCCCCCTGCGCAAACAAATCGTCGGTGTAGTCGTAATCGAGATAACCAATATTGATGTTGTAATCCGATGACCCTGAACGCAGCATGCCTGGCACGGTGGAATACGGCACCACGTAAGACTCGTTGCGGCCGCTGGCGTACGTCAGCGTGACGTCCAGATCGCTACGCGATCCCGTCGGCATCAGGTCATCAATCTCATAGTCGCCCGCGGGAATGTTGAGCACTTCCACCACGCGGCCGTCTTGAGAAATCGTCACCACAGCCGCTTCCGTCGCAACGCCTCGAATCACGGGCATATACTGGCCGTAAGAATCCGGCAACATGCGCATGTCTTTTCTCAGCGAGAGACCTTGATAGGTATTGGTATCAAAGTAGCCGCTATAAGACGACTGTTTACCAACGCGAAGCACAGAATCGATGTCAATCAGTGGTTTTTCCACGTAACGATAGGTGTTGGTGTACGAGGTGCTATCCACCGCATCGCCATTGAGTGACCCCACTTCGATGAAGTGAAAACCATACAGATTGATCCCGCCGTTGAGAGAGGCAAACAGGTTTTCGTTATCTGTATGGTTTTCTTTATAGTAATAATTGGAGTAGTTGACGTTGTAGTTGAGATAAGCACCATTGATGCCATGATCCCAACGCTCTTTTGACACCCAATTCGAGTCGGTATTAGAAACAAAGGCTTGAGGAATCGTCAGGCGAATTTTGAACCCATTCGGGTCAAAGGTGAATGAGCCGCCTTTGAGGAGCGCATTCACATTCACCGCCTTTTGTTTGGCATCAAGGTCGAATGCATCGAGCTTCAGCCCAAACGTTTCGACATCGTTATAGTCGACATACAAGTTTTCTTTGGTGCCATCTTGCACATCAACCGTGAACTTCCCGATCCATTTATCATTGATAAATAAATCGAAATCGTAACGTCCCGGGGTAATTTCTACATTGGAGTTCCATTTTTGCGCAGACGATTTCCCCACCAAAAAGCTTGAGTTAAACGACGCAGCATAGGCAGTATGAGAAAGCGTCATCGCCGCAACAGAACAAAAAACGACAGAATATAAAGAGCGACCACGAAATCGATGAATGCCTTGCATACTGAACTCTTACAAAAGAACTGACTTCTTACTTCCATAGTCATCTAGCCAGACGACCTTATATTGTCCTGAGTGATCCAGTGTGACGCCATCCACCACATGGCAGCTGAACGGCTTAATCATAAAGGACTGCTCGAGAATTCTTTGATTGTCCTTCTCCATATCAACCACACTGACGTGTAATGGAGAACGATTTTCTAAACAGTTCCCCGCCACATTGACGCTGAGGTTTTGGCCGACAAATTCTTCCGAGGCGTCCAATCCTGCAGGGCGGTAAAACAGTTTGATTCTGGTTCTGAGCGCGACTTGTAAATAATTTTGTTCGCCACGTTCAGCACCATCCGGAATAGGCGGAATATCCAGTACATTAATCCAAAATACCGATTCGCGATCTTTGGCAATATGATGAGTATCACCGACACGACGAATTTTAATTTCCTGACCATTTTCCGGACCGATTTTTACAATCGGCGGTAAAATCACAAAAGGCACGTCAATCTCTTCAGGGCTTGCCTCTATTTGACCATCATCAATCCAACTTTGGACGAGATGCGTCGTCGGGCTGCGGTTAATTAACTGAAAAGATGCTTCTTTTGCATCGTGACTAAATACAACTCGAGTTCCATTGATAATGACACTGGCATGAGCATTCCCTGTCATTAACGCCAGAACTAAAAGCAGTGTTTTTTTCATTCGTGCCTCTGTGATTGGATCAGGAGGAGCGAACTCCTCCTTTGTCATTTAATTATTGGTAATCAAATGTGTATGTTGCGCTAGTCACAACAGTACCTGCTGTTGCAGCATCTTGACCGGCAAAGTTGTAGTAGTTCGCGAAGTAAGAAATGGTACCGTCCGCTACATTTTCGCCAAGACCAGTAGCCACGGCTTTGTTGAGGTCAACTTTCCCAGCAGCAGTACCATCAGAAGTAATCGTAATACCAACACCAGTTGCTGTACCTGTGTCATTTTTTAGGTACAACTCATCATCAGAAATGTTCGAACCACTGAATGTAATGTGCAAAGATTCAGTGCCACCGTCAGTGTAACCAGTACAACCGGCCACTTTCATATCAAATTGTTTCGCACCTGCGCTTGCTACGCCTGGATTTGCGATGTCAGTCAGTGCTACAGGAGATAGTGTGACTGTGAAATCTTTGTCACCGCTGGTGGTCACGTCACACGTGGTATCAGTGACAGAACCAGTGAAAGAAATCGTACCACCCGCAACGGCAGTGCTGGTCGCAGCCATTGCGCCATTTGCTGAAAGTAGAAGACCGAAAGCTGACGCGACTAGCGTTTTTTTCATTAGCGTGTTCATTAGATAATTAACCTCAAATAATGCTCTTTTTATAATCAGAATGTGAACGGGATTTCATAACTCCCTCACCACGAAGCGAATTAAACATCAGAACATTTATCTTGTAAACACCACTAAATTTCCAATAAACACCGTACTGTAAGCAATTTTGCAGTGTTTAATTTTGTTAAATAACCAATAACCAGTATAAGTGCAAAGATTAGAGTAATTGATCTATTTCCAAATTTATGAAGTCACTGAATTTGATCCAGTTTCGCTTTTTTTAATTTTTTCTAAAAAAAAGAAATTTATTGGTTCAAATAAACAATAAAATAACAACATCAACAAATCATCAACGCGAAATTGATCTAGAACAATAAAATCAATTGATATTAGTTATTAATTCGATAGGTAAAACATTACAGAATAAGAAAAGACCATGTCGCCGTTTACAAATACTTTAAATTTTAAATTTCCCGGTCGTTGCATTCGCATGAAACCAATTTTCTTTCTATTTCCTTAAATTGATCTAGTTTCCTATTTTTCTTTATTGCGGGAATTTGTTCACAACGTTCTGACATGAGTTTTGACTCGAGTTTCAACAATATTGTGCAACCTGATTTTTCAATGTTGCTTGGATTCATTTGAAATTACTTTAACTAGGAAAGAGGTCTTCATGCGTCAACAGCATGTGTTGCTCAGTCTTTTATGTGTCTCCGTTTCCTCGACCGCTGCGCCTTATTACCTTGGCGTAAAAATTGGGAAATCGTGGTTGTCTGAACAATGCCAATCATCGGAAGAAAATTGTGTCACCGATAATCCGGCTTACGGGCTGTTTGCGGGCTATCACGTCAACGACACGTTGGCATTAGAAAGCAGCTATGAAGATTTAGGGACATTCACGGTGAAGTCGTTGCACAGCGACACCATTCGTTTACTCACGCTCGCGCCAAAATTGACGTTCCCAATCGTTGATGACTATCGCTGGTACGCCAAAGCAGGGGTGGCGTATGCCAATACATCCGGCCACAATGACGGATCTTGGTTTGCCGCAACAGGGGTGGAATATGACCTAAGACCCCAAATGACATTGCGCGTGGAATACAGCGTGGCAACCGATGTCAATGATGGCACCAACCGTTATACGATGAATGGTGCCGCAGTGGGCATCCGCTATGCATTCGGTGCCAGCAATGAGCCGCGTTCGCTTCACGATGCGGTCGAAACAACCTCGTTCATTGCGCCTGCCGCCCCCCAAACCACACCGCCGGTTTCAAGCGAGAAAACCACGACCTATACCTACGATGCGCTGAGTTTTGACAGCAGCAGCTTAAATGCCACGCAGCAACAAGCATTGCGCACGCTTGCCGCCACATTAAATCAGCAACCCCAAGCGCAAATTCTGATCATCGGCCACACCGATTCGACAGGCAGCGACGCGTACAACACCAAGCTATCAACGCGCCGAGCGCAAGCCGCTGCCGACGTGCTGATGGAAAACCAAGTCGCCGAACATCGCATCAAAGTGTTCGGTGAAGGCCAAACGCGTCCTATTGATACCAACACAACCCCAGCGGGACGTGCGCACAACCGCCGCGTAGAGGTTCAAATCAACATTGCCCCCTAAAACAAGCACCAAATGGCACCATAAGGCATGACACCAGTAAAATGGCGTCGTAAAAATGGCCTCGAGCAGAGGCCAGCGCAGAAAATAGTGCCTTAGAAAATAAAAAGGCAGTGCCGAAGCACTGCCTGAGTTCACATCCTTGTGGGACTTAATTTTGTCGCGCTGCCTGATTCTCAGCAATGGTTCGCGCGCTGCGCTCAAATGTCATCGCCAACCGTTCAAACATCCCTTCCACAATTTCAAATTGTCCTTTCGCGAGCTGTTCCTCTCGCAACACATTCAGCAGGGCATCACTCACTTGGCCAAACGGCGCATGCGTTTTGCCTTTCGAACACCAGAAGAATGCATCCGCCAACGCTTGCTGCCATTCATCCAGCAACCGTTCGACCAAAGGATTCTTGGCACCGTTGACCAATCGACGCAGGCGAATCGACACGTGCCCTAAATTCAGCCCGGTTAATGCCAAGTCGGTAATGTCACGCGTGCGGCTCGCCATGCTTTTGTCGTACGTCGCAATACGCAGCAATCGGTCGCCCATGCGCGCATTGAACCAATGATCCGGCGCAGGATGCGACATCAACTCACGTAAATCCTTTTGCGTCGCACGCATCAGCCGGTGTTGCATCAGTTGCAGTCCCGGGCCGGTGATCATCTTAAACATCCAGTACAACACGGTCACCCCGACAAATATCGACAGCGCATTGCTCAAGGTTGAATCGATAGAAAACGCGCGCGTCATGTCGTTGCTCGGGCTGATCAAGATGGTAACCGGAATGCAAAATCCAAGGCCGTAAGGCAGGGTCGGGCGATTGGCCAGCGCAAGCAAACCAAAGAAATAAGGGCCAGCCAGAATCATCACCAGCAACTCATAATCACCACTGCTTTGCGCCAGCAGCCCCAAGCCGTAGAAAATCGCCACCGGCACCGCGACCATCACCCCCATCAGCAAACGCTGCAACACAATCATTAAAATGGTGAGGGGCAAGCGCGCCATCATGATGGAGAAAATGACTGGCAAAATCATCATCATCAGCACGGCGCTTGAGCCTGTGCCCACCCATAACCCCGCGCCGACGGCAAACACAGCCATGGTGCGCAGGCCAGTAATCAGCCCCACCAGCGGATCTTTGTACGGTTTGAGATTGGGCGCATTCAACAGCACCGGCGATTTGCTGATCAGTGCGTTATAGCCTTTCAGAATCATGACCAAATCGGCGCTGAGTTCGAGCGACACTTTCATTAAACGCGATTGCAGTGGCGTCAGGTCAACGGCTTGGTTGCTGTACACCAACTGGCGACGACGCAAAGTTTGCGCCAAGTGGTAGCACGCCGCATAATCAGTGGTCGCTTGCATGCGGCTAAACATCTCGCCCATTTCCGCCATCATCTCTGCCAGCTTGTCACCAATCAACTCTGGGTGTTTCCGCTGTAAACGGCCAAAGATTTGAATCACCGCCAGCAGCGACAACGTCTTGTTGCAAATAAGACTGGCCGCTTTACTCTGCCCCGGTCCTTCCGGCCCTTCGTACACCACACCACTCAAATCATCACTCATCACCGCAATGGACTCGAGAATTGAATCAATGTGTTGATGTCGGTTTTCGTGCGAGCCGTTTTTGTCGAGTTCTAAGCTCAAGTAGCTGAGCGTCTGGTTGATCACATTGCGCGCATGAAGACGCAGACCATCTTTCACTTTGACCGGAAAAATCAGCTTGCTGACCAATGCCGCGCAAATCGCACCGACAATGATTTCACTGACACGCGCTTGCGCCACCTGAAAAATGGACTGACTGCTGACGGTCGAGGGTTGCACCATCACCAACAGCACAATCAGACACGCGGTAATGCCAGCCATGGCAAAGGCGTAAATGAAGTTGACCCGGCGCACCATGGCGCCCATGCCAGAGTTAAACCCAAGCCATAACGCCAGCAACGGCAACGCGATTTCCGGATACGGCGCAAACCAGTTCAAAATCGCGATACCGACAAGCCCGCCGATGAGAGTGCCCACAATCTGACACAAGCCTTTCTCGATAACCAAGCCACCTTCAGGGCGAATCTGCAAGAAGACCGCCGATACCAACGCCCAATATGGTCGATCGAGATTGAGGAACATCGCGATATAGAGCGAGAGCGCCATCGCGATAACCCCTTTGATCGCAAACATCACCGCCCGTTTGTCGGGCATGAGCAGGCTGTTAAGCAACACACCCATGCGCTTTACTCAGCCTCTTGCAAGTAGATAGACACGGTCATCCCCGCGCTGATGTTGATGCCTTCTGGCATCGGGTCGAGTTTGATGTCCACCGGAATGCGTTGTGCCAATCGCACCCAGTTAAAGGTTTGCTGCACTTGCGGCAACAGTTGACCATTGCTGCTGGTGTTGCTGTCTGCAATCGCTTTACCGATGCTCACCACCGACCCTGTCAGCGGTTCGCCACCACTCATCAAACTGATTTTGGCGGTTTGCCCCACTTTGATCAGCGGCAATTTGGTCTCTTCAAAATACCCGGTGACATAAAAGGAGTTGGCTTTCACCAGCGAAATCACCGAACTGCCCTGACTGACGTAGTTTCCTTCGCGCAGATTGAGGTTAATCAGCGTGCCATCCGCCGGCGCATGAACTTGTGTGCGATCGAGGTTGATCTGCGCGCTGTGCAACTGCGCTTTAGCAATGTCTAAGCTTGCCTGCGCCAATTCAGTATTGATACGTGCACTTTCCACCGTCTCTTCACTGATCAGTTTTCTATCGGTCAGTTGTTGGCGACGATGGTACTGATGACGCGCCAAGTCGAGTGAATACTGTTTATTCTCCACTTGTGCGGTCAGCTCTTTAATTTTGGCCTGATACCGAGTGTCATCGACGCGAAAAATCAACTCTCCTTTGGTCACGGGTTGGTTGTCTTTGACCTTCACTTCCTTCACCCATCCCGACACATCCGGCGCAACAGTAATCACTTCGGCGCGAATACGCCCGTCACGCGTCCAAGGCGAGTAAAGGTAATGGTTCCAGACCCAATGACCCGCGATAACCGCCACAATGACGATCACCAGTGTCAGTGACATTCGAAATAGTTTTCCCATGCGCAACATTAACTCCCGAAATAATGGACGACGACAGCCAGATAACAAACAAACAGACCCACCTCAAACCACGCGGCTTTCCACAATTGATGGTATACACCGGTTTTATGAAGGACGAAGCGGGTTAAACAGGAAAGGATGAACGCCATCGGTGCAAACAACACCAACGGGCTGAACAACAAGCCTCCCAGCGCTAATTCTTCAAACATAACGAAATAATCTCAATGAGTTAGATTAGAAGTATAGAACAGTAGAATTCAGAATCAGCCACAGTGCGCAAGATTTGAAGCAAAGCATTGGCTCGATACTGAGCCTCATCACCTTCTCGTCGCCTCAACCGAACGAATGTATGGATAGACGAAAGATGACCAGAAAGAGTCCGCAAGGATGCGGAACGGCTTAGCGTGGTGACATGAAGGCTGGCGACTGGATTTATTCTTAGTGTGTTGCCATTCTGCGCCTGTGTTTCATTCCTGACAAGCACCAATCAGGACGCAGACTATTCACTTTCAAGAACAAATTGTAGGTAGTGAAGCCATAAAAAAGCCGGGGCAAGACCCGGCTCCGAGACAATACATGTTTCTGTGGCGATACATGGTTCTGAGACAAACCATAGTTCTAAGACAAACCATCTCTGGTTACGGCGCCCCTCACTCAACGTGCCAAATGGGTATACTCAATAATCACTTGGTTTCCATCAACCATCACGCGCTGAATCTCACCATCGACGGTCACGCGGTTTTGCAAGTGAACCAGATGCTCACCCGCGATAAATTTGTTCTTCAACGTCGGCAACACGTTGTGCGGTTCTACATGCAACTGCTGACAAAACTGGGTCACAAATGCCATCGTCAGCGGCGCATTGCCGCGCAGAATATTTGAAAATTCAACCTGGCTTACGCCCAATCGTTTGGTCATTTCCATCTGCGTCATGTGCATTTTTGCCTTTTGGGACATCCAAACATCGTACAGAGCAATACGATCCTCTGGGCCAAACTCCATTGTGTTTCCTCGATTCATTCTTTCATGCAATGAAAATGACAAAAACCCATAAATCGTATGTCAATCGAAAGTGAGTTTCTGTCCAAGATTTGCTACAGGTCGAGGGTTTGGAAGCCAGATAGCCACCCATGTCATGGCCACGTTGTGGCCAAAACAGCCACATGACAAGACCGAATTGGCGACAAAAAAGGCCCGCATTCGCGGGCCGTTGGAATCAATCAGGGGTCAAATTTTATGAAAATAGGCCAGCGATAAAGCGTTTGATCCAATCCATCGATTGTTTGAACCAACTGCCTTTTTCCACACTTTCTAGCGCAACCAAAGGCGCTTCGCCCACTTTACGTTGACCGATCTGGTAGATCACTTTGCCGACCACATCCCCTTGTTGAATCGGCGCTTTCAAATCGCGATCCAATTCGATCAAGCCGCTCAATTGTGACATTTCGCCTTTGTTCACCGTCAGATACGTGGTCTGTGCGACGCCAATGGCCAAGTCGTCACGCTCTCCCATCCAGACGCGCGCGTTCTCGATCGTCTCGCCCTGTTTGTGCGGCGCAACGGTATCAAAGAAACGGAACCCGTAGCTGAGCAATTGTTTGCTGTCCGATTCACGGCTCTTCATGCTGTTGGCGCCCATCACGGCCGAAATCAAACGCATGTTCCCGTTGGTTGCCGACGTCACTAAGCTGTACCCGGCGCCACTGGTAAATCCGGTTTTCATGCCATCGACGTTCATGCTGCGATCGCGCAGTAACCCGTTGCGGTTGTATTGAGTAATGCCGTTGTAAGTGAACGAGGTTTCGCTGTAGATCGGGTAGATTTCGGGCAAATCACGAATGATCGCTTGCGCGAGCTTTGCGATGTCATAAGGTGTGGTGTAAAGGCCATCGCTATCAAGCCCGTGGGGGTTTGTAAAGGCAGTATTGTTGAGCCCCAAACGCTGCGCCCACGAGTTCATCAGATCCACAAACGCGTTTTCAGAGCCCGCAACGTGCTCGGCAATCGCCACACTCGCGTCGTTCCCCGATTGCACAATCAGGCCGCGATACAGATCCATCATGTTGACGCTGGTGCCAACCTCGATAAACATTTTCGATGAATCGGGGAAATTCTTCGCCCACGCCTTTTGGCTGATGGTGACTTGATCCGTCGGTTTGATATTGCCACGCTTCATCTCCTGACCTGCAACGTATGACGTCATCAGTTTGGTCAGGCTGGCGGGGTTCATTTTTTCATTGGCGTTGTGTTCCACCAGCACTTGGCCAGTGTTGTAATCCATCAGCACATACCCCTTGGCTGACAGTTGTGGCGGGTTGGGAACAACGATCGGCGCTGCAAAGCTCGTGGCCGATAATAAAGACATACAAGTCGCGGACAGCGCGACGATTAATCCGGTTTTATTCATATCCCGCATCCAAGAATCACAAAGTGTAAACCTAAAACGCCAAGTAGTGCGTGTGATGGCTGGCGGTGATAGACCGGCGCAAACCAGTTCACAGCGTGAATTCGGTCAGCTACTTGGGCGTGCTAGTATAGCGAAGCGGCAAAGTATCACGCGCCATCTTTACTTACTCTTACAGAGGTGTAAATGATCGTAACAAGGCCACGAACTCAAGCAGCAAGCATGAGCCAAGCTGCCCATAAATTCAGCGAAATCGCCTCAAACTGTGCTTTGCTTAACAAAAAACCGAGCCCTATCGAGGCTCGGTTTGTCAGGAATGAACGGGGAAATCGTTACAAAACTTTCGCAAGGAATTGTTGCAAGCGCGGGTGCGCCGGGCTATCAAACACCGCATGCGGGTTGTCATCCACCAATAGTTTGCCATCTTCCATAAACAGCACGCGATCTGCCACTTCACGGGCAAAGCCCATTTCGTGCGTCACGATCACCATGGTCATGCCCTCTTTGGCCAATCCTTTGATCACGTCCAACACTTCCCCCACCATTTCTGGGTCAAGGGCCGATGTCGGTTCATCGAACAGCATTAAATCCGGTTTCATCGCCAGCGCGCGAGCAATCGCCACCCGTTGCTGCTGACCGCCGGACAAGTGCGACGGGAAGTTGTTCATGCGATCGTCCAGCCCGACACGCTTGATCAGCTGCTTGGCATCAGCTTCCACTTCGGCTGTCGGACGCTTGGACACTTTGAGCGGTGCCAGCATCACGTTCTGCAGCGCAGTCATGTGCGGGAACAAGTTGAAGCTTTGGAACACCATGCCAACGTTCTGACGCAGCACGTTGATGTCGGTGGTTTTGGCGTACATGTCAAAACCATCCACAATGATGGTGCCAGAAGAGATCTCTTCCAACTGATTCAAGGTACGCAAAAAGGTCGATTTACCGGAGCCCGATGGGCCGATGATCACCACCACTTCGCCGCGTTTCACGGTCGTCGAGACGGATTTCAGCGCATGACAACCGTTGGGATAAAATTTGTCGACGTTGTTGGCGTACACCATATCGACGCCGTTGTATTCACTAGTCACTGGCCGATAACCTCTTCTCTAAACGTTGAATAGCCCAAGACAGGGTACCGGTCACCAGCAAATAAAGTGCTGCGACGGTGAACCACACTTCAAACGGAGCAAAACTACCGCTCACCACTTCACGGCCCGCTTTGGTCAGGTCGGTAATCGAGATCACCGAGACCAGTGACGAGTCTTTGATCAGGTTGATGAACTGGCCCGCGAGCGGAGGCAAAGTACGTTTGAGCGCCTGCGGCAAGATCACGTAACGCATCGCTTTGGGATAAGTCATACCAAGCGAGCGCGCCGCTTCCATTTGACCATTTGGAATCGCCTGAATGCCCGCACGCACAATTTCCGCCACGTACGCCCCAGTAAACACCGACAGCGCGACCACGCCCGCGGTAAAGCGATCAAAATCAAGCACCGTGCCGATAAAGAAGTAGACGATAAAAATTTGCACCAAGAGTGGTGTGCCGCGAATCAATTCCACGTAGGTTAACGCGAGATTTCTGGCCGTTTGATTTTTGGCCACCCGCATCAAGCCAAAGATGAGGCCAAGCAGCACCGCAAAAATCAAGGAGATGAAGGAGATTTCGATGGTCACCCACAAGCCATGTGCAATCGGGCCGAATTTCCATTCATTGAGCTGGGCAACGGTGTCCCCTTGAAAAATCAGGTCCCCTTCGCCAACAAGTAAGTGTGTGTAATGTTCAATCACTTGTGGAGTATTTTGCCCATCAAGTGTAATCACCAACTGACCATTTTGGATCGATGCGGTGCCGTCGCCCGTTGCACGAATGTCTTGCATTTCGGTGTTCACGACGTAAGGCCACAAACGGTCCCAGTGCCAGTTGTAATTGATGCTGCGTCCGGAGAAATAAATCGCTCCCACCAGCAGCGCCATGATCAGGACATAAATACCATGTCCGACCCATGTTGAGGATTTAGACTGCATCACTCAGATTCTCTTTATTCTTTTCAATACACCGGGCAAACGGCTTGCCCGGTTATGGTCGATAATCGTCGTGCGATTATTGAACGTCTTTCAGCCAGCTGTCTGACTTAAACCATTTGTCGTACACGCGATCGTACGTGCCGTCGCCTTTGATTTGACGCAGGTAGTTGTCCAAGAAGTTGAGGAAGTTCGGATCGTTTTGACGAATCGCCCAACCCAGCGGTTCATAGGTGAACGGTTCAGCCAAGTGAACCACCTTGCCTTCGTTTTGCGCGCTGTAGATGGCGTTGTATGGGAAGTCGTAAACAAACGCATCCGCTTTGCCGTTCACCACTTGCAGCACGGCGTCTACTTCGGTGTCGTAAAGGTCAAGTTTCGCGTTCGGTACGTATTTTTTCGCCGCTTCGACGCCCGTTGTACCCAGTTTGGTCGCGATGGTGTATTTCGGATCGTTCAGGTCCTTGTAACTCTTCACCTTCCCTTCCAGTTTTGGCGACAACACAACAGACTGGCCAATCACAATGTAAGGCGTTGCGAAGTTCACTTTCAGGTTTCGTTCGGCAGTCACGGTCATGCCGCCCATGATGATGTCACATTTGCCCGTCAGCATGGCGGGAATGATGCCGTCCCACGCGGTGTTCACTGGGGTAAATTTCACGCCCATGGAACGCGCCATGTGCTTGCCTAAATCGATATCAAAGCCGATGTAGCGGCCATCTTTAGTCTTCATCTCAAACGGCATATAGCCAGCATCGAAACACACTTTCAGTTCACCGGTGTTCAGCACATTTTCCAACGCTGACTCAGACGCCATCGCTTGATTGGCACCCAGTAATGAGCAAGCCACTGCCAGCCCCGCTGCCGTAGACTTCATGAAGTTTTTCATAGTATCCCTTATGTAAGAATTGTTATGTTGTCGTTCGTCCAATGACACATACGATGTTGTGTTACTGCATGTCACGCGCACGCGATTGACATCAGATCCTTACAGATAATGCGATACAATATGGCAACATTTCAACAACTTTTCGAATTTATCACTAATAATTTAGAATAAATATGCAACCATTACCTGAGAGCCAGTTCGAGATCCCGGATTAAATCTGTCGCGGATTCCAAGCCAATGGACAGCCTGACGATGCCTTGCCCAGCATCACGACAGAAATGTGCTTTTTGCTCCGGTGTAAATCGATAAGTCGATGCATCTAGATCATCAGTTCTCATCACCACCGCTAAACTGCGTTGATGACCCATGGAAAAAGCGTAATAAAACATCGCCGATTCGTTCGCAAAACGCTGCTCGATCAAATCGATGTCATCCACTTGGAATGCAATAATGCCGCCAAAATGATCCATTTGTTGTTGAGCCAGTGAAAATTGCGGATGTGAGGCCAACCCTGGATACAACACCCGAGTGACACGAGGATGATTTTCCAGCCACTGCGCGATGCATTGCGCCGTTTCACACACGGTTTGCATTCGCGGATACAGGGTTTCCATGCCCCGCATAATGAGCCATGCACTTTGCGCCGCCAACGTCGCCCCCAAGTAGATACCCGCCAACGATCGTATCTTTTGGATCAATAAGTTAGATCCCAGAACACACCCACCCAGCACATCGCCATGCCCATTGATGAACTTGGTCAGCGAATGAACCACGATGTCTGCGCCGAGGGTGAGTGGTCGAGTGATGACTGGCGTTGACAGGGTCGAATCGGCGCAAAGCAACACGCCGTGCGCTTGAAGCAGCGTCGCCAGCGCGGCGATGTCCGTCAGTCGCAACAATGGATTGCACGGCGTTTCAATGTGCACCAGTTTTGTGCTTTTTCGCAGCGCACGTTGCACAGTCTCAGTGCAAGTTGTATCCACCACCGACACCTCGATGCCATACAAAGGCAGGATTTGCGTCGCGAATTCATACACGCCCGCATAGCAAACATCGCTGATGATGAGGTGATCGCCCGCGCGCAGCAGAGACAAAAAGACCGCCGATATCGCCGCCATGCCCGTCGCGGTCGCCATGGCATCCTCGGCTTGTTCCAACACGGCCAAACGCTGCTCCAGCAAGCACACCGTGGGATTGGTCCACCCCGCATAGAGAAACGGCGCATCCGCCACATCCCCCACACCTTGAGCGGAGAACGCCCCGTGTGCCGGGTCAAACACATGGTTCACCGACATCACCACATTCGGCGCAATGGCTGCCGTTGATGGGTCCGCCGCGATCATCGCGTGAACAGCCTGCGTTTGCGGCGAACTGGATTGAAAGCGAGAAACTTGAGCCTCATTTTTGTGCATAATTACGCAACTCCATTTGTTAAATTTTAATTTAAACATTGAAGCTATTGTGGATTTCAATCACTCACAAAAATCAGCTATCCTAGCCCGCAGAATGCAGAAACTCCGCGTTTTCACGCGCGATTTGCGGCATAGCCGCGCAAGGATGATGATGACCCCGACACTGGATGCCTTTGACCATAAAATTCTAGAGCTGATGCAGCGCAATTGCCGGCTTGCCAGCGACCTGATTGCCGAGCACATTGGGCTCTCGCCATCGGCGGTGCAGCGGCGCATCAAACGGCTACGTGAAGTGGGCGTGATTCAAGCAGAGGTGGCGATTGTCGACCCGGCCGTCACGACCCACACCATGACCTTTCTTGCGGGGTTGGAAATCGACCGAGAGAACTACGCCGTATTGAGTCAATTTCGGCGCTGGGCGGAGCAACAACACCTGATCCAGCAGGTGTTTTATGTCACCGGTAGTGTCGACCTGATGCTGGTGATCACCGCGCCCAATGCCAAAGCTTACGATGGTTTTATGGAAGAGATCATGGCGCTTTACCCGCAGATCCGCCGCGTTACCACTAACGTGGTGCTAGATACGCCAAAGAGAAGCTTGTACGTGCCGCTGGGCTAAAGCCCGCGGCATTCAAATAGCATGCATAAAAAAACCGAGGCCATGGCCTCGGTTTTTCGTGGTGCTGAACGTTACTCAGCCGGTTTGTTGGATGCCCACACGTAGAGCAGTTCCAGTGCGATGGTCGCCCCTGCCAGAGAGGTCAGATCGCTCTGATCGTACGGCGGTGACACTTCCACCACGTCCATCCCCACCATGTTGATGCCTTTCAGGGCGCGAATGATCTTCAAGATTTTGTCTGAAGTCAGACCGCCACACACTGGCGTCCCCGTCCCCGGCGCAAACGCTGGGTCCAGACAGTCGATATCGAATGTCAGGTACACGGGCTTGTCACCCACGATGTGTTTGATTTGACCGACGATCTCATCCACCGACATATCGTTGGCTTGCATCGCGTTGATCACGTTAAAGCCGTGACCTTCTTGCTTGTATTCGGTACGAATGCCGACTTGCACCGAATGTTTTGGTGAAATCAGGCCTTCTTTCGGCGCATGATAGAACATGGTGCCGTGGTCGTACGCACTGCCGTTCGCGTAAGTATCGGTGTGGGCGTCAAAATGAATCAATGCCATTTCACCGTGATGTTTCGCGTAAGCACGCAGGATAGGCAGTGTGATGAAATGGTCACCGCCCAGCGCCAGCATGGTCTTGCCGCTTTTCAGGATCTCGTTGGTCGCCGCTTCCAAGCGATATGTGAAATCTTCTGCGTCACCACAGTCAAACACCAAATCCCCTGCATCCACCACATTGATGCGATTGAACAGGTTAAAATCCCACGGGAATTTTTTGCCTTCCCACGCGAGGTTCACCGACGCGCGACGAATCGCATCCGGCCCCATGCGTGCGCCAGGACGACCCGAGGTCGCCATGTCCAGCGGCACACCCAGCACCACGACATCAGCGTCAGTATCAATGGGGTTGCGTTCGTAAGGACGACGCACAAACGTCATCGCATTTGAATACAGTGAATAATCAGTTTTAGTAAACAAATCATTCATTTAGAAATCCTCTAGATAGGTATAACCGCTCAAACCTTGTTCTAGCTCAGCCAAAACAGTCGTTTGTTCTTCAGCCGCCACGCGCTGGCTCACCAGTTGGCGGTAATTCATGCGAATGGCGTCCACATCAATATGGACGTAACGCATCATGTCTTCGACTGTATCACCTTCGTTCACGAACGTCAGATCAGACTCGCCTTGGTCAGTGATGTTCACCACCACACTGTGAGTGTCGCCAAACAAGTTGTGCATGTCACCCAAAATTTCCTGATACGCCCCGACCAAGAAGAAGCCCATTAGGTAGGGTTGATCCGGCGTCCACGCAGGCACAGGCAACGTGGTTTCAATGCCTTGGCCTTCAACGTATTGCTCAACCGCACCGTCTGAGTCACAGGTGATATCGAGCATCACCGCGCGGCGATCTTCCACGTTTTCCAGTCCAGACAATGGCAGCACAGGGAACACTTGGTCGATGCCCCACGCATCTGGCAGCGACTGGAACAGCGAGAAGTTCACGAAGAACTTGTCAGCCAAGCGCTCTTGCAGCTCATCCAGAATCGGACGGTGGAAGCGGTTCTTGTTGCTCATTTTCAGACGCAAGTCGTGGTAAATACGCAGTGACAACTGCTCGACCCACGCACGGTGTTGCAGGTTGATCACACCTGTAGCAAACAGGTTGTGCGCTTCCGACAAATCGCTTTGCGTGTCGTTATAAATTTCAATCAATGCGCGCGCATCGGTGCCTTCATGCAGGTTTTCCCAGCTGCGCCACATGTTTTGCATCAGCAGCGGAGCATCCTCAGCTGGTGCTTCAATCGCTTCTGGCTTGTACGCTTCTGCCCCGATCACGTTGGTGATCAGCACCGCGTGGTGTGCAGTCAGCGAACGGCCCGATTCTGAAATAATGGTCGGCATCGGCTGGCTGTACAGATTACACATGTCGCCCACGGTGTTGACGATGTTGCGTGCGTATTCCAGCAACCCGTAGTTCATTGAGTTCGAGGATTGGCTACGTGTGCCGTCGTAATCGACCGCCAAGCCGCCGCCCACATCAAAGTACTGAATTTGTGCACCCAGCTCACGCAGCTCGCAGTAGAAACGTGCCGCTTCATTCACGCCGTTACGCACGTCGCGAATGTTCGCCATTTGCGATCCCAAGTGGAAGTGCACCAGTTGCAGCGCATCCAGCTGTTGTTCCGCTTTCAAACGTTCAATCACAGTCAGCACTTGAGACGCGGCCAAGCCAAATTTCGACTTTTCGCCACCGCTGGATTGCCATTTACCGGCGCCTTGCGAGGCCAGACGAATACGCAGTCCCAAACGCGGTTTCACGCCGAGACTCTTCGCTTCTTTCAGCACCAGATCCAGTTCAGACAGTTTCTCTAAAACGATAAAGACTTTGTGGCCGAGCTTTTCGCCGATCAGCGCCAAGCGCATATATTCGCGGTCTTTGTAACCGTTACACACGATCACCGAGCTCGCTTGTTGCGCCATCGCTAGCACAGCCAGCAGTTCAGGCTTACTGCCCGCTTCCAGACCCAATTGCTTGGTTTCCAGTTCAGCTTGGCTCGCCAGAATCTCATCCACGACTTCTTTTTGTTGGTTCACTTTGATGGGGTAAACCAACAGGTATTTGTTCGGGTAGTCATACTCTTCAATGGCCTGGTTAAAGGCATCACAGATGTTGTGCACGCGTTGGTGCAGGATCTGCGGAAAACGCACCAGCACCGGCAAATTCAAATTACGCGCTTCGAGCTGTTTTACAATCGAACTGAGTTGCGTGGGGTGTGCACCGTCTTTTCGCGGTGACACATACACTTCACCGTGATCATCGATGCCAAAGAAGCCCTGGCTCCAGTAATGAACGTTGTAATCAGCGCGAACGCTGTCTAATTTGGATTGTTGTTCCACATCATATCTCGCAAGAACAAAGAGAATGTAGTGGTTTCGAGGCTCGAAACCACGCCTGACACCCTTGATGTCACGCGCTTTATCGGTGAAAACCTAAGGTGTGTCTAATGATAATAATTTGTCGTTAGGACAAGTGTTGGTTATCACACATAAGTTTTCAAATTTCTGTGTAAACCATTCATTCTGTTTGTGAACCGCTGACCAAAAGATCGAATTTTTTATTCCCGTACAGCGATTCAAAATCCGCCTCATCGGCAAGCAAATCGCGCAGGGATGGGATGGTATCAATCGCGCGTTGGATGTCTTCCAGCGCTTGCTCTTCCGCCCCCAAGCGTGCATACGCACAAGCGCGCTGATACAAGGCTGGGCCGTTATTGTCATCCAGTTCGAGCACGCGGTTACACAGGCTCATCGCCCAGTGGTACTCTTTGATTTCCATCGCCGCATCCGCTTTGTAGGTCAGCGCTTCCAAGTCGCCCGGGCGAATCTTGAGAATTTCATCGTACACTTCGATGCGTTGATCGGCCGTTTGCACACTCTGTGCCCGTAACCACAAGTTGTGAATTTCGTTGATGATCTCAATTTCACGGTTGTTTTCAGAGATAATGCGTGTCTTGCGTTTTAAATCACGCTCTAACGCAACAAACTTCCGCTCGTACTCCACCGCGATTTTATTCAACCGCTTATCGGCCATTTCTCTGGTGTTGTGTTTCACTTCTCGCAGCGATTGCCACCCCACCAGCGCCACCAGCGAAGCCACGCCCGCGATAATGTAGAAGAAATAGGTGACGGTCACGTTGGCATAGTTCATCGATTTATCGGCAACTGTCAGTTCGCGGTCGGTGATTTGCACGATTAAACGGCGTTCCAGATCTTGCTGATCTTGACGCAGTGATTTGAGCTCATCGAGGATATAACGCTCCATCAACGGGCGATCAAGCACGGCGGTTTCAGAATAGGCAGGCGCCTTAGCCGGCGCAGATTGCTCCTTTGCTGCCCACACATTGGCAGCCACTATCGTCATCAAACATCCCACTACTAACCAAATTTTCTGCACGCATTGCTCCTTACACCTGTTTGAAACTACGAAGACGGCATTGTTGAACTCGTGTTGACCGTCACAATTAAAACCTATACGAAACATTCTAACTCAAATTAAATGTAAATTTTTTATAATTTAATTTAACCAATTAAATCAATAAGATAACTAAAATACGAACAATAAATCGCTGAAAGTCGCCTTGATAATTGCCAATTCAATGTTTAGTGTACTATACATATTTACAATTTATCGTCGCACACATTCGACGACAACAAAGGATGTAAATGATGTCAACAATGCTTGAAGTCAAGAACCTCTTTAAAGTGTTTGGAGAGACACCGGACGAGGCGTTTACTCTCATAGAACAGGGTTTAAATAAAGACCAGATATTTGAGCAAACGGGCCTAACCGTCGGGGTTAAGGACGTTTCCTTGTCAATCAACGAAGGGGAGATTTTCGTCATCATGGGCCTTTCCGGTTCGGGAAAATCGACCCTCGTGCGTCTGCTCAATCGCCTGATCGAACCCACCCGCGGCAGCGTGCTGCTCAAAGGCAAAGATATTGCCCATATCTCCGATACCAAACTGCGAGAAGTTCGTCGTCAAAACATTTCGATGGTATTTCAAAATTTCGCGTTGATGCCGCACATGACGGTGATTGAAAACGCCGCGTTTGGTTTGGAACTGGCGGGCGTGCCGGAGCAAACGCGTCACCAAGCCGCAAAAGCTGCGCTGGAACGCGTGGGGCTCGATGCCTATTGCGAATCCTACCCCGATGAACTGTCGGGCGGGATGAAGCAGCGGGTTGGGCTGGCGCGTGCGCTGACCAATGACCCAGACATTTTGTTGATGGACGAAGCATTTTCGGCCCTCGACCCGTTAATTCGAACCGAAATGCAAGATGAATTGATTCGCCTTCAAAACGATGACAAACGCACCATTGTGTTTATTTCCCACGATTTGGACGAAGCCATGCGCATCGGCGACCGGATTGCCATCATGCAAGATGGCGTGGTGGTGCAAGTGGGCACGCCAGATGAAATCCTGCATCAACCCGCCAATGATTACGTCAGTTCCTTCTTCCGCGGCGTGAATGTGGCCAGCGTGTTCTGCGCCAAAGACATTGCGCGCAAGAAACCGGCGGCAATGTTTAAAAAACACGACAACGACGGCCCCGCAGCAGCCATGCAGATGCTGCTCGACCACGATCGCGACTACGGCATCGTGGTCGACCGCGCCAACAAATACACCGGCATTGTCTCGCTCGAATCCCTGCAAGAGGCGAAACGCGAACAGCGCTCGCTCAGCAGCGCCCTGCTGCCTGACACCATCACCATTTCGCCTGAAATTTCGGTGGGTGATTTGATTGGTCAGGTGGCTGAAGTGCCTTATGCCGTGCCGGTGGTCGATGACAACGGACACTACTACGGCGTGATCACCAAAACGCGCTTGCTACAGACACTCGATCGCGAATAAACGCCACTCAGGACAATCTTGGTCAATAGGAAAGAATCATGACAACGGAAACCACAGTTTCAGCGGCACAGTCAGCCGACCCTTGGGGCGCTGCCACGCAAGCTGCAACCACCACTGATCCTTGGTCGACAGGCACCAGCGCTGCCGCCAGCAGCGATTGGCTCACGGCGGCCGCTCCCGCCGACACGCCTTTTGATTGGATGCACCCTTTTCAGGACGCCATTTTACCGTTCGACAGTTGGGTCGAAACCGCACTCAACTGGCTGGTGACGCACGGCCGCCCGCTGTTTCAGGCGATTCGCGTGCCAATCGATTTCATTCTCAGCTCATTTCAAACCGCGTTGGTCTCCACCCCTGCGCCCATCATGCTGCTGATCTTGTTTCTCATCGCTTGGCAACTGGCCGGGTCGCGCATGGGGATCGCGTCATTCTTATCGCTGATGGTGATTGGTCTGATTGGTGCGTGGGACCAAGCCATGGTCACGCTGGCGCTGGTTATGACATCGGTCTTCTTCTGCTTGCTGATCGGGATGCCGCTTGGGATCTGGCTGGCGCGCAGTGACACGGCGGCCAAAATCGTCAGGCCGATACTGGATGCAATGCAAACCACCCCAGCCTTCGTTTACTTGGTGCCTATCGTGATGCTGTTTGGTATCGGGAACGTGCCGGGCGTGGTGGTGACCATCATCTTCGCGCTGCCACCAATTGTGCGTTTGACCATTTTAGGCATTCAACAAGTGCCGGAAGAGCTGATTGAAGCAGGTCACGCGTTTGGCGCCAGCCCGAAACAGATGCTGTATCGCATTCAATTGCCACTGGCGATGCCCACCATTATGGCTGGCGTCAACCAAACCTTGATGCTGTCGCTGTCCATGGTGGTGATCGCCTCCATGATCGCCGTCGGCGGTTTGGGTCAAATGGTGCTGCGCGGCATTGGCCGACTCGACATGGGACTTGCCGCCGTGGGTGGCTTGGGCATCGTGATTTTGGCCATTTTGCTGGATCGCATCACCCAAACGATCGGCGCCAATAGCCGAGACAAGAAAACCCATTGGTATGAGAAAGGCCCTGCCTCACTCGCCTACCAACTGAAACTGAAGTTCACACACACCGAAGGTCAGAAAAAACTAGGAGAACAGAAATGAACGTAGCATGGAAGACAATGCTCACCACGGGACTTGTGGCCGGCACAACGCTCTCAGCCTCGGCTTGGGCGAAACTGCCGGGCGATGGCATTACAGTGCAACCGGTTCAGTCGACAGTGGCTGAAGAGACGTTCCAAACGCTGATTGTGAATAAAGCGATGGAAGCGCTCGGTTACACCGTACTGCCCACCAAAGAAGTGGATTACAACGTGGGTTACACCTCCATCAGTGAAGGCGACGCCACCTATCTTGCCGTGAACTGGGCGCCGCTGCACGAAGGCAAATACATTGCAGCGGGGGGTGATTCAAAGTTCTACCGTAAAGGCGATTACATTGCCGGGGCAGCGCAGGGCTACCTGATTGATAAAAAGACGGCCGATCAATACCACATCACCAACATTGAACAGTTGAAAGACCCCAAAATCGCCAAACTGTTTGATGCCAACAACGACGGCAAAGCCGATCTCACCGGCTGTAACCCAGGTTGGGGCTGTGAAAGCGTGGTGGAACACCAGATGGATGCGTTTGGTTTGCGTGACACAGTCACCCACAACCAAGGCAACTACGCGGCGATCATCGCCGACACCATTTCGCGTTACAAAAAAGGCGATTCAATTCTGTACTACACCTGGACACCGTATTGGGTAAGTGGCGTTTTGGTACCGGGGAAAGACGTGGTGTGGTTGGAAGTGCCTTTCTCATCGCTACCGGGCGATCGTAAAGACATCGACACCACACTACCGAACGGCAAAAACTACGGCTTCCAGATGAACTCGATGAAGATCGTGGCCAACAAGCAGTTTGCAGAGCAAAATCCAGCGGCTGCCAAATTGTTTGAAATCATGAAGCTCAACATCAACGATGTGAGTGCCGAAAACATGATGATGAGCCAAGGACACAATTCAGAGAAAGACATCGAAGCGCACGCGAACGGTTGGATCAAAGCACACCAGAAACTGTTTGATTCTTGGGTCGCCACTGCAAAACAAGCCGCCAAATAATAACAATGGCTCAGGCAGCGTGCTGACCGGCTCGCTGCCTCTATGCCTAATGGAGGATGACTTGGATATTCACGAGGAAGTATTAGTCTCAATTCGCCAAATTATTCGCGCCATCGATCTGCATTCTAAAAAGCTCAACAAAGATTATGGCCTAACCAGTCCGCAGTTACTGCTGATGAGGGCAATCAAAGCCGAACCCAGCATGACGATTCGCCAATTGTCGGTGACCACCAACATGAGTCAGGCAACCGCCACCAGCATTTTGGACCGACTGGAAAAACGAGAACTGGTGATTCGGGAACGCGACACGATCGACAAACGCAAAGTCCACGCGATGCTCACCGCGCGCGGGGAACACATTCTGTCTGAAGCGCCGCAGCTGCTGCAAGATGATTTTGTTCAGCGATTTCAATCGCTCGATGCGTGGGAGCAAACGTTGTTGCTGTCATCGCTGCAACGCCTCTCCCGCATGATGAATGCGCCGGAAGCAACCACCCGCGTCGAACCCTTATTGCTGGCGATTGACGCAGAGTCGTTGGATCTCTCCTAACCCGTTGGCGCTGCTCCAGTTAATCATCGCTGCGAACTTTCGCGCGTCTTGCGGTCGAGAAATCTTCCTTCGTCACTTGGAACAGGCTGGCGAATGATTGCAATCTCGTCCCCATTTTATTGATGTCTTCGCCAATCACCGCACTATCTTCAATCGCATGTTGAATCACATCAAACTGCTTGTCCATGTGCGAGAAATGGCTGGAGACCACATTCAGTTGTTGATCCTGTTCGCTGATCGCACCGCCAATTTTCTCCACATGCAGTGAAATGTTGGCAATCGCCTCTTCAATCTGATGCCACGTCTCCTGCGCCTGATTCACCCGTTCTGCGCAGGCGGTGGCTGATTCCAAACTGTCACTCATCACGTTTTCAACGCGCTGGGTACTGGTTCGAATCGCACCAATCAGTTCACTCACGCTGTCAGTCGAAGCGCGGGTTTTCACCGAGAGGTTACGCACTTCATCGGCCACCACCGCAAACCCGCGTCCCTGCTCGCCAGCGCGAGCTGCCTCAATCGCGGCGTTCAACGCCAGTAAGTTGGTTTGCTCTGCGATGTCGTTGATCACTACGATCACTTGGCGAATTTTCTCCGCATCGACGGTGAGGTTGCTCACCGCTTGTGCCACCAGCGATAGGTCGCTGCTCAGTTTGTCCATTTGCGACACCGTTTCGACCACCGATGCGCGACCGCTGCCCAGCACGGTGACTGTATTTCCGGACGCGTGTTGAATGCCTTCCAGCTCGCCACTCACCAAACGACTGATTTCCGCCGAATGCATCATCTGATCTTGCACCTGCTGCGACTGATGATGCATCGAGTTGGAGGCCTTGGTCAGTTTCACATTCACATCGTTCACGTCCTGCGACATCGGCTCCATGCGCGTGATGGAACCCAGCAACGTCGAAAAGGTATTGTCCAGATGATCAATGAACGCATTAAAGCTACGCGATAGCGCCGTGACTTCATCATTGCCTTTCTCTTCCAAGCGGTAGCGCAAATCGCCCGAACCAGAGCCCAGTTGTTTCACAGCTTCCAACATGCGATGCAGCGGCGCCAGAATGGAATGGGACATCAACCACCCAATGCCCAAACCAATCAAAATGGCGGGCACCAGCATGTACAGCACCGCATTTTTGATGTGTGTTTTCAATGTGGTCAAAAACGCCATCGCTTCCGCTTCATCAATTTCACTCAAGAGCACCCATTTCAGCCCGTGCAGCTCCAGCGGCGCGTACGCCGAAAGAACCGGAATATCGCGATAATCTCGAATCAACTCAAAACCAGTTTCGCCAGCCAGTGCTTTGTTGACCGCTGTGGAATCGACGGTTTGCAAGCCAATCGATGTTGAAAGCGCATCCATCTTCGCCAACGTCGCGCTGTCAGCGCCGAGCGTTTTCATCAGCGCGAGGTAACCGGCTTTGTCTTCAATGACAAAACGCGAGTTCGAACGCATGACTTTGTCGCTGCCGACTAAATAGGTTTCACCCGACGCGCCCAGCCCCGATTTTTTCCAATCTTGGTTGTGGGTCATGATGTTGTTAATCACATCCAGCGGCATCTGCATGATCAGCACGCCGACGGTTTGTCCGTTCTCACGAATGGGCGCGCTGACAAATGCTGCCTGCGCTTCGTAGGAAGGCGTGTAAGGTCTGAAGTCGGTGAAGAAGCTGCCGGAGGAGAGCTGCATCGCGCCGCGATACGCATCAGCCAAGCCGCTGTCTTTATAAGGGCCAGATTTGAGCGAGGTGGCAAAGTCGAGCTCTTTGTACGCGCTGTACACCACGAAACCGGTGTTGGCATCGACCAGAAACACATCGTAAAAACCAAAGTTTTTAATGAAGTCGGTGAAGAAAGGATGATAGGTTTGATGCAGGACATCATATTCGCCCCCCTGCTCACCGGTGGTGAGTTTGTCCTTGCTACCCAGCGGATTGGGGTTGAGGGCAATGTATTGGTTTTGCAGTGTTTTAGCGCGCTCAGAAATTTGGCCAAACAAACCATCCGCGTTGATGCGATCGACGGTGTTGATCTCTTGATAGCGAGCCGCAAACTCATTGCGGTAGTAGCCTTTCAGCGCGTCACTGGACGTGGTACTGAGCGGATAGTCCATAAACGCTTGGGTAAAGCCGACCACCGCATCCCGAACGCTCAAGTCATGAGACATATTCTGCGCCTGCGCATCCACCGTATCAAAATAGCGCTGAATCTGTGACGCGGTTTCATTGCGTGAGATCACCAATTTATCTCTGGCGGCTTTTGCCAGCGCTTTAGAAGCATCTTGGTACACTAACCAGCCCAGCGCCACACAACTGACCGCCGTGAAGCACGCCGCCACCACCACATAACTGATAAACATTTTGCTGCGTAATTTCATCCGCCCATCCCTTGAAAGAAAAAACCCTGCTAATGCTTAGGTTTAGTCTAATTCCCTTACCTACGAATGGGCTTGCGGCGGATTAGTGACTCTTGTCACATATGAATATTGTTGCTTCTAACCCTTTATTAGTAATAAAAGCATCAATGCGTGATCCGTGTGCACTGAATTGCCTGAAAATCCGGTATTGCGCCGTGACGCAACATTGATCCCCTGATTCACCCACCCGCTTGCTGACGAAAGCAGCGCTTACGTGGGTTGTCACAGAAATCCGGTTGTAATTCACCGGTTTTCAGTTATTTTGAACAAAACCCTGTTTCTCACTATGTTATGGACTACATCGCCTTACTCAATTTAATGCAAGATTACTATCAGTGGCTGTTCACGCTGCTGATGCTGCTTCTCTATCCGAAAGTCGCCAAAGTGACGCTGCGTGTATTCGAAAAAACCGTGATTGGTCGCGACGACGTGCATCGCGTTAAACGCGCACGCTGGCTGATCAAAACCGCCCTGTTGGTTGCGCTGTTGATGACCCTCATGATCATGTGGGGGATTGAACTGCGCGGGTTGCTGGTCGTCGGTTCCTCCATTTTTGCGCTGCTGGGTGTGGGTTTGTTTGCCAGTTGGTCGCTGCTGAGTAACGTCACCTCGTTTTTTACCCTGTTTGTGCAGAACTATTGCCGCATCGGGTTATGGGTGCGCGTGGTCGACGGCGCGAACTTTGTCGAAGGCAAAATCATCGACATGACGTTTTTGAACGTGGTGCTAGAAACCCTAGATGGCAACCGCGTGCTGTATCCGAACAACTTGTTTATTGTTCGCCCAGTCATTGTCCTGAGTAAAGCGCCAGAAAAAGCCGCCAAGAAAGCCGAGAAAAAACAGTTACCGATTGGAGTCAAACGTTGAGCGAGTATCAAGATCTATCCCAACAAATTGAAGCGCTCGCCAAAGCCGAAAATGATGAGCAGCAGGTCTCGCTGCTAGGCGAAATGGTTGAAAATGGCTTGGATGAAGGCCCACTGGCGCTGATTCTCGAAGCGTTTCCCGTCGATGACCGTGTGCGTTTGTGGCGCAGCTTGCCACTGGAACTGCACATCGATGTATTGACCGAAATGCGCGCCGATGTGCGTGTGTCGATCATCAAAGCGCTGTCTGAAGTCGAACTGAAACTGACGCTGGCCAAACTCGACAACCTGTCGCTGATCGAGTGGGAAGACTCCCTGCCCGACGACATTGTCACCGAAGCGCTGCGCTTAATCAGCCGCGACGAGCTGGAACTGTACGATCAAGCCAACGAATTCAACGATGACGAAATCGGCCACTGGGCTGACCGAAAACTTTATACCCTGCCGTTTAGCATCAGCGTCAACCGCGCCAAGATCCTGCTCGATAAATACCATTTGGAATCGCCGCAATACATTTACCTCATCAACAAAGCCAAGAAATTTCGTGGTCTGGTGGCGTTTAGCGACATTCTGTTGGCCGAAGGCACCACACAGCTTAAAGCATTGAAGAAAGAAGATTTGGTGCTGATCAACGCGCATCAATCGCTGTCTGATGCGGTCGAAGCGTTGGAGCACGCCGTGTTGCCCATCGTTCCGGTGGTCAGCGATGACGATACCCTGATCGGCGAAATTGACTGGCACTTTGCACTGGGCACGCAACGTGAAATCTACGAATCGCGCTTGATGGCCGGTACCGGTATGGATGAAGGCGATGACCTGTTTGCGCCGGTAGTCCGCAGCTCCAAGCGCCGCGGCGTCTGGCTGGGCATCAACCTTTTGACCGCGATTCTGGCGTCGATGACTATCGGTTTATTTGAGAATGTGATTTCGCAAGTGGTGGCACTGGCGGTGCTGATGCCGATTGTCGCTTCCATGGGTGGTATTGCAGGGAGCCAAACGCTGACCTTGATGGTGCGTGCGATGGCGCTCAATCAGGTCACCACCGGGAACCGCTTTGCGCTATTGAAAAACGAATTGGGTATCGGCTCGATTAACGGCGTAGTGTGGGCGCTGATCATCGGTGGCGTGGCCGGATTATGGTTCCAATCCACCCTGATTGGCTGCACCATCTCGCTCGCGATTGTGGTCAACATCATCACCGCCGCGCTGTTTGGCGTGCTGATTCCGATCATCCTCGATAAATTTAAGCTCGATCCGGCTTTGGCAGGTTCGGTGATCCTCACCACCGTCACCGACGTGGTTGGCTTTTTCGCCTTCCTCGGCACGGCGAGTTTGGTCATGCTGTAATCCTGACGCCTCGCTTCGCGGGGCGTTTTTTTTTTCGCGGGCGTTGTTGTTCCCGGTCGTTTTTTACTGTCACTTTTTTCACGGACACTTGTTTTTGCTGTCACTTTTTTCACGGATATAGAGCGCCCCAACTGCACGTTTTCGGCCAAAAATTTTTTTAAAAAATTTTATTTTTCCCCTCTTGAAGTTCAATTTTTTTACCCTATTTATATCCACGAGCGGCAGTGATGCCACACCGTATCTGGGTTCGCTCTCCTTTCTCGCGTTGGACACCCCAGCGCACCGCGACCCCATATACGTTTGTCTTTTATTTTCGATGAAAACGATTTTAAGTAGGAGGCACTCCCAATGAACATTCGTCCTTTACATGACAAATTGATTGTTGAGCGACTTGAGGTCGACAACACATCTGAGGGCGGAATCGTACTGACATCCAAATCGGCGCAAAAATCAAACCGCGGCAAAGTGCTGGCGGTCGGTCAAGGCCGTCTGCTCGACAGCGGCGAACGAGCGGCGATGGCAGTCAAAGTGAATGACCACATCATCTTCCACGATGGGTATGGTGTGAAAACCGAGAAAATAGACGGGCATGACTACCTCATCCTGTCTGAATCAGACGTATTGGCGATTATTGAATAATTTTGTTGTGAGTTTTTAAGGAGAGACACCATGACAGCAAAAGACGTTTTATTCTCTAACGACGCTCGACAAAAAATGCTCACCGGGGTGAACTTGTTGGCCAATGCCGTGAAAGTCACGCTCGGTCCCAAAGGGCGCAATGTGGTGCTGGATAAATCTTTCGGCGCACCGACCATCACCAAAGATGGGGTTTCCGTGGCCAAAGAGATCGAACTGGAAGACAAGTTCGAGAACATGGGCGCGCAAATGCTCAAACAAGTAGCGTCCAAAGCCAACGATGAAGCAGGCGATGGCACCACCACCGCGACCGTATTAGCGCAATCGCTCATCAACGAAGGCCTCAAAGCTGTGGCAGCGGGTATGAACCCGATGGATCTCAAACGCGGTATCGACAAAGCCGTCGAAGCCGCAGTCGACAAACTACAGCACATGGCCCAACCATGCAGCGACAAACACGCCATCACCCAAGTGGGCAGCATTTCAGCCAACAGCGATCGCGCGATTGGTGAAATCATTGCTGAGGCGATGGAAAAAGTGGGTCGCAATGGCGTCATCACCGTGGAAGAAGGTCAGGCGCTGCAAAACGAATTGTCAGTGGTCGAAGGCATGCAGTTTGATCGCGGCTACCTATCGCCCTACTTCATCACCGACGCCGAGTCCGGCGTGGTTGAATTGGACAACCCGTACATCCTGTTGGTCGATAAGAAAATCAACAACATTCGCGAACTGATCCCGCTCTTAGAAGCCGTCGCGAAAGCCGCTCGTTCGCTGCTGATCATTGCCGAAGATGTAGAAGGCGAAGCCTTGGCAACATTGGTGGTAAACAGCATGCGCGGCATTGTCAAAGCCGCTGCGGTGAAAGCGCCGGGCTTTGGTGACCATCGCAAAGCGATGCTGGAAGACATTGCCGTGCTCACCGCAGGCCGTGTGATCGCGGAAGAGATTGGCCTTGAACTGGAGAAAGCGACGCTCGACGATCTCGGCAGCGCGAAAAAAGTCACCATCAACAAAGACACCACCACCATCGTCGATGGCGCAGCAGATGAGCGTGCAATTCACGATCGCGTGGCGCAGATCCAGCACCAGTTGGACAACACCACGTCACAATATGATCGCGACAAGTTGCAACAGCGCATTGCCAAACTGTCTGGCGGCGTAGCGGTGATCAAGATTGGCGCGGCAACTGAAGTCGAGATGAAAGAGAAGAAAGATCGCGTGGACGATGCGCTGCACGCCACTCGCGCAGCCGTCGAAGAAGGCATCGTGGCTGGCGGCGGTGTGGCGCTGACCAAAATTGCCAAATCGCTCAGCGATCTGCAAGGTGACAACGATGATCAAAACGTCGGCATTCGCGTCGCGCTGCGTGCGATGGAAGAACCGTTGCGTCAAATCGCCATCAACGCGGGTGACGAAGGGTCTGTTGTCGCCAACGCCGTGAAAGCAGGCGATGACCACTACGGTTACAACGCGGCGACGGGTGAATACGGCAACATGATTGAACTGGGTATTCTTGACCCGGCGAAAGTCACTCGTTCTGCATTGCAATATGCCGCCAGTGTCGCAGGCCTGATGATCACCACCGAAGCGATGGTGACAGACGCGCCCAAAGCGCCTGAGGCTTAATCGTGAAATAGATTGAGGGGGCATCCCCCTCCCCCTCAATCAAGTGAGGTGAAGATGAAACAGTATCCAGCGTTGCATTTAGAAATTGCCGAAACTGCCGCCGGGCCGGGCTCCCCCACCTGGCCTGCGGTGCAGAATTTCCCTCGTATTCACCGTGACGCAATCTTCTCGCTGCCGCCAGCGCGCGTGTCCCCCGCTCAGCCCCGTATCTGGGTGATCACGTTCGATCTGGCCAAGCTTGCGGAGCTGATTCACCGCACACTTCACTGATCGCCCTCCCTGACCCGCCTCGCGCGGGTCAGTTTTTATCGCCGCGTTGACACCATGTAAAGTTCATCGAACAACCTCGCATGCAGTCAATATCCAGATAACACTACACATTCATCCCTCAGCCGTTACTATGTAGGGGCTTTCTGCAACCTCGTTGCCTTTCAAGCACTCCTTGTTGCCAATCCGTCATGAAGACACGCTCAATGCCGCCGAAGGATTCCGCCGCTCAGGCACTGTGGCTATTGGCATGATCCAGACAATAAAAAAGAAGGTGTCTCCAATGGAAAGTCAGTCTCATCAAGTATTAATGAAACGTCCACGCCGCCTGCGCGCGCATCAACACATTCGTCACATGGTGCAGGAAACCCAGCTCAACAAGAGCGATTTGATTCAACCCATTTTTGTCGAAGAGGGCATTGACGCGCCCGTCGCGATTGACGCGCTGCCCGGCGTGTGCCGTATTCCAGAATCCCACATCGCTGATGAAGTGACGGCGCTGTATGAACTCGGCATTCGCTACGTGATGCCATTTGGCATTTCGCATCACAAAGATGAGTGTGGCTCCGACACATGGCACGACAACGGCTTGCTCAGTCGCATGATCAAAGCGATCAAAACCGCATGCCCCGACATGATTGTGATCCCCGACATCTGTTTTTGTGAATACACCACGCATGGCCATTGCGGTGTGGTGCACGACGGGTCAGTCGATAACGACAAAACTGTTGAGAACCTCGTGAAGCAGTCTGTTGCAGCAGCGAAAGCAGGCGCAGACATGTTGGCGCCATCTGCAATGATGGATGGTCAGGTCGGCGCGATTCGCCGTGGCCTCGATGCGGCAGGGTTCCCGAACGTGAGCATCATGGCGCACGCGATCAAATTTGCCTCCGCATTCTATGGCCCATTCCGCTCCGCGGTAGAATGCACGCTGGAAGGCAACCGCGATACCTATCAAGCTGATCCGCATAATGGCCGCCAAGCCTTGGTTGAAGCGGCATTGGATGAAGAAGAAGGCGCAGATATTCTGATGGTGAAACCCGGCACGCCGTATCTGGATGTGCTGAAATCGCTCAGCGACAACACGCGCCTGCCACTGGCGGTGTATCAAGTCAGCGGTGAATACGCGATTTTGAAAACAGCGGCGCAAGCTGGCCTGTTAGATGAGAAACGCGCGGTATTGGAAACCATGATTGGCTTTAAACGCGCTGGCGCGAGTGTGATTGTCACCTACTACGCGAAAGAGCTGGCGCAGTGGCTGAGTGAATAATTCCGTCATCAACCGATTGCCCGTCACCGTGACGGGCAATGTTTTAATAACGATGTTTTGATCGTGATACTTTAATAACAATACTTTGATAACGGTCCTGGGATAACAATGCTTAGGCGCTGACCCAGCGAACACCATTCTTCCCGCTGCGTTTCACTTGATACATGGCTTCATCTGCCCGTTCATAAAGGGTGTCAAAGTCATGCTGCCCCGGCGCAAATTCGCACACACCAATACTCAACCCAATCTGCGCTTTGCCATTTTCCAGCACCACCGGATCGGCGACCTGAGTCAGTAACTGATCGGTCAATGTATTCAGCGCCTGCGTTTCTTCTTGCTCGCACAACAGAACAAACTCATCACCACCAAGACGCGCAATCACCGACTGTGGCGGCGCAAACTGCTTCAACCATTCTGCCACGACCACCAACACCGCATCGCCCGCTTTATGACCGAGATGATCGTTGACCGTCTTGAAGTTATCGATGTCGATAAACACCATCGCCGCCAGCGATTCGGACTTAGCGTGATTGATGCGGTTAAATTCACTGTGCAGCGCTTTGCGATTGAGCAGATTGGTGAGCGGATCTTGACGCGCCAAACGCGACAATTCCTGCTCGTAGCGTTTTTCGTTGGTGATATCGATGTGCGTACCCATGATGCGCAGCGGCGAACCATCCTCGGCGTATTCAACGATACGGCCACGATCCGACACCCAACTGTGACTGCCATCTTTGTGCAGCATGCGATGCACCACCTGATAGGTATCCGCGCGGCCTCGCAGATGATCCTCAAGCGCACCGACGGCGAGATCGTAATCGTCCGGATGCAATTTGCTTTTCCACGTTTCAACATTGGCTTCCAACTCGTTGGGTTGAAAGCCAAGCATTTTGCCCCACTCCATGTTGAATATGCGCAGGCGCCCCGTCGGGACATGTTGTTCCCACAAGCAGAGCCCAGTGCCATCCAACGCGGCATTGAGCTTCTCTTCTAAGCGCTGCTTGTCACGAGTGAGCTGCGCTACCTGTTGTTCCAGCAGTGTGATGCGATCTTGTTCCATGCTCTTGTTTGGGTGTCACTCTCCGAACCCTTAGTCTGCCACAGTTTCCGGTTGCGCCGCATCCTCGAATTGATGACGAATATGCAACATGCTATCGAGATGCTCAAGAAAGCAATCCAACAAAAGCGGATCGAAATGCTTTGCACGATTCTCGCGCAGGTATGCCACCACCTCAGCAACGCTCCAAGCCCGTTTGTAAGGGCGCGTCGATAGCAACGCATCAAATACATCACAAATCGCCACAATGCGCCCTTCCAGCGGGATCTCTTCTCCCGCCAGCCCCGCCGGATACCCGGAACCGTCCCACTTTTCATGGTGCGTGAGCGAAATACGGCGCGCCATACGAATCAGCTCGGATTTGTTGTCGGGAATGATGTCACCGCCAATGGCCGGGTGTTGCTGCATCAATTTCCACTCATCCGCATCGAGTTTGCCCGGCTTGAGTAAAATCTCATCCGGCACACCAATTTTACCCACATCGTGCAGCGGGCTGGCGATTTGAATCATCTTGCACCAGTGCGCCGGTTGCCCCAGCGCTTTCGCCAGTTCAAAGCTCATGCGGCTGATGCGTTTAATGTGTTCGCCAGTTTCGTTGTCACGAAATTCACCCGCTTTGGCAAGGGCAAAATTGAGTTCGTAAGCCAGCTCTTCCAGCTCAAAACAGGCGGTATCGTAATACACCGCGGTGGCGAGTCCTAAATCCAAAAAGATGGCACGATTGAGCGCCGACATGTAACGATGAATGTTGTCGATGTTGGGGGCGAGCGATTGGTAGACCACGCGCGCCAATTGACTCATCACAATGCAATACGCGCCAGAATACACCTTAAAATCGATGCCGAGCCGTTGATGGGTTTGACCAATGCGAATGGTCGCGTTGTAGTAATCCACGCCAAAGTGACCGCGAAACACATAAAGCATCAAGTGGTCACGCAAATGCCCACGGGCGCGCACGATTGATTGTTCGTTTTGGTAAAATTGCGCCGTTTCCGGACAACTGCCGAGATGATCGTACACAAACGCCAACACCTCATCGATGTTGCGTTCCATAATCCAGTAATACTCGCGCAGTGCATCCACCGTTTGCTGATCAATGGCCAAATACGATGCCCATCGACGAATCGCATTGCCTGGATCCGAGCCAAAAGCCACTTCCATAATCCACCTGACTATTTTTCATTGTAATTATTCGTATGTGCTGCACAAAAACCATACTTTTTGTGCAGTTAATGTACGGATATAACAAAACCGTCTGCGCTCTTAAAGAGCCGCATCGACCAAGTCCTTATTTTTTATAAGAGTATTTGCACAGGTTCACATTATGATTGGAATCGACTTCACACGTTTCATTTTGTTCGTGCCACAAGTTCGACGTCTGCTTCGTCGCGCAAAGACAAGGTCAAGGAAGCCCGATTGCGTGAAGCGAGATCGGCCTTTGTCAAAAAAATGTTGCAATAATGCTTCTCGGCCGAATGATTAAATAATAAGCTCTAAGTTCCATATAATAATAAGGAGATTTATCGTGAGACGATTGGTATCCCCCTTCTTCCTCAGTTCGGCTTTATTGGCATTTTCAGGGTTCGCTTGTGCAGCCAACCACATTTACGTTCAAGCGTCGAAAGGCAGTTTTAACGATGCCGCGATCAGCAAACTATTTGAGCAACAACCGGCTCTCAAAGCGGACGTTGATTTTTCCGGCACACCACTCAATACCTTCATGCAGGCCGATTTAAATGATGGCTTGGCCTTTAGTGCGGTGGAAAATTCTACCATCAATGGTCGCTTGGTTCAGGCCACGGTTGAGGCGCTACAACAATACAAAGTGGTCGCGGTGAAAGCATTTATTGCCACACCGATTGAAATGTGTGTGCTAATGAACACGCACGATGTCGAGGCCAAACGCTCGATTGCCTTGATCGCGTCACACCCTGCGGCGCTCAAGCAGATTGATACTTGGAAACATCACTTGAAAGCGAAAGAACTCGCCGTGCCAGAAGGCACCGCCGCCGCCGCGCAGCGTGTATCCAATGGTGAAATGCCCGATGGCACCGCCGCTATTGGCGCGTGTGTGCTGGAAAAAGTCTACCCCAATCTGGTGGTGGTGGAACAAGGCGTACAGGACAACAAGAACAATAAAACGTCATTCTTGTTGATGGATGTGGAGAAACGAATCTCGCCGATTGGGGAAAGCGACGCGCGCAAAGAACTCGAAAGCGCGATTGAAAAAGGCCAGTTACTGTAAGTTTCACAAAGAGGACAGTTTCGGGAAGACATACCGACTGCACGCGGTATGTCTTCAATGACCATGAGGGGGCGGAAAAGAAGCTGCGCGTTACTGATAAGTCATCAGATCGCGATCATCAAACCATTTGGTCAGTTCTGCACGCGGCAGATGGGAGGTATTTTGAATCACATTTTTGGTTAAATGCGGCGCAAATTTCTCAATAAAGTCATACATGTACTGCTGCAAATAGGTGTTTTTGTTGTAACACAACCAAGCGTAACAATCCGGCACCAACCCTTCCAGCGAACGCACCGTAATCGAGTCACTTAGCGCGTGTGTCGCCACTGATGCGATGATGCCGATGCCCACCCCTAAACTCACATACTCTTTGATCACTTCCGCATCCATCGCCGTGACGATGTATTTCGGTGTCAGACCTTTTTGCTTGAACGCATCATCAATCGCGCCGCGCCCGGTCGACTTGAGTTCGTAACTGATGAGTTTTTCCTGCGCCAACTGCTCGAGCGTGATGTTCTCTGCTGTCGCCAACGGATGGTTGGACGGCACAATCAGCGCCAGTGACCATTTGTAAGCGGGCAGCACAGCTAAATCCATCTGCTCATCGACGTCCTGCGCCACAATCGAGAAATCGTACGGGCCAGAAGGCAGCGTATTGCCACGGGTTTCCGGCTCAATCGTCCCCATGTGCAGCGACACTTTCGGGTATTTTTTCATAAAGAAGTGCACCGTTTCCGGCAACAGGAACTTCGCAATCGCATTGGTGGTGTAGACATTCACTCGTCCCATATCTGGCGAGGTCACACTGGCCGAGAGCGCTTTGATACGTTCTTCAATTTCCAGCATTTTGCTGGCTTCACGAATGATTTGGCTGCCGATTTCGGTTGCGCCGGAAAGGTGTTTGCCTTGGCGCTCAAAAATCTGCACACCCAGCTCATCTTCCAGCAACGCAACTTGCTTACTGATCCCCGGCTGAGAGGTGAATAATTTGTCTGACGTTAACGAGATATTGTATCCATTCCGCTGGATCTCGCGGATATAGCGCAGTTGCTGTAGCTTCATTGTGTACTCCTAGGTCACAAAATGATTGCATAACAATCACTTAAATGAGCCATTAGTTATACAGGATTCGACGAGTTCGAGCTAGTCTAACAATGAATAAAAAGCGCGCCCATCACGCGCGCATGCAACACTGCCACCGCTCGATTCACCAAACGGCAAAAGGGCGATTCCGCGCAGAGACGATTTGCTTTAAGATCCAAATCGTTCACGCTCACCACGCTTCGGTCACACACCAACCGCAGCCACACCGTCATGAGGAATCCACCCGTTTGGTCACCAAAGTCTCTGATTCGATGCTGACAATTGCCCTGCCTTCGCTGATCCATCGCATTGGTCGCGAGCACGCCACCGCTTTACAAGCGTTTGCTACTGAGCACCGCTGCACCCTCAAACGGGTACGCCGCTCGCGCAACTGGCAATGTCAGGGCGAGCCGGAAGATATGCTGTTGCTGCTGCGTACCATTCAAGCGAGTGAGATGGCGTTGTCGGTGTCGTTTGTGGTGACCAAACTCGAATCAGGCATTCAGCCGTATCGACAAGACACGCTCAGTGAACGACTGGCGCATTTCGTGCGGGAGAATCCGGCGATGACGTTGGCCGAATTGATGGAAAAAACGGGCTGTACCGTGGCTCAAGCCAGAGCGGCGCGCGAAGCGCAAGAAGCGTGGTAAACCAGCACATGCATCGACGACTGGTTTACCTGAACGTGGTCAAAGATTAAGCTTCGCTCAGCAGCGCTTTGATGATGGTCAGCACACCGCCGTCACGGTTACTTGGCGCGCGGAAGCGGGCGTACGTTTTCACCTGCTCATGCGCGTTCTCGACCGCGTACGAGTAGTAGCTGGCTTGCAACATTTCAACATCGTTGAAGTAGTCGCCAAACGTCATGGTTTCCTGCTCGGTAAAGTGGAACTTCGCTTGTAACTGCTTAATGGCCGTGCCTTTTGATGCTTCGGCATTCATGATATCCAACCAGATTTTCGCACTCACCACCACTTTATGGCTGTCACCAAATTTCGCGTTGATGCTTGGGTAAACCCATTGTTCCGTGCCATCAAAATGACAAATCGCCACTTTAATGAAATCGTCCTCAACCGATAGTAGGTCCGACACCGACTCGCAGCGATGGTAGTACTTTTGAATTTCTTCCATCGCCTGTGGATCTTGGGTTTCAATATAAGCGGAGCGCTTACCACACAACACCACGTGCGTACCTGCAATGCTTCTTGCGGCATTGATGATGTCGGCAATCGCGGCTTTGTCGATCGTGCTGCTGTATAGCTCTTCACCTTTGTACATCACCAAGGTGCCGTTTTCAGCGATAAACATGATGCGATCCTGAATTTCCGCAAAGGTATCCAGCAAGCTGTAATACTGGCGACCAGACGCCGCAGCGAACAAAATGCCGCGTTCATCCAACTGTTTGTGCAGGGCGAAAAATTCTGGGTCGAGCTGGCCTTTCTCGTCGAGAAGCGTGCCATCCATATCGGTGGCGATGAATTTAATAATGCGTTGTGACATAAAATGAAAACTCATAGATTCAAAAATGCGTGGGCTGGGCCATCCTACCATATTCCGTCGCGGCTTATTTAGTTTGCTGTCAGAATGCATGAGAATCCGATTCAACCGACACAGCCATTCGGCTGGCGTGATCATTTACGCGATTAAAACTCAAAAATAATTGTAATAAACTCAAAAAATGTTTAGTTTGAAGACAGATTTATTTGAGGAAGTGTCATTATGAGCTTTAAACAAGCCTACCTGTTTTACCTAACTTGCGCCGCCACCATCAGCTTTGGTTTTTCGTTTCTGGTGCTTTACCTAGCAATCAACAGCTAAGTATCCAATCGCTAAACATCGCTGAACACGATAAGTATTAAAAAGCCGCTGCAGAGACGATCTGCGGCGGCTTTATTTTTGGCTTGAAGAGACCACCTGACGTGGCTTTAAGAAACAACGTTATGCGGCTTTCACCGATTTGGCATTCGTCGCGCTTGGGCGAACTTTTTCACGAATGAGCGCTTCGTGTAGCGCGCAAATCGCGCTGTTGTAATCACTGTCTTCAACCACAAATTGCACGTTCACATTGCGCATCGAAGAGTGCGCCGCCATCGGATTCACATTCAGTTCCGCCAAAGCATGCATGCCGCGCGCTAACGCTTGGTTGGTGTTGATGTTCGCACCAATGGCTGAAATCAGCGCCACCATTTTCCCGGAGATCGACGCGTTCGGGTAACGCTTCTCTGCTTTGTACAACACCTGATTGAGGTTATCGCTGGTGCCGCTTAAAAAGTACGTCATCGAGTTGGCATTCATCTCTTTTCCAACCAAATGCACTTTGGCTTCAGCGATGATTTCCATCAAGTCATAGCTCACATTGTCGACTTTACCGACCATGCTCTGATCAAACATGTGCAGCGCAAACACCTTGTTGCGCCCGGCAATGATTTCAACCTTATTGTCTTCCGGTTGATGATGATTGGAAATCAGCGTGCCCGGGTGGTCGGGTTCAAAGGTATTTTTCACCCGCAACTCAATGCCCTGATTGCGCAGACCCGCTGCCGCATTGGGGTGAATCGCTTCCATGCCGAGGTTGGCCAGTTGATCGGCCACATCAAAGTTGGTCAGCCCCATGGGGCGTACTTTCTCTGGCCCCACGACGCGTGGGTCGGCCGAGCTGAGGTGATACTCTTTATGAATGATCGCTTGGTCCGCATGCGTCAGCGCAGCAATGCGGCTAAACGTCATCTCGCTGTATCCACGATCGTAAGTTTTCATCAAGCCTTCATCGCAATAGGCATAGCCCGTCACGATCGGCAGCTCTGTCGAAACATCAATCTCATCAAAAGCACGCAGAATCACCTCATCCAGACGACCTTGCGTGCCTTCGTTCCACCCCGACAGGTCGACAAATCGCGCATTGATGCCGAGCGTTTTCAATTTCAGAGTCGTGTTGTACGCACTGTGCGCTTCACCAATCGACGACAGAAACTCGCGAATTTGGGGTAGATAATGACGCAATGAAAACTGCCCGTATTGGCAGGTTTCAAGAATATTGTTGATGCAGTTCACTGCTTCAGAAATGCGGGAACGAATGAACTTATCGGCGCGAATCCGACTCATGGGATCGGCAAACAAGTGTTCATTAGTCAGCAACATACGCTGTTCCAGCTCGTACATTGCATCCGTCCAACTGTCGTCGCGTTTCGCGATCATTTGATAAATGCCGGGCTTGCCAGTGCGTTTGCACTCCAGCAGCGCATCGGTCATGCCCGAGTAAGCCGACACAACAAACACGCGGTCGTACGGATGGCTCGGTTTAAGCAGAATATTATCAAGGACCGCGTCAAACGCAGTCATGGAAGTACCACCGATCTTTTCTACGGTGTAAGACATGGGGTCTCCTCGTTATTTTAAATTTACAGGGTGTGGCTTGCGTCAGGTTGCCAGCAGGCGCCAGCAACCTCAGTCAGCCTGCACTAATCGGCGATGGGGTAAACGCCGTTTTCATCGTGCACTTCCGCCCCTGTCAGCGGCGGGTTAAACACGCACGCCATGACCATATCGGCACCTTTGTAGGCGCGCAGGTAATGTTCATCGTGTTTATCCAAGATGTAGAGCGTTCCCGGTTTAATCGGGTAAGTTTCACCACCCACCACAGCAATTTCGCCCTCACCGGACATGCAGTAAACGGATTCCAGATGGTTTTGGTAGTGAATATGGGTTTCAGTGCCTTTGTAGATGGTCGTGATGTGGAATGAAAAGCCCATCTGATCGTCTTTGAGCAACATGCGGACGCTTTCCCACGTTCCGGTTTCAGCAACGATACGGCGTTCGCTTTGGCGACATTCATCCAAGGTTCTTACAATCATGACTCTTCCTTATGAGGCTTTTTTAATGAATTGAGGGGCGATGTGTTCCACCGCGCGTTCGAAAATGGTCAGGCCTTGTTCCAGCTCAGCTTCACTGATGGTTAGCGGGCAGAAAAACTTCACCACTTCATCATTCGGGCCGGCGGTTTCAATCACCATGCCTTGACGAAAACATTCGCGGGCAATTTTTTCTGCGATGTCGCCATGTTGACAGGCGATCCCTTGCATCAGGCCACGTCCTTTAAGACGCGTAAACAGCTCGGGGAAGCGGCGCAATGCGGTTTGAATCGTGCGCGTGACTTGCTGCGCTCGCTCTTGAATATGCTGAGCAAAATCATCGGTCGCCCAATAGGTTTCCAGCGCTTTCGCTGCTGTCACAAACGCGTGGTTGTTGCCACGGAATGTGCCGTTGTGCTCACCCGGTTTCCACTGATCCAACTCGGGCTTAAACAGCACCACCGCCAGCGGTAAACCGTAACCGCCGATCGATTTCGACAGCGTCACGATGTCGGGTTCAATCCCGGCAGGTTCAAAACTAAAGAAGGTGCCCGTACGGCCACAACCGGCCTGAATGTCATCGACAATCACCAGCACGCCATGTGCTTTACACAGCTTACTCAGGCGTTGCAGCCACTCATTGGATGCGGCGTTCAAACCGCCTTCCCCTTGCACCGCTTCCACCAAAACTGCGGCTGGCTTATCCAAGCCAGACGAGTTGTCGTTCAGCATGGTTTCAAACAGCGCAAGGCCATCGATATCGGCATAGCCGTCATACGGCAAACGCGTGACGCCAGAAAGGCCAAGCCCCGCACCACCGCGATGATGCTGGTTCCCCGTCGCCGCCAATGCGCCGTAAGAACAGCCGTGAAATCCGTTGGTGAAGGCCACAATATTGCCGCGTCCGGTGACTTTCCGTGCCAGCTTCATGGCCGCTTCAACGGCGTTGGTGCCGGTTGGACCCGTGAATTGCACTTTGTAATTCAGGCCGCGAGGTTCAAAGATGTAGGTTTGCAACGCATGCAGGAATTCCGCTTTCGCTTCCGAATGCATGTCCAGACCGTGCGTGATGCCATCTTTGTCGATGTACTCAAGCAGTGCTTGTTTAAAAATGGCGTTGTTATGGCCATAGTTCAGCGAGCCAGCGCCCGCCAGAAAATCGAGGTAAGCATCACCATCTTTGGTATACAGCCAGCTTCCTTTTGCGGTGGAAAACACCACAGGGAAATGGTTGGCATAAGATTGAACGTTTGATTCTTTCTTCTTAAAGATATCCATAACGATGGGATTTATCCTTTTCGGTTGGTTCGTGGATTAAGGGGGATTCGGTACAGGTATTCGGTGTCGTGCTCGCCATCAAAATGGCGGGTTTCATCAAGAAACGTCGACACTTCACCCCGTTCACCGTGGGCCCGATCCAATTTCTTAAACAGGCTCCAAGAGCCGTTGTTGTCTCGGGTAATGGTGGTTTCCAACACGTCAATGTCGGTCAACTCATCGCGAGTTAATAACTCGTTCAGCATATGGAAAGCCAGACCCATTCCGCGTGCGTTTTCATGCACCGCGACTTGCCAAATAAACAGTTCGCCCGGTTTATCCGGCTTGCGATAGGCTGAAACGAAACCCACCATGTCGCCATTGCGCTCGGCGACCACACAGGTACTTTGAAAGTGAGTGGATTGCAGGAAGTTACAGTAAGCGGAGTTCTCATCCAGCGGCGAGCACTGAGACACTAACTCATGTACGCGCTTGCCATCCGTTCGATTGGGAGTTCGGAACGTCCACTCTTCCTGAGCGTTGTGCATAATTTCAGGGTATGCAACCCATGGTGCTGCTGTAATCATTGTCTGCCACATATCAATTCAATTAGAACTCTAAACAAATTCCTTTTATAAACTAACAGCTCAAATGATTATTTCAACCCCACGATATAAAAAATAATAATGGATAATTCAATAAAACCATCCTAATCAATCGATTAGCCCATGTAATTTAATATATCGGACACAACAAAAATAGTTAGACATGTAATCAAAATGACAATCACATAACAATACGATGTCAAAGTGATTAAGTTACATTGCTATCACTAGCAATTTGAACGCAATTCGCATTTTGCATTCGCATAATGCAATTGATTGAGCAAAAATAGGGCTTAAATCGACCAAAATCGTTCAATATATAGTCAAAACAGTGCTCTGAAAGTTGGCACATATACTGCATTATATTAGTCGACCCTTATTAAGCCGAGGGTCACCTAGCCAACTGACGTTGTTAGTGAATACATTTTGTTCACACTATATATCAGCCAATCGTGCTCATTACGATTGGCTATTTTTTTTGCCTGCAATTCGCGATTGAGATCGTGGCTGAGAGCTTTGGCACACTTCTTAACACAGCGCTTTACCTCCTCAATTTCCACAGTAAAGTAAACACGTCAATGACCATCAGAATTGCCCATGAAAACGGACTATCAAAAACGCTTACTGCCCGTCATTCGCTTTCTCGAAACGAACTTCGATCAGCCCTTTAATTTGGAAGCGGTCGCGCGTATGGCGTGTCTCTCCCCTTATCATTTTCATCGTATTTTTAAGGCGGTGGTTGGCGAAACGCTCAACGACTATCTGCGCCGTTTGAGAATGGAAAAAGCCGCCAACCAGCTATTTTATAAAAAGAAAACGGTGGTTGAAGTGGCTTTGTCTATGGGCTTTTCCAGCTCGCAGGCGTTTGCCAAAGCGTTCAAACAACATTTTGGCCTGACCGCCAGCCAGGTGCGTGAATGCGACAATTTGGAGGCGTTTACCCTGTTGCTGAAAAATAGCAAGATAGGACACACATTGCGCAAGGATGGACACGCGTTCGATGCGCCGGGCACGTATCATGACCAAACATTGAACACAAGGAGTCAGCACATGGAGCTACACACTTTTGAACCCAGCGGTTTGGCATTCGTGCGCGTAACCGGGCCGTATGGCGAAAACTACGATCCCGCCATTGGCACGTTGTATGGTTGGGCAGGCCCGGCCGGATTGGCGCACCACACATCAATTTTCATTTATCACGATAACCCAGAGCTCACGCCCGCCGACAAATGTCGTACCGACATCTGCCTGCAAGTGCCCACAGGCACCGACGTACCAGCGCATATCGAATACACTGAGTTTACGGGTGGGAAGTACGCGACGATTCGCCGCACCGTGACGGACAAATCTCAATATGTGCAGTATTGGAATGAGTTGATGGAGAACGTGGTTGAACAAGGCCTCGATTGCGACGATCGGCCGTGCTTTGAGCTGTATCACGACTGCAACTTAGAAACGGGCGTCGCCGATGTGAGTTTCTGCACCGCCATTCGCTAGCTTCATCCATCACGCTGTTTAGAAACCATCAGGGGAAGCCAACGCTTCCCCTTTTTTGATGTTTGTTCTGTCGAATTGCCATTGATGTTGCCGGGCTTACCGCAGCAACACCTGACGTCCGTCCATGCGCAGTGGTCGCACGCGCTGAATGCTCAGTGCCTGTTTTTTCTTCCACTGAATGTGGCACAGCTCCATTACCAAACCAAACGCCATGGCAAAGTAGACGTAGCCTTTGTTGATATGCAGTTCAAACCCTTCAGCCATCAACAGGCCGCCCAGCAATACCAAGAATAACAGTGCCAAGGTTTTGAAACCGGGGTAACGGCTGACCAAGGCGTTAATCTTGGCAGCGGTTAACATCATGATCACCGCAGAGACCAGAATGGCCGCTACCATCACCGGAATATCGTTGGTCAAACCGACGGCCGTGATCACCGAGTCCATCGAGAACACCGCATCCACCGCCACAATTTGCAGCAGCACCACCGTCAACCCAGCGCTCACGTTGGCACGGGCATGTTGCTCGACTTCAGTTAGCCAAGACCACAGCTCTTTCGCCGCTTTGACAAGCAGAAAGGCGCCGCCGCCAATCAAAATGAAATCGCGACCGGAGAATGCGTTCCCCAAAACCGTCACGATAGGGCTGGTCAAAGACATCACCCAACTGATCGAAAACACCAAACCGATTCGCGCGGTCACGGCCAGCGCAATACCTAAATTGCGCGCCAGTGCTCGCTGATGCAGCGGCAAGCGTTCACACAGTACGGAGATAAACACCACGTTGTCGACACCCAATACCACTTCCAATGCCAGTAGTGTGGCGAAGATGGCCCAGGTTTCAGGTTGGAGAAATAGTTCTAACACGCGGCCTCCTGAGAAAAGGAAGCGGAGTTAAGGGAAAAAAGAAGTGAAGTTGGTCGCCTTAAGGGGTCGTCCATTCGTTGTTATAACCTCTATGACTTAGGAGGCATCAGTAAATCATTGCGCCCTTTGTTGAGCAAGATCTCCATTTGTAACAAGCTGTAAAACAGCCTATTTTCGGCATGCTGCGGCGTGGGAAATTATAGTTTGGCGCCGTTTTGATACTCATAACGATGCTGGCGGGGCGTTTTTCCGCTCCAGCGTTTAAAGCGTGTACTGAAGTTGGCACTGTTAGGGTAGCCCACCATTTCGCCGATATGTTGCACCGACCAATCAGATCGCGCCAGCAAACGAGCAGCGTACTCCATGCGCAGCCGCGTCAAGTGCGCTTTGGGGCTGTGATGATAGTAAGTTTGACTCAAACGATGCAGGTGCGGCACGGAACACGGCACCAAGGCCGCCAGTTGTTCCACGCTCCATTCACGATGCAGTTGCTTTTGCACCTGCTCAAACGCGCGATTCAATCGCACTGCCATGCGTGGCTGAGGATGGGGCGTCGGGGAATTCAACAACACGTTGATTTGTGCAACCGCGTATTGGGCGATAGTTTTGCCGAGTTCGGCTGGCAACGACAGGGTACGCACCAAGGTTTGCGTACAGGAAAAAATCACATCGGTCACGGGCGTCAGATCGTAGCGAATTGTCGCATCAACCACACAGGGCCAATCGCGCTGGGGTGACAAAAACAGCCACGCCAATTGCCAATCTTCTTCTTCAATACCAAAGCCATTCTCAACGCCCGCAGGCACCACGATCATCGAACCAGGCTCCAACACATAACGCTCTTGCCCGCTTTGCAACCAACCTTTGCCCTTCACGGTAAACAGCAACATGTGTTGCCCGGGTGACTTCCGATACACGCTAAAAGCCTCGCGACAGGTGGCCAACCCACACTGAACAATGCCGCTCTGCTCAAGGTGCAACGCATGCTCCTGATCGATCACCTGATGGGTGGTTTGATCGGAAATTCGATAATGTTCTTGCGTGTCCTGAATCATGAGAGTTTGGCAAATATTTGGGATGGAATTGAACAATACAAAGGAACGCGCAGCCCCTACACTGACAGCGTTCATTTCTTCGAGTGAGATCGCACCCATGTTGGCCTCTTTTCATCATCTGGATCGCCCGTTCTGGCAAAAACTGATCAGCATTGGCGTACCCGTGTCCATGCAATCCATGCTGTTTTCACTGCTGGGTGTGGTGGATATTTTTATGGTCAGCCAACTGGGTGAAGCCGCCACCGCCGCCGTTGGGGTGGGTAACCGAATCTTCTTTTTCAACTTGATCGTCATTGTCGGCGCGAGCGGCGCAGTAAGCGTGTTGGCGTCGCAATACTTTGGCTCGGGTAATCTCGATGGCGTGCGCCGCACACTCGCCCAATCGTGGGTGGTCGCCCTTGGATTCACGCTGCCATTTATGGCGCTGTATCTGATATCGCCACAATCGGTGGTGTCGATGATTGCCTCAGACCCCGAATACATCGCTTTAGCGACCGATTACTTGTGGGTCACCGGGGCCAGTTTGTTCTGCACTGCCTTGGTGGTGCCGGTTGAGGGCGTGCTGCGTTCGGTTGGCGAAGCCAAACTGCCAACCCGCGTCAGCATCATTGCCATCATCATCAATGCAATCCTCAACACACTGCTGATCTTCGGCCTGTTCGGTTTCCCTGAACTGGGCGTTTTGGGCGCGGGAATTGGAACCTCGGTTTCTCGCGTGTGCCAGACCGCCATGTTGTTTTATGCGTTGCACCGCCGTTACCCGCATCTGCTGCCGACACGAACACATTGGCAGCAAGCGAAGCTGCGCCTACACCGCGTACGCTACTACAAAGTTGCGTGGCCGATGATTGTGCACGACACGGGTTGGGCCGTGGGCATTCTGGCGTATAACGTGATTGTCGGTCAGTTGGGCGTATCAGAGCTGGCGATCATCTCATTGCTTTCACCGATAGAAAGCGTGTTGATATCGGCGTTTATGGGATTTGCGGTCGCTGCCTCAATCATTTTAGGCAATGAGATTGGCGCTCAGAATTATCAACGCGTCGAGAACACCGCGTGGTGGTACGTGATTACGAGCTGCGTGCTGGCGTTGCTGTTGGCGCTACTTTGCTATCTCGCCAAACCAGCGCTGGCATGGCTCATCAGCCATAGCCCGCTGGAAGATTCAGCCATGGCATTGAATGTGTGTTTGGTGATGGCATTTGGCATGGTGCTGCGCGTGTTCAACATGGTTGGCATTGGCGGCGTGCTGAAAAGCGGCGGCGATATTCGCTACAGCATTTTTATTGATCTGTTCGGCCAATGGGCCATTGGGATTCCGCTCGCTTACTTCACCGGTTTGGTGCTCGGGTGGCCGCTGCACTGGGTGTTGATGGCAATTTGGCTGGAAGAGGTCGCCAAGATTTTCCTGACCACGCAGCGCATTCACTCCAAACGCTGGATCAACAACCTGATTGGCGACAGTGAATCACCATCGCTCATCGCGCAGCAAGCGAAATGAAAACAGCCTGACGCGCAACAACGTTCGCGCGTCAGGCGTAACTGAACATGGCTGAGGTCGTGATTGGCATCGACCGTGACTGGCGCCGACCTCGATGAGAACCGATGCCGTGTAAAAACTACTTACTCGCAGTCCAATTATGACGACGCGGACGCAGTCACGCGGTCACACTTGGCAGCGCAAATGAAATCATTTTTGTGCAGCCCTTTGATTGAATGGCTCCACCACGTCACGGTCACTTTTCCCCACTCAAGCACGATGCTGGGATGGTGGAATTCGTCTTCAGCAAGCTGAGCAATCTGATTGGCGAATGCCCAAGCCAGCTTGAAATTCTTAAAGCGATACGCTTTTTCCAATTGTGGAATGCCGTCGCGGTGGATCAGCGCCCAGCCTTCAAGTTCGCTTAACAGCGTTTGCTGTTCGTCCTGAGTTAACGCCATCGCATCGGCGCTGCACGCTTCGCAACGTAATTCATCAAGCATGTGTTTCTTCCTTCGGGGTAAATAAAGGGGGCAGCAGTCCTGCCGCCATGGCCTGTTCAACATGGCCCATCAGATCGGTCTGACTGAGCTGATACAACTGGCGAATATCGTCCAAGACGTAGTACACCGGCTGCATGATATCAATGCGGTACGGAGTGCGCAGGACGTTGTGCACGTTGAAACGCTCCCGTGTCGGAATGGGGCTATCGAGCGAATAGATTGTTTCGCCCGGCGACGAAAGAATCCCGCCTCCATAGATTTTGGTGTGATTTCCCTCGTTCACCAACCCAAACTCCACCGTAAACCAGTAGAGACGCGCCAGATAAGCCCGCTGCTGCGGTGTGGCGTTTTTGCCCAGTTGCCCATAAGTATGGGTGAACGCAGCAAAATCGGGATGCGTTAACATGGCGCAATGGCCGAAGATCTCATGGAAGAAATCCGGTTCTTGCAAGTAATCAAACTCCTCACGGCGGCGCAAAAACGTCGCGACGGGGAATTGCTTCTCTGCCAGCAGCGCAAAGAAGCGATCAAAATTGATCAGTGCTGGCACAGGTGACACTTGCCATCCCGTTTCTCGCAGCAACACGCGATTAATTTCCGGCAATTGCGGCACGTGGTCGAGGGGCAGATTGAGCATCTCCAACCCATCAAGGTAAGCCTGACAAGCACGCGAACGAATGACCGATTGTTGGCGCACAACCAAGTCGTGCCAAATGGCATCTTCCTCGGGATCCCAATCGACAAATCCTTTGTGATTCACTGGTTTGGAATGATACGTCGTCATCACCCCATCTCCTTAACAACCTCGTTACATTAAGCCTATCGCCTTCGATTTTGGCTGCCAATGATCCGCTCTGAATACCCGCACAAAGCAGTGTAACATTTTATTTACATTCGTTATTTTTTTGCTTATATATCAGCGATCTGATCATTGGCCGCAGGTTTGACTTTACGGGAAAATGGTCAAAACTTGATGCATTGCAGAAAAAAGAAAACCAATCATCGAGGATGTTATGTCAAACGCCACGCCCCTTTGGACGCCCAGTCAGGACCGAATCAACGCTTCCAACCTGCAGCAGTTTCTTCGTCACATCAACATGCAAGGCGAAGCGTTTGAGAGTTATGACCAACTGCACCGGTGGTCGGTGGCCGACAAGAAAAAATTCTGGCTCGAGGTGTGGCAATTTTGCGATGTAATTGGGTATTGCGGCGACTGCATTCATGGCGAAGGGATCGCGCGCTGGGATGAGTTTGAACCCGCCAGAGACACCATTTGGTTTCCTCAGGCGCAGCTCAATTACGCAGAGAATTTACTCTCTTATGCCTATCAGCAACCCGATGGGGTGGCCATTTGGTTTAAAAACGAAAACGGCCAAAGCCGCAAGCTGACTTGGCAGCAAGTGTGCGATCAAGTCTCCATCGTTCAGCAATGGTTAACCCAAAACGGCGTGGGCCGCGGCGATGTGGTCGCTGGCTATCTGCCCTATCTGCCCGAAAGCGTGATTGCCATGTTGGCGACCACCAGTCTAGGCGCAATTTGGACGTCAACCTCGCCTGATTTTGGCGTCGAAAGCGTGGTGGAACGCTTTGGTCAGGTGCAACCGAAAATTCTGTTTTGCTGTAATGGCTACCGCTTCGGCGGCAAAAACCATGTGATGGAAGAACGCAACGCCAGCATTGTCGCGGCGATCCCGTCGATCGAAAATACCTGTCAAATCGAATACCTTCAGCAGCGCAGTTACAGCCAAGATTTCAACGATAGTTTTTCTGACTGGCCAGCGATCCTCGCCAGCTATTTGCCGCGCGGCATTGAGTTTGAACGCGTGGGGTTTAACGATCCGCTGTTTATCCTCTACTCCTCCGGCACCACTGGCCAACCCAAATGCATCGCGCATTCCGTCGGCGGCACGGTGCTAAACCACCTCAAAGAGCATCAACTGCACTGCGATATTCAACCGGGCGATCGGGTCTTTTATTACACCACATGCGGCTGGATGATGTGGAATTGGCACGTGTCCGCGCTGGCAAGTGGCGCAACCTTAGTGATTTATGACGGCAGCCCGATGTACCCACAGCCGGGCGTGTTGTGGGAGTTGGCTCAAGAAACCCAAATGACGCTGTTTGGCACATCAGCCAAATACATTGAAGCGTTGCAAAAAAGTCACTTCTCGCCCAGTGACTTCTACGATTTAAGCGCTCTGAAAACAATTTGTTCGACGGGCTCGGTGCTCTACCCCGAGCAATTTGAGTACGTCTACGCCGACATTAAAGCCGATTTACATTTGGCATCTATTTCGGGTGGTACCGATATTTGTGGCTGCTTTGTGTTAGGAAACCCAATCTCGCCGGTCTACCGCGGTGAATGTCAGGGCGCAGGGCTTGGCCTCGACGTGGCGGTGTACAACGACGCCGGCATTGCCGTGAGCCAACAGCGCGGCGAACTGGTGTGTCGCAACAGTTTTCCCAACCAACCGATTGGCTTTTGGCATGATGATGGCGAACGCTATCACCACGCGTATTGGGACAAGTACCCCGGTGTTTGGCATCATGGTGATGAAATTGAATGGACAGCGCAACGCGGTTATCGCTTTTATGGACGCAGTGACACCACGCTCAATCCGGGCGGCGTTCGGATCGGCACGGCGGAAATTTATCAACAAGTCAATCAGTTAGATGAAATCGTCGATTCGATTGCGGTCGGTCAAAAACAGGGCAATGACGAAGCCATCGTGCTGTTTGTGCAGTTGGATAGCAAAACCTTTTTAACCGATGAGCTGAAAGAAAAGATTCGTAAAACCCTGCGCGCCCACTGCTCGCCGCGCCACGTGCCAGCGTCCATTTATCCCATCAGTGAGGTGCCGCGCACCAAATCGGGCAAGTTGGTTGAACTGGCGGTCAAGCAGACTTTGCAAGGCCAACCGGTGAAGAATATTGGCGCTATTGCCAACCCGATGGTGTTACAAGAAATAGAGCAGCTGTTTGAAAAGCATGAGGTTTAGCCACCAACATGCACATAAACATGAACGATACTTCATGCTGGCGTGAGCAATTTTCATTACTGTATTTTTCTTCAACAATGCTATGCTTGCGCCACCGTATTCTGCTTTATTTATTTTATGGATTATATTCATCTATCGAGATTCAGTTTAAAGCACCTGACGGCACTGCACGTGATGCTCAGCACACGCAGTGTGACGCAGACCGCCGCCCGCCTGTGCGTGAGCCCGTCCAGCATCAGTAAGATTCTGGCCCAGTTACGTGAGTTACTCGATGATGACCTGTTCTATCGTGATAGCAACCAGTTGATTCCAACCCCTTACGCGTTGCAAATGGGCCCGGCTGTTCACAGTATTCTATCCAGCATGAATGGCCTGTTGCATCAGGCAAACTTCGACCCCAAACAGTACAGTGGGCACTATCGGCTAGCGATGCGCGAAAGTACGTTGGAGCTGTTTGCAGAAGACATTGCCAACATCATTTCCGAATGCTCACCCAATCTTTCATTAACCATTCATTCCAAAGAGTATTACGGATTTGAAGCGCTGCAGCGCGGCGTGATTGATTTCATGATTCTGCCGCACGACATCAGCCAACCGCCGACATACGCGCAGGACTTGGTGTGGCATGTGATCACCGACGATGAGATGGTGTGTTTAATGCGGCCAACGCATCCGCTGGCAGATAAAGAGATGACCACGGAAGATTATCTCTCATACAAACACATCGCGATTTTGGATAAGGAACTCAGCGAACCCTTCTTTGAGAAGAACCTCGCCCAACGGCATAAATCGCGTCAGGTGAGTGTGACGACCGCCGATTTCGGCGCGGCCGCCATCATGTGTCAGCACACCGATTTGCTGTTTACCTGTTCAAAACATTGGGCAGAGCGCGCGCATCAGGCGCAAGGCTTAGTCTGCAAGCCGCTGCCGTTCGATTACGGCACCGTAGCCTACAGTTTGGTGTGGAACAAACCGAGCATGAACGATCAAGCGATGAAGTGGCTGTGCAAGCAACTGACCAAAGGTCAGTGCGGCTGCTAAGTGAAATAGGGCAAACAGAAAAGTAAAAAGGTCAGCAAACGCTGACCTTTTTACTTTTCTGTTTTTGATTTTATTTATGTCAAACCCTAGCCATGAGTTGTTAGTCAATAAACAGATTTCGATGATGAAATCAGCCAAACGATAAGTTTCGCTACTAATTTCATATCTGCAGTGTATGTATTCTGAGGGATTTCCGACAGTGAAATTACGTAAATAGTCAATTTACGTTTTGGAAAAACCTTGCAGGACTAGGCTTTAGGCAGGACTACCCAGAAAGTATTACGCTCATTTTCTCTTGGCATCAAGGTGATCGTGCCGTGATGCAGCTTAGCAATGTCCTTAGTAATGGACATACCCAGACCGGCCCCATCCCCTTTTTCGGTGTTGGCTCGGTAGAAGTTTTCAAACAGTTTCTCACGGGCCTCCTCGCTCAGCGCTTCCCCCGTGTCACTGACCCACACATTCACAACCTGACCTTCCTCTTGCACCTCGACTTTGATCTGGCTGCCTGCCCCCGAGTAACGAATGGCGTTATCCACCAAGTTGGTAAATAGAATCCGCAGCAGGGATTCATCTCCCAACACAAAAATATCGTCGCCGTCGAGAGAGAGCTCTTGTTGATTGCGCAGCGCAAGCGGCACCAGTTCGGCAATCACACCTTGCACCAGCTTCGTCAGGTTGATGCTGGAGAATGTTAAGTCATGGATGCTTTCCACCCGCGCCAACATCAGCAACTGTTGAATAAGGCGATCCGTGCGCTCAATGCCGCGCAGAATATTGCTTAAATCGGATTTCAACTGCGCTTCATTTTGGCTCAGCAGGGCGTTTTCCGCATTCAGTCGCAACACCGTCAACGGCGTTTTCAATTCGTGAGCAGCCATGCGGGTAAAGCGTCGTTCACGCTGCCACGCCTGATCCAACTCGGTCAGCAATCTATTTAACGAGTCCACCAGCGGAGAGAGTTCCTGCGTAGGGTTCGACACGTAAATGCTATCAAGCTTGTTGGCACTACGCTGGGTAATGGCGCGTTTGAGCTCAGAAATCGGTTCAAAATGTTTGCCAATCAGCAAGGCCATCACCAAAGCCAGACAGGGAATCAAAATCAGTTGCGGCAAGGCGGTTGAGAGCGCCAATTCGCGGCTCATCTCGTCTCGAATCGACTGTTTCTCCGCCACAATCACGTATTCTGGCTGAGTATGATATTGCGTCGGCAGCGGCAATTGAAAAAAGCGCCATGGCTTGCCCTCAATATCCAGATAGCCAAACCCGGCGTAGCGCGGATCGTGTGCAACCCGGCTGATCGCGGGAATGGAACTCCACACTAGCTCCCCACTGAGGTAAAACTGAATCAGAATATTGCGCTCGTAAGGGTGGCCGAAAGTGGTGGGCGAATCGCCGCCCTTAGATTGCTTGGCAATCCGCGCCATCCAAGTATCAAGAATCTCGCTGGCGCGGCGTGCTTCCAGCCCGTCTTCTTTGACGGGCATCCCCAGCAACAGCATTTTAGCCGACTGCCCTAAACGGGCATCATACACTTCTTCAATCTCATGCTGCGACGCGGTAAAGCTGAAAAACAGTGACACAAGGATCAGCACCGTCGACAGCAAGACCACGGCGATGGTGAGACGTTTCTTGATTGAAAACGCGTATTCCGCACTATTTTTCAATGATGTACCCTACACCACGAATGTTTTTGATCACGTGATTTGACACCTTTTTCCGCAGATTATGAATATGCACCTCGATGGCATTGTCGCTCGCTCCTTCATCCCAGCCGTGCAGGGATTGTTGCAGTTGCTCTTTGCTCAGGACACGACCCGCGTGCGTCATCAACGACGCCAACAATTTGAACTCGTTATTGGTGAGTTTCAGGCGGTTGCCCTGAAAATCGACCGATTGTTCAGACAGCGACAACGATAACTCCCCCACGTCGATGCGCGTGTCACAGTAACCCGATTGACGACGAATCAGCACCCGCAGGCGCGCCATCAACTCTTCCAGCGCGAACGGTTTGATCAGGTAGTCATCAGCGCCGCCATCCAACCCTTTCACGCGATCGTCAATGTCATCGCGCGCGGTCAGAATCAATATCGGCAGCGTAAAACCAGCGCGGCGAATGTGACGCAGCACCATCAACCCATCAATATCCGGCAGGGTGAGATCGAGGATCACCGCCATAAACTGCTCGGTTTTGAGCACGGTCTCGACGCCCGAGCCGCGCTCGACCCAATCGACGGTGTAACCGTGGCGACTCAACGAGGTCACCATTGAGCGGCCTAATAAAACATCATCTTCGACAAGCAGCAAACGCATTTCTAATTCAACGCTCCCAGTTTCTTCGCGATCTCTTGTTGTCGCCCTTGATCAGCCAGCGGACGCGCTGGACGTGGTTTGGCCTGCTGGGCTTTGGTCAAATACTGAATCGCTTCGGCTTTGCGGCCGTCCTGCGCCAGAAAATCACCATAAAAATAGTTCGGATCGATGCCATCAGGATTGATTTCCAACGCTTTTTTTAGCATCGCTTCCGCTTTGTCATCGTCGCCAAAGCCAATTGGCCAACCCGGTACTTGATAGTATAGCGAACCTAAACTGGTATACGCGGAGCCATCTAACGTTTCTGGCGCTGTTTCAATCACTTGTTCCAGTAACACTTTGGCCTCTTTCACCAACGACAAGGCGCCCAAACCGCCATCCGCCCCGGCAAGAGACGATTTATTGATCGCCAGCCAAACTTTCAGTTCCTGACGCTCGGGCGCGGCTTTTAATGCCTCTTCGTTCCGTTGGATCAGATTTTCCAAGCAATACACCTGATGATCTTTGTCCTTCGATTGATACTGACACACGGCCCATTTTTTCTGAATGGTTTGCAGCGGGTCAGCACCGGCGGCTGCGACAGACATGGTTGTACCTAAAGTTAAAGCTGCGATGCTCAGCGTGATCGTCCGTTTCATCGTTCGTCCCTCATGATGTGCGGTGAGCGAGGCGGCTGCACCGCTCCCGGTGTGATGTAGTGATGAATGGTGTCTTGTTGTTTGCGAATCGAGGCAGACACCACCGTGGGAATGAGCTGGTTTAAGCGCGCAAACAACTTTTCCGGCCACCCAATCCACATTGACGCGCGCTCTTTTTCCAAGATAGACACCACATGGCGTGCGACGACACTTGGCGCATCGCTGCGGTTGCCCAAATCACGATTCATTTGCGTGACACGGTCATCATTGAGATCGGTGTTGGTCGCCCTTGGCGCCAGATACAACACGCGAATTCCCGCGCCATCTAACTCGCGATCCAACGCCTCGCTGAATCGCTGTACGCCCGCTTTCGCGGCGCAGTAGCTGGTGTAACCCGGAAAGCCAATCGAACCGAAGGTCGAGCCGATGTTCAGGATGATGCCCGGACGTTGCAGCCAACTCAACGCCGACTGACTGGTCAACATCGGTGTCATCAGATTCAGGTGGATCTCTTCGCGCAGTGATTTCGCGCTGCGCTGAGCCAGAAAACTAAACTGGTTATTGCCCGCATTGTTAATCAGCACATCGATGCGCTGATCGCGGTGAACCTGTTCAAGCGCGAAGGCTTTGAGCACATCTTCGCTATCAGGATGTTGGAAATCGATGGCCAGGACGTGATGACGCTCTGGACACTCAAGGCTGTTTTTCAGCGCTTCCAGTTTATTGCGGCTTCGCGCCACTAAGATCAGGGCGGCGCCTTTCGCTTCCAGCGCTTGGGCGATTTCTCGGCCAATGCCGCCCGAGGCACCAGTTAACAGCACCCGTTTACCTTGTAAGTTCATCGTCTTGTCCTCACGCCGCGTGTTGGAATGCATGCGGTGTCAGCTCACGCAGCATCTCGCCGTAGAGTCGAAACACCATGTTAGCTGAATCGATGATCGCTTGCTGATCGACCGGATCGGTAATTTGGTTCATCAACCTTTCAAACAGTTGAATGTGGTCTTGATCCAGCACGCTGTGCGACGTCAGATAACTCATGGCATTCTCCGGCAAATTTAGCGTCTGTTTCACCAAGGCGGCGACCTCACCGCCCACCCCGACACTGGTGCCTTCCAGCACCCAAACCATGCCAAACAAAGCGATGGGATTGACACGATCAATTTGGTGATAGAGATAAGCCACCATCAATTCAATCGGCGCGCCCACTCGGCCCTGAGCCTGATTGGCTCGTACCAAGTCAGCGTCAGCACCACACGCGGTGATGTCGTTGAGGATCCATTCGTGATGCCCACTCTCCTCGTCGATGTATTCCCCAACAGCTTGGCGCAGCCATTCATATTTCTCGGGCAAGCGTCCACCACACGCCATCAACAGCGGCACCGTGTGTTTGACGTGATGAAACGCCTGCGTCAAAAATGCCACGTAGGTTGCGCGGTCAATGTCGCCACGCGCACATTGGGCGAAAATCGGCGCCTGTAATAGGGTTTGCTGCGCAGCTTGCGTTTGCTGTTTCAGTGTTTGGAAGAATTCACTCATGCTGTTTTCCTCTTTCCATTCGGGTCAATGGCGTTTGAGTCCCACGACTCAACTCCACGATTCATGCTGTTGCGTTGTGTGATTTAAGTTGCTGGTGTCATTCAAGTTGGTCGTGATCGTGTGCTGCCCGCCAACAGGAAGCTGCGCCAGCCAATGTTCAAATTGTGCCCGCACTGGGCGCCCATTGGCGGTGTATAACCCAGGCTGCTGTTTGAGCCCTGCCAGCGTCACCACTTTGCCAATGCGGGCATAGTCCGGCAGCGCCGCATTGAGCTTGCGTAGGCTGACCGCCACAATTTCGGGCTGATTGCTGTCGACCACCGCCGTGAGGGTCGATTGTCCTTCCCCTACCACCACCATGCTATGCAGCGCGGGCAACACTTGCGCTTCCGATTCCAGCCACTCCGGCGACACGTTGCGCCCGAACGCGGTGATGATTTGGTTTTTCTTGCGGCCATTGATGGTCAGAAAACCCTGTGCATCCAGATGTCCCAAATCGCCAGTGGCCAACCATGTTTGCGTAAACGCTTCGCCGATATAACCCAGAGCCACGTTACCGCGCACCAGTACTTCACCATCATCAGCAATTTTCACCTCAACATGCGGCAGCACGCGGCCACTGGTCCCCGGTTTGTGAGCGCTGGGCGTGTTCAAACTCACCACGGAAGCACATTCCGATAAGCCGTATCCTTCAAATGCAGGAATGCCCAATGCGCGTGCCTTGTTTAGCAAGGCTGGCGTGACACGAGCACCGCCGACCGCGACAAACTTAAGCGAGCGCGCCAACGTTGGGTTCAACGTAACAATATGAATCAGCGCCATCAGCAGCGCGGGGGTTAACACCAAACTGCTGGGTTGATACTGACTGAGCGCGACCGCAAACTGATTGGGATTGAACTGACTTGAGCCAGACAGCCCCACATTTTCCCCTGGCACCACCACCGACGTAGCACCGAGCAACATCGGTACGTAAACGCCGGTAATGTTCTCCAGCAAAGTGGACAGTGGCAGTAAAATCAGGTGCGTTTCGCAGCGCGTTTCCGTCGCGATCGCATCGGCCAGAGCACCACTGACTTGCGCCAGTTGTTCATCGCTCAAGCAGACGCCTTTGGGTTGCCCAGTCGAGCCTGAAGTGAACGTGATTTTGCTGCTGTCAGGTAACCAATGAGCGCCATGAGCATGTGAATTGCGCCACAATGGCAAGCCTTCCAATTGCCCCAGCAGTTCCGGTTGTAAGCTGTGCCATTCACCAATCAATACATCGGCGCCTGAACGCTCCAAGGTATGCACGATTTGGGTTTCACTAAAAAACATCGGTACGGGCACCACCGGAATGCGCGCCTGCATCGCGGCCAAATCGGTAATCACCCACCCCAAACTATTTTCAGCGCGCAATGCGATGCAACGCGCTTCAAGCTGAGTGAGCAGCGCCGCCGCTTCTTTGACACGCACCCACAACGTCAGATAACTAATGGACTCGATCTGTTGTGTGCGCTCGCTGTAACCTTGAAATGCAATCGCATCGGGCGTCGTTTCCGCGCGTTGGGCCAATGCCTGTAAAATGGTGTTCATCAGAAACCTCCGCTTAAACGATGTTTGCGGTCAGAAAACAGCGCCTGCAAATGCACCAAAGCGCCTTTCAGATTACCGGCGACAATGCGCGGCTGATAGTGGTAATAGCTGCCCCAAATCGTGTGGGCATCTGGAATACGAGTGGGATCGGCTTCAGCCAAGATGGTCGGGTCCAACCCCAAACGACACATCATGGCGTAGAGCGGGTCGGTGGCGGTAAAAATGCACCATTCAAAGCCTTGTTCGACCAGCTTTTGCGTCATCAGCAGAAAATGTAGGGAGGAAAACCCTTTGGAAAACGAAGCCAATTGGCCAAATTCGATCAATTGAGTGCGCTCGACGGGACGCTTGAACGTGTTGGCAAGTAAGGCGTCCGCCGGGTGATCTAAATATTGCTCAAGAAACAGCGCCTCGTCGCTGGCAACACGGTAACCACACAAGGACTTAATGTGGTCATCGTCCATCAACGCCATGAAGGTCGGCATAAAGCAATTGAGACGCGCATCAAACGCCAATGAATAACGTTGCGCGATATAGTGTTCGACTTCATCCCGCTTGGGATGGTTACGATCAATGATCGCCAGTTCAAGCGCGTGATCGTGAAAAAAGTCTTTCATTCAGAAGCCCTCTCTGTGCCCGACACCATGAGCTTATGGCGGCAAGCTTAAGAGACACTTAAGAATCTTAAGAAAACAAAAAAGCCGCGACAGAAATCCTGTCGCGGCTTAATTTAGTCAATAAATTTCTATTTTCGGCCGACGCCCATCACCACGGGCACAACGCCTTGTGGCGTTTTCACGTCAAACACTTTGCTCACTTCAACCGTCGCAAAGCCCGCTTGCGTTAGCATGGCGTGCGCATCACGTTCGCTTAAGCCGAAGTCCGGATCGTTGTCGTCCACCAGCCAATCCCAGTGCACAAATAAACCGCCTTCGTCTAGCAAGGTGTAGATGATCTCGGCCATTTCTTCATGGTTCGGCACAAAACCGCACACTGAAGAGGCAACCACCACATCAAACTGCTTGCGAAACGCCGGATGCTGCGCAACCAAGCCACGCGTTAAGTGGTCCACCACCGGCTCCACATTCACCAGCTCTTTCTTGTCCAACTCTTCAATCATGGCTTCGGACGCATCCAAAGCCACAATGTCTTTTGCCACTGGTGACATCAGTTGACTTAGCAAACCCGTGCCGCAACCAAAATCAAGCACGTGCTTGCCTTCAAGCGAAATGAGCTTATTCAGTTGCTGAAAAACGTTCTGCGCAAAAACGGTTGTCGCTTCGTCTTTTTCCCAATCCGCTGCGTATTCGTCCCAGTCGTGTGCCATCATGGCCTCCGTGTTACTTCTTGTATTCGGGCAAATGTGCCCAAGTGACCTCAAATTGGCAGGCTCATTTCCTGAATGCACAAGCATTTAGGTTAAACCCGTAAGTTTGAGACTACTCGAACACACCAAGATTAAACCAAAACGGAGTAAAGTTCATAGAGTTACAACGCAATCTTGCGCAAGAAAATCTGAATTTGAGTCAATTGGCGAATATTAGAGCAGATAGGCAGCCTGACGAAAATTGTTTATGATTCGGCAACTTCTATCCAATGAGTCTGCTATGAACCTGTCCCAAATTGAAGCTTTCTGCACCATCGCCAATACGGGCTCGGTTTCCGAGGCTGCCCGCCAGCTTGAGTGTAACCGCACCAAGCTGAGCATGGCGATCAAAGCATTTGAAACCGAGCTGGGTGTCGAACTGTTTACGCGCACCGGAAACAACCTCACGTTGTCTGAGGCGGGAAAAGCCATCTACAAAGATTGCGAGAACATGCTCATCACATCGACCCGCATTCGCCGCACCTGTTCGCAAGTTTCTGATGAGTTTGCCGCCGAGATGTGGATTGCTCGTGATGACTCGCTGCCGGACTCGTTGTGGCAAGATCTGGCGCACTCACTCAATAAGCTCTTTCCCAACACCTCGTTTAACATCGTGTTGGCATCCAGCGGTGACTTGGCAAACTTGGTCTCGACCCAACAAGTCGACTTTGCTTTTGGGGTTGACTACGAACGTCTCGATGACCCACGCATCGGTTATCAGCCACTCGGTAAAATCCGGATGATGTCGGTGTGCAGCACCACACACCCGCTCACCAAAATCAAACGCGTGACCGATGAAGACCTGCGTAAATCGATGCAAGCAGTGATGGTGTACCTCAACGAACGTGATAACTCCAGCCTAGAGCCCTTTTCTCGCCGCTACATCGGCTTTTCAAGCTTTGAATACATGTTGAGTACCATCCTGACCGAAAGTGCCTGGGGCGTGCTGCCAGAGCCGCTGATTCGTCACCATTTACGCGAACAGCGATTGGCCGTGATTCGCCACACCTACGGTTTGACTCAGGAAGACTATTGTATGTTTAGCGTCGCCGGCAGTTCAGAAAACCCAGCTATGGTTTGGCTTGCTGACAAGCTCAGTGACTATCTATTTGACTTCTAATCGCTGTTTATTTTGCACTCGACTGGCGAAAGGCCAGTCAGTGTCAATATTATTGACAGAAATTTAAACTAATAACTCATTGATATTTAAAAACTAAATCTAAAATCCTTCAAAACTACCTGTTCAAAAAAGCAAATCACCATTGTAAAGCTCGGCCGATCAGCCAAAATAACCTCAGTTATCCAACAGGTATAAAAATAAAATGAGTGCTCCAAAAAGTTTTAACGAAAACCGTGTTCTGACCCTCTCAGCCCTTTTCGCATCTATGTTTGCTGTAGCTGGTCTTGTTGTCGGTCTGCTTGTAGGCTCTCTGGTTATCGTGTTCGACGGTGTTTATTCTCTCGTCAGCCTACTGTTAACAATCTTGTCGCTAGTGGCGGCACGCTACATCAGAAAACCTTCTGATTCTGAGTTCCCATTCGGACGAGCATTGTTTGAACCAGCCGTGATTGCGGTCAAAGGGACCGTCATTCTGATGCTCGTCTGTTACTCACTGTACTCTGCGATCGGTTCTATGTTTACCGGTGGTCGTGAAGTCGATGCGTCTATCGCAACTGTATTTGGTGCTATCAACGTGATTGGTTGTGCCATCGCTTGGTGGTACATGGTGTCACTAAGCAAGAAACACTCTTCTGGCCTTATCGGCGCTGAAGTAAAACAGTGGCAGATGGATACACTGCTGAGTTTAGCGGTAACAGTCGGCTTCGTGGTCGCATGGTTGATGACTCTGACACCGATGGCAAATTACGCGGTCTACGCTGACCCAGTGATGATGCTTGCAATGTCGTTCTACTTCATCAAAGTTCCATTTGACATGCTACGCTCAGCAATGCGTGAAATCTTCCTGATGTCACCAAGCGAAGAAATTTGCCAAACCGTTGACCAAAGTGTGGTTGTGGCCTGTGAAGAGTCCGATCAGGAAATTGAATTGGTCGGTGTAACGAAAGTTGGTCATGAGCTTTGGGTTGACGTTGATATCTACCCAGAAGACAACTGTGACACCATTCTGGTTGAAGACATCGAACAAACGCGTCAAACCATCGAAAAACATCTCGAAAAATTGCCGCTGAAACTGCAAATTACCGTAAACATCGCAAGTTAACGACAATTGATAAGAACCCGCCGAACGGCGGGTTTTTTATTCCCACCACATCTAGAAAACCCAAGTATTTTTTGCAGCGTGATGATGTTGCTGCCCTTCATCATCAAGTGGCTGGCGAACATATGGCGCAGAACGTGGAACCTCCCTTTCACTCTTCCGTTTCGCCCCATCGAGCACCTATGGCTGCAGTCAAGCACCTACTTTTTTTATGCTCATTATCCGCACACTGAACAACATGGGCTGACATGCATATTGGTACGCAATGGTGGTGATAAAGCCTAAACCGATCACACAATAAGACTCTCTCATTTGATATTGTGGGTACGTTTCATTTGTCAGTTGTTGGAATTCTAAAACCAACTAAAAAATATAGGTGACTTAAATAACCTCCTAATATATGTTTCACTGGAATTATATATAAAAAGTTCATTTAAAATCGACTAATATGCTTTTATATGAATGGTTAAAAATTACAGTCGAATATTGCTTAAAGTCAAAACATGTTAAGCAAAAATTGATATTGTTACCGCGGTACAAATTCAAATCAAATGAGGTAAATATGTTAGGTGGGATTTTTTTCTGGTTTTTATTGGCAATCGCTGTTGGTTTTTTAGCTTCCAATTACAATCGTAGCAGCTTTCTGTGGTTCTTGTTAGCTTGCATCATTTCTCCTATTATTGCGGCCATTTTCCTACTTATTATGGGGAAAAACAACGAAGCAGAGGTTCTTGAGAACCTAGCTAGAGTTCAAAAATCTCAACAAGATTTTATTGAACTATATTGTGCCAACGAAACAGTAGTAAAGAAAAACCCAATATTAGAAAATACCTTCAAAGAGCTATCAAATGCCAAAGCTTCTAGCACATCCCAGATCACTGTCGAAGACATCGATAAAAAAATTAATATGCTGTTAATGGAAGTTGCAAGAGCTGAAACACCGAAGCAAGAGCACGTTGAAACACACACTGAAGAAACAAATGATCACTTTTCACAGTTAGAAAAATTAAAAAAATTACTAGATATCAATGCTATCACCAGTGAAGAGTTTGAAGCGAAAAAAGCAGAGATACTGAGTCGCCTATAAATACCACGAGCATAACAAACTGTTAATAGGGTATCGCCCACTGCCTGTTTTTGTAGTTGAGGGTGTTTTTATTTGGCGTGACATTAGTATCAAGCAAACATTGAGATAAAAAAGAGCCGCTAAAAGCGGCTCTTAATATTTCGTATTTTCCGAAGAGTTAACAAATTACTCTTTACCGAATACGTTGTTCTCTTGCTCTTGTACGCGGATGAACGTGGTACGCTTGGTTAGCTCTTTCAGCTTTGCTGCGCCTACGTAGGTACAAGTTGAGCGCACGCCGCCGAGGATGTCTTGGATGGTGCCGTGCACACTGCCACGGTATGGCAATAGGACAGTTTTTCCTTCAGCTGCGCGGTAACCCGCGACGCCTCCAGAGTGTTTGTCCATCGCGCTCTTTGAAGACATGCCGTAGAACTTCATGAACTTCTCGCCATCTTTGTCGATGATCTCGCCGCCTGACTCTTCGTGACCAGCCAGCATGCCGCCCAACATCACGAAATCTGCGCCGCCACCGAACGCTTTTGACACATCACCAGCGCATGAACAGCCGCCGTCACCGATGATTACGCCGCCAAGGCCGTGCGCTGCGTCGCCACATTCAATGATGGCAGACAGTTGTGGGTAACCCACACCGGTTTTCACGCGCGTGGTACATACGGAACCTGGGCCAATGCCCACTTTCACGATGTCTGCACCGGCCAGAATCAGCTCTTCACACATGTCGCCTGTGACCACGTTACCAGCCGAGATCACTTTGTCTGGGAAGGCTGCGCGCACGCGCTCTACGTATTCCACCAAGTGCTCTGAGTAGCCGTTCGCGATGTCGATACAGATGAAGATGAATTCATCAGACAGCGCCATGATGTCTTGCGTTTTTTGGAAATCAGCATCCGACGTTCCGGTTGAAACCATCACGTTGTTTAGCGTTGCTTTGTCTGCTGTTTTTGCAAACTCCGCCCAGTCCGCCACTGTGTAGTGTTTATGAACCGCGGTCATTACACCATGCTCAGCGAGGGCTTTCGCCATGGCAAAGCTGCCCACGGAATCCATGTTCGCCGCTATAACTGGCACGCCAGACCATTGACGGCCACTATGCTTGAAGGTAAACTCGCGGGTTAAATTTACTTGAGAACGGCTTTTCAGGGTTGAACGTTTCGGGCGAAACAGGACATCTTTAAAACCTAACTTAAGTTCTTGTTCGATACGCATTGTGTAATTCCTTGATTGATTCACAGTTTGTGTCTCTGTTTGCAGAGTGCGTTGTACTTCGGTTGGCAGACTTCAGTACTTTTCGGACACAAAAAAACCGGAGCGTTGGCAGACGCTCCGGTTTTCAGCATTATAGGTTGTGATTTCTTTCCGGCAAGTCTGATATTTGTATTTTTTTTGTGTTACGCTGTCGAAGATTTCATACCCATTGCCATTTTCTACGCTCCCCCCAATACAACATTCCATTAAACCTCATCGTAATCAACGAGTTATTAACAAAACCCTTATTTACTTGATCACGTAAACGTTCACCGCAAACGTTCACTTCGATGACATCAAATATTAAATTGCGATATAGATCTCACTTCCATAGGCTGATTTTTGTTCAACCCTAAGTGTTCTTCCCTGCAATTTCTTTGTGGATCACACATTTTTTTCTTTCTCACAAGAGAATCATAGAATCGGTTCGAATATTGCTAAGGTTTTACTGTTGCCTGCAACTTTGCCGTGTGGCAATGCCAAACACCGGTTTGGCTCACTTCATTTCATGGCAGTGGAGAACGAGAATGAAAAAACTAGGGATAACAGGGATCACGTTGGCCGCATTGTGTGCCGCAATGCCAACAATTGCCGCCACTAACGGCCAACATCAGTTTAGCGTCGATGCCGGGTACAGCACGCTCGACAACGGTCACAGCAGCGATCAAGTCTTTACCACGACCGTAGGATACAGCTATTACTTCTCCACATTCTTGGGTGCGGATTTGGGGTATACCGGCACGCTCTCAAGCAAAGCCAAGCTCAACGACGGCAACGGAAATGACATCGAGACCCAATACGACAGTTTCTATGGGGGTGTTCGTGTAGAAGCGCCGATCATGCAGTTTGCTACCGTGTATGCGCGTGGCGGCGTCTCTTATACCCAACTCGAGGAGACGAACGTCTCGTCTTCGCCCAGCACAACCTCAACGCATTCTGGGGTGAATCCATACCTGAGTGCCGGGGCGCGCGTACAATCTGCCTTCAACCCAAATCTCGAATTCAATGCGGAAGTGACCTATCAAGATCTCGACAAAGGCTACTCCAGCACCGCCTTCAGTTTGGGCGCTCGTTTTCGAATGTAACGATTTTTGCCACAATGTGAACAAACGGTAAGCGGCTTACGCCCAGCCTTTGTTCACATACAAAAGTTAGGGTTTATTTTTCTCACCATCCGTTTAACTATAGCGATAATTACTTCAAGTCAGGTCTTAATTAAGGAGACTGCTATGATCGATATCGCTTTCTTCAGCGCAAAAACATACGACGAAGCCTCATTCAAAAAAATCGTCGATAAAAACACTTTTACGCTGCAATTCCACGACTTTCGTCTGACCAAAAAAACCGCCAAAATGGCCAAAGGCAGCAAGGTGGTGTGTGCGTTTGTGAACGACGATTTGAGTGCGACCGTGTTGGAAGAACTGTATCAAGGGGGCACTCGCCTAATCGCCATGCGCTGCGCGGGCTTTGATAAAGTGGATTTAGACGCCGCAAAACGCATTGGCATGCAGGTGGTTCGCGTACCGGCATATTCACCAGAAGCGGTGGCAGAGCACGCGGTCGGGTTGATGATGTGTCTGAACCGCCGTTACCACAAAGCGTATCAGCGCACACGTGAGGCCAACTTCTCGTTGGAAGGCTTGGTGGGCTTTAACTTCTATGGCAAAACCGTGGGTGTGATTGGTTCAGGCAAGATTGGCATTGCAGCGATGCGTATCCTCAAAGGCCTTGGCATGAACATTCTCTGCTTTGACCCGTATGAAAACCCATTGGCCATTGAAATCGGCGCGAAATACGTTCAATTGCCGGAGCTGTATGCAAACAGCGACATCATTACGCTGCACTGCCCGATGACCAAAGAAAACTACCACCTGCTGGATGAGCAAGCGTTCGCTCAAATGAAGGATGGTGTGATGATCATCAACACCAGCCGTGGCGAATTGCTTGATTCAGTCGCAGCCATTGAAGCGCTCAAACGTGGCCGTATTGGCGCGCTGGGCTTAGACGTATACGACAACGAAAAAGATCTGTTCTTCCAAGACAAGTCGAACGATGTGATTGTGGATGACGTGTTCCGCCGCCTGTCCGCCTGCCATAACGTGCTGTTTACCGGTCATCAGGCGTTTTTGACAGAAGATGCCCTGCACAATATCGCGCAAACCACGCTTAACAACGTGCTGGCGTTTGAGCAAGGCACCAAATCTGGAAACGAATTAGTTAACTAAACTGCGCAGATGGTGCAGTAAGTCACTGGCGAGCAAGCCTCGCTCGCCAAAGGCTTTCGCGTTCTGATCGGCCGCTAAACTGTGGATCAGAACGCCCATTTTTGCCGCCTCAAACACGTTCAGGCCCTGAGCCAACAACGACACAATAATGCCGGTCAACACATCCCCCATGCCGCCCGTTGCCATGCCCGGATTGCCCGCCAGACAGACAAATATTTCTTTGCCGTCACACACCAACGTCCCCGCACCTTTCAAGACCACCACGCCGCCATATTTCTTCTGCAACGCTTTAACCGCGCTATACCGGTCGGCTTCAATGTGCGCCACTTTGGTGTCGAGCAACTTAGCGGCTTCTGCCGGATGCGGGGTGATAATGCGTTGGTGATCAAAATTGGCAGACTGCGCCAGAAAGTGCAGCGCATCCGCATCCATCACTTTCGGCTTGGTTTGGTTTTGCACTTTGTGCATGATTTGACGTGCGGTATCGTTGCGGCCAAGCCCAGGGCCAATCGCGACCACGTCACACCACAAGAGGCGCTCCTCGATCAACGATTCATTGCTCCACCCCGCGGCCATGATTTCAGGGCAAACCGACAGCAGCGGCGTGGTATTGCTCGGATGCATCAAGCTTGCCGTTAAACCACTGCCAACGCGTGCACAGGCTTGAGCCGCCAGAATAATCGCACCGCCCATGCCTTCGTTCCCGCCGACAATCACCGCTTTGCCATGGCTGCCCTTGTGCGAACAGGGTTCCCGTTTCGGCAGCAGGTGTTTGATCGCTTTGGGATCCAGCGATTGAACTGTCGGCGCATTCTGCTGGCTAAAACTCTCTTCCACTCCAAGGCCCGCGAAATGCAACTCACCGACGTAATTGCGCGCTTTGCCCGTCACCAAACCTTGTTTTAAACCAATGAAGCTGACCGTGTGCTGAGCATGAATGGCCGCCCCCAACACTGCACCGGTATTGGCACATAAGCCCGAAGGAATGTCGATGGCGACGATCGGCGCAGAACAGCGGTTGAGCGTGTCGATGAGTTGCTGCATTGGCTCACGAACCGTGCCCGATAACCCCGTCCCCAGCAAGCCATCAATGACCAAATCTACATCATCCGGCACCCTATCATCGATGGGGTAAACATCGCCGCCGTGATCCAACCAATGGTAATAGGCCGAAAGCGCATCGCCCTTGAGTTGCTCTGGGTCGCCCATTTGCCATACCGTGACTTGCACGCCAAGTGAGCGCGCTAGGCAAGCCACAATATACCCATCGCCACCATTATTACCGCCTCCGCAACACACCAGCCAGTGGTGCGTTGCCGGGTACTGAGCGTACGCCACGGTAAACACCGCTTGCCCCGCCCGCTCCATCAAGCTGAACATCTCCAGCCCTTTGGCTTTGGCGGCCATCACTTCACCTTGTTTGACTTGTTGCGCGGTATAAAAAAGACGTGGTAGTGGCATTTGGAACCTGTCCCTGTATAAATCTAAACTTATAGTTTATACCAAAAATGGCGCATCAATGATTTGCAAACCATATTTGTGCAACAATCCATGCGGAAATAGATAGAAAACATCGTGCCTCTACATCATCAGTCGAACGAAATAATGTAGAGGGAAATATCGAATGAAACGGGGCAACAAGAAACGGCTGCGCATGAAATCGGACAAAATAATGCGTTAGAGCGTGTTCGCCTTTAAGCAATAGCCAATCCCGCGAACCGTTTTGATACTCACATCAGGGAATCGCTCGCGAAGACGAAATATATGAGTATCCAGCGTTCTCGTTTTCATGGACTCGGAATAACCCCAAACATTTCGTAAAATTTCATCTTTTGAACACACGCGGCCAGAGTTTTCTAGCAGAAAATACAAGAGATCAAATTCTTTGGTAGATAATCGGTATTCCTTACCGTGATAAATCGTTTCCCAAGAGACACGATTTAATGTAATTGGAATTCCAGGACATATTAAGGTGGTCATTTTACTTTTTAGCGGATAGAACTTTCGAATATGGGCTCGAATGCGCGCCAATAATTCTAAACCGGAACAAGGTATATCAACAAAGTCGATTGCTCCGGCATCCAAAGTTCGGACTTTTTCACCCGTGCTAAAATTAATTCCCAGCACAACAAGCGGTAGTCGCTTACATGCCATCATCCGAGCGATGAGTGGCAAATCCTTGGTGCTGTTCATTTTCCAGATCACTAAGTCTGCATCGACCCAAGCATCCGTCTGAGGGCGGCAGTTGACGTGAGTTAAACATTCACACCCAACCATTTCTAGCCCCATTACTATCGCTTCGGTTAACGCCTCATCGTCATTGATGATCAATATTCGTTTGTTTGAAAACATTTAAAACTTCAAAATAAGCGGCATTAAAAATAGTCATGACATGATGATTTTTAATGACTAACGTCTATTCCAATATCAACTCATCATTTCATTCATATTTTACTTGAGGTGAACGAAACCACCTTTCTTCTATTTTACCTTGTTACACATGACGCCCTTGTAGGAAATTTCCGATAAACAGGGAAGAATTGTCCCGCCTATCACAGGGAATGGTTTATCTTTTATTTGAGCATGTATATGATCAAAACGATTATCACAGCCAATCATTCACGGCATAAATTTAACAGCAACGAATTCAGCTGAGTGATGGCTAAAATTCATTTACTTAAATAATAGTATTGTGAGCATAAAAAACGGATTCAAAATAAACACATTTTTAACATTTTAGCAAAGATTATATAAATAAAAATAAATCGTAAACACGACACCCAACATAACAACCAATAGGAATAGACATAAATTGCGAACAAAACATCATATTTTTCAATTTTTTCGTGAATAGATACGCCCCAAATTGTATCCAAAGACACAGTATTTAACTTATCCACAAAAAATTCGTTATCTCAAAGAGATTACATATGAAAAATATATTAATTGTTGATGATCACCCAGCAATCAGAATGGCTGTCAAAATACTCTTAGAATCGGCAGGGTATGAGGACATTCGTGAAGCAACCAACGGGGTTGACGCGGTTAAAATGGCCCATACGGAGCGTTTTGACTTGGTGATTTTGGACATTGGCATTCCACAGCTTGATGGCATGGAAGTCATGAACCGTTTAAGAAAGCTGCAACCCATTCCCAAGATCTTGGTGCTCACCACACAACCCAGTGAACACTTCGCAACACGCTGTTTACATATGGGGGCATCGGGTTTTGTCTCCAAAAGTGAAGACATCACAAACATTATCGACGCCAGTCGCGCGATCTTATCCGGCCATAGTTATTTCCCGGTCGCCTCATTTCACCATCAAAATGCAGCCCTTTCTGGTCAAGAAAGTGAAATGCTGAAACTCTTGTCTGACCGAGAAATGATGGTATTGCAGCAATTGTCCCAAGGCCTCACAAACAAAGAAATTGCTGACAAAATGATCCTTAGCAATAAAACCATTAGCACGTATAAAACCCGTCTAATGGAAAAACTAGGGAGTAGTTCGCTACTGGAGTTAATTGAGTTCGCCAAAAGGAACGGTGTCGTTTAATTTATGAAAAAAATACTCGTTTTTCTCATTGTCTTATTCTCTGGCCATCTCGTTTATGCCAACGAGCACTATCAAGAACTCAAATTGTACGGTCGTGAAGAAAATCGAGTACAGTCCATTCCATTGACCAAGGAGCAGCGCGATTGGCTACGGCAAAAAAACGAAATCGTTTTAGGCACGTCAAACCCTGACCATGCTCCTTTTGACATCACCACCAGCGGCGTCGATTTTGAAGGCATTACGGCCGACTACTTAGCCTTGATCGCAAGCATGCTCGAGGTGAAAGCGACGGTCAGAGTGTATCCCAACCGAGAGCAAGCCATCCAAGCCCTCAACACTGGGGAGATCGACTTGATTGCCGGCGCCAACGCATTTGAAGTGCATCAGCAGCCGTTCTCTCTCACTCATCATTACGTTCCCGACCGCTCCGCGTTTTTTACCAAAGATCATCGCCTCACGTTTTCCAACAGCGATGACATCGATCAGCAATCGATCAGTGTCGCCAATGACTATTTGCCGAAAGAATTTCTCACCACGCTCTACCCCAACGTGGCATGGAAATTCTACCCGTCCATCAACGCCGCGCTGAGCGCATTAGCGTTTAATGAGGTCGATTACTTCTTGGGCGATCTGGTCACCACGAACTACTCGATCAACCAGCAGCTTCTCAATGGGATTAAGCCCCATAGATTTATTGAGATGGCTCCCACCGGGTTTGGATTTGCCTACCGAACATCAGATGCACTGTTGGGGGATGCCATCAATATCGCGCTGGATCACGTCACGAAAAACCAGAATCGAAGCATTCTTAAGCGCTGGAGCGCGGGCTCAAGCAGCTACTTGTACAACGACCCCATTTCACTGACCGCCGAAGAAAAGCAATGGATCAAGGAAAATCCGGTCATTAACTTCGTCACCGTCGACACCATTGCGCCGCTCTCATTCCTCGACCAAAACCAAAATTTCCAAGGTGTCTCCAAAGACATTTTGAGCATCATTAGCTACCGAACGGGTTTGAGTTTCAACGTCACCATTGCCGACTCCGTGTCCGAAGCCAATCAACAGATCATCAACGGCGAGTCCGATCTCACCATCCTCACGCCCAGTGAGAGTCGGGGGAAGGACATGCTGTTTACGCGTCCGTTTATGCAATCCAATTTGGTGTTGGTGACGCGGCATAAAAGTGCCATAAGTCGCATGTCTGACTTGGAGGGAAGGACCCTTGTCTTGGATAAGGGCAATATCATCATCGAGAAAATCAAGCGCGATTATCCAGGCATCAACATCATGATTGCGGATAACACGCTAGATTCGATGCGAGTACTCAATAGCGCAGGCGCGGATGGCACGATTACACAACAGAAAGTCGCGCAATACTATGTGAATCGACTTTATGACAAGAAACTCAAGATCGTCGATATCGTCTACCCGTCGATCAATGTCAGCTTTGCGGTCTCGATGGCCAATCACCCGTTAAAGTCCATCGTAGAAAAATCCATCATGACGCTCTCCCCCGATGAACTGTCAATTATTGCCAATAAATGGTGGAACAACGCTTATTTTAGCTCTCAAAGTTGGCGCGACTATCAGAGCCAAATTTATCTCATTGCCGCATTTCTACTGTCTTTAGGCATCATTTCCACATTTTGGAATCGACGCCTCGCCCAACAAGTGAAAGAGCGACAGGCCGCCGAAAACTCACTCAGCGCGCAGTTACAATTCATGCAATCGCTGATTAATGGCATTCCGCATCCGATCTATGTCAGAGACAATCAACTCAAACTGGTCACTTGCAACAGCCAATACTATCAAGTGTTCGGCCTCGACCGAGCTTCGGCCATTGGCAAAACGCCACAAGAAGTGAAGAAGAATTTACAAGAAGCCGTCAAGTTTGAATCGGATTATCAGCAAGTCATTCGAACCGGAGAGCCGATTCTTGTTGACCGAACCTTGCATGTTGCAGGCACTGAGCTGAGCATTTATCACTGGATTGAACCGTATAAAGACACGGCTGGACATTGCCTTGGAGTGATTTGTGGCTGGATCGACGTCAGCGATCGCCGCGACCTTATCGAACAGCTCACGCAAGCCAGCAAAGCAAAAACCACCTTCTTAGCGACCATGAGCCACGAAATCCGCACGCCGATGAATGCCATCATTGGTTTACTAGAGATTGCGATTAAGAAATCCCATCAAGGCCATTTCGATGTGCCCGCGTTGGAAGTCGCTTACGACTCTGCACATAATCTTCAGGTGTTAATTGGCGATATTTTGGATATTGTTCGCATCGAATCAGGCCATATCAGCATCGCCCCTCAGCGAGTCAACCTGCGGGATCTGGTGGAATCAATTACGCGTGTCTTTGATGGATTGGCGCGCCAAAAGTACATTCAGCTCGACGTGCATATCGACCCGACCATCACCCAAGATGTGTATGTTGACCCCACACGGCTCAAACAAATCCTCTCCAACTTACTGAGCAATGCAATTAAGTTTACCGATCAAGGTGGCGTCACCGTGACCGTCACCAATCATGGACCTAGCGAGACAACGTTCACAGAACCAGAACAACAAGGCTCCATCGCCGAACGCTATAGCTTTGTGGTGAAAGACACGGGCACTGGCATCAGCGAGGAGGCGCAGCAACGCTTGTTTGCGCCTTTTGTACAAGTGCACAGCGATGTGGACAGACGGGGCGCAGGCCTAGGGCTGTCGATCGTTCAGTCCTTATCTAACATGATGGGTGGCACGATTGCGCTATGCAGTGAAGTGGGGGTCGGCACGCAAATTGAAGTGTCGCTCCTATTGCCCGTGCTGGAGCCTGAAGTGGCCAAAGTCACCGCCTCCTTGCCGAATTTGGCGCCACAAACCCACCTGATCTCGAAAAAAGTATTGATCGTCGACGATCATGCCGCAAACCGATTATTGCTTGGCGAGCAACTCAAATTCATTGGCTATCAAGTGATCGTCGCTGACAATGGCTTTCAAGGTTTTCAAAAGTGGAAAGCACAACCGGAAATTGAAATTGTGATCACGGACTGCAACATGCCCGGAATTAACGGCTATCAATTAACCCAAAAAATACGCCAAGCCGAAGCCCAGTCAGAGCGCTATCACACACATATCATTGGTTTTACCGCCAATGCTCAGCTCGAACAGCGGCAGCGCTGTTTAGATGCCGGCATGAACGATTGCCTCTTTAAGCCACTCATCATCAACGACTTAAAAGAAGCGCTCGCTAAAATAGCCAAGCAAGTCCCCGCCTCGCCCACACTCAATGACAGTGCTTTAGGTGACGACATTCGCCAACGGATTGTCAACGAAGTGGTAAAAGAGAACGTGAATGACAAGCAACGCCTGCTGGCATCATTGGCAAATCATGATTATCAAACGCTGGGCGATATTGCGCACAAAGTGTGTGGTGCCGCTAAAATCATCAGCGAACACGACCTTGCCACCGCTTGTAAACAACTGGAACAGTTAGTGAAAACTGAGGGGGACATCGTTCATCACGATGTGCAAATGGCCGTCAATCGAATGGTTGAATTGATGGATGCGTTAGCCAAAGAGAAATAAAAATATGGTGGCTTATATCGCGATTAAGCCACCACACTTATATTGCAATCATCATCGTTATTCACTCTGGCATAATACGTTTAATATATCGCTTGAACCTTTGGGCTTCGAATAATAAAAACCTTGCGCTAAACTGCAGCCAATGTCTTTCATGAGGTTGACATGGCTGATATCTTCCACGCCTTCGACCACCAAACTCAAATGCATGTCGTTAGCCAGTGAGAGCACACTGTTGATCGCCAATTTACTGTTTGGGTTGTCGTGGATACTGCGGATAAATTTAGCATCCAGTTTTATCTCGGAAAATGGAAAACTCAATAAGCGACTCAGCGATGAATGGGACACGCCGAAATCATCAATGGACAATTTAATGCCTGCGTTCGCGAGTCGAATAATATTTTCCATCACGAGCGGCGATTCAATTACATCCGACGTTTCCGTCAATTCGAGCGTGACGCAGCTGTAATCTAACGTATAGGCGTTGATTTTCTGGATCACCGTCGTCGCGAAGTTCTCGTTCAATAGCTGACGAATATCGATGTTATACGACACTTGAATCAGCTTCCCGAGTTCCATCAAGCTTTTTTGAAACGCCAGCCCGTGGGCAAAAATACTCTCAAAGAAATCATCCAATAAATCATTGTTGATGATGTCATCCATGAATAATGCGGCACTGAGTACGCCACTTTTGTGGTTGTTCCAGCGCGCCAACGCTTCCAAACCAATCAAATTGCCGGTGTTGATATTGTATTGCGGTTGATAGTGATACACGAAGTCGCCATTGAGCAGTGCCGCTCTCAACTCTTCCAACGTAAAATAGATTTCCTTCGTGCTTTGGTTATAAACCGTTTTACCAACGGCGCCGTTGATAATTTTATCTTTGATCTGTTTCAGCGGGGAATGGACACTGATATCGCCAGAAAAACTGAAGTCAAGCAGGGAAACAAAACTGGCGATAGAACTGCACAAGGCTTCTCGCGATTCACCAATGTTGTACACGCATTTTAACGTGCAATTGTACTTATTGATTTTGCGTAAAAATGATAACCCTTCCGCTGTTTCGGCAAGTAAATCAATAAATAGGGTGTAGATTTTCCCGTCAGACAGTATTCTGTCCAAAGCGTTATGCTCTTCTTCGATCACCACGGATCGGAAAATGCCAATTTCTTTGAGCTTTCGTCCCAACCCGAGATTATCGTCAGTTCGCCTACCCACAATGAGCGCATGCATAGTTGTATTCCTAGTTGTACAGGTAGCCACAGAATACTGCGCGGTTCACGCTGACGTTATCAGCTCCGACTGAGGGCGACTTCTCACCTTCCTATCACCGTGTAGGATTTTTCTTATTCACCAATGTCCTTATCCACGAACAAGGAATAGTGAAAAGACGTCATGTGAACATGAGTTCACGTCCAGCATGACGACGCTCGTTGAGTGTTATTGGGATTGCTTCACGACCAGCGCTTCTGCAGTAGCATCCTGAATCGATAAAAACAGTGAGTTAACTTTGCCCGTTGGCGTGCGCATCGGGTTCAGTGTGATGTTCTGATACATAAATTCCGCTTGCTGCGTCACGGGGCGCACATTGCGACACTTAAAAAGGTAAGGACGCTGCTGCCAGGTGATAAAACTGCGGCACCCCAAATCGTAAACGGGTTTGGTTTTGAGTTTGAACCACTCTTGATGAATTTCAGGGAACAAGGTAAACAACGACTGACCAATGGCTTCGTGCGCTAACTTGCCGCTATGGTGGGTCATAAACCCGTTCCACACTTGCACGTTGTAGTCACGATCAAGCACGATCAAGCCCATATCGACGTTTTGTACCATGTCCACCATCCAGTGGAACTGTTCAAATTCTGCAGGAAGCGACAACATCAGAAATCCTCCATCAGGTATGCAAGTTTACTGTCCAGCAGTGGCAGCGATTCGTCGACAAACATAAACAATAGATCACAGCGAATAGACGTGCCTTCGATGTTGTAGCTGACTTCAAACGTCATGGTTTTCTTAAACGAGCCTGCTGTCGACTGAATCACCGAATCAATCGGAATGTGCTGCCCGAGCAACACGGGTGAACTTTGGAAAAAACGCACTTCGGCTTGTTCGCCCAGCCCGTTAAGGAACGAGCCGACCAAAATGTTGGACACATCCATCAAGAGCTCAAGCTCTTCCAACTCTTCACTGTCGGTTGGGACTTTCATCAGTTTCTTCAAATCTGCAACGCTGGAGTCTGTCAGCAGCACTAACGCCTCTCCCGCAATCCCTTCGCCGCTAAACCCCTGACACACACCCGAAACGTGAACGTTATCGGCCAAATCACGCAGTGCCATGTGTAATTCGCTCACTTCAAAGATATTGACGTTGGGTAGGGGCAATTGCACAAACACATCAAAATGACGCGCCAGAGCATCAGCCGCGCGACCAATCGACACGTTCGCCACTTCCATGTAGATGTCACGGCGACGCAAAATCGGCAGCTCGATGGACACCGGGGTCACAATACGCGGCTGAGCGGCAGGCTCGACCAACGTACGAATAACCGCATTGAGGTCATCTTTGTTGATCGGTTTTTGAATGAAGGCTTTGGCCCCCAGTGCCATCACCCGTTCTTTGGCTTTGGGTTGGATATCGCCAGAAACCACCACCACTGGCGTGGTATGGCCTTTGTCACGCATCGCTTCCAACGTACCAAACCCATCGAGTTCTGGCATCGTCAAATCAAGGAACATGAGCTGGAAGTCTTGCTGTTCAAGGGTGCTCAGCGCTTCCAAGCCATGCACAGCAAAGGTGATCTCTGCATTTAACGATGCAGGAAGAGAGCGTGCCATCTGCTTTCGGGCCAACGCCGAGTCATCGCAGATGAGTACTGAATACGACATATCATCACCTTCTCGTTCTCATTTTGGGTTTACCCTAAAGTGTATACCTAATTTCGTGAGAGAGGCTAGAATACAGCGCTTAATTATTGATAAATAGGATGATTCCTACTTGCTAGTAATTTGGCCAAATCATCAGCAGAATGATTCTCAGCACGAAGGCACACACCATCATCGCAATGCCCAGTCGATACCATTTGTATTCAGCAATCGTCATGGGAATGCGTTTATAAAACATCGTCGCAACACCTTTCCAGTCGTGGCTGCGTTTCCCGTACTGAGTAATGCCAGTGAGCACAAACAAAATGCCGCCAATCAGCAGGCCTTTTTCAATCAAAAACAGTGCGGTTTCCATGCGTTCATCGTCCTTTATTTACTACATCAAAGAGAGTGTATAAATAAACGCGGACGCTGACTGTAGAACTATAGTCGAAGAAAGCGCCAAGGGTTGCACGCTATGCCCCGGTTGCCAGTCCAAGATCATCGACGTAAAAAAGAGGCCTTGCGGCCTCTTTTTTACGTCGATGATTGGTGCGATCGGATTAATGATGCAATGTGGGTTTTGGCACCACCGTGATGCTGTCTCGATAGCTGAACCACAAGTAGCTCACCACAATCGAGAAGAACAAATACGACAGCGCAAAAATAATGGGCGACGTAATCAGTTGTGCAGAGAGCCCCCAAGCCACGCCTAGGACCGTCACACCTACTTTGGCTAACAGGCCACAAACCAGCAGAAAAACGGCCAGTTCAGGAAATCGCGTGCTGCGGAAGGCAAACCAGTAACAGCTGCCAACCGCCAAGGCGGCAACGGACAAGCCAAGCATGAAAGAGTGGAAATGTTCAGCGGAGGCGACCCCTGCCGAGACTGATGCCATCATGATTAATAACAGTTTCATAATCTGCCTACCTTAGTTACAGAAAGCATCCTTTCAAATTTGGAATCTCACTTTTTGTCTATTTTCTCGCATCAAATAATTATTTCAAGGTCAAAAAAGCAACAAAAAATAAACAGAATGTTGAGACGAAGTGTTTGTTAAATAGACGTTAAAACAAACCAAACTCCACTTATCGATTTACCAGTCACTTCGGGACTAATGATTTGCAAAACTTGACATTTTGAAACAAAAAATTAACCACAAATTTTTTATGATTAATGTTTTCAAATTGTGACAAAGGCACAGTTTGCGCTCGAAGAAAAATTTCAGATTGCAAAAATGGAAAAACTCAGTGGGCACGCCGCCTGCAAACCGTGCGTGGTAAAACACCATAACAGTTGAGTCCATCACACTTCTCACCTATTGATGAATCGAACAGCACGCGATTTCTCGTCTTCATTCGAACACTCTGATACGTTTGTGCCACCGAACGTTAACCCCATAATGACTTCATGCCGTCACAGTATCGAATCAACAAAATTGTTGAGATTGGCGACACACTCCACCGCAGCGGATGCGCCCCTTACAAAGTCGAGAAATACACTCAATTTTATGCACAAAAGCATGGCGTGGATGTCATGATTCAAGCCACGCCAACCACCATCAACTATCAATTTCCCGATGACAACAACACGGTGGTGATGAAGCGACTCAAACCTGCATCCATTAACTTGAGCTTGCTGGCCAATACCATCATTCGCATCAACCAACCCAGTCACGAGCCAGTTCCTGAGCCCATCGGCTATTCAAAATGGATTATCGCGCTGGCCAACATGGGCATTCCGCCCGCCTACTTGATGCTGGTCGGCAGCACCTTAGAAGCAGTGATGATTTCAGTGGTGTTGGGCTTGCTGGTGTGGGTCAGTCAGTTGGTGTGCCATTCAAGACGTGCCATCGCGGTTGAATTTGTGGCCGCGCTCATCACAGGCATCTTAGTCGCGTTTTTAGCCAGCACTGGCTTACCCATCCCGGTGTGGGCACTGTGCGTGGCCGCCGTGATCTTGTTTGTGCCCGGCTTGTCCATTGCGAACTCATTGGAGTGTTTGGCCTTTAACGACTTGGTTTCAGGCACCAGCTTATTTGGCCAGAGTGCCTTAACGCTGATTAAGCTGTTTGTCGGCATTGTGATTGGCTTAAATATCGGTGAAGCGATTTGGGGACAAGCCCCCGCAACCACCTATCGCAACGAAGTGCCATTGGCATTGCACATCTTTGGCCTCTTCTTGCTCTCCGTGTCGATTGGTGTGCTGTTTAATGCGCGTCCCAAAGACATTTTGCTCGGTTTACCCGTGGCCGTACTGGGGATGTGGGGGCCGTTTTATCTCGGTTTTGATGCAGGCTGGGTGGTTGGGACTTGGGTCACGACGGTGTTGATTACGCTGTATGGCACATGGCTGGCAAAGAAAATGGAGCTCACTGGCTCCATCTATATCGTGCAGGGGATCATCATTTTGGTACCGGGCAGCCGCGTCTTGATCAGCGCCAGTCAGTCGGTGTTTGAACAATCGATTCTGCCGATCCCAAGCATTGGCCTGTCAGCCCTGTTTATGTTCTCGGCAATTGTGGCGGGCCAAGTCACCGCCTATTCGATTTATTCACCCAAAGTCGAACGTTGATATTACCGAACGTTGATATTACCGAACGTGAACGCTGATCGTTCGTCTTTAGCGGTCATCGGCTGCCTCTTTGGTCGCTGCGTTTCAACCACACGTTTCAGCCACACAATGAAAGAAAGAGCCCTAGTCGAAAGTCACTATTAAGCAGCTTTTGAATAGGGCTCTTTGCCTCTATGTTTCATTTTACGGCTGAAACTACCTTTACCTTTTTTCGCTTTCTCAACGCGTTGCTTGAACAGTTGACTAGTGACAACCGCTTTCAAGGCGTTATCTTTAATCGTGCCTCGACCAAACTCGGTGTCCATCACCGGGTTGTCACGAGACGTCTTTGATGACTGGCTCATCATGGCCTCCTTTAGATTGGTTTGACTACAGATGACACCGTTGGTGACACTGTCGTTGGATGAGATTATTCCGATGCATATTTTGCGCTGAATTATTGACGTGTCAATGGTTCAGCCGTCTCACCGAGCACCATTTTTAATACTGAGTACATGCTTAATTACATAGAAATGGAGCATGGAGCAAAAATTTGCACAAAATCCAAAAAAGCTTTTCGAGTGAAGTCAAGATTCGATTGACAACCCTACGGATTGCTCTAGACTCATTAGCAGCTAGAAATGAAGTTCTTTGTATACACATTCGTTGGATTACTTGTAACTCCCGTCGTGTCGTACGCAATAGCAATCTACTTTTCCACGCTATCCGCGCCGTAATCGGCCACATATTTAAATATATTTTTTAGGATACACACTATGTCAACTCCAGTTACTGGTACCGTTAAATGGTTCAACGAAACTAAAGGCTTCGGTTTCATCAAACAAGAAAATGGTCCTGACGTTTTTGCTCACTTCAGCGCAATCCAAGGCGACGGTTTCCGTACTCTTGCTGAAGGTCAAAAAGTTGAGTTCGTAATCACTCAAGGCCAAAAAGGTCCTCAAGCAGAAAGCATCAAACTTCTGTAATTGACTTTCCGAATTTTAATAGCCAGCTTATAGCTGGCTATTTTCGTTATTGGGCCATCCTTTTTCGGTTCCAACTCCTACTTTTTCTTCTCAGTTTTAGCGTGAGCCGTATTCATGGCATTGAAACCAACCATTTATAAATCCCGTATCGCTCTGACGGACATGAACCGTGATCATTACGATACACTTAACCTGACCGTTGCCCTGCATCCTTCGGAGACTGAAGAACGCATGATGGCACGCGTATTGGCCTACTGCCTGAACGCCCATCCGCAATTGCAGTTTACAAAAGGCATTTCCACCGCCAACGAACCCGATATCTGGCAACAGGATTTATCCGGTCATCATGAACTGTGGATTGAATTGGGTGAACCGGATGTGGAGCGAGTGAAAAAAGCCACCCGTCTCGCTGACACCGTGAAAGTGTACACCTATCAAAATCGCTCAGACATCTGGTGGCAACAAAACAAAGGCAAGCTTGGCTACCTCAAGGCCGAGATTGTTCGCTTCGACCCAGAAACGATCAGCGCCATGGCGCAACATCCTAAACGCACCGTGGACCTGTCGGTCATGGTGACAGGTCACACGCTGTTTGTGGAAGGTGATTTAGAGAGCCACGAGATCAACTTCGATCTGCTGCAAGCGTTACCAGACTGACTGTATTTACTTCCAGTGGATTGTTCCATCACCACTAACTTCGCGGAACACAAAGAGATTATCTACACCAAAATGACGCAATAATTTGTAATCGAAACCTCTTTTCTGCAAATAAGGGATGATCCATCGTTTATATAAAACAATATGCTCTTTGGTTTCAGGTTCAGCGAGAAATGTGCAATTAGGATAAGAACGATGAACGGCTCTCACCTTTTCACTAACTTGAATACAAAGAGCGCGTAATTGTTGAACTGATAGCTTGTTGTCTGAAGATTTGGCAAATGGAGTCAAGTTTCTCAAGTTTTCGTCTGTGTCAAAATCAATCACAAAGCTAGGTACTGTCTCAAGATTGATTTCTTGTCTCACTCGGTCAAAGTCGACCTTAGTTTTTTCTATTGTCGGTACATAAGAGAACCAACAGACATATTTATGTTCATCAATTGAAATGGGATATTCAAATGTCATAAGTGTTGAGTCTTTAGACTTTTCACCATCATCCAAATCATTAGAGCTATTAAACAACTTCTGTTCCTAACCTAAATATATACTTATTTATGGAGCGTTTAGTCAAAATAATACGCCTTGCATAAATTATTACAACTCTATATTTTTCATTAGATTAGAAGTAAAAATCCACCTGCATAGCAGGTGGCTTTGAATAGCCCCCTATAAGGGGGCTCACTGTTAGTTATCTAACCCTAAAAGCATTTGTCGCTCTTCTTCTTCCTTTCCCACACGATCTTGGTGCCCGACATATCTTCGTATAATTTCCTCATTAATTCCTACCGAATCAACAAAGTAACCTCGTTGCCAGAAATGATTTCCCCAAAGCTTTTCTTTCTCAAATACGGAAATTTGTTAAATAAACGTATCGCTGTACGCCCTTTCACAAACCCCATGTAGCCTGAGATGCTTAAGCTTGGTGGGAGCCTTACGACTAAATGCACATGATCTATCTGTACATTCAACTCAACTACCCTGCAATTCTTCATGTTGCTGTATACGTAGATACTTTTGTACAGCTCTTTGGCTATATTGCCCTTGAGAATCTTCAGCCTATATTTAGGCGTCCAAACTATGTGATACTGACATCTATAGTAAACATGTGAGCTTGAATCATATCTGCTCATGTTCTTTATCTCCTTGATTTGCTGGTTACAAACACGGATATATTGAACATGAGCGTTCTTCGGGCATAGCCCAAAGGAACGATCACCACCTTCATAGACGGTGGTTTAGGGATAGAACCCCAAAGGCCCTACTGGGCCTTTTGGGGTTCTTGATGATGCCTCAATAATTAGGCATTAAGCGTAGCGTGGGGGCCAAACACTTCGTAGTGTATACGCTCGCCACTCACGCCCAAGGACATCAGTTGTTTGACGATGCTTTCCATGAACGCCAATGGGCCACATAGGTAAAAATCGGCCTCAGCCAGCGGTAAATCCACGGCGTTGAGATCCATCGCACCCCGGCGCGATTTTCCCTGTTGACCGTCGAGGTACCAAACGTGCTGCTGCCACTTTTGGGCTGCAATCAGGGTCGCCGTTTCATCCACAAACGAGTGTTGCGCAGGAGAATTGCAAGCATGCAAATACGTCACAGACGGCTTATCGCCCTGCGCCAGCGTTTGTAGCATCGCTTGTACGGGCGTTGCGCCTACACCAGCGGAGATCAGCACCACAGGCCGCTCACGTTCAACGTAGAAGAAATCCCCCGCGGGTGCGTACAAAAATACGCTGTCACCTGTCTGCACATGATCGTGCAGGTAGTTCGACACCAGCCCTTCCACCTCACGGCCTACGCCTTCGCGTTTCACTGAAATTCGGTAGTCCTTTCCATTTGCGGCCTGCGACAGTGAGTACTGACGAATCTCTTTGTATGCGCTGTTCGTCGGTGTCACCTCTATCCCGATGTACTGACCCGGTTGGTAGCCCAGCACCGGCTGACCATCTTTCGGCACCAGTATGAAACTGATGACCAACTCAGATTCCACGCGTTTGTCGGCCACGATAAATTCACGTGCGTTCGCCCAGCCGCCCACCGCGTGTTTACGCTGTAGGTACAACTCCCCTTCGCGGTCGATAAACACTTGGGCGAGAAACAGATACGCCGCCGTCCACGCCTCTTCAACCTCGCGTGTAAACGCTTCGGGAGCCAGCTCACGCAGGGTTTCAATCAGGTGATGTCCCACGATTTGGTAATGCTCTGGCTGAATGTTAAAACTGGTGTGTTTGTGCGCGATTCGCTCTACCGCTGCGGTTAATGCCGCCAAATTTTCAATATGTTTGGCGTACGCAGCAATCGCTTCAAACAGCGCAACACTTTGACGCCCCGTTTTCTGGTGCGTCATATTAAAGATGTCTTTCAGTTCCGGATTGTGGTGAAACATACGCTGATAAAAATGCTGTGTCAGAGCCGGGCCGGCCGACTCCAGCAATGGAATGGTACTTTTAATTACAGCAATCGTGTGGTTGTTGAGCATGAATCCAAATCTCCTCACTCTCGGATAATGGTATTAAAGGTGGCTACAGCCACTCTGTTTGAGGTCAAGCATGACTTTCTCAATCTGACATTGCACTATCCGTACCAACAAGCATAAAAAACTATCTTATTGATTTTAATTGATTTGGTTAGATACCTACCTCTTTATTCGTGTCAAATTAACCCTTTTCAATCGGGTCACTTTGACACTAAACTATCCAAAACGAACAGTTGGACGCAACGATGCAAGATTTCTCTATTTCAACCTTAGTCGACATGACCATTGGTTTGGCGAGCGGGCTCAATGATGAAGACCGTTTCAACCGCCTGCTCGATGCGGTACGAAAAACCATTCAGTGCGATTGCGTGGCGCTGATGTCCCTGCAAGGCGACACCTTGGTGCCACTGGCCATGCAAGGGCTCACGCGGGATACGCTCGGCCGTCGCTTTTTGATTCACGAACACCCGCGCCTTGATCAAATCTGCGCCTCCACCACGCCGGTGCGCTTTGACGCAGACAGCCCACTGCCCGACCCGTTTGATGGCCTGTTGATGGATCACGATGATGACCTGCCGATGCACTCGTGTATGGGATTACCCTTGATCTTCGGTGACAAGTTGCTGGGTGTGCTCACGCTCGATAGCCTCATGCCCAATGCGTTTGAGCACATTCCGTTGCGCAGCTTAGAAGTGCTCGCGGCCATCGCGGCCTCAACCCTCAAAATGGCGCTGACGTTTTCTCAGTTAGAAACGCAAGCCAAGCAAACGCAGCAACGCTTGGAAGAGCTCAATGAAGAGGCATGGGTGCGAGATGGCGGCGAAATCATTGGCTCCAGTGAAGCCATGCAAGTGATGAAAGCAGACTTGGAAGTGGTAGCACCGTCGAATTTTAATATTCTGATCCACGGTGAAACAGGCGTGGGGAAAGAGCTGGTTGCCCGCACGATTCATCATCTCTCTCCCCGCAAACGTCAGCCGCTGATTTACGTCAACTGCGCCGCAATTCCCGAGAATCTGGTGGAAAGCGAACTGTTTGGCCACGTGAAAGGCGCCTTTACCGGCGCGGATCGCAATCGCTTGGGTAAGTTTGCCTTAGCCGATGGCGGCACGCTGTTTATGGATGAAATTGGCGAACTGCCACTGGCGGCGCAAAGCAAAATTTTGCGGGCGCTGCAAAACAACGAAATTCAGCCTGTGGGTCAGGATCAGGTCCAAACCATCAATGTGCGAATTCTGGCCGCCACCAACCGCGATTTAAAACAAGAAGTCGACGCCGGACGCTTTCGCGCCGACCTGTATCACCGCCTCAGTGTCTACCCGATTCACGTACCGCCGCTGCGCGAGCGCAATGGCGACGTGACGTTGCTGGCGGGCTACTTTCTGGAAGTCGCGCGGCGCAAACTGGGGATCGTACAACTGAAGATTCATCAGCAAGCGTTGAGTCATCTGATTTACTACACTTGGCCGGGCAACGTGCGAGAGTTGGAACATGTCATCAATCGCGCGGCTTTGAAAGCACGTGCCAAGCACCCGATGCAAACGCTCATCACCGTGAGCGCCGAAGACATTGGCGTGTTGGAAGGTGATGCACACACCCCCGCCAAAGCGGTGCCATCTGCCCAAACTGAGCCGGTGATTGATTTGTCGAAAGGGTTACGTGACGCCACCGATGACTTTCAGCGCCGCCTTGTCAGTGAAGCGCTGACGCAAGCCGAATTCAACTGGGCAAAAGCCGGGCGATTGCTGCAAGTCGACCGAGCCAACTTAACACGCTTGGCAAAACGCTTGGGCATCAACGTTACCAAAACCCACAAGATTGAACCCCGTTAACTCGCGCGCACAAAAAAGGGATAACTGCGGTTATCCCTTTAAGCGATCGACGCGTCGAACTTACGCCGCTGCGGATGATTCGGCCACCACCGGCTGACGCGGAAACGCCTTCTCGTACTCTTCCATAAACGCGCAGCGAATCAGTTGCTCCAAATGCGTGGCGCGCTCCGTCGGGCAGAAAATCATAAAATGCACAATCTGCTCGCCCGCTGGCGCGCTGGAGATCTCGATGTGCGGTTCAGCGTTCGGCAAATCGACGCCCGCGTGCTTTTCAATCATGCTGTTGTAACGGCGCGCGACATCGATAAAGTGCGAAAAGTGCTCTTCAATACGTTCATGCATCACCGGCAACAACGGGTATAGATTCACAAACTCGGGCACCACAACATGAAAGTTATGGAACACGTAACGCTTCATGAAGTTGAGATTTTTGACCGGATAAGTGAAAAACATGCTGTTGGGCAGCGTCGCCGTTTTGCCAGTGTAGTGGTACTGGCCGTGTTGCAGGTCAATCTCTTGAATCACCGTCGCCATCATATTGTGTTCAATCACTTCACCGCTGAGTTTGCCCACTTCAATCCAATCGCCAATGCGAAACGAACGCGAACTGGCGCGTTGAATCGAGCCGGTAAAACACAAAATGATCTCTTTTGATGCGACCACAATGGCAACCGCAATCGCCGTAACCGATAAGGCGAACTGGCTGATCTCTGGCTGCCACAGGACAAACATGACCAACAAGGTGGCCGCAAACGTGCCGTTTTTGGTGCTCGACATCCATTTACGCTGATGCTCGGTTAAAAACGCCGCGTCACCACGGATCTGAGACAGCACCATGCGACGCATCATCACCGCAAACAGCAATATCAATAAAGTAAAAATCAGTTTATGCGTTAGCAGATAATCGATGACCGCGTTGAGCTTCTCCATTACCCTCTCCTACTTCGTCATGTACAGCAACTTGCCTATTCATCTCTGCGGATGATGAAACGCTGTGATTCAGTCAAATGTGCGACATTGTAACCAAGCATCGCGGGAGTGTCGGTACAGGCTGCTCGTTCTATGCGCCCTGTCAAAAGTTTCTGCCTCTGCCGCCTAAGTTGTGTACACCCACGGGCGAGCCGCTTGCGCCAGAATGTCATTGGCACAAAAAAGCCGCCATGCGTGAGCACAGCGGCGTTGAATCAAACTCGAAGATGGCGGTGAATTAGGCGTTGTGATAATGGCGCGCAGTCTGCTCCGCCAATTTCACGATCACTTGTACGGCCTGTTCCATGCCTTCGATGGTGATGAACTCATGGATACCGTGGAAATTGTAGCCACCGGTAAAGAGGTTCGGACATGGCAAGCCCATGAACGAAAGACGCGCACCATCGGTGCCGCCACGAATCGGTTTGATCAGCGGTTGAACATCGCACGCTTCCATCGCAGATTTCGCCAGCTCGATGATGTGCGGATGCGGTTCAATCATCTCTTTCATGTTGGCGTAGTTGTCATTGATCACCAGCTCAACATGGCCTTTTTTCAGCTGACGATTCAACTCATCAACGGTTTTTTGCAGGAATGCTTTGCGCGCTTGCAAGCCGTCGCGCTCAAAATCGCGGATCAGGTAATCCAGTTGCGTCTTCGCCACACCCATTTTGGCCGATTTCAGATGGTAGAACCCTTCGTAGCCATCAGTGCATTCCGGTGTCTCTTCTTCCGGCATCATCAAGGCAAAACGCGCGGCGATGTGCATCGCATTGACCATCTTGCCTTTGGCCGTGCCCGGGTGAACGTTCACCCCATGGCAGATCACTTCTGCGCTGGCAGCGTGGAAGTTTTCGTATTCCAGCTCTCCCACAGGGCCACCATCAACGGTGTAAGCCCACTGCGCGCCAAATTTTTTCACATCAAAATGATTCGCGCCGCGGCCAATCTCTTCATCCGGTGTAAAGGCAATACAGATGTCGCCATGCGGGATCGATGGATCCGCAATCAACATCTCAACAGCAGTCATGATTTCCGCAATGCCGGCTTTGTCATCTGCGCCCAGTAAGGTGTTGCCATCGGTGGTGATAAGGTTGTGGCCGTGCAGTTGGTGCAGATCCGGGTATTGAATCGGAGACAGCACTTCATCGCCTTTGCCCAGCGCAATGTCGCCGCCCTGATAATCTTCAACGATCTGAGGCTTTACATTCTTGCCTGACGCATCGGGTGCGGTGTCCATGTGTGAAATAAAGCCGATCGGCGGCACCGCGTAATTCACATTGGACGGCAGTTTCGCCATGACATAACCATGTTCGTCCACACTGACGTCGCTCAAGCCGAGTTCCAGCAGCTCATCATGCAGTGCTTGAGCAAAGACCTTCTGCCCCGTCGAACTTGGGCAGTGGTGGTTTTTCGGCTTCGATTGAGTGTCGTAGGTTACGTAGCGCAAAAAGCGCCCAACAAGATTATCCATAGCAAGTCTCACTGTCTGTCAAAACGCAGTTGAGCTTCTCCTCAACTGAAAGAAAACGCGGTCTATCCCTGTTGGCAAGGCGCCGAAACAGAGATACGCAGTCAATTGCAATCCATAGTACGGATTCTTCAGAGTGATGATTTGCTATAAATCAGTTTTTGGTGGATTAAAAAGAGAAACGCCCTACTCACAAATGAGCAGGGCGTGTCAGCATTACAGCGAGATAAAGATGCCTGCCAAGCAAGCGCTCATCAGGTTGGCAAGGGTGCCTGCCAGCACCGCTTTGATGCCCAGATTCGCCACTTCGGAGCGGCGCTCTGGTGCAATCACCCCAATGGAACCCAACTGAATTGCGATCGAACCGATGTTGGCGAACCCGCACAGCGCAAAGGTCACAATCACTTGCGAGTGCTCGGTCAACAGTGCGCGGTGGTCGACAAAGTCAATGAAGGCCACGAACTCGTTCATGACAATTTTCTGGCCAATGTAAGACCCCGCCAGCAACACATCACTGCTTGGCACACCAATCACCCACGCCAGTGGTGAGAACAGGTAACCAAACAGCGCTTGCAGCGTGATACCGCTAAAGCCCAGTACTTCGCCCAAACTTTCTAAGCCCGTGTTCACCATGGCAATCACGCTGACAAACGCGATCAACATCGTGCCCACAGCCACCGCCACTTTCATCCCGTTCATGGCACCGCTCGCCAACGCGTCAATCACGTTGCTGTCGTTCGCGCTGTCCATTTCGATGTCGCTTTGATCGACGGGTGTATCGCGCTCCGGCACGATGATTTTTGCCATCATCAAACTACCCGGCGCCGCCATAAAGCTCGCCGCAATCAGGTATTTCAAATCAACCCCTAAACCGGCGTAGCCACCCAGCACACTGCCAGCAACTGATGCCATCCCGCCAGCCATCACCGCAAACAGTTCAGAGCGCGTCATACGTGACAAAAATGGACGTACCAACAGAGGCGATTCGCCCTGCGACAGGAAAATATTCCCGGTGGCCACCAGCGATTCCGCTTTACTGGTGCCGAGAAACTTTTGAATGCCGCCACCGATGAACTCAATCACCTTTTGCATGATGCCCAGATAGTACAGGGCTGAAATCAGCGCGCTGAAGAAAATGATGATTGGCAACACGCGAATGGCGAAGATAAAGCCTGAATTGGCAAGGTCACCGAACAGGAAACTAATGCCCGCATCAGCAAAGCCCAGCAAGCTTGATACGCCGCTACTTAGCGATGCCAGCGCGCTCTGCCCCCAAGGGAAATAGAGCACCAGCGCGGCGAAACCCACTTGCAGCAACAGCGCGCGCGAGACGGTTTTCCAATTGATTGATTGACGGCTTTCAGACAGTGCGAAAGCGCACAGCACCAGCACCAGGACACCGATGAATCCAAATAAAATTGTCATTGTTTTACCCAGTTAAAAGTTTGTAATAAAAGGAAAAACCAAAAACTTGGTAAAGGAGGAAACATGCACGTCATCGGCACGGTCAGCAGACAGCGCACCGTGAAGTGTGAACAGTGTGTTCATAGAGAGATCACCTTATACAAGCGTTGGATGGATCGTAGCTGGTCCGGTCCGTGGGGTCATTCACAGTTCCATGTGACGGCTTGTATTGGCTGAGCACCGGCTCATAGCCGGGCGGAAAGTATAGCGATCGAAAATAGAACTTCATCACATTTTTTGACGCAAACGTTCAAGCGTTCAATGTATGAACAATCGATCAACAAATTAAGTAATGGGAGAACCCATCACGCAGCGTGATACCACCGAAGTGCCACCTTGCTTCCAGAAGTGAACAAAAAAGACGCGATCGCCACACGGACATTTGCAGTCTGGCTGATCGCGTCTACGCTTATCGGAGTCTCTCTAAATCCCTTAGATACTAAAACGCTAACAACGTCATTGCCTCTTGTGATCTGTCTTCAGGTCCTTGAGGCGTTTTTATATGTCGTCATCACGACCGCACTCCAATTTAAGTGCCCCACTTTTAGCGATTCAACTTTAGCGCCTCAATGTAAGCACTTCAGTCTCAGCGCTTAGATCACCGGGGAGAAATCCACGGTTTCCGCACCGCTCGACAACGTCACTTCCGCAACTTGGTCTGCTGGTAGTGGCAGCGTTAACCCATCGTACTGCACCGGATCATCGTCATCCCCGTTGCACGTAAAAGCCACGGTGTAATCGCCCAGTGGCAGGTAACCAAACGCATAACTGCCATCATCCCCCACCGCAGTGGAGGCATACGGCGTCACCACGCCATCGGGCACCGGAACATCCGTGTCAAAACTCGCATCGCTTTCATCCACCAAGTCGCCCAGCGTTGACGCCGCGACGCTGCCTTCATACAAATACACGTAATTGCCAGTATCCACGGTGCAGCCCGTACCTTCGGTAAACAGGGTTTGGTCCACCGTACCAGACAAGCTGGCGACATCGCTGTTGTTCAGAATCGAAACACCGTGAGGTTTGAGAATGTAGCCATTGCTCGACCCGCTGTTCCCGCGCATCACCAGCGCATAGCGGAGGTCAAACTCGATGGTAAATGCCTGCGTCGATTCGTTGCTGACGGTAAAGCTACCCAAACGCAACTTATTGCTCGGCTGTTTGAGCGCCTGCGTGCCATCACCATCCACCACAAAATTGACGTTCGATTCGGTACTGACATGCAAAATCAGGTTCTGATACGTCCCGACCGGAATTGACTGGTCGCTGATAATCAGCGCAGCATCGCTTCCCTGATACGCCATCAAGTCAATCTGCTCATAATCCATGCTCGGATCCGACGGATTCACATCAAGGAAAATCGACGAACCGTCAGACTGCACCAACTCGACCTGTGTAAAGCCGACCGTGACAGAACTCGCGCTGTCAACCGGCGCATCCGACACCGAAAAAGAGACTTTAGACGTCTGTGTGGACGTGTCGCCATCACCGCCACCACAACCGACCAAGAGAAGTGCGGCACTGCTGAGTGCCATCCAAGGTAAAGTTTTCATGTTCACACCACTTATTGACATACAGCTCAATTATAGAACAGTAATTTTGTGATTCATGGAAACAATAAATAAACTGGCAGGAGCCTGACAAATTGACGCTTTTTAACAGAACGCTGTCACTAATAAAGCACAAACCATTTTTCAGACGAATAAAATCAATCACCTATCCTCGCTGATAAGGATATGACCTCCCTGTCTTTTCGATCGTTGTCGAAATTTAAGCCGCAGCCACCGCCGCGGCTATTTTTTTGTCTGCGCGTCCGGCGCAACCCACAACATGCGACTCGTCATGGGCGCGGTGTCAATCTGCACGTGTGTACCGTTCGATGCGAACACGTCATCACTCAACACATCGGTTAACGCCTGTGGCCAATTCAATTCAACCGTCTGGCTGCGGGACGATTTATTGATGATCACCACCCCTTGCTCACCTCGGCTGAACACCAACAAATCATCATTGGCTTCAAGATTGACCATCGGCAGTCCGTGCATGCGGTTATGAAACGCAATTCGCGCCACCATGTCTGCCTCGTGCCAGCTCTGTTGCCAGCGCGGCTCACCTTGCGCATTGCGAATGCCGCTCGGATCCAGATCGGTGTAGATCAACGGCACCCCGCCATCTCGTCCCAACACATAGCTGTAAGCCAACGCTTCGCGTTCAGGAGACATCACCAAATTGGCGAACACGTCGTTGTTGGGAATGTCATGGGTAATCGCAAACGTGATCGCCCGCTCTTTCGACAACGCATCCCCGAAACAATACGGATCAATCAACCCTTTTAAGCTACCGCTCGGTTGCAGAGCATTAAACAGCGTTTGAAATAGCGGAAAGTCATACGCACCCAAGCGCGTCTCGGCCAAATATGGCTGCAAGAACAGTTGATACTCTTCTTTGGTCGCCCCACCATCGGTGATGATCTCGCCGAAAATATGCACATCGTGCGCAATCGCGTCGGTCCAAACCTTCTTCAAATGCGCAATGGTCATGTGTTTTGCGGCATCAATGCGAAAGCCTTTGACGCCCAGCTTTTTCAATGCCACCAAGTAATTTTGTTGCTGCGCGACCACATGGTCGTTATCACGCAGCGTTGGCAGACCTTGGTCATGCGGGCCGCCCGTGATCCGTCCGTTTTGCACCTGCCATTTGTCTTTCCAATCGTTGATGCCAAAGGCTTCGACGAAGTCGTCTTCTTCAAACAGCGGCTGAGACAAATCGCCAAACAGGCACTGGTTTTGGTAGTAATCCGGCCGCTGGCGATAGGCCGCCATGTCCGCGTCACTCGGGTATTGTAGATCCAAACGCTGTTTGGATTCGTTGGCCATGTGGTTAAACACCACATCAGCGTACACCCACAAGTCTCGCGCGCGCAGCGCATCCACCATGCGAATGAAGTCTTGCGTGTCCCCCAGCTGATTGTCGATAACGCGATAATCCTGTGGCTGATAGCGCTGCCACCACGGTGTGCCCGATGGGTGTTGGTAAGATTTCATCGGCGGTGACACCAACACGGCTTTATAGCCCGCCTGTTCAATCGTCTCGGCACGTTCTGCAATCAGAGAATATGGCCAGTCGAACGCATGCAAAATGACATCCGTTGGATGAGAACTGATCATGATTTATGCTCCTTCTACGTCAGCAAGCGAAGAATACGGAAAATAATGAATGCAGCTTGCTAATATTGTTGCTGATTATAAATCGACCAATCGCGGCGCAATCCCCCTTGCACAAATAATTTGTGGGTGAGCGACAGGGCGTAGACTCACTCGATTGCACCGATTTGGTTAAACTTTGACTCACTCCCAAGTAACGCATGATGCAAAAGCTATACTGAGTTGCAAGCTTCTAACCCTTTCTGGCCGCCAATTCTGCTCATCATTGAGTCAATTCAAGCGGTTAGGGTTTCATTCATGGTTACGACGGAGATGGCTATGCGTACACTTCGAATTGACATCGTCTCCGATGTTGTTTGCCCTTGGTGCATCATCGGTTACAAAAGGCTGCAAGCCGCACTCAGCATCCTGTCAAACGAAGTTCAGGCCGAAATTTATTGGCATCCTTTTGAACTCAACCCGACACTGGCGCCGGGCGGCGAAAATCTGCGCGAGCATCTGGCGCGCAAATACGACACCACACCGCAAGCGAGCCAGCAGGCGCGCGACTCGCTCATCCGTTTTGGGCAAGAAGTCGGCTTTACCTTTCACTTTCACGATGACATGCGCATCTACAATACCCGCAAAGCACACCAATTATTGATGTGGGCCAACCGGCATTATAAGCAAGCCGCCTTAGAAATGGCCTTATTTGAAGCCTATTTCTGCCACGGGCTGGCAATGGATGAGGACGACGTGCTACTCAGCCTTGCCGAGCAAGTCGGCCTCAGCCGCAGTGAATGCGCGCAAGTGCTGGCCGATGAATCGTGGGCCACCGCGGTGGCCAACACCGAGCAGCAGTGGTTACAAGCCGGGATTCACGCCGTGCCCGCGATCATCATTGAGCAGCGGCACATTGTCTCTGGCGCGCAAACGACCGAGAGTTTACTCAAACTGCTGCGCGAAATCCTGAGCAAGTCCCCCACGCATTAAGGGTGATTCACCGCCGGTTGAGTCGCGCTCGCGCACACCCTGCCCCTGCGCTGAAAAAGAAAAAGGCACCGCGAGGTGCCTTTTCAATTCAAACGTGCCACTTCGCTTAGTGAACTGGTCGGTCTGATTTTGCGAAGAACTGACCGAAGTACTGTTCCATCACTTCCGGGGTCAGTTTGCCTTCGGCTTCCAGCTTTTTCAGCTCAGCCGCAATCGCTTTCTGTTCTTCTAGGCTTGGCAGCGCCACTTCCGGCTCATCACCCATTTCCTGAGACATCAGCTCCAGTTCTTTCTCAAAATCGCTCATTGTACTTACCTAATCATTCAAAAATCACTGAGGGGGAGTTTACCCAACTCCCCCGCCGGATTCTAGAGCTTAAAGCTACCAACCATCTTATCCAGACGCGCAGACAGGTCACGCAGCTCCTGGCTCGCTTCCGCCAACTCTTCCGCCGTGCTGGTGGTGACTTCGTTGATAGCATTGATTTCTTCGATGTTTTGGTTGATGGTGTGGACCACCGTTGATTGCTCCTCGGTCGCGGTGGCCACTTGCGTGTTGCGATCCGAAATGTCGTGAATGCGATCCGAAATGCTCACCAGCACCTGCACCGCTTCATCCGATGAGGAAACGCCCTCAGACGTCACCGCAATCCCCGCCGACATCGCCGACACCGCATCTTTGGCATCGCTTTGCAGCTGGTTGATCATCTTTTGAATCTCTTCGGTCGATGAGGCAGTACGACTGGCCAGATTGCGCACTTCATCCGCCACCACCGCAAAACCGCGCCCTTGTTCACCGGCGCGCGCCGCTTCAATCGCTGCGTTGAGCGCCAACAAGTTGGTTTGGTCTGAAATGTCGCGAATCACGTCCAGAATCGAGCCAATATCTTGCGTGGTTGACGCCAGTTGCTGTACAACCTGACCGGTGCTTTCAATGTCAGCCGCCAATCGGCTGATCGCATCTTTGGCTTTGTTCACCACCACGCGGCCTTCGTCCGTGTTGCCCGACGCCTGATTTGCGGTTTCTGCCGCCGTCGCCGCATTGGATGCAATTTCAGAAATCGTCGCGCCCATTTGGTTAATCGCCGTCACCACCTGAATGGTTTGGTCACGCTGCTGCTGACTGTTGTCGTGTGTGGTATTGGCTTTGTGCGACACCGTTTCTGCCGCCACTTGCAGCGAATGACTGGTCGATGCCACCTCTCTCATCGATTGATGGATCTTCTCAATGAAACCGTTAAAGCCCAACGAGAGCTGCGCAATTTCATCTTTGCCGTCGATCGCAATGCGCTGCGACAGATCACCGTCACCTTTACCGAGATCCGTAAAGCGCTGCGCGATTTGGCGAATCGGGTTGGCAATGCTGTTGGCCAGCACAATCCCCATCACGATGAAGATCGCCGCAACCACGATGGTGATGATCAGCATACGCTGCGCCATTTGATCGAGGTCGGCAAACACTTCATTGACCGGCACGGTGCCAATCACGAACCAGTCCATTGATTTGATGTACAGACTGGCGACAAACACTTGCTCGCCTTGGTAGTCGGTGGTGATCAAGTTAAAGCCAGATTTGTTCAGCAGCTGGTTGGACGCTGCGCCGTACAAGCTGTTCAACGACGCTTTGGCCTGGCTCTTTTGACGGTGAATTTGGATGTTGCCTTTGGCATCGGTCAGAAACACAAAGCCGCTGTCTTCAATCTTAAAGCCGTTTAGAAGCTTCACCATGTCATCCATCGATTTCGACAAACCCGACATGCTGACACCGTTCACCACCTGATAGTTGGCAAACATTTTCACTTCGCCCGTTGCCTCTTGGAACATGCTGACCATGGTCGCATTGCCCGATGACGTAAAGCCAAAGAACCAGCCATCCTGCTGCTGATTCAGCTTGCGTAGAAAACCATTCTGGTTCCAGTAATTCGCGGTGTTACGGTTCGCCACAGACGCGTCATTCAACTTGTATTGGCTACGCACGTTGTTGAGCTGTTGAATCAGCACCGCTTGCTGTGTCGGGTCGATGGACTCGTTGGTGATCGCTTGTTTGATGAATTCGTTGTTCGCAATCTGTTCCGACGCCTGCAGCAGCGTACTCACTTCACGATCGATTTGCGCGCTGATCTGCTCCAACATCGACGGCAGCTCAATGTCTACCAAACGATGTTCAAGCACATCACGCGCCTGACGTTGCGCCATCACCCCTAAAATGATGGTCGAGGCGAGCACGGCAAGGGTAATCCCGAGCACCACCTTTTGTTTAATGGTCATTGTGTTGAATTTGAACATCTTCTCCGCCTTCTACTCTGGCTCATGCTGTTAACGAACAACTTGTCGGCCACTTGAATGAAATCTTGAGAGTTATATCTGATTTTTATGTAAGAATTTTCTTATGTTTCACAAATTTGCAGGTATGGCATGACGAAATTTCTCATCCGTCCCCACTAAGCATGGTCGATGTACGTCATAAACGGCTAACTTTTCGCCAAACGATATCTGCGTCGAAGTTTTTCGGAACTTTTTCAGACAAAACACTCACTAAATGCCCAGAGTAAGCAGGGTAGATAAGCTCCAAGGAGAGTTGGGTTTCATGCAGTCACAGACTTTTCAAACATTACAGACCTATCTAAATCAACAAGTCATCGGCCAAGCATCGCTGGTGGAACAACTGCTCGTCGCGCTGTTGGCCGACGGCCACATTTTGGTGGAAGGGCCTCCGGGGCTGGCAAAAACACGCGCCGTGAAATCCCTTGCCGATTGCATTGAAGGGGACTTTCACCGCATTCAGTTCACCCCCGATTTGCTGCCCGCCGATTTAACCGGCACCGATATCTACCGCCCAGAAACCGGTGAATTTACCTTTCAATCCGGGCCGATTTTTAATTCGCTGATCCTCGCCGATGAGATCAACCGCGCACCTGCCAAAGTACAGGCCGCCATGCTTGAAGCGATGGCGGAAAAGCAGATCACCGCGGGGCGCCAAACGTACCCGTTGCCCGAGCTGTTTTTGGTGATGGCAACGCAAAACCCGATTGAGCAAGAAGGCACTTACCCGCTGCCAGAAGCGCAGCTTGACCGTTTTCTGCTGCATCTAGATGTGGATTACCCCAGCGCCGAACACGAGCTGGCGATTTTGCGCCTTAATCGCGGCGAAGCCCAAGGCAGTGCAACAGCGACGCCGCCAGTCGTGACGCAAGCACAGATTTTTGCCGCGCGTCAGGAAGTATTGGCGATCCACATGTCAGAAGCGATTGAGCATTACGTGATTCGTTTGGTGATGGCCACACGTCATCCCGCGCAATACGACAGCAAACTTGCCGAGTGGATTGAACTGGGCGTCAGCCCCCGCGCCACCATTGCGCTCGATCGCTGCGCCCGCGCCCATGCGTGGTTAAACGGGCGTGATTTTGTCAGCCCCGACGATGTGCAAGCGATGCTGTTCCCAGTGATGCGCCATCGCCTGCTGCTGACCTATCAAGCGCAGGCCGAAGGCGTGCATCCCAATCAGGTGATTGCGCATCTGCTCTCGTTGGTTGGCAGCGCGTAAGGTCGACCCATGGCTACCTCCCCTCAAAAATTGCCCCCGCACGCCAACGGCGTGACACTGTGCCTTGAAGAACTGCTGCCCTATCAACAGCAGAGTGTGCGCTGGCTGCCGCCGGCGCGCAGCCTGTGGACGCAGATGGCCGGTCAGCACCAAAGCCGCAGCTTGGGTCGCGGCATGGACTTTGCGGAAGTGCGCCAGTATCAACCCGGCGACGACATTCGTACCATCGATTGGCGCGTCACGGCACGCACGGGCAAACCGCACACCAAGCTGTTTACCGAAGAGCGCGAAAAACCGGTGGTGCTATACATCGACTTAAGCGCGTCGATGCAATTTGGTTCGCAACTGATGCTCAAATCGGTGCAAGCGGCGCATGTCGCCAGCCTGATCAGTTGGCTCTCCGTGGCGCAAAATGATCGCGTCGGTGCGGTGATCGATTTGGGGCATCGACAGATTGAACTCAAACCGACCAGTCGCCGCCAAGGGCCACTGCAGTTAATGGCACAGTTAGTCACCGCGCAGCAAGAAGCGCTCAGCGGTCATTCGCCGGAACAAGCGCCGCTGCACAACGCACTGCAAGTGCTCAACCGCCTGTGCCCCAAAGGCAGCGAAGTCATTTTGATCAGTGATTTCGTTCGCTACGACGACTCACTCAAACCCTTATTCAACCAACTGCGTAAGCATAACCGCGTCCGCTTGGTGCATATTTATGACCCGCTGGAGCAAGGGAACACCGCATTTCGCGGTGTCGAACGCGTCACAGATAACCAACAAACGCGTTGGCTCAACTTTTCGATAAATAGTACGCGTTCAGGTATCAAAAAAGCCTTTGAATCTCAAAAAGAAAAACTAAAATCATTGAGCCAATCTATGGAGATGGATTATCGCTCACTGACTTGTGAGATCCCTTTGCTGCAACAACTGTCCGGATAATAAATATATGAAGGAAACATCGTCGACACCGCTTGAATTGAATGCACTGCATCTGCCTGACGCACCCACTTGGTGGCCTTTGGCCTGGGGATGGTGGGCTGGTGCGGCAAGCATTGTTTTGGTTGTCGTAATTATCATGTTGGTGATTCGCTGGAAACGTAAACGCATGGCACCGAAGAAAACGGCGCTGCGTCTGCTCAACCCGCATCTGAAGCAAACGCCGTCGTCGGCGATTGAACTGCTCAGACAAGCGGCGCTTTGTTATTTTCCACGTGAAGAAATCGCTCATCTGACGGGCAACGCGTGGTACACCTTCCTCGATACGCAGGTGGGTCGCCCCCTATTTGTGCCGAATGAAACTGTGTGGCAGCAAGCCTTGTATCAAAAGCAGAAAATCGCCGACGCCGACGCGTTGGTCGCAGACTGCTATCAATGGGTGAATGATGCGTTGCCGCCAAAGAAAAGGAGACCCGTAAGCGTTGGCAAACATTGAATTTGTATGGTGGTGGCTGTTTGTTCTGTTGCCACTGCCGCTGATTGTGTATCGTTTTTTACCGCCGGTAAAAGAAAGGGCAGCCATTCAACTGCCCTACCTTCCTCAACAACATCAAACCATCGCGCCGCGACAATGGTTCACCAAAGGCTTGGTGATCACACTTTGGATCGGGTTAGTGACCGCGGCGGCGCGCCCGGTGTGGTACGGCGACCCCGTCACCACCTCGCCCAAACACCGCGACATGATGTTGGTGGTCGATTTGTCCTACTCCATGAGCCAGCAGGACATGAAATCCGGCGATCAATTCATCGATCGTCTCAGCGCCGTCAAACAGGTGCTGTCTGATTTTATTGCCAAGCGCCAAGGCGATCGTCTCGGGTTGATTTTCTTTGCCGACCACGCGTATCTGCAAACACCGCTGACACTCGATCGTCAAACCATCGCTCAGCAGCTCAACCAAGCTGTCCTGCGCTTAATCGGCACCCAAACCGCGATTGGTGAAGGCATTGGTTTGGCCACCAAAACGTTTATCGACAGCGATGCGCCGCAACGCGTGATGATTCTACTCAGTGACGGCAGCAACACCTCAGGCGTGCTCGATCCGATGGAGGCGGCCAAAATCGCCAAGAAATATCACACCACCATTTACACCGTCGGCGTCGGTGCGGGCGAGATGATGGTCAAAGAGTTTTTCATGACCCGTAAAATCAACACCGCCGAAGATCTGGATGAAAAAACCTTGCAAGCCATTGCTGATGAAACCGGCGGCCAATACTTCCGCGCGCGCAATCAACAAGATTTGCAACACATTTACGACACCATCAACCAGCTTGAACCGATCAGCAAAGCCAGCCAAACCTGGCGCCCGCAAAGCGAATGGTTTGGTTATCCATTGGCGTTCTCACTGTTGCTGTCGGTGGTGCTGATTCTGGTGAGGAGAAACCATGTCTGATTTCGTCTTCCTCTCGCCACAGTGGTTCTGGGCCCTAATTCCCTTGGGCGGACTGGTGCTGTGGTTAAGCCGCCGAGCGAAAAACCAAACGCTGATTGCGCCGCACCTGGCCACAGCGTTGGGCCTTGCCAGCCCCAAAAACCAACGCGGCGCGTTGCACCTCATCGCGCTCGGCTGGCTGATTGCCGTGACGGCATTGGCAGGCCCGAGTTTTGAGACCCAGGCACGCCCGAGTTACAGCGCCAACAACGCGCGTGTGGTGGTGATGGACATGTCGTTGTCGCTGCACGCGACCGACATCAAACCCAATCGATTGGCACAAGCGCGCTACAAAGTGCTGGATCTCCTCAAAGGCTGGCCAGAAGGCAGCACAGGCTTGGTGGCCTACGCGGGTGATGCCTACACCGTCAGCCCGTTGACCAGCGACAGCGCAACGATTGCCAATTTGGTGCCCAACCTATCGCCGGAAATCATGCCGTTTCCCGGCGCCAATGCGGCAACGGGCGTCCAACGGGCAATTGAGATGCTCAAAAACGCCGGACTCAATCGCGGTGACATCATTCTGCTGGCTGACGATCTCGATGCAAGCGAAAGTAAAGCCATTCGCGCGCTGCTTGAAGGCACCCAGTGGAAACTGATGATTGTCGGCATTGGCACCCAAGCGGGCGCGCCGATCCTGCTGGATGACGGCTCGCTACTCAAAACCGATGCGGGCCAAACCGTCGTCGCCCGAACCGACTTTGCCACCATGCAGTCGCTTGCGTCTGCGGTGAATGGCGTGTTTACGCCTTATCGTGCGGACGGTTCGGATGTTGAACGCATTCTCGCCGAAACGCGCAGCGAACATCCGGTCACTGGCAGCAAAAATGCACAAACCATCCGCGATCATGTCAATCAAGGCTATTGGCTGGTCCTCATTCTGCTGGTGCCTGCTCTGCTACTCTTTCGCCGTGGCTTTGTGTTCGTCGCGCTGCTTGGCGTGACGTTCGGATTGCACACCCCAACGGCTGAAGCGTCGCCTTGGCTCAACCGCGATCAACAAGCCATGCAAGCCTTTGAGCAGAAAGATTATCAGCATGCCGCCGAGCAATTTACGGACCCGCAATGGCAGGGCATTGCTCGCTATGAAGCGAAAGATTATCAAGGTGCAATTGACGCATTTTCGCAAGTCTCGGCACCCGACAGCCGCACCCAATACAATCTGGCCAATGCCTACGCCCAAGCCGGTCAACTGGAACAAGCGCGCGACCGCTACCAACAGTTACTCCAAACCGACCCTGACAACGCGGATGCCAAACACAATCTGCAAGTGGTTGAGCAGGCGCTGAAGCAGCAACAGCAACAGCAACAGCAACAGCAACAGCAACAGCAACAGCAACAGCAACAAAAATCGTCGCAGGGTTCTGAGCAAAAGCCAAATCCATCGTCTTCAAACGGCGATCAAAGTACGGATGCGCAAAACTCGTCATCACAAACAGCCAAAGATGAGCAGAACCCGTCCCAGCCGTCGAATCAGTCGTCGAATCAATCGGCGCAAAACTCAGATTCTGCCAACCCGTCTGAGGCGCAGGCCAATTCGCAGCAAAACCCGCAGAACGCACCTGAGCACTCCCAAGGGCAGAATTCAAAGCCACAACATGGCGAGCAAAATACGCCGAAAGGATCGCAAGCCAAAGCTGATCATGAGCAGCCAACGCAAGCAAGCCAAGCCCAAGCCCAAGCAGAGTCTGCCCCAGCGTCCGACCCGCATGCACAGCCGCCAACGGACGTCGCTGCTCAGGCGCAGCCGACAACTCAGAGCGTTGATCCGCAGCTCAGAAAACTCGAACAGGTCGAAAGCGCACGCGATCCAAGCCAATTGCTGCGCGCGCAACTCTATTTGCAGGCGCAAGACAGAGAGCCTCCACAAACTCAAGGTAAGAAGTGGTGATCATGAAATTGTTACAACCTCGTCTCTCCCCGCTCAATCGTCTTCTTGTCGGATTGAGCACCCTGCTGATGTGCCTCATCAGTGTGTCAGCACACGCTGCAACGGTTTACGCCAGTGTCAGCAAAAACAAAGTCGTCAAGAACGAAGTGTTCCAATTGACGGTGGTCAGTGATCAGAAAGCGTCCGGTGACGACCTGGATTTCAGGGCGCTGGACCAAGATTTTTTTATGAGTCGTCCGAGTTTCAGCTCATCCATGAACATCATCAATGGTAGCCGCAGCAACCGCAGCGAATGGACGGTGTCGTTGGCGGCCAATCGCCTCGGCGTGGTGACCATTCCGAGTTTTGAACTCCATGGCGCTAAAACACAGCCGATTGCGATTCAAGTGACGCAGGATGAACAAGCGCCCAGCAGTGACGATCTGGTTGAAGTTCGCAGCCAATTGTCGCGTTCGACGCTGTATCCAAACGAAAGTGCACTCTTGAAAGCACGTTTGATCATCAAAGCCGATCCACGCCGTTTGCAAGATCCGAAAATCGCGCCACCGACCATCGACGGCATGGAACTGAAAGCGGCGAGCGAGCCCAACCAATATCAAACCGTGATGGATGGCATTCAGGTCACGATCGTCGATCAAGATTTTCGCATTACCGCAAGCCAAGCGGGTGACTTCACCCTCACCGAACCGAGCCTGCAAGGCGCGCTGATCTACGGCAGCAGTTACAACGGCGGCACACGAATTCTGCCACTGAAAACCACGCCAAAGACCTATACCATTCATGTGGAACCCAAACCCGCCGACTATCAAGGCACCTGGCTTCCCACCAGCCAACTCACCTTGCGTGAGCAGTGGCTCGACAGTCAAGGCAAGCCGATTACCGGCAACCGCTACGCCACCAAAGTGGGCGATTCGATCACGCGTGAAGTGACCGTGCAAGTCACCGGTTTGACACAAGAGCAACTGCCCAACATTCATCTCACCTACCCCGATTCGGTACGGGTGTATGACGAAAAGCCGCAGTTTGCCACGCTTGATAACGGCGATGTCACCATGACGCTCAAACAGGTGCTGATCCCACGTCAAACGGGCGACATCACGCTGCCGAAAGTCGCGATGCAATGGTGGGACACCGTCACCAAAGCGCAGAAAACCGCCAGCGCTGATGGCCTCACGTTGAGCGTGGCGGCAGGTGAACCGAGCACCGTGACCGCATCAACGCCGCTGCCTGCTGCGCCCGCGCAAGTGCAAACGGTCACCGTCAACGATGCTGGATTTTGGCCTTACTTGACCGCGCTGTTTGCCCTGCTCTGGCTCCTCACGCTGGGGCTGGCTTGGCGCTGGAAATCCTCGCCCAACGTGACGCAACAAGCGCCCGTTTCGCCTGCGGACCTGAGCGCCTATGCACAATTGCAACAAGCGCTGAAAAACGACGACGGCATTGCCATTTCACGCGCCCTCACGGTGTGGATGCAACAGGCCACGCTGACCGATGCAGAAACGGCGCAATTAACCTTGGCGCTGCACGAACTCAACCAAGCGCGCTATTCCGCCCAGCCGAGTACCTATCGCAGCGGCGAACTGAAACGTGTGGTGAAAGCCATTGAACAGCAGCAGCTCAAACGTAAGAAACAAGTCAAATCACCGTTAGCCAATCTATGAACGTGATCTGACGCCTAACTCAACGCCGATGGTTTGGTCTACGCTGTCGGTGTTGAGTGGAAAGGAGACCAACATGACGCAATTCAACACCAAATCAGCGCTGACACTCGGCGTCAGCCTCTTACTGGGGCTCGGGCTGCTGGGCTACTTCGTGCAACAGGCAGCGGTGAAGTTCAAGGAATACGACCGCATCGTCACGGTCAAAGGCCTCTCCGAGCGAGAAGTACCTGCCGACACCGTCATCTGGCCCATTCAGTTCACCTTGGCCGACAACGACCTGCCCAACCTATTGACCGCTTTGGATGCTCAAACCCAACAGGTGATGCAGTTCCTGGCGCAGCAAGGTATCGATGCCGCTGCCATTTCGCTCTCGGCGCCGTCGGTCATCGACAAAAAAGCACAGCAATACGGGGGCGAAGCGCGCATTGAATATCGCTATCTTGGCACGCAAACCGTCACCGTCTATAGCACGCACGTGGAATTGGTTCGCCAAGCCATCAGCCAAATCGGTCAATTGGGCAAACAAGGCATCGTGTTTAATCACGACAATTACAACAATCGAGTGGAATATCTGTTTTCTGGTTTGAACGACATCAAACCGGCGATGATTGAAGAGGCGACCAAACAGGCGCGTGATGTGGCCGAGAAGTTTGCCTCTGATTCACAAAGCAGCCTCGGCAAAATAAAGCGCGCGACCCAAGGTCAGTTTTCGATAGTCGATCGCGACAACAACACGCCGTATGTGAAAAAAGTGCGCGTCGTGTCAACGGTCGAATATTTTTTGTCTGATTAGTGACTTGCTGTCTGACGAATGCACTTCAGGCCTGTGCGTGGGCGCAGGCCGTTTGATGCGCCCCAACCACACGGTTACGCCCGCGATTTTTCGCGTCATACAAGGCTTTATCCGCCTGGGTGTACATTTGATCAAACTGAATTTCACTTGGCTGAATGCGCGCCACGGCAAAGCCAATCGACACCGTCAACCAATCGCCATCAGGATTACAACCGTGCAAAATCCGTTCATTCTCAACGCTGGCACAAATGCTCTCGGCCAAGGCTTCCACTTGCTGCGGTGAATGATCCGCCAGCAGCAAAATAAACTCTTCACCGCCAATACGGCAGAACCCTTCATCGTGCGCCGCCGTGTGCTGGCTGAGAATATTGCTGATACGCATCAATGCAATGTCCCCTTCCAAGTGGCCATATTGGTTGTTAAACAGACCAAAGTGGTCGATATCGAGCAGAATCACCCCAAAGTCGACACAGCACGCCTCACGGCGTTCGCACGTTTGTTCTAACAGATGAGTCAACATGCGGCGATTGCCAAGGCGAGTTAACGGGTCCATTTTGGCCAGCAGGTCGAGCTTCTCGTTGGCTTTTTGCAGATCGCGTGTGCGATTACGCACCTCGCGCTCCAGATTCTCGTTCAGCTCGCTAATGGCCTGCTGCGCTTTGGCGCGCAGTAACACTTCGGTGAGGTTGGACGCAAACATGCGAATCACATCGCGCAACTGCGACGATAAAGGAGAACGACGAATCAGGTTGTCCGCCGCAATAAAGGCGATCGGTTTGCCTTTGTCGGCCAGCATGGTCATCGCAGTCCAACCAAAGCCGACAATACGGCTGTCGTGATAAATCGGCACTTGCTCTTTGAAGACCACATCGCTCGGGTGGCTGCGCGCCAACGCCACGATGTCGTTGTGTTCCACCGTTGAGCGAAAATAGGATTCATCCACAATGTTGCCCTGAATGTTGGTGCCCCAAGTCCCTTGCAGATAGGTGCACGCTTCATCGGTCAGAAACACCGCCATGCGATCAATGCCCATGCGGTTGATGGCAAACCCCACCGCTGATTTACACACATCGCTGACCGTCAAACAGCGCGACAATTCCACCATGCTGGCGTGCAACATACGCACGTTCTGCTCCTGACGTTTGCGAATGTAGATTTGCGCCAACAGCGACCCAAACGACTCCAGCATCTGTTTTTGATACGCATCGATCGGCTGACGATGCAGGAAGTTATCCATCGCGATCCAACCAAACACATCCTCGCCATCGCGCAGCAGCAGCATGCCATTCCAACCTTGGCCAATCACCTGCCCCGCGGTATACAGCGGTGCATCGTCAATCACCACCAAGGTGGAATTACCGTCGGCCATCGCGTCGAGATAGCGCGCTTCCAACTGATGTAAATCGTACTGGCTGTGATGTTCGCTGATGGTTTGGCCGTGTTCATCGGTGCCATAAGTACCAATGAAGCAGCGCTTTTTCATGTCGAGCAGAAAAAACGCCACGCGGTCAAAGCCCAAACGGTCACGCACCGCCTCCACCGCTGTGCGATGCAATGCATCTAAACTGTCGGGGTTCGCCAGTTCCAGCGTCAGTTGGTGCACCAGCTTCATGTTGTCGATAAAGGTTTCACGCTGGGTGATTTCATCGCGGTATTTGGCTTCACGAATGTCACGATGTTTGAACTCTTGCGCCGCATCCGATTCGGCGCGAATGCACTGCCAGCGAGTTGCAATCAGGTGCACACTATCCAGCTCGCCCCCATTGAGCATCTGCGTCACGCGATCCTCATCCACGGCTTGAATCAGTAAATAGCGGCGCCGCTCGGTATGGTCATCGAGCGTGAGTAGGTAGCTTTCGCCGCCCATCAAAGCACGATACTCCCAGCCACACGTATTGGTCGCCAGAGGAATGAGGCTATCAGACGTCTCGAATTGTGCCGCCCACGACCAAAATGTATCGGGGAACTCGCTTAACGGCGTCGCATCGCCGCACGCAAACAGTATTTCTGGGCGGTGTGATGAAGACGGCGCGTAGCAGATCGACATCGCACGCGGTGTGAGTAACGGTTGCAGAAATGCAAACGTCGCGTCAGCCAGCATCTGATCGTTGCGGCAGGAAGAGAGCGATTTCAGCAAAGTCCGTGAAAGCATAAAAAAGCCTGAAAGTGGAAGTCTTAACCAAGAGCTTAAAAAATCCACCCAAAGCTTCAATCATTCGCCGAAACCGATGTTAAGCACGCCGCAAATCAAGACCGCGAATTTTTGCATTCTGGAGCCAAACGGCATTTTTGGGATGTTGTTTCCAATTATTTTCATCCTCAGATCGCCCGTCATACGCCAATCTCAGAAATAAGACAGGATAAATTCACACTTTTCGAGCCAAAGCAAATCATCGCTGGCTCAAACATTCGCTTGCCACGCATAATAGCGGGCACTGTTTGCGGAATCCTGTGTATGCTCAAAATCGTCTGGCTTTGCCTCTTCTCTCTGTTGAGTACCACCGCCTTCGCCGATGTAGAATTGGTGAAAGTGGACAAATCGAAACGTCGCATGTATCTCATCGACGACGGACACGTGATCCGTGAATTTCGCATCGCGCTGGGAAAATCCCCCAAAGGCCACAAACAACAAGAGGGCGATCAACGCACGCCGGAAGGACGCTACTACCTCGACTTCATCACCGAGCATTCCAATTTTTATCGTTCGATGCACATCAGCTACCCTAACCTGCGCGATCAGCGCCATGCGGAAAGCTTGGGCGTTGACCCGGGCGGCGAAATTAAAATTCACGGCTTAAAGCTGGATTATCAAGGTCGCCCCGAGTTTATTCAGAGCTTTGACTGGACCAACGGCTGCATTGCCATCACCAATCAGGAAATGGATGAATTCCTGCGCTTAGTTAAAATTGGCACTCCCATTGAAATTCAATGGTAAAGCGAACGTCAACACGACGTCAGCCAAAGCCATTGTGTGATTCCTATTCACTTTCTCCGCCACAAAAACCACCACTAATCCTCTGATTGAGCTACAGTATTTGTTAACAACAGTTGCCAATGATGTGTTACAAAAGAACAACATCAAGAGGTTCTCCCTCTGCACATCGATCATGTTTGGTTGTGTGGTGCACCCGCAAGACCGGTTCCTATCACTGGACACTGGCCATTGCCGACGTCATGAAATGCACGACATGCCATGTTCAACAGGGAAAGGTTGAAGGGAATAATGCCTAAGCAAACGCCCCCCATTTACAAAACTCTGCTCAATGTTCTCTGGTTACCGCTGATCATTTTTGGTCTCGGTTATCTGGTCGCCACCTATCTGGATAGTCAACAACAGCAGCAAAACCGTCAGACCATTCAACGCGAGCTGGATGTACGCCTCAAGCAAATCAGCGAAGGGGTGGTCGAACGCGTGACCCTCTACCAATACGGCATTCGCGGCGTGCGGGGCGCGGTCATGACTGCGGGGCTAGACAACTTCGATTACGATCAAATGCAAACCTACACCAAAACGCGTGACTACCCGTTGGAGTTTCCCGGCGCGCGGGGGTTTGGCTTGATTCGCTTTATTCTTCCCGATCAAAAAGACGCGTTTGTCGCCAAAGCCGCGGCGGAACGTCCAGATCAACACTATGACATTCGCACCCTCACGCCGCACAACGATAGCCTGTTTTTGATTCAATACATTGAACCAGAAAATCGTAACCGAGAAGCCGTCGGGCTCGACATCGGTTCGGAATCGATGCGACGTGATGCAGCGCTTAACGCAGCGCGTTATAACGAAGTGCGCCTCACCGCCCCGATCACACTGGTACAAGCGAGTAAAAAAACCAAACAGGGCTTTTTGATTCTGATGCCGATCTACCAGCACAACGACGTGCCGGCACGCATCGACCAGCGTTTACAAGAACTGGCAGGCTGGAGTTACGCCCCGATTCTGATTGATGAAGTGCTCAGCTCGGTGTCTGGGCTCAAAGACGATGTCTCCCTGAGCATTGCGGATGTCACCAACGGCGCGCCGCAGCCGTTTTTCTCACGCGGCACCAATGAAGCCGATACGCCCTATCAAACCCAACAAATTATCTGGCTGTTTGGCCGTGACTGGGCGCTGAACCTGACCGCCAAACAGAGTTTTGTCGATTCGCTGCCGTTGCCGCCCAATGAGTATATTTATCGCGAAATTCTTGGCAGTACCTTGGTGATTGTGTTAATCGTCTTCAGCTTGCAACTGGTCACCACGCGTCGCGCGCAAGCCGCGAAGCATGAAGCAGAACTGGCGCTTGCCACCGAACAAGCGCTAAAAGAGGCCAACGCCAAGCTTGAACAACAAGTTGCCGAACGCACCGAAGCGATGGCGCAGATCAACGCCATGCAGCGTACCATTCTCAGCAGCGCCGGTTACGCCATCATCGCTTCCGACCTTGATGGCATCATTACCGTGTTTAACCCGTCGGCAGAAAAACTATTGGGCTACACCGCCGCCGAAATGGTCGGCGTGTGCACCCCGTCCCGCTTCCATCTGATGGAAGAAGTGGCCACGCGCGCCAAGCAATTGTCCCAAGAGCTGGGCGAAACCATTCACCCCGGTTTCGATGTGTTTGTCGCCAAAGCGCGCCTTGGTTTTGTCGACATCACCCGCTGGACCTACGTGCATAAAAATGGCCATCACATTCCGATTCGCCTGATCGTCAGTTGCCTGTTGGATGACCATCAAGAACCGGTGGGTTACCTGGGCATCGCTTACGACTTAACCGAAACTTTGCAGCGTGAAAAAGAGCTGGCAGAAGCCAAGGAACTGGCTGAGCAAGCCAACCGCGCTAAATCCGACTTTTTGGCCAACATGAGCCACGAACTGCGCACGCCGATGAATGCCATTCTCGGTTTGCTGCAAATTGCACAGAATACCGATCTCAACAAACAGCAGCGTGATTACCTCAACAAGACGCAAAATGCCGCGCAATCGCTGCTGGTGCTGCTCAACGACATCCTTGATTTCTCCAAAGTTGAAGCGGGCAAAATGGAGATTGAGCAGCAACCCTTTTCTCTGCCCGAACTGATGCATGAAACCGGCATTCTGCTCTCCTCCAACCTGCAGCATAAGCATCTGGAGATCATCTATCAGATTGATGAAGACGTGCCGACGTACCTGATTGGCGATAGCTTGCGTCTGCGTCAGATCCTGCTCAATTTAGCGGGCAACGCGATCAAATTCACCGAAGCCGGTGAAGTCAAAGTATCGATCCAAACCGAATCTCACGACGGCGATCGCTGCGTGCTGCGCATCACGGTCTCCGATACCGGCATTGGCATGACCGAAGAGCAACAGCGCATCGTGTTCCAAGGCTTTAGCCAAGCAGAATCCTCCATCAGTCGCCGCTATGGCGGCACGGGGCTTGGACTTTCCATTGTGAAGCACTTGGTCGGCTTAATGGAAGGCAGCGTGCAGGTGAAAAGTAAGCAAGGTGTGGGCAGCGAATTTAGCTTTACCGTCAACCTTGGCTGTGTTGATGAGGAGCGTCAACCCGAGCCCAGTGCGGATTTACCCGACGGCCTTCAAGTCCTGATCGTGGAAGACAACAACACCGCGCGCCTGATTTTCGACGATCTGTTGCAACGCTTGGGTTGCCATGTCACCGCGGTTGCCGATGCAGAACACGCCATCGACACCATTGAACAAGCGGATGCCAATGGCCAGCCGTTTGATCTGCTGTTTATCGACTGGAAACTGCCCGGTATGGACGGCCTGAGCCTGACGCAATCAGTGCGCCACGGCATGGCGCTGAGTAAAACGCCGTTGGTGGTGATGGCGACTGCGTTTGGCCGTGAGCTGTTGGATGAGCACTTGGAAGAGACCCAGTCACTGCTCGATGCGCTGTTGGTGAAACCAGTCACGCCCGACATGGTGAAAAATACCCTGCTGGATGTGGTCAACAACCGCAATCAGCCACGCGATGAGCAACTCGGCTACAGAGCACAATCGCAAGCGCTATTAGGCTTGAAACTGCTCTTGGTGGAAGACAATCCGACCAATCGCTTGGTCGCCACCGAACTGCTCAGCCAGCAAGGGGCCACCATTGTCGAAGCGGAAAGTGGCGTGGAAGCGCTGGCGGCACTCGACCAACAGGAATTTTCGCTGGTCTTGATGGATGTGCAGATGCCGGATATGGATGGTTACGAAACCACGCGGCGCATTCGCCAAATGGCGCATTTTGCCGACCTGCCGATTCTGGCCATGACCGCCAATGCCATGCCGGAAGACAAGGTGGCGTGTCTGAATGCCGGCATGAACGATCACATCGCCAAACCCTTCCACATTGGTGAAGTGGTCGAAAAAATCCTGCAATACACCAGCGCCGTGCAGCAAGAAGCGCCTTCGGTCGCAGCCGAAGAGACGCAGTCGGCGCGCCCGTTACAGGCGATTGCATACGGAGAGACCCATCATATTGATGTGACGACCGCCATTGAACGCCTTGGCGATCGCAGCATTTACGCACGCGTTGTGCAGCAATTTGCCGATGACATTCAGCAGGCGATTCCACAATTTCAGCAACCCCAGCTGCCCGCGAAAACGGCGCGTTTGCTGTATCACAGCCTGAAAAGTGGTGCGGCCAGTTGTGGGCTGGCCTCTCTGGCGAAAAAACTGCAACAGGCCGAGCAATACTGCGCGCAAGATCCCGACAGTGTCATCGCACGCAACAGCAGTTTGCTGGCAGAGGTCTTGGTGGCACATTCTCGCTTGCGCAACCTGCATGACTTGCTGCTCGCCGACCAAGCCGACTCAAATTACCCTGACACCACTGGGGTTAAATTTTCTGAACTGGATTCAAAAATCGAGCAACTTTTCCATTGTTTGAAGACATCGAACATGGCTGCAATGAGTTTATTTGATGAAATTCATGAGCAACTTCAATATATTGATGCATATCAGACAGAGGAACTGTCTACGCATATGCAGAATCTGGCGTTCGAACAAGCCGCTGCAATTTTAGGACAAATCAAAACGAAAAAAGGCTTAGCCGATGCATCATAACTCTTTTTCTCCAGAGTTAATGGCAGAACCCAAATTCACCGTGTTAGTGGTCGATGATCAGCCCACCAATATTCAGTTGATCTACCAATTACTGAAAAAAGAGTACGATGTTCTGATGGCCACCTCCGGCCAACAAGCGCTCGCGGTATGCCGCGAACACAAACCGGATCTGATTTTGATGGATGTGTTGATGCCAGACATGAACGGCTGGGACACCTGTCAAACCCTCAAACGCGATCCGGACATCGCCACCATTCCGGTCATTTTCGTCACCGCCCTCACCGATCAAGACGATGAAAATGCCTGTTGGGATGCGGGCGCGGTCGATTTTCTACAAAAACCGATCAACGCCAATACCCTTAAACACCGCGTTCGCGCGCATCTGACCTTAAAGCATCAATCCGATTTGCTGCGCTCACTGGCTTATGTCGATGGCCTGACGGGGGTGAGTTCACGCCGCCATTTTGATCAGTACCTCGACACGCAATTGGGCCATGCCTTTCGTAAACAGGAAAGTTTGGGCGTGCTGTTAATCGACATCGACTTTTTCAAGCAGTACAACGATCGCTACGGCCATATCGCCGGAGATGACGCGCTGCGCCAAGTCGCGCAAAACCTCAAGCAGAGCTGCCTGCGTTCGACAGATCTCGTGGCACGCTACGGCGGTGAAGAGTTTGTGATGGTGCTGCCCGATACCGACGAAGCGGGGCTGGCGCACATTGCCCAGCGCATCAAACATCAACTTGAACAGCAGGCGATCGCGCACACCGGTTCGCCAACTGCGCTGCTCACCGTCAGCGCGGGCGGCGCAATTTATTGGCCGGGAGAGCAACCGGGCAGCACCGAAGCGATGTTGATGCTCGCCGACACCATGCTCTACAAAGCCAAAGCGCAAGGACGCAATCAAAGCTGCGTCGAAGCGCTTCAGCTCAAATAACGCCCCGCAAAATAGCGGACAAAAAACGGAACCCTCAGCCTAGCTGGGGGTTTTTCTCTAGACAAAAAAGAGCCACGACAAAGCGTGGCTCTCGGTGACCGTGATGCGACTCAGGCAATCCATTCATCTAGCGACGAGCGGGTCAGCATCAATCCAGCACGTAAGCCCGGACGAACGCCGCTATTCGGGAAGATCAGCCATTCCTTTTCCTGCTGAACGCGGTATTCCGTGTCCCCATCTTGCGCCAGCAGTTCACCCCGTTCAAACGCGGTAAAGTTCTCGACGCTTTCGGCAAAATTGAGCCTGAACGCTTCCGACCGTTTCGTCAGTTCCTGACTCACTTTGTACACCGGCATGGCCTCGGCGCTGTGATCTGGCGTGACTTCATCGCTGACCAGCGCCTGCAACCCCTGCTCGATACCGACAAACTGACTGAGGTCGTTTTCGCCAAACGGTAATGCTTTACCCAGCTCCAATGTGCAGCTGTCTGCACCACATTGCTGGCTGGAGAAGTAACTGAACGTCGCGGCAGGTGCATGGTTAATCACCAGCGCTTCGAGGCCCACACAGCGCAGCCATTCGAGGGTGTCTGCCGGATATTTGCCACAGTCGACATGCGGCATCAGACCAAAGCGGACATGGAACGACGGTTTGCGCGCGGTGTGCAGGTCAAAGTGCACCCTTTGCGTCTCTGGCTCAGCCTGATAAAAGGCGCTCACCAGCGTTTCAATCAGCGCGGCGCGACGGGTTTCGTCACACGGCTCATAATTGTGATGCTTGCCACTGAACAAACGATTCATATCCACATCCAGATAGCGTTCACCACGGCGCAGCGCCGGCAGATTCCCCAGAATCACCAGCAAACGAACCGCCAGTTTTCGCTCGCCACTAAGCAGATCCTGCACCAGTTGCGCCACGATCTCGACTGGTGCCGTTTCGTTGCCGTGAATACCGGCAGAGATCACGACACTCTTTTCGCACGCGGCTTTCGGCGTGAATTCAATCACGCCGGGCGCGCTACGCTGCCAATGTAGAGCTGGTGTTTCACCAGACTGCGGGGAATAAACATCCCCCGCCAATGTTTCGTGCAGAAATTGCATCATCGCAACCTCTTAGCGCTGGAACGGATAGATAGAACCCAGACCCATGATTTGAGTCAGCTCGTCCAGTGCAGTGCGGTTTTCCACCAGCAATTGTGGGTCTGCCAGATCCGCCTCGGTCAGACGATCACGGTAGTGTTTCTCTACCCACTGCGTCAGGGACAGATACAAGCCATCGTTCATCAGTGCTTTGGGATTCGCCGCGCGCAGTTCGTCGTCGTTTAAGACCACACGCAGACGCAAACACGCAGGACCACCGCCGTTGCACATGCTTTCACGCAGGTCGAACACTTTCACTTCGTTGATCGGGCCGCCGCTGGTCACCAGTTCATTAAGGTACGTCCACACGCGCTCGTTCTTGCGTGACTCTTCCGGAACCACAATCATCATGCGACCGTCAGCTTTGGTCAGCAATTGGCTGTTAAACAGGTACGTCCCGACCGCATCTTGCACCGACACTTTCGCGGACGGCACTTCAATTGGAGTGAATTCACAGTCAAAACGGCCCAATTTGTGGCGAATTTCGTCAAACACTTGCGCTTGATGAATAAACGCTTCCTGATGGTGGAACAGCACCGGACCGTTGCTCACCGCGATCACGTCGTTGTGGAACACACCTTGGTCGATCACCTGCGGATTCTGCTGCAGGAACACAGTTTGCGATTCATCCAGTTGATGCAGGCGCGCCACCGCTTCACTCGCTTCACGGGTTTGACGCGCCGGGAATTTCTGTGGTTCAACCTGACCACCAAACGCCTGACGCCCATAAACAAACACTTCCACACCCTGCTCACCGTAGCTGCGGCACAGACGGTTGTGGTTCGCAGCGCCTTCGTCGCCCATCAGCGCTTGCTGAGGCAGCGCCGCGTGGTGCGCAAAGTGGTTTGCATCGGCAAAAATCGCCTGCAGCGCATTGCCGGTGGTGATGTCTTCAATCGAGCGGTGGAACTTGTTGTTCAGGTTCGCCACGGTAAAGTGCACTTTGCGATCCGCCGTGTCAGCTGACGGTGACACCGTCGCCGCGTTTGCGACCCACATGGAAGAAGCCGAGCTCACGTTCGCCAGCAGTTGCGGCGCTTTCTTCGCCGCCTGCGCAATCACTTCGGCATCGGTACCCGAGAAGCCCAGTTTACGCAGCGTGTGCACGCATGGACGTTCTTGGGGTGGCAGTACGCCTTGTTTGAACCCCATGTCGGACAGGGTTTTCATCTTTTGCAGACCTTGCAGCGCCGCCACTTTCGGGTTCGCAACTGCATTTTTGTTCGAGGTCGAGGCCACGTTGCCAAACGACAGACCGGCATAGTTGTGCGTTAAACCGACGAGACCATCGAAGTTCACTTCATACGCTTGTTTCACTGACATAGGGGAGTACTCCTTCTCGCCTTTTAGTTAAATTGGAGGCCGGGTAAATGTTTTTCTGGCAGGGTCAAATGATCCTGTTCCAGTGACGCCATCGGCCAAGAACAGTAATCCGCGGCGTAGTACGCGCTCGGGCGGTGGTTACCGGATGCGCCGGTGCCACCAAATGGCGCATTGCTGGACGCGCCGGTCAACGGTTTGTTCCAGTTCACAATCCCGGCACGCGCTTCAATCAGTAGTTGTTCGTATTTTTCACGTTGTGGCGAAATCAGGCCGGTCGCCAGACCGAAACGGGTACGGTTCGCCAATTTGATGGCTTGATCATAGCTGTCGTAGCGAATGATGCTCAGCAGCGGACCAAAATATTCGTCATCCGGCAGCTCGCTGACCGACGATACCTCAAGAATGCCCGGCGACAGCATGGCGCTGTGATCATTGAGCTTTGCCATACGCAACAACGGCTCAGCACCAAGGGCAATCAGTTTGTCCTGCGCCGCCAACAGTTGCTCTGCCGCCGCGGTTGAAATCACCGGGCCCATGAATGGCGCCGGATCGTCGTTCCACTGACCGATGCGAAGATCACGCGTCACGGCAATCAGGCGACGAATTAGTGCATCACCTTGCGCGCCAGCGCGCACCAGCAAACGACGTGAACAGGTACAACGCTGTCCGGCACTGATAAAGGCCGATTGCACCACGATGTTCACGGCGGCATCCAAGTTGTCGTATTCATCAACGATCAGCGCGTTGTTGCCGCCCATTTCTAGCGCCAGAATCTTCTCCGGCTGGCCGGAAAGCTGACGGTGGAGCAGATAACCGGTATTGGCTGAGCCAGTGAACAGCAGACCATCGATATCCTGATGCGAAGAGAGGGCAATCCCAGTCTCTTTTGCGCCCTGAACGAGGTTGAGTACGCCAGCCGGTAGACCCGACTGCTGCCAGATTTCCAGCGTGACTTGCGCCGTCCACGGCGTCAGCTCACTTGGCTTAAACACCACGCAGTTCCCCGCAAGCAGCGCGGGCACAATGTGACCGTTGGGCAAATGGCCCGGGAAGTTATACGGACCAAACACCGCCAGCACGCCGTGAGGACGGTGGCGCAACACGGCCTGACCTTCAGCCATCGCCGTCACTTTCTGCCCACTGCGTTCATGATACGCCTGCACGGAGATCTGCACTTTGTTCATCATCGCCTGTACTTCGGTCAGCGCTTCCCACTTGGGCTTACCGGTTTCTTGAGCAATCACGTCCGCCAGGCGGTCGCGCGCTTCATTCAGGTTGGCAACAAAACGGTTCAGAATCTCGATACGCGCTTCAAGCTCCGTGCGCGCCCAGCTTGGGAACGCTTCACGGGCGGCTTGGACCGCTTGATCCACCTGCGCATCGCTGGCCGCATTGCCCGACCAGAGGGTTTGCAGATCGCCCGGGTTGTATTTCGACAAAGCAGCGCCTTGGCCTTGCAGCCATTCGCCGTCAATCAACAGATCACGCGAGGTCATGACGTTTCTCCTTGGCAAACAGCGGCGCAATGCGCACGTGGTCACCATCGCTCACTCGCAGCGCTTTCGCCTGCGCTGCCGACAGCACAATGTCCGTCTCGGTGCATGGCTGATTGCCAATCAGCGCGCGGTAGTTCTGGTAGCTTTCGTTGCCGATCAGTAACGTGGTTTCAGTGTCTTCGATGTGCTCAGCAATGACGACTTTACGGGTTTCAAAATCACGCACGATGCGCAGATCTCGGGTGTACGCTTCCAGCGTTGGGCCTGCATCAAAGATGTCGATGTAGCCTTCGTAACGCATGCCTTCGCCTTCCAGAATCTTACGGGCTGGCAGCGTGTTTTCATGCACTTCGGCAATCACGGCTTTGGCTTCTTCCGTCAGGAAATCGACGTACAGTGGGTGCTTTGGCATCAGTTCGGCAATGAAGGCTTTCTGGCCGATCCCCGTCAGGTAATCCGCTTCGCTGAAATCAATCGCAAAGAAATGGCGGCCCAAACTTTCCCAGAATGGCGAGTGGCCGTTTTCATCCGACACGCCGCGCATTTCAGCGATCAGCTTGTCGGCAAATTTGTCCTGAAACGTCGCCATAAACAGCATGCGCGACTTTGACAACAGGTGACCGTTCTTACCCTGGCGGTAATCCGGGTCAAGGAACAGCGTACACAGTTCGCTGTAACCGGTGTGGTCGTTACTCAGAAACAGCGTCGGCATCTGCGTATACACATTCAGTTCTTTGGAGGCATGAACCAGTGTGCCGACACGAAAATCGTACCAAGCTTCCGTCAGGCCAATCGCGACTTCCACGCCGCTGATCCCAACCACTTCACCGGTTTCGGTTTCTTCCAGCACAAACAGGTAACCCTGATCGTGCAGTGGCGCGTCCCCTTCCCAGGTCGCCATCATCCGTTCGATCCGATCGGTCAGACGCGCTTCGTTGTTTGGCAGAGACGTAAATCCTACCCCGGTTTTGGTCGCCAGCTTCAGCAGCGCCTGTTTGTCATCCCTCGTTACCGGGCGAATTACCATCATAGTCCTGATTCCTTGTTCCTTGTTGACGATGAAAGTGTTACAGCGAGACGATCCACACCGGCTGGCCAGATTGCAGCCCCGCTTCTTCCATCATTCCTTGCTCGATACTCAACTGGTTCCCTGACAACGTGCCTTCAGCAATCATGGCGCTGAAGCCGTGCAAACCTTCAAAGCCGACCAAAAATGGCATGCCTTTTCCACCGAGTGGTTGCGCTGCAATTTTGCTGCGCTGCATGCCATGCCACACCGACAACGTATTGCGCGGTGCGGTCAGGATTGGACCTGCATCGAAGATCTCAACGTATTTATCTGGTTCAAACCCCTCATCGCTCAGCAGCTGGCACTGCAATTCCGCATCCGGGTGAACCTGCCCCATCACCGCTTGCGCTTCTTCATCAATCAGCGGCACGTACAGCGGGTGGTGTGGCATCAGCTCGGCAACAAAGGTTTTGTCGCGCGTGCCGTTGTAGTACTCGACTTGGTTGTAATCCATGCCGAAGAATTTTCTGCCGACATGCTCCCAGAACGGGGCTCGACCGTTCTTGTCTGCAATACCGGGCAGAACCGCCATCCACTCACTGGCAAAACGAATCGGAAACGCGCTCATATAGAGCAGACGACCGAGGGTGATCAGTGAGGGGTAGGTGGTCGCTTTGAGTGAGGGAACCACATAAAACGAGCACAATTGGGAGTGATCACTCAGATCGTGATTCAGCGTCAGCGCATGGATGCGGCTGTGAACATTCAACGCTCGTGATGAGTGGATCAGAATGTCATTGCGAAACGCGTAAAACGGTTCGCGGTAGCCCGCCAGTGCGTTGATCGCTCCCGTGCCCAATAAACTTCCGGTTTGAGTCTCTTCCAACACAAAGAAGTAAGACTCTTCTCCCGGACAAATGACGTCCTGCTCAAAGGCGGAAACCGAACGTTCCACTTTTTTCATCAGATGATCACGCATGGCGGGCAAGGTGCACACCATCGGCCCACTGTCGTGTGCCAGACGCTCGATCTCGTTCAGATCACCTAAGTTTGCAGGACGCAATAAAATCATGATTTATTCCTTATGCGTAAAGGCTTCCAGTGCCTGTTCCAATCGATCCAGACCGGTATCGATTTCGTGGGTTGTGATATTCAGTGCCGGTGCAAAACGAACCACGTTCGGGCCGGCAATCAGCGTCATCAGGCCATACTCGGCCGCCATGTTGCTGATGGTTTTCGCCTGCCCCGCGTGCTCTGCAGTCAGTTCGCAGCCGATCAACAGACCGAGGCCACGCACTTGCTTGAACACGCCAAGCTTGGCATTGAGACTTTCCAGACGCGTTACAAAGTGATCGTGCTTGGCTTTCACGCCTTGCAGGAACGCGTCCTGATTAATCTCGCTCAGCACGGCACCCGCAACAGCCGCAGCCAGCGGGTTACCGCCGTAGGTCGTGCCGTGCGTGCCAACCGACAGCGCCGGAGCAAATTGATTGGTGGTCAGAATACCGCCAATCGGGAAACCGCCACCCAGTGCTTTGGCCGTCGACAGCACATCCGGCGCCACGCCATAGTGCATGTACGCATACAAGTGTCCGGTGCGGCCAACGCCCGTTTGGACTTCATCGAAAATCAGCACGGCATCGTGCTCATCACACAGCGCGCGCAGGCCTTGCAGGAACTCAGGCGTTGCCGGAACGACACCGCCTTCGCCTTGCATGGGTTCCACGATGACCGCACACGTTTGTGGGCCGATCACCTGTTTCGCCGCATCCAGATCGTTGAAATCAACGTGGTGAATCCCCCCTGGCAGCGGCGCGAAATCTTGTGAGTACTTTGGCTGACCGCCCGCGGTCACGGTAAACAGCGTGCGACCGTGGAACGCATTGCGAAAGGCGACAATCTCGTTCTTATCACTGCCGTGTTTATCCAGCGCGTACTTACGAGCCAATTTCAGCGCCGCTTCGTTCGCTTCCGCGCCCGAGTTACAAAAGAACACTTTGTCTGCGAAAGTGCTTTCCACCAGCGTGCGAGCCAGCGCCAGCACTGGCTCGTTGGTGTAACCATTGCCGAGATGCCACAACTTGTCCGCTTGCTCGGTCAGAACCGCTTTCAGCAGCGGGCTCGCATGACCCAGTGCGTTCACCGCAATGCCGCCAGCGAAATCGATGTATTGTTTGCCTTGCTGGTCGTAAACGGTCGAGCCTTCACCGCGAACCGGAATAAACGGTGCAGGAGAAAACATTGGGATCATGTATTGGTCGAAATCGGTTCTGTTTGGCGTGAGCGTCATGTTGTGTGCCTCATTGTGTTATTCCATTCCCACCAGATTACTCAATCGATTACCAGAATTCGTTCGGATTTCCGACCAAAACTTATAGATTTTCACCCCCGATTTAAACGGACGACTTAAACGGACTGCTTTAAAACGTTTTGAAGCGTTTTGCCCGCTCATCCCTCGGCGTCATGTCGTAGTGCGCCTTATAGGCCGACGAAAAATGAGGCCCGCTGGAAAAGCCACACATCAGGCCAATCTGCACCACCGACTGGTTGGTGGTTTGCAGCAGATGACGCGCTTTTTTCAGCCGCAACTGCAAGTAGTAGCGCGCTGGCATGGTATCGAGGTAACGCTTAAACAAGCGTTCTAGCTGGCGACGGGAAATGTGCACCAGCTCTGCCAGTTCATCGCTCGACAGCGGCTCTTCGAGGTTGCTCTCCATCAGCGCGAGCGCCTGTTGCAGCCTCGGTTGCATCTCTGCGCCGCTGGTGACGCGCTGCTTATCACTGCCCGGCCTGACCCGTTCAAGACACAATGCATCTGCCAACGTTTGAATCGTCTCTTCGCTTTCAAAACGGCTGAGATAGGCCAGCAGGCAATCGAGCGCGGCCGCCTGACCGCAGCCACTACTGAGGCGTTCACTGAGCACGTAAAGTTCGTGATTGAGCGCCAGTTGCGGATAACGCTGCGCCGCCGCATCCAGCGTGTGACCGTGCCACGCCCACGTCGCGTCCAACCCGATGCCACTCTCCAGCAGCCACCAGCCGCCGTTATCCAGCGCCAGCAGGTGTGAATCACCGCGGGCGGCATACACCGCCAGCGCTCGTTTGACGTCATCGCTCAACGCCGCTTGCGGCGCATGGCTTGCCAGTACAATCAACAGTTGGCAATCGAGCGCGTCGCTGATGGCCTGTTCGGCAGGAAGCGTCAGCCCCGCCGCTATCGTCACGGGTTGGTCGGTTTGTTCGGCGATGTAAAAGAGCGTGTATTTTTCTTCGTCCAGAATCTGGTTGATGCAGGCCAGCGACTCGGTGATCGCACCCAAGGTCAGCAGTGAGCAAGGTTGAGGGACATAGAGTCCGATTCTGTGAGGCGAAGAAGATGAGGTCATATCGTGATTACTACGTTCCATGTTGAGTGGCCGGCTCGCGCACCCATTTTCGGTTGACCATTCACCTTCACTCACCGCAGCAATCTGCTTGCTCGGCCAAGACGGGGCAACACACCGAAAGTCCTTTCGCATCGATTTGCATGAGCGGTGATCGAATCACCTAGGCTGTGACCTAGGCTGTGACCTAGGTTGCGACCTCAGTCCAGCCTGAACCGATTTGACCAAGAAAAAGCGAATAATTAATCAGCTTTATTTCTTCATCATGAAAACTCATGCAAATAAAACAAATAAAATGAATTTTTATATTCCATTCCGCCCATAATAAATACCCACAGGGCTCGTCACATAGTAAATTTAAACACAATAAAATATCAACATATTAAACAAAATCGAAACATATTCCTTTGAAATTACTTCAAATAAATTTAATTAACTGATTGTTTTATAATAATTATTTATAGAATAAATCGAGAAGAGAAACGCAATGATAAGATTATTTTTAACTTGCGTATCAATGCAACACTTTGATTAATTCAAATTCAGATTTTTATTTAATTATTTTGAATAAAACATCAAATTAAATATGAGCTCTAAATAACAGCTCAATCCGAATGGCGATAGATTCAAGAGTGGACGTCACGGCGAAAATTCATCCGCAAAAACAAAAAAGCCATGGCGAATACCATGGCTCAAGGGGAACAACAAACAATCACACCGTGGCAGGCAATCCGCCTCAGCCCCACACGCCTTCGCTCGGTTCCACCACACTGTCACGGTAGTGGAGCGAGGGAGAGCGATCTTCGGACAACAATAAAGGCCCGTCGATGTCCACCCAGCGCGCTTGCTGCGCCAGCAGAAGTGCCGGAGCCATCGCCAGTGACGTCCCAATCATGCAACCGACCATCACCTCAAAGCCCATCGCCTGCGCCTCTTTGAGTAGTGCCAGCGCTTCCGTCATGCCGCCCGTTTTATCCAGCTTGATGTTCACTGCCTGATAGCGTCCTTTGAGCGCCGCCAGCGAGGTGCGATCAATGCACGATTCATCAGCGGTGATCGGCAGAACCGGCGTGATGGTTTCCAGCAGATGCTCTTCTTCAAACGCCAGCGGCTGCTCCACCATTTCCACCCCCAGTTTTGCCAGCTCAGGCAGATAGTCGCATAACTGAGCAAAGCTCCAGCCCGTGTTCGCATCAATCACTAAGCGCGTATTGGGCGCGGCGGCGCGTACTGCACGTACCCGCTCTAAATCGCCGCTGCGGCCCAGTTTGAGTTTGAGGATCGGTCGATGCTTCTGCGCGGCAGCGGCGCGGCCCATATTCTCCGCGCTGTCGAGTGACAAGGTAAAAACGGTCGTCACAGGGTGCGGTGCGGCATCAAATCCGGCCACCTGCCAAGCGGGCTGCTGCTGCAACTTGGCTTCAAGTTCAAACAGCGCGCAGTCAATGGCGTTACGCGGTGCGCCGGAAGGCAGCAGTTCGCGCAGTGCATCACGGCTGATGCCGCCTTCAACTGCGGCCACCGCAGATTGCACATCCGCCAGCACATCGAACGGATAATCGGGCTCAAAAATGTCCATGCGCTCGCATTCGCCGCGCCCCACACAGCCATCCTGCTCAATTTCCACCACCACGACTTCGCCATGCAGCATCGGCGCCATGCGAGAAATGACGAACGGTTCGTGCAGCGGCCATTGCTCAACGCGTACACTCATCTTACGCATAACACACCTCAGTCAGGCCATCGACGATCTTCGCCACGCCTGTACGCACTGGATCAACCACGGGTACACCAAACTGCTTCTCAACGCGGGCGATTTCAGCCAGCGCTGCTTCCTGAGTCAGATTGACCGTGTTCAGCGCAATACCACCTAAACGAATGTTCGGGTTCGTCACGCGGCCCATGGTCAGGTTGATGTCGATGGTGGTTTGTAGATCCGGCACGCTAAAGCCCGGCATCTCGTCCATCTGCGTGCGGCCCGCTTCGTGGCACACAATGATCACATCCGCCTGCGCGCCATGCAGCAGACCCAAACTCACGCCCGCGTATGCCGGATGCAGCAGCGAACCCTGACCTTCAATAATGTCCCAGTGCTCCGGTGCGTTGTCCGGCGACAGGTTTTCCACCATGCCGGAGATAAAATCAGACACCACGGCATCGACCGGAACACCGCTGCCTTCAATCAGAATGCCGGTTTGACCGGTCGCGCGAAACGTCGCGGCCACGCCACGTTGTTCCAGTTCACGATGAATCGCCAGCGTGGTGAACATTTTGCCTACACAGCAATCGGTGCCGACACTCAGCAGACGTTTCCCACCACGGGGTAACCCCGTGCCACACACCATCGGCCCTTGGGGAACACGCACATCAATCAGTTTTTGCCCGGTGCGCTCAGCCGCCGCCACCAGCTCAGGGATATCGTTGAGGCGCATATGCAGGCCGCTGGCGATATCCATGCCCGCTTCCATCGCGTCAATCAGAATATCCAACCACGCCATCGGCAAAGTGCCGCCCACCGGCGCAAGCCCCAGAATGAAGGTTTTGGCGCCGCACGCCGCCGCTTCACGCGGTGACATTTCCGCTATGCCCAAATCGGCTTTGGCACCCGGCAGACGAAATTGCGCCAGGCATTTTTCCGGGCGCCAATGCGCCACACCTTTCGCCACTTTCGCCATCAGCAGGTCATTGGCATCGCCCAGAAACACTAAGTAAGGGGTTTTCAATTCAATCTTGTTCATTGTGTTAGTCCTTTTTAAAGTCAAACGAGCCCACAAGAGCCATCACTCCCGGTGCCATCAGGTGGTGGTAAACGTGGAGAAATCAGGTCGCAGCAGCGGTCACGGGTGTTGCTTCCGGCGTTCGCTGAATCTGGTGTCGGTAGAGGTAACGCTCTGCCTGACGCCAGACCATCACAAACACCGTCGCGATGATGAGGTACAACCCTGCCGCCAAAAAGTACGTCGAAATATCAAAAGTTTGTGAGAAAGCGCGCCGAGTTTGGCCCATTAAATCCATCACGGTGATCACGCTGGCCACCGCGCCGCCTTTGAGCATTAAAATGCATTCATTACCCAGTGCCGGAAACGCAATCCGATACGCCAGCGGCAGCACAATGTGGCGATACAGCAGGCTGTTGTTCATCCCCATCGACTTGGCCGCTTCAATTTCACCGGCGTCGACCGACTGAATCGCGCCGCGCAGAATTTCCGTCTGATAAGCCAGCGAGTTGAACGTGAACGCCAGTAGCGCGCAGTTAAACGGGTCGCGGAAAAAGTGCCACAGCCCCATCTCCATCAGCCACGGACGAAATTGCCCGGAGCCGTAATAGAGTAAAAACAGTTGTGCAATCAGCGGCGTGCCGCGAAAGAACGAGATGAACCACTGCACCGGCCAGCGATAAACGCGCGCACGCTGAATGCGCAGCAGCGACATCGGCAGCGCCAGCAACGCCGCCAGTGACACTGAGATAAAGGTGATTTTGAGTGTCATCCATGCGCCATCCAGCAACATCGGCGCGACTTTAGCGATAAATTCGGTCATGACGGTCTCCTTATCGACTCACGCGAATGCCGCGTTTAGAACGCACTTCCATCGCAGCCAGTACCCGCTCACAACAGACGCACACGGCCCAGTACGCCAGGCACACGGTGAGATAAAACAGGAACGGTTTCTTGGTGGCGCCGACCGCGATATTCGCCGCGCGCATCAAATCATCCAGCGCAATCACCGACACCAGCGCGGTGTCTTTGAGCAGGTTGATCCAGAGGTTGCCCAGCCCAGGCAGTGCCAAGCGCAGCAGTTGTGGGCGCTCAATCAGCCAGAAAATCTGCCCGCGGCCCATCGCCAGTGAATAGCCCGCTTCGCGCTGGCCTTTATCCATGGCTTTCCACGCGCCACGCAGCACTTCCGCCGCATAGCCACTGAAGACCAAGCCCAGTGCAATCACGCCCGCACCAAACGGGTTGAGTTCAAAAAACCCGTTGCTCGGATCAAGCCATTTCAGGGTTTTGTTAATCAGCAGACCGACGCCGTGGTAAATGATGAACAGCGTCAGCAGCTCCGGCAGGCCGCGCAGCACCGTGGTGTACACGGTGGCAAACCAGCGGTGGCCTTTGTGCTTGCTGATCGACAGTGCGGCGACGCCCGTGCCAAGCACCATCCCCACCGGTAACGCACACAGCGCCAACCCGAGCGTAATCGCCAGCCCTTTGAGCAGTTCGTCGCCCCAGCCACTGTCACCCAGACTCAGATACATCAAATCATCCATCGCGTCGCTCTCTTCGTGATTCCATTCAAGTGGCGACTCACGCCGCCACCCGTCGGCTGACTTATTTCAGCGTCAGCAGGTTAATCTTGAAAAACTCGTCGTTGATTTTCTGATAGGTACCATCTTTGATGATGTTCGCGAGCGCCTGATTGACACGCTGACGCAGAGCGTCGTCTTCTTTGCGCAGCGCAATGCCCACGCCGTCGCCTACGTATTTGCTGTCGGTAATCAGATCGCCCGCTTTGTGGCAACACGCGCCGTCGTCTGAGCTCAGCCAGTCGGTCATTGGCATGATGTCGCCCGCCTGCGCATCAATCCGGCCACTGGCCAAATCGAGGTTCACTGCGTCCTGAGTCGGATACAGGCGCACATCCGATTCCGGATAGTTGGCCAGCAGATATTCTGCCTGCGTCGTCGAGCTTTGCGCACCGATGATGAGACCTTTCATCGCTTTCGGCGACACATCTTTGATGCCTGAGTTTTTATCAACCACAAAGGTCATCGCAGAAGCCTGATACGGCGCACTGAACGAGACCTGCTGCTGACGTGCTTCGGTAATAAACATCGAGGCGAGAATCATGTCGTACTTACCCGCGAGCAGCGCCGGAATGATGCCGTCCCAATCCTGAGCGACAAATTCACATTCCACTTTCATTTCGCTGCACAGCGCCTTACCAATTTCAATATCAAACCCAGCCAACTGACCATCAGCGGTGTAGTAATTGAACGGCGGGTACGCGCCTTCGGTGCCAATTTTAATGGTTTCTGCGCTGGCGCTGGTTGACGCCGCAAATGCCAGTGACGTGGCAAGCAGTGCGCCCCATCCTTTTCCTTTTGCCATCATGGATTCCCTTCTTCTATTGTTATGCCCGTACGACGCAAGAGACGTCCGGTCGTTGGGGTGAATGATTTCATTCCAGACTATCGTTTGCCGTGAAGACCGCTTCCTTTCACAACCGCAAACGATGCAAGCTCACTAATGAGTATGTTGAAAGTTGGATAAAATCCATAATGATGAATAAGTATGATATACATAGCGTATCGCTATGGATAACTCATCAAGGACATCACGCCATGCTCAACGCCAAAGATCGCCTGCTGCGCAATCTCGACTGGAACCTGCTCTATACCTTTCTCACGATCGTGAATGAAGGCGGCATCAGTGCGGCGGCGCGGAAGCTGTCACTCAGCCAGCCCAGTGTCAGCAATGCATTGAAGCGGCTGGAAGAGCATGTCGACAAGCGGCTGATCCTGCGTAAAAAAGGCGTGTTCGCCCTGACGCTACACGGCATGCGAGTGTATGAATACGCCTCTTCGGTAGGTCGAATCATCGGCAACATGGCGGATCAGTTTGTCGATCAAACGGATAATATTCAGGGTGAGCTGAATATTGAGATTGCCAGCCATCTACAATGCCCGGCGTTTGACGCCACCCTCGCCCAATACCATGCGCTGTTTCCCAACGTCATTTTCAACGTCAACACGCACCCGAGTGCCGACATTGTCAGCCATGTGGCCGACGGCCTGCTGCATATTGGCCTCAGCAACAAAAAAATCGCCAAAACTGGGATTCGTTGTGATTTTCTCGGCTATGAGCAGATGGGGTTTTACTGTGGCCGCACCCATCTCTGCTTTGGGCGCGATGACCTGACCTTGGACGACATCAAAGGCCTGCCCTATATCTCGTTTGAAAGTGACCAACCCGGCGAAGGCTTGGACGCGATTGCTCACTTTCGCGATCAGCAGCAGTTTTGGGGCAAATTGGTTGCCGTATCGTCGAATTTAGAGGAAGTTCGCCGCATGATTATGGCAGGACTTGGTTTTGGCGCGCTGACGGTGGAAAGCGCCAAGCCGTATGTGGCGCAAGGGTTATTATGGCCGCTACCGCCGTATGAGTCGCTACCGGTGACCGAAATGTATCTGGTGACGCCGGACACCGTTTCGCTGAATGATATCGAGGTGCATTTTGTGCGCCTGCTGAAACAGCAAACCCAAGCGCTGGTGCGCAGCACGCTCAATGCGATTCAGAGCGCGCATCACCAGCCATTGAGTGACTCACCATTGAGTGAATAACCGATGCATACTGTGTGAATATCGCGCAGTTATGCGTCAATAAAGGGCAAAATCACCGACATCGCGTGTTGCACGGTCTGCTCCTTTTCACCAACGGGCGCAACGTAAAACATCGCCTCGCTTGCGGCTTGCGTGCCGGCCAAAGTGGCAATCGCCCACGCGGCGAGATATTGCGACGCTAAGCAGCCACCCGCGGTTGCAATCGACCCTTGGGCAAAAAAGGGTTGATTAAGGACCTCAACGCCCGCCTCGATCACCCAAGGTTTGGTGGTTAAATCGGTGCAAGCTGGCAAGTTTGTCAGCAAGCCCAACTTTGCCAGCAGCAACGCGCCCGAACACTGCGCACCAATAAGCTGCTTGGCCGGATTGAGTGCCAGACGTGACAAGATTGCCTCATCGTTTGCAATATCCCGGGTCAGAATGCCACTGCCAAACAGCACCACATCGGCCTGATTGGCAAATTCCAGAGGCTGCTGCGCATCAATGGTGACGCCATTCATCGAGGTCACCTGCGCCGTTGGCGAGGTGATTTGCACGTTCCACCCGTCGCCTTTCATTCGGTTTAAAATTCCCGCAGCAATGAAAGAGTCGAGCTCATTGAATCCTTCAAACGTCAGTATCGCGACTTGCATGTGTTTCTCCCTGTGGTGTGATTTCAGCGGCGTGATGTGATTTCTGTCGCGGTAAGTTTTTTTCCATGCGCACTAAATGCCAGCAGTGGCCGTTGAATGAGCGCGAGCCTTGCTCCCGCTGTGTTTCGACAAATCCCAGTTGTTGATAACAATGACGTGCTACCGCGTTGTGTTCAAACACGGCGAGGCTCAGCAAACCCGCATTGAGTCGCACTGCGGCGACGTCGATGGCCAGTTCGATCATCGGGCTGGCCAGCCCTTTGCCACGTTGAGAATGAGCGATAAAAATACGACATAACCGCACGTGCTGGCTATCAACCTGATACAACTCAACAAACCCCGAAGCGACACCCTGAACGCGAAACAAAAACGGATGCACCTGTGGCTGCGCACAATGCCCCTCGATTTGTTCGACCGTCAGCTGAAACTGATAATTCGGCCCGCCCCACAAATAATTGAGTTCGTCACTATCGATCCAGTCGATCAATTGCGGATAATCGGCCGCAGTGAACGGGGTCAGAGTGAGGGAGGATTGAGCGACAACATCATTCATGCTGGGCACACCATGTCGTATTCAAATTCAGACTCGCCAGTACGCTGAAATCCAAGCCGCACATACAGGTGCTGCGCCGGATTACTCTTCAGCACGCTCAGACCAACGCTGGCGCCTTCTGTTTTGGCTTGTTCAATGAGTGCAGCAATCAGGCGGCTGCCGATTCGGGCATTCTGAAAATCGGGATGCACCTGAATTTGCACCAGATACCATTGATTGCGATCGGGTAAGAAGGTGGCTTTAAATAGCCCGGCGGGTTGGTCATCAATGAGAACGATTTTGGCGTCATCAAAATGGTAGTGAATTCGCTGAAGAAAGGCCTCGCGCGACGTCGGCGCACCGACTTGTTCAAGGTAATGGCGCATGGTGACATCACGCAGCGTCAGCAAAAATTCCATATCGTTTGGGGTGGCCTGTCGCAGGCTAAAATCCATCGTCGGCTCCTTGACTGATAGATGAGATTAAGGTGTCAGTGGTTTTCCATGCGCTCTTTTAACACGTTGAGATCGTTGATAACCGCCATTTTGTCGCGAAAGAAGGCTTCATCGCTCATGCCATCGCGGCGAAATAGGGTGAAGGTGAATTCGCAGCCTTCGCCATGGGGCACAACGCGCATCGGGTTATACACCCGCTCGCCATCTTCGAGTTCGACCGTGTGGTCCATGACGCCAAAGGGATTGGCCGGAGCGAATTCAATCCGCACCCGACCAAACGGCGCCTCAGCCCACCAGAGGTTGCCCTCTTGAATCACGTTGGACTGCGCCAACCCAGCCGCCCACAAAGGCAGATTGACGGGGTTAGACGCAAATTGATACACCGTCTGCACTGGGCAGTCGATGTAAAGACTGAGGTGGTGCACTTCGTTCATACGACGCCTTTCAAGACTGGCTATTTTAACGCCAGTCTACGAGGTAAAAAGTGCACAAAGCAAGCGAAGAACGTGCTTACTCGCCGTGGTTGATGTCAACCAGTGCTTCCACCTGCACCTGTGAGCACATCGCGTGTTCACTCAGCCACTTTTCAACCGCTGCACGGTCTTCATCCGTTGCTGAATCGTAGCGGCCTTCGGCAACCACAAACCCATCAAACGACTCGTGATTCGCGCCACCGCCCATCACCAGATTACGGCTTTCAATGAAATCGATGAAGCTGTCGAGCAACACGTCGTATTGCGTGTCATCATCGGCGTTCACCTTGCACGAAAACGCGAAGCCCAGTACCTGAAATTCACCCACGTAAAGTTTCTTTCTCAGTCGTTTGCTTCTGTTGGTTGTCATTGTTATTTCCTCGTTACTATCAAAAGTGCAATGCGCTCGTTGTCGCGGTTATCGTGTGGATAATCGCTGTTTTTTCGAGCATTTTTCTTCAATCTGTTACCGCTGCGACACAATTTTTTTTCGCGCGTTCTATGATGACGTTATCGCCCGATCACGCCCCGCAAAAGTTTGCAAAACCAGTCATGGTGCGCAATCTGTTGATCGGCAAACCGTGTCTAAGCATAAGGAGTGTCGTGATGAAATACCAACATATCCTGGTCGCGCTCGAACTCTCAGACGACAGCAAGCCGCTCATCGATAAAGCGGTGTCGTTTGCCGAGGGAACCGGCGCGGATGTGTCATTTATCCATATCGATGGCACCATTGGCGAGATCTACAAAGAGTTGATCGACATTCAGGCCGATCCGAACCAGAAACCGCTCAATGACCACTCAAACAAAATGCTCAAATCGCTACAACAATACAGCGATTTTCCGATCAAACATTTCTATGTCGGCACCGGCGATCTGAGTGACAAACTCGGCCAAGTCATCATCGATAACGGTTTTGATCTGCTGATTTGCGGTCATCACCATGACTTTGTCAGCAAGTTAGTCTCCTATTCTCGCCATCTGATCAACAAATCCCCCATCGATATTCTGGTGGTTCCGATCTGACTTCTGGTCATCAATACGCGAAAAAAAACGATAACCCCAAGCAACCTCAACCGACTTGGGGTTATCGTCTCTTCACTTCATTCAATAATCGACTTTCTTTCTCAAGACTTTGGTTTCGCCACGTTTGGATTTACCATCCATACGGCGGCGTTGTGAGCCCAACGTCGGTTTGGTCGCGCGACGCTTTTTCTGCACGACCATCGCGGACAAGATCAGCTCTTTGAGTCGCTCCAACGCGGCTTCTTTATTCTGCACTTGGGTACGAAATTCCTGCGATTTAATCACGATCACGCCCTCGGTCGTGATACGGCTGTCGGACAATTTAAGCAATCGTTCTTTGTAAACCGCAGGCAGCGACGAACGCTTGATATCAAAACGCAGATGAATCGCAGTGGCAACCTTGTTGACGTTCTGGCCGCCATTGCCCGCCGAACGAATCGCGTTGATTTCGATTTCCCAGTCGGCCAGCGTGACGCTGTTTGAAATCACCAACATGCCGTTACATCCGTTTCAGTGGCTTGACCACACTGTCGAGACCTTCGATTTTCAGCGCCAAGCACAACTGCAACAGTTGCCCCAACTCGCCTTCCGGAAAGCCTTTTTTATCGAACCACAACAGATACTCTTCCGGCAGGTCAATCAGCACACGTCCGGCGTATTTGCCAAACGGCATTTGCATCCGAGCCAGTTTCAGCAGGTTTTCTTTTTCTAACATAAGCTTGACGGCCTTTTGTTTCTGTTCCGATATTGAGGAAGTACAACGTAATGGAGCGAAGGACGCAAGTCTAACCCTTAACGATGTGTAAACCAAAAGGTCTCGTATGAAAAAGTTCGTAATGCCTTGCCTCGGTCTGATTCTGCTGGCCGGGTGCGATCAGGCTCAGCAATCGACAGCAGAAGGCAACTCGACCCAAAATGCAGCGCCGCAGGTGACCGACAATGCCAGCAGTGCCATGTGCAGCAATGAGAAGCTGGCCGGAGGCTGGCACGACGCCGAAGTCTCTCCGGAATCAGAACAAGCGGTAGACGCAGTGCTGGCGCAGATGGGCAACAATGTGCGGCTGAAATCGATTCTTGCCGTGAAAACGCAGGTGGTGAATGGCACCAACTACGCACTGGAGTTCGACACGCAGGATGGTCAAGTGTGGCATGCGGTGGTGTATCGCACGCTTGATGGTGAGCTCACCATCACCCAAGGTGCAACGCTGGGCGACTTGTGTCGCTAATCGGTGATGCGCCATGCGGCTAAACCACTGCAATCAATCCCATGAAGTCAAACGCATGCGATCAAAAAAGGGGCGAACGCCCCTTTTGTCATATTCGGTCAGATTACGCCGCCTGAGATTGCGCGGGCGGCGCTTTCTGTGCGATTTTCTGACAGATGTATTCCCCAATCGGCATCGCCGAGGTCGCGGCCGGCGATGGTGCGTTGCACACGTGCAAGCTGCGCGGGCTTTCGGCAAACAGAAAATCATGCACCAAAGTGCCATCCGACAACACCGCCTGAGCGCGAATCCCCGCCGGATAAGGTTGCAAGTCCGCCAGTTCAATGCTCGGACAATACTTGCGCACCAGTTGCAGATAGCCGGGTTTCCACAGCGAGTTTTTCATCTCCACCAACCCGGTCTTCAGATTCTTCACGGTGACTTTCCAGAAGCCACTGAAACTGAGCATCTCCCACACATCGCGCACGCTGATGTTCACTTTGCCATAACCTTCGCGCTTAAACCCTTGCACCGCATTCGGCCCAACCGTGACCGAACCATCAATCATGCGCGTTAAGTGCACGCCCAAAAACGGCAGTTCCGGATCCGGAATTGGATAGATCAGGTGTTTCACCACCTGATTGTGTTTGGGCGCCAAGCGATAGTATTCACCGCGATACGGAATGATCTGAAAATCCGTCGCCAGCCCCAGCATCTTGGTCATGCGATCGGCCATCAGGCCAGAGCACGACACCAGAAACTGACTGTGGAAGGTGATCGGTGAGCCTTTGTAACGACACTGCACGCTGATCTCCTGATCGGTTTCATTCAACCCCACCACTTCGGTGCTCAGGCACACTTCGCCACCCAATGCTTTGAACTCTTCCGCCATTTTTTCGGTCACTAAACGGTAGTTCACGATGCTGGTCGCTTTAACGTAAATCGCGCCAAGCCCCGTGATGTTAGGCTCCGCCAGTTTCAGTTGCGCGGCATCGAGCAGTGCCACATCGAGTTCATTTTGCAGGCAACGCTCAAACAGCGCCTGCATACGTTCCAGCTCAACCTCGTTGGTGGCGACCAGAAGTTTGCCGCAATTCTCCACCGGAATATCGTGTTTGGCGCAGAACGACAACGTGCGCTCGACGCCACGTTTGCAAAAATCGGCTTTGAGGCTGCCGGGCGCGTAGTAGACGCCCGCGTGGATCACCCCGCTATTGTGCCCGGTTTGATGGCGGGAGAAGCCCGCCTCTTTCTCCACCAGCAAAATCGACTTGTCGGGGTATTGCTGCTTGAGTTGCCAAGCCGTCGAGACGCCCACAATGCCGCCGCCAACAATCACATAATCAAAATGAGTGTTCATGTGTACTCCTTAAGCCGACGCCGCTTTCATCGCGACGTTCGGACGTCGACCACTGTAGATGAAAATCGCCACAAACAATGCCACACACACCACGCGAATCGCCAATGGGATGTTTGGCCACACCAGCGCAATCCCGATCACCGCCAAGACAGCGCGGATCAACCAGTTGAGCGGGCCTTCCAAGAAGCCTTCGATCGCCCCGATCATGGCGTACGTACCCACGATGGCAAAGAAACCGATCGTCATCACGGTGACCGGATCCCAGTCGATCAGCTGCGTGTACGCAATCAGCAACGGCACCAGATACAAGCCTTTGGCAATTTTCCACGCCGTCAGGCCGGTGCGCATGGGCGGTGTTTTGGCAATCGTCGCCGCGGCAAACGCAGTCAGACACACCGGTGGCGTCACGTTACTGTCTTGCGACAACCAGAAGATGATGAGGTGTGCAGAAAGGAGCGCCAAGCCCACCGCTTCAAGACCCAAGCTTTGTTGTAGCAGCGTATCGAGGAAATCCGCCGGCACCAGATCGACCAACGCTTTGGCGTTTTCCAGCGCCATCGGCGCATTGAGCAGTTCCAGTTTATCCGGCGCTGCCAACATGAAGATCGCTTTGGCCTGTTCAGGTAACTGGCCTGCAGCAATCATGTCGACCAACTGGCTTTCTGCAATCAGTTTGTACAGCGCAGGCGCAGAGAGTGTGCCCAACACAATATACGCCGCCGTAACCGGTAGCCCCATCCCGAGCACCAAAGACGCCAGCGTGATCAGCACCAACATGGTGAGTAGATCGCCGCCCGACCAGTTATCGATCATCAGTGAGAAGGTGTTACCGATGCCGGTGGTACTGATCACGTTAATGACCAACCCGATGCCTACCAAAAGCACGGCGGTCGTGGCCATGTTCTTCGCGCCTTGCTCCAGCGCATCAATGATTTCCTTGAAGCCCATACGATGCTCTTTCGAGAACCAAGAGGCAACAATCACCGACAAAATCGACAGGCCCGCGGCATACGTCGGGGTAAATCCTTTGATCAACAGCGTCACCAACACCACCAAGGGGATCAGGTTATGCCAACCCGAGACCAAGACTTTGAGGAACGATTCCTCACTGGTGGTCACCTTCTGCACGCCGCTGCGTTTGGCTTCAATACGGACGAAAAAGGCCACAGACAAGAAATAGATCAGCGCCGGAATAAACGACACCGCAACAATATCGACATACGGAATTTGCGTGTACGACGCCATGATGAACGCCCCCGCGCCCATCACCGGTGGCATCAACTGCCCACCCGTGGATGCAGCCGCTTCAACCCCGGCGGCAAATCGCGACGGGAAGCCCGCTTTCTTCATCATCGGAATGGTGATCACACCCGTCGAGACGGTGTTCGCCACACTAGAACCCGACACCGATCCCATCAAGCCCGAGGCAAGCACCGCAATGAATCCCGGGCCGCCAATCACTTTACCCGCCGCCGCTCGGGAAACGTTGATGATGTAATCGCCCACCCCAGAGCGCACCAAAAAGGCGCCAAACAGGATGAACATGAAGACAAAGCTCCAACTGATACGGGAAATCGACCCGAACATCCCTTCCGACGAGTAGAAACTGCGGTATAGCAGCGTTTCCATACTCAGTCCCGGAAAGTGGAAAATGCCACTCGCCCATTTGCCCCACAACACCACGTAGCTTAAACACACGAGGATTAACATCGGAATAAACCAGCCCATGGTGCGGCGAATCATTTCAATCACAATCACAATCGCCAGAATGGCAAACACCCAATCGCTGGTGACGAATTTCACGCCGCGCGCATAGAGTGCATCTTCCGCCAAAGGGATATAAATCAGACACGCCAACGCCGCCAAGGCGATGATCACATCAACGCCAAGCGCGATTTTGCTATCGCGCCAACGAATATTGGCCGGGTACCACAGCGCGCAGATCATCGCAAAGCCAGCAAAGTGGGTGGCAGAGATCCACAGCTCCGGTAAGGTTGAAAAGGTATTAAACCAGATGTGCGCCAGCGACAGCAGCACCCCCAGCGTAGCAATGGTTTTAGCAACCCACGGAAACGCATCGCGGGTCGGCAGTTCATATTTTTGTAGTTCTTGATCCAGTGGTTCACTCATCATCATACTCCACGGCTCTACAGCTAATGCCCGTTGCACGCTGGGCACAATTAACCATAGAAAATGAGAAATACCGCCTCGCACGACACGAGGCGGCTTGCAGCATTACTCAGCGATTAACTGAGCCGGGATGTTGATACCCACTTCTTTGTAGTAACGCGCCGCGCCTGGATGCAATGGCAGTGGCAGACCTGCGATGGCTTTTTCAATCGCCATGGCTTTGGTTGCTTTGTGAATGCCTTGCAGGAACGCGAGGTTTTCGTACATGGTTTTGGTCAGTTGATATACATCTTCATCAGAGACGTCGTCACGCACCGCCAGGAAGTTTGGCTGCGCGATGGTGGTGATCGGCTTATCCAAACCCGGGTAGGTATTGGCTGGAATCACATATTTGGTCCACAGCTCATAGTTGCCGTTCGCCTGTTTAATTTGCTCATCGGTGAACGACAGAATTTTGATGTCGTTGCCCAGCGCCGCAAACGCCTGAGTCACCGCGCCCACAGGCACACCCGCTGGCGTGTTCATGCCATCAATCGTGCCGTTTTGTAGCGCGCTCGCACTGCCGCTGTAGCCTAGATAGGCCAGATTGAAGCTATCGGGATCAACATTCAGCCCTTTCATGATCTGACGACCAGAAAATTCCGTGCCGGAGTTTTTTGACCCGATGGAGAACTTCTTGCCAGCCATATTGCTCATGTCAGCAATGCTGCCGTTGGGCGCTAAATCAGAACGCACAATGAAGTGCTCGACGTTTTGCCACAGCATGGACACTGAACGCAATTGAGTTTGACGCTCTTTGTAAGGGCCTTCACCCGCCCAAGCCCACGCGCCGTACAAGCCTTGCAGAATCGCAAATTGCGCTTCATTTTCGTTGAGCATTTTGACGTTTTCGCCCGACCCCGCAGAGCTGATCGCAGAAAGGGAGAAGTGGTAAGTCGGGCTAAGTTTAACTTTGCTCAGTGTCGCCAGAGCAACACCAACTGGGTAATAGGTTCCGCCCGTTGAGGCAGTCGCCATAATGTAGCTGCGTTCTTCTGCCGCGTGCGCGCCAGCAAGCAGGCCAAAAGAAGCGGCGGCAGCCAGTAGGGTTTTGGCAAGGCGTTTGTGTTTCATCTTTACTCTCCGTGTCATTCTTGTTGTTCGCCGGAAATAGCGAGTCACCCTTCCGATCGACCGTGCGGTGATAGGCTGAAAACGAATGCCCGCCGCCCGAGTCGATTGTTTAGGTCTATCCCGATAGAGCAAAGAAGATGCCAAAAACTAAGTGATTGAATTGATTTGAAATGATGAATATCAAGTAGCGAAATGAGCAAAAATCCGCTGATTCGCCCGATGAGGCATAAGCAAAATTTCGCCGATGGGGACGCATAAAAAGCCGTGCTGATTGCGGTTTTTGATCACAACTCATTAACGAATTGTGATCAATGTTAATAAATACCTCAAAATCTATATGAGCAAAATTTTGCCTATCCCAAATTACTTTCCGTTGGATTGGGAACGCGGCTCCTCTTCATCCTGCGTATAATCGCTGCGATTGAGGCCATACTTCTGCATTTTCTGATTGAGCGTGCGGCGCGGCAGATCCAGCTCTCTCATGGTGTCACTGATGCTGCCGCGATGGCGAGTTAATGCGTCGTGAATGACTTTGCGCTCAAAGGTTTGCAACTGAATCGACAGCGGCAGCCCGGCGCTGGCCTCTTCGGTGGTGGTATTCGGGCGACTGGCCAGAATTTCCCCCACCGTTAGCGATTCATCCAGTGCGAAACGAATGGCCACGTTGCGCAGTTCACGCACGTTGCCCGGCCAGGCGTAGCTGAGCAGTGCATGCTGATCCGCTTCGCTGGCGACGCGGGTTTGCGGATTGGCTTGCAACGTGAAGTGTTCAAACAGCAATAACGCATCTTCGTCGCGTTCACGCAGCGGCGGCAAATAGAGCTGCGCCACGTTGAGACGATAGAACAAGTCTTGACGAAATTCCGGATGCTCCAACAGATCGTCTTTGGCCGCCGCAATCACACGTAAATCGATCGCCACTTTCTGATTCCCGCCGACGCGCTCCACCACATGCTCTTGCAGCACCCGCAGCACTTTGACCTGCATCGACAGTGGCATACTTTCGATTTCATCGAGAAACAGCGTTCCCTTGTCGGCAAACTCCAACTTGCCGATGCGCTTTTTCACCGCGCCGGTAAACGCGCCCGCTTCGTGGCCAAACAGCTCGCTTTCAAACAGACTTTCCGGAATAGCGCCGCAGTTGATCGGCACAAAATTGAAATGTCGGCGCGGACTTTCCTGATGCAAGCACGTCGCTACCAGCTCTTTACCACAGCCGGTTTCGCCGTAGATGATGACGTTGGTATCAATCGCCGCCACTTTGGCGATTTGCTCACGCAGTGCCGTCATCACTTTGCTGCGCCCGATCAGGACTTGCTCCAGCCCTTGCAGCGTGGAGAGATACTGGCTTCGGTCTTGCGACTGCGCTTCACTGTGAAACTTGTTGACCGCATCCGCCACCGTGCTCGACAGGCGATCCGGATTGAACGGTTTTTCAATAAAATCGTAGGCGCCTTTTTGCAACGCTTTGACCGCCATGTCCACATCGCCATGCCCGGTGATCAAGATGACCGGCGTATGCGGCTGCAAGCGGTTCAGTTCAGACAGCATCTCGACGCCATCGTAGTCCGGTAAACGCACATCACTGATGATGGTCGCAAAGCGCTGCGCAGCCAACCCTTCCAACGCCGCTCGCCCATCGGCAAACCCGCACACATCAAACCCTGCCAGTTGCAACCACTGACTGGTGGCCTGACGGACAATGTCATCATCTTCAATTAACGCGATCGGTAATGCGTCCTGACTACTCATGCCATGCTTCCTTTTCTTATCTCGCGATACGGTAAGGAAAAAGACGCCGCAAAGAAAGGAGCTGCTTCTCACTTCTGGGTTACCAAATACAAAGCCGCGAATCACCCCATGCGCCGAAAAGCAAAAAGGCAGCCGATGCTGCCTTTACCCTGCCCGATAGACGCCCCTGAAACATCACGCCACGTCGAATATCATTTGCCAGTCACGCGGCTATTTATCCTGAGTGCTGTGTATTGAACACCGTTGTATCACGCGCGTCGTGTTTCAACTCTGCAAATAGCAAAAATTAACTCACTTCTTCCATCGCAATATTATTCTTCGCCCAGATTAATGCTTGCAGGCGATTCTTCGCATTAATTTTCTTAAACACATTGTGTAGATGTGTCTTCACCGTATTTTCGCTTACATACAACTTGTCGGCGATTTCGATATTGGATGCCCCACTGCCAAGCAGCTTAATAATTTGCTGTTCGCGGCGAGTTAATTTTGTATATGCTTGCGACGTCACGGCCGGGGCGCCCGCACGATAGTGCATGATGTACTCTTGCGCCAGCTTGCGCGTCAGCCACATTTCATCTTCCAACACTTTGTTCATGCCTTTCACGAGCGCATCAATGTCGTCATCGGCGAAAAACACACCCGAAAGTTTTTGCCACTTAAACAATGACTTAGAATCCGCCTCTGGGGGGCAATTAATCACAACTTCTTTGGCTTCCGGGCATGACATCTGTTTAAAGGTGTAGTAATCGCTCAGTGTGGTGCTGTCGATGCACGAATAGTCGATGATGATAATTTTAACGTCGTGACACGCGGGATCATTTTCGTGCTGCCACAATTCATTAAATGGCGAAATGTCGATGCCAATCGGAAGCCGCGATTCTAACGCGTCTTTTAATAATCTCGATTGCATGCATACGTCAGAAAGTAATCGTACGTTTAGTCTTTTTCCTTCGCTCATTACAAATACTCCTAAGCCTTATGACTGACATAAGTAAAACTAACCTTCAGAAAGAGGAAGTCAATGTGCCTATTTTGGCGTAGCGTATTTATATACGAATGGCGCGCACTTTAGTTGAAATAATTCATCAACTTAATAGTACGTCTTAAATATGAGAAGCATTGACAGTTTTAATTATAATTGTCTATTAGCGAAGCTTAAATAACGACACAATTCACAAATATTGATGATCATATTAATCAATGAATAATTAACAGTTGTATTCGACCGGTGGATTCACGCCCCAACATCAGGGGGTCAGGGCGAACTAAAGTACATCGAGCGTTGCTTTGACCCGGTCTAATGCGACCATGGTTCGAAACCATTTCACATTAGGATTACTGTGGAACAATTTATCGCAAATCGCCTGAAAGCGTTGCATGTTGGGCACCACCAGCACCAAAACGAAATCCACATCGCCGGTCACGTAATAGCACTGTTGCACTTCTGGCCCCGAGAAGCTTTGCTTGAGCACGTCGAGGTCTAGCGCGTAGGTTTTGTCGGCCTGAACCTCCACCACAATCGTGATCACCTGATTGAGTTTGTCGGGGTCGAGCACGGCCACGTTGGCTTGAATGTAGCCTTGCTCTTTGAGCTTTTGAATGCGCCGCTGCACCGATGCGGTCGATAAGTAAACGGCGTCCGCCAACTCCCGCAGCGGAGTTTGGCAATTGCGCTGCAAGCATTCCAACAGCGCATAATCGTATTTATCCAATGACATCAGACTCGTCCAGTGAGAAATTTTCTCACTCACGTTATGAATTTCGAGCGCCTTTATCAAGGCCGACGCAATAAAATATCGCCATTCCCTCTGACTCGGTCGATAACAATGCCAAAAACCATGCACACGCCACTGGGTGTCACGCTCAATGTGATTGCCTCTGCCCTCTTCGCGCTGATGTTTGCCTACACCGCTTTATTGCGCGATCTGCAAGGCGAAGAAATTTACGGCTGGCGAATCCTGCTCACCTTTCCACTGCTCACCCTGTTCATTCTGCTCAGAGGTTACTGGCCCCAAGTCGCGACGCTGTTTCAGCGCCTGCGCACGGAACGTTATTTCTGGCTGACGCGCGTGGCATCATCGTTTTTGATTGGCATTCAGCTGTGGCTGTTTATGTGGGCACCGGTGAACGGATACGGGCTGTCGGTGTCTTTGGGGTACTTCATCATGCCCATCACCATGGTGGTGGTCGGGCGCGTGGTGTTTCACGATCGCATGTCGCGCTTTCAGCAATGGGCATGTTTGTTTGCGTTGCTTGGCGTGATCAATCAATTGGCCATTTCTCAAACCTTATCGTGGCCAACGCTAGTAGTATGTTTGGGGTATCCCATCTATTTTGGGCTGCGCTACAAAACCGACACCAATCACATCGGCGGGCTCTGGTTTGACATGCTGCTCAGCCTGCCTGTCAGCCTCTACTTTGTGGGTCACGGCGGCCATGTGTTGCAAGCTGTGAGCGCGAATCTGGATCTGCTGTGGTTGATTCTCGGTTTGGGCGCGATCAGCGCGTTGGCATTGGCGTTTCAATCGCTTTCGGCACCGCATCTGAACATCACGCTGTTTGGCTTGCTGGTTTACGTTGAGCCAGTGTTACTGCTGCTGGTTGCGCTGCTGCTTGGGGAAAACATTCACGCCAGCGAATGGCCCACTTACCTTGCCATTTGGCTGGCGGTGGTGGTGCTGATGCTCGAAGGAGGATTGAGTTTGTGGCGGGCGAAAGCCGCAAAGCGCGCACGGCGTCATCACCAGCAAGGTCTCAAGCAAAGCCACGAGCAAAGTGTCGAGCAGAGCGAAGAGTTCAGTCATGAGTCGAGTCTCGAACAAACAAATGACCCGATTCAATCAACGAAATAAGTGACGGTATTTGCTTTCCAACGCGTGAAGCGCGTGTTCAAGATTGGGTTCCGGCTTACTCAAATGGGTAATCAAGGTCATGAAATAGCAATCAAGCAACACGGGCATATTTTCACCCCACGCCGCCGGAAGATTGGCCGTCTCAAACAGGGTTTGATTGAACGATTGGTAGTAATCCATGTCCCACACCACTTCTTTGAGCAGCGCACGGCTCAAGTTTACATTGGCAAAATAGTAACCGTAGTAGGTACGGGCAAACTGCATCGCCAATTCAAACGCATCTTGCGAAGGGGCGTTGAATCCTTGTTGCGACAGTCGCTCAAGTTGATTCATCACGCCTTCGCGTAGGATGGCCAGTTTGGTCTCGAAATGGCTAAACACCGTGCCATCGGCCACGCCAGCCTGGCGCGCAATTTGGCGCGTTGAAGTTTCTTGATATCCCTGCGTTTCAAAGAGTTGCCATGCCGCAGCCAGTATTCGTTCTCTCGTTTGCTCTCGTTTACCCATCATCGACTCATCATTATGTCATGCCGTTGCATCATACCTTTCCCCTCTCGCATTGACAAACTGAGCGCGCTCATTTATAAAATTGAGCACGCTCAATTAAAATCATAACGAGGAGAAAGGAATGATACATCTGCTTAAAACCGGCATGCTGACACTTTGCCAATGGTTCATTTTCTTACCCGGCTTACTGTGCTTTTCATACCTGCTCAGGCCACTGTTGATTGTGGTCTTGGTGCCCGGCGGTCTGTTACTTTTGGCCGTGATTGGCGGGCAAGAAGTCCGCTCTGAAATGAAGAGCCTATTCAAAGGCTGGGTGACATCACGTTGATAGATGGCGCACAACATGCCCGCGTGCGGTCATCAAGCCCCGCAACGGACATAGCGATAAAACACGGCAATAGCGGCAAGCATCATCAGGCGTTGTCCAAATCACGACGATGCTTGTCCACTTCTGCGCAGATCGTTCAGCAAAGCCCATTTAGGATGAATGTTCGACTCACAGCTCCACGGACGAATTCATCATGTTAGAGAACCCAGCAAACAAATACCGACCGGCGCCGGTTATTCACTTCCCGCAACGCACTTGGCCTTCAAAAGTGCTGACACAAGCGCCGCGTTGGTGTTCCACAGATCTACGCGACGGCAATCAAGCGCTCGCGAATCCTATGAATCAAGCACGCAAGCTGAAATTCTTTCACCACTTGGTCGAATGCGGATTCAAAGAGATCGAAGTCGCGTTTCCTGCTGCCTCACAAACCGATTTCGATTTTGTGCGCTGCCTGATTGAAGAGCGCCGAATCCCCGACGACGTCACCATTCAGGTCATCACCCAATCGCGACCGGATTTGATTGAGCGCACCATCGCCGCACTCCACGGGGCGCCAAAGGCCATCATCCATTTATACAATGCGACCGCGCCGCTCTTTCGCGATGTGGTGTTCGAGCAAGATAAGCCAGCCACCATGGCTCTCGCCGTTAAGGGCGTAAAACAGATCAAAGCCTTGTGCGACCAGCACCCACACACGCAGTGGACGCTGGAATACTCGCCCGAAACGTTCAACTTTACCGAACCGGAATTTGCGTTGGAGATTTGCGAAGCCGTGGCCGCCGCTTGGCAGCCCAGCCAGCAGCGCCCGCTGATCTTAAACTTACCCACCACGGTGGAATGCAACACGCCGAATGTGTTCGCCGACCAAATCGAGCACTTTATTCGCTCGTTCTCGTGCTTGCAGTGTGTCACCCTTAGCGTGCATCCGCACAACGACCGCGGCACCGGCGTTGCAAGTGCGGAACTTGCCATGTTGGCGGGCGCCACACGCATTGAAGGCTGCTTGTTTGGCAATGGCGAGCGAACGGGCAATGCGGATGTGGTGACGATTGCACTCAATCTCTATTCGCAAGGTATCGACCCCAAACTGCGCTTTTCAGACATTCGACGCACGGTCGAAGTGGTTGAAGAGTGCAATGAACTGCCGGTGCATCCACGCCATCCCTATGGCGGCCGATTGGTGTTTACCGCGTTCTCCGGTTCGCATCAAGACGCGATTAAAAAAGGCTTTGCTCGTCATCATCACATGCCGCAACCGCTATGGTCGATCCCTTATTTGCCGCTCGATCCGATGGATCTGGGGTGCAATTATGAAGAGGTGATTCGGGTCAACAGCCAGTCGGGGAAAAGTGGCGCGGCATGGTTACTCCAAGAAAACCACGGCTTATCACTGCCCAAAACGCTGCAAGTGGATTTAAGTCAACGTGTGAAACGTCATACCGACCAAACTGGGCGCGAAATCTCAATCGCCGAATTGTGGCAGTTGTTCAGGCAAGCCTATGGATTGATGCCCTCGCCCGAGATGCGCCTGCTGAGTTATCAAAGCCAGCCAGCGGCAACAGGCCAACAGATTGAGAGCCGTGTGGGGTTCAACCAAGAAGAAATGGTGTGTTCGGGCATAGGAAACGGGTTACTCTCGGCAATGTTAAACGCACTGACCGAGCAGTTTGGGATCACGTGCAACATCGTTGATTATCACGAACACACGCTCGGCTCGAACACTCGCAGCAAAGCGGTGAGCTACGTTCAATTGCAATCGGCGACGTCAAATGTGACCCAGTTTGGTGTGGCGATTGATGAGGATGCCACCAAGGCTTCGCTGCAAGCTGTCATGAATGCCTACGCCAACATGCTCAAGACGCAGCCCCATTCGCGCTCCGTAGACTGACAGACCGTTAATCAGATTGCCGTGGAATCAGGTCACCGTTGACTAAAATGACATTGAATTAAAACAAGATGGACGCCGTGTATTCGCTCGGCGTCAATCCGATGCGGCTTTTGAACATGGCGCTGAACGCACTCGGGCTGTCATATCCAATCGCCAGCGCGCTGTCGAGCACACTGTGGCCGCTGGCTAATAATTCAAGCGCGTGAACCAAGCGTTTCTGACGCAGCCATTCGGTGAACGTCAGCCCCAGCTCTTGCTGAAATTTGCGCGACACGGTGCGTTCACTCTGCCCCAAATACTTCGCCGCATCAGTCGCCGTCCAAGGGTGAGCAATGCGATCCGAGACGTAATCACACAGCATGATTAACCCATCGGAGCTTGGGTTCGGCAGATAAAAATCGACCGGTTTGAGTCGGCGCAATTCATCCAAAATCAACTCGAAAATACGCTCTTCCCGCGTTCCAGCAATCCGTTCCTCGGGCAGCGATACGGCTTCAACAATGAGATGTTTCAGTAAAGATGGCACTTCCGACAGCACGCACGTGTTGGGCAGATCGGCTCGTGCCATCGCATCGACAAACAGCGTGCGCACTTTGACATGGCCCGTAATTCGCAGGCTATGCGAAACGCCGGCTGGAATCCACATGCCTTTATTTGCCGTCACCACCCATGTTCCGGCGGCGGTATCGACCCGAATCACCCCGTTTAACGCGTGCAAAAACTGCGCACACTGATGTTCGTGTGCGGCTTCAGTGTCCCCATGCATGTAATCGTGAGCATAGGCCAGCACGGGCGGCCCCAACGTTTCGTCGCAAAATTTCATGGTGTGTTCGCGAAAGCGAGCCTCATTGAACGTGGCAGTAGCATCATCAAAAAATCATACTAACGACACCACCGTGAGATGCAAGCGCGTCTCGTTTAGATAAAACTAGAATCTAACCACGTAAACATTAACAGTAAGCATTGTAGATTGCGTCCAGTAAGTATTCTTCTTAGTAAGACGCAAATCTCAAACAATAGACATTATACATAGTAAACTCCATATTCTAATTCAGTACATGGAGGTCATTATGCCTGGCGCTTTTGCTCATATTACAGCGGTCAACGAGGCTTCTTCTAACAATATTTTGAGTGGATTAAATATACCTAAGACTGCAAAAAAGGCTTTATCACAAAATAAGAAGTTCTTAGAACTAGGTTGCGTTAGCCCAGACTATCCCTACTTGGTAATTATGGATTCTGCGCAAAACAAATGGGCAGATAAAATGCACTACAACAACGTAGGAAACCTAATCTGCGCTCTTATTGAACAGGTAAAAAATTTAGATGAAGACGACTTAGGAAAAGGTTTTGCTTGGTTGTGTGGTTTTGTGGCTCATGTAGCAGCAGATATTACTATTCATCCGGTAGTTGAAAAAAAAGTCGGTCCCTACGAACAAAACGCGAAAGAACATAGAATCTGTGAAATGCACCAGGATTCTTATATCTGGTCTAAGAGAATGAATCTTGGAAATATTGGTCTAGCTGATCGAGTAAAGGAAAACATCGGGTCTTGTATCAATGATGATACCCAACTAGACTCTATTATTTTTAGTATCTGGTGTGCTGCACTTTCAAATGTCTATCCCCAATACACCGAAGAGTGTCAACCCGATATCAACGCTTGGCATAAAGGTTTTCAATCCGTTGTAGACCATGCTGAAGAATCCTACCGATTATTCGCATGGGCAAGACATGTTGCCACAAATCAAGGGCTAAGCTATCCGCTTCAAGAAGAAGTGAAGTTAGAATACATAGAGGCTTTAGATACACCTAATGGTCTGATGCACTACGATGACATCTTTGATAAAGCGATTCAAACTATTCAAATTTTTTGGGAAAAAGTCGCAGCATCTGTTTATAAAGACCAAAGCACTGATTTTTTCAAGAATTGGAATTTAGATACAGGTCGTTGCGAAGACGGACAGCTTACCGCTTGGGAGGTCCTATGAAATTATTCACCGTGATTGCTTTTATTATAACTTTGACTTCCTGCGCGACTCAGGCTAAGTACTCTGACGAAGTCATGTACGATATGGCATCTATCTTAAAAGATGTGACTCAGGCTATTGATGGCGAGCTTAAATTCGGAGACACCAGCGGACTAACAAATGAAAAGATTATAGAAAATGCGATGTCTACAAATCCCAATTTACTGACAAGGCTTTCAGATTTAGCAATTAAAGGTAAAGTCTCGGATTATCGTATCGTTTATGAGTACCAAGGAGATAATGCTGTATTGTTGATATGTGATGGAGATATTGCACTAATGGAAGATGTTGGTTGTAACGCAGCATTCGACAAAGTTTATTGGAATGATCCACAACCAAATACCTGTAAAATTACATTGAATGCATCTGCTATTTGTGTCAAATAAATTCGTATTTTCGAATATTAAAGTACAGCTACCACCAAAAAATAAAAGAATAAGATTATATCTCTGATCGTCACACATGCTATGAAGTTCGGCTTTCCCAAGCCGAACTTTGATCGCCCCAACGTTCAGCACCGCGCTTGGTAACAAGCAACCAACTGATCGAGAAACTGATACAGTGTTTGGTTCATGTCCTCGTAGTCATGCTGCATGAGGCGCTGTGGCGAATCCACGAACGGATGATGGCCAGACACCTCAACAGCATCATGTTCAATCAATAGCGCCACCACCTCTTTCGTCAGTTCCATATGGCATTGGAAGCCAAAAACGACATCACTGTAAGCGACAATCTGCCGTGGGCACCCGGCGCTAAAGGCAAGAACGTGCGCGTCGGGAGTCAACCCGGGCATATCATTGTGCCAATGCCCGACCGGTAACGTGGCACCAAAATGTGCCATCAGCGGATGGTGCAACCCCGCTGGCGTGAGTGTGATCGGAAACTTACCGATCTCGCGTTCCGGGCTCGGTGCGTAGCGCGCTCCCAGCGCTTCCCCAATAAGTTGCGCGCCCAAACAGACTCCAATCACCGCTTTTCCGGCACGAATCGCCGACAGAATGCAGGCCTGCTCCGCTTTCGCGTTAAAGTGAGCGCACTGCGCTTGCGTGGTCGCGGGATTTTGCGGCCCACCCATCACAATCAACAGATCGATCGCGTCAACATTCAATGGCAAAGGCTCGCCTTCGTACACGCGAGAGTAACCGATGTGAAAACCACGGCGAGTCGCCCAGATTTCATAAGCGCCTGGCGCTTCAAAATGTTCATGAATAATAAAGTGAATTCGCATAGTGCAGCCTTTCTCGTTGAGTAGGCCGTTGATGCTATATCAAGCGAAAGTGACGCGTTATATACTATCTGCCATTAAACATCGATAAATCGCCAATTATGCAAGCTAACCACCTCATTCAATCATCCCCTCATCAGGCGTTCATCACCAAAACCATCCACATGCGTGCGGGCTACATCGATGATTTTCACACGCACCCATGGCACCAAATCATCTTTCCGCTCAGTGGGTTATTGCAATCCTCGATTGAAAACAGATCGGTCATCGTCCCTCACAACGCCATGTTGTATATCCCCGCCGACACAGTGCACAAATCGGTATCGGTCACCGACACGCAATTTTTGGCGATGTACCTCAACCCCAAAAGCGGGGTGAATTACGGCGTTGAGGCGAAATCGTGTTTGGTGACGCCGTTTCTCAAGGCCTTGATCTTGCTGTTGTTTAATCGCTCGACTCAAGCACTGCCGCCCGAGAATCTCATCCATCTTTTAACGGTGTTACGCGATCAAATCGACACCGCCGGGCAGTATGCGATCCCATTACTGATCCCCCGCGACAAACGCCTCAAAGCCATTTTCGATCAATTGACGGCGCAACCCGATATGAAGTTCGGCTTAAACGAATGGGCGAAGCACGTTGGGGCGTCAGAACGCACGCTCTCTCGATTATGTGCCAAAGAGTTTAATCAATCGTTCTCGCTGTGGCGGCAAAATGTGCGACTCGTTTTGTCTCTGCAATTATTGAGCACCCCGAGAACCATTCAAGATATTGCGCTGGAGTTGGGCTACGCCTCCGATTCCGCATACATCTATGCCTTTAAGAAACTGTTTCATCACACCCCAAGTAAATACCGCCACAGCCTGTTAAACCACGGGCAGGATTTAACGCAGCTTGTTGCTGAGGGAAGGATTGATGAAGAGATGATTGATAAAGAAGTGCTTGATGAGGGCATTTAACAAAAGGATGTGACGAAGCGGTTTGATGCCTATGTAGCTCCCGTTCGTTCTCACGGGTTTATTGAAAGCTATTTTTTATTGAAAGGCTATTTTGAGGAAGGCCAAACTTACCTGATATGCTGAGGTTCAACATATCAGGCAGCAATACGATTATTCTGTTGGCGGCGTGCCTTCAGCATTTGAAACAACCGCATCGATTTGAACCAATGCGCCTGATAGGATCTTTTCAACGCCAATCACGGTTCTGGCTGGAAGTTTGCCATTGAAAAACGTCGTGTATACCTCATCAACCAGATGCAAGTCATCGATGTTGGTCAGTTGAATATTGACCTTCACCAAGTCATCCATGTCATGACCAATGCTTTCAACGATGGACTGAATGTGTGTGAGACACTGCTTCGCTTGCTCGCCCACATTGCCTGCGACCAGTTTCCCTGTCTGTGCATCCACAGGAAGCTGCGCCGAGATATGGTTGTAGTGAGAAAAAGCAACAGTTTGCGTTGAAAGCGCGCTCATCGGTGCCAACTCGGTATTGTTCGCCCAAATCACAAGCCCGTGTCTGTCTTCCACTGCTTGTGGGGGCGTGCCGTCGCCATGAGAGATAACCGCATCCATTTGAACCAATGCATTCATGGGCAGACCTGCCGCTTGGGTCACGGTACGTGCTGGAACATAAGCCACGCTGCGCGCAATGGCCGAATCAGGGAAGAACGTCATATACACTTCATTCACTTGCTCGATGTCGGCAAGATCGCTCACCTGAATGCCCACTTTGACAATGTCATCAAACGGCACATCAATACTTTCTAAGACGGTCTTGAGGTTACGTAAACACTGAGCCGCTTGCGCCTTGATTCCCCCTTCCACCAACACGCCGGTATTCGGATCAATGGGCAGTTGCGCGGAAAGGTTGTTGTAGTGTGAAAAAGCCACTGAATGAGTTGATGTCGCGCTCTGAGCCACGCGGTCACTGTTTCTCGCCAGCTTAATCAAAGCGCAAGGGGCTTGGGGCTGAGTCCCTTCACCGTTTGAGATCAAAGCGTCCACTTGAATCAGCGCATCACGATGAGGGAGTTCGGCCACGGCAGACACGGTTTTCGTTGGGAAGTATGTTGTAAAGAACGTCGCCATCACGTCGTTGACGGCGTCTGCATCGTCAATATTTTTCAGGAATACATTCACTTTCACCACGCCATCCATCACGTGTTCAATGCTCTCTACGATAGATTTGATGTTTTCAAAACATTGCTTCGCTTGCGCTTTGATGTCCCCGATCACCAACTCACCACTTTGAGGATCAATCGGCAGTTGCGCCGAAATATTGTTGTAATGAGAGAAAGCAACGCTTTGTGTAGAGAATGCATTGATTGGCGCTTGGCCTGTATTTCGAGATAGCTTGATGATCTTACCGCTCATGATGATAGGTATCCTTATCGGTTTGTAGGGGATTTTAATCGTGATGATTTAGGGCTTATCTTTCTAAGAGCGCTGATGGTAATTCAAGGCTATATTCATGAGTGTGATGGAATTCAAAATTAAATTTCGCTAGCAACCCGACACGCGGTGGATAATTAGTCAGCGCAAGATTAAATATCCACATCATTTAGAATAAATCGCATTCTATTTCTTCAACAAGCGTATTCATTCTCTGAAAATGAATATATAGCATTTAAAATATGTCGTTTATTTTATGTTAGATGTTCAAATATGATGACGGCTTCACAACATACTCTGTAAACGACCCGTCCGTGACTAAATTGAGTGATTTGATACCCGAATTTCATGAATAGATTTTTATTTGAAATATCAAAGATACAAAAAAGCAACCGTGCGGCGCACTTTTAAACAATTTATCTACATTTACTTTAGCGAATGAGCACCACTCTCCAAGATTCCACGGTTGGTGCAAGATCGTGTTTTAGGATTTGACCAGATACCCTTCGGGGAAGACCTTTATGGAGGAGGTTTCGATGAGTTGCTTTAACTCGGAATTGGACAGAACTTTGTTACAAGCTAGAAGCGATCTTTATCCTTCGAATAACATTTAGTAGCCTAACATACAGAACGGTACCGTTTGATCTGGTGCTATACGTATTAGAAAACGAACAGAAACGCTCAACCTCGAACTTTGGTGTCAGGTTTATTTTATGCAGCAACTTTTGCTAAACATACAAATCGCGATTTATCCTTGAAGTTCATCTATGCCATTGTGTTTCCCAGTAGTATTTTATCATGTCATACCGATATCGCTCAAAATATGACCTGCACTTTCTCATACATGTACTGTATAATAGATAAAAATCAATGTGTTGATGAATAGGGTTTCTTAGTCATGATGTCAGCGATAACTTGGTCGTTATTGACTTTTTCAGGTTTGATACCGTAAAAAAGTGAAGCGCAACATCTGGGTTCCCCCTGCTCCTATGTTAAGGATATCTGAGAGGCTCTATTAGCACGTTTTATAGTGAAACGTGGTGTTTTTTAAGGACATCAGTTTTTAATTAAAGATTGAGGATAGATTAGGCATGGAACCCGTATTAATGAGCGTGGCAACCTATGTAGCGACAAAGCTCGTTGACCAGTTTATCTCTGAAGAAGGTTATGGCTGGTTTAAGAAGACATTATTTCCGACAAAAACATATGTTGATCAGCTATATCAACTAATAGAAGAGACAGCAATTGAGTTTGAAAAAAGATACCCCGTAGAAACTAACAAGGTTCCATTTTATCAATCTCAACCATTGTTTGAAACATTGAATGAATACATTTTATTTAAAGAATTACCAAATAAAGAAGAGTTATTGCAAAAGTTTAATGAATACCCCAATATCGTCCCTCCAACTCAAGATCAACTTGAAACATTTTATGGAATTTTGTCGCTAAAAATAAATAGCTGCAAAACGTTAAAAAAGCTCCACATCGACGAATCTTATAAAGAAAAGATATTCGATATTAGTGATGAAATTATTCAGATCAAGCTGTTGTTGCAATCAATAGATATGAAAATAACCTTTCACTTGAGTGATGATTGGTTAAATAGGAAAAATAGAGAAGCTATAGCTGATTTGGGGGGGCGTTACACACCTGAATTAAATGTAAATCTTGAAATTTCAAAGGTATTTGAAGGGCTTGGAAGGACTAAAATATTTTCTGATATGTTTTACAAGCATATCGATGATTTTCTAATCAAAGGAAACAAACTTCGAAATTGTGATGAAATTTATGAAGAACTAACTTTGATCACTAAGTCTTTAACTGATATTAAAAAATTATACTTAGAAATTGATTTATCTACCTTGGGCCAGATTCAAGTTAGCAAATTTTGTGAATATATTTCTGATTGTCAAAATGCTATTTCTAAGTCTGAGTCGGTGCTATGGAAACTCAAGGAAGAGTCAAAAAATGATGGTAAGGAAGCAAGCTTTAGTGATAGGAACGCTCTTACTTTGAGAGAGTTAAGGGAGTTTGATTATGAGTGCGAAACTTTATGTGCATTCCTCAAGTCTATAACAGTGAAATTATCTAACAATCCTTTTCTGCTTCTTGAAGGTGAAGCAGGAATTGGTAAGTCTCACTTATTGGCAGATGTCATTGAATCAAGAATTGCAGCAGGATATCCATCCCTATTTTTATTGGGGCAGCAACTTACCACTGATGAATCCCCTTGGATACAGATTCTTAAAAGGCTACAACTAAATACCACATCAACAGAGTTTCTTGAAAAGCTAAACTTATATGGGCAAAAAAGGGGCAAAAGGTTTCTGATATGTATTGATGCCATCAATGAGGGAAATGGTAACAAGTTTTGGTCAGACAATATTAATAGTTTTGTTGATGAAATAAAAGCTTTTGAGTGGCTTGGCTTAATAATGTCAGTCAGAACAACGTATAAAGGTATTACAATATCAGATGAGCAAGTATCTCGTAATAATTTTGAGACTCATAAACATGTGGGTTTTAATAATGTGGAGATGGTAGCCGTTAACTTATTTTATGACTATTACAATATAGAAAGACCGTCATCGCCTAATTTAAATCCAGAGTTTAAAAATCCTCTATTTCTTAAGTTGTTGTGTGAAGGGCTTAAAAAAAGTGGTCTAACTAAAGTTCCTGTAGGGTTTAATGGAATCTCTAAAATCTTAAGTTTTTTTGTTGAAGGCGTAAACACATCATTAGCTTCTCCAAAAAAATACAAATACGACCCTAGCTTTCCATTAGTTAATGATGCTCTTAATGAGCTAATCAAGGTTAAACTCGCTAATGATGGCAATAATATTTCTCTTAAAGATGCTCACTCAGTTGTCCAATCTGTCGTTCAAGACTATGTCAGCGATAAAACTTTTCTTAGTGCATTGATAGATGAAGGATTGCTGACTAAAGGCATTGTTCGCAATGAAGACAACTCAATTGAAGAAGTTGTTTATATATCTTTTGAAAGATTTGACGATCATTTAACAGTTAAGTTCTTACTAGATGGTGTTGAACAAATTGAAAATGAGTTTAAAAATGGAGGCCGTCTTAAAAGTTACTTCAACGATGAATATGACTTTTATCGCAACCAAGGAATTGTTGAAGCTCTTTCTATTCAATTACCAGAAAAGTATGGAAAAGAGCTTTACGAACTACTTCCCGAGTTCAGCGAAAATCATAATTTAGTGGATGCTTTTATTGACAGCTTGGTTTGGAGAGATGTCACCGCAATAGACTTCGAAAAACTAAGAGATTTTATAAACGAGAAAGTTCTCCGTTATCGAAATACTTTTGACCATTTTTTGGAAAAGCTGATTTCTATTTCTGGTGTTGAGGGGCATCCCATGAATGCTACTTTTTTACATGAATGGCTATCAAAGCATCCTTTACCTGATCGGGATGCTTTCTGGACGACAGAGTTGAAGTACAAGCATGATGAAGATTCTACATTCAGGCAACTTATTGACTGGGCTTGGAGTGACACTGATAAAAGCTATATATCTGACGATTCAATAGAACTAGTCGCAACTACTCTATGCTGGTTCTTGACTTCAAGTAATAGGGAACTGAGAGATTGTTCTACTAAAGCTTTAGTCAATTTATTAGAAGATAGAGTTCCTATACTTATTAGGATAATAAACAAATTCGAGGGGATAGACGACCCGTATGTTTGGGAAAGAGTATTTGCAGTAGCACTAGGCTGTACATTACGAACAAAGAATCACGAAGAGCTAGCCAATTTGGCTGAAACGGTTTTTGATAAAGTGTTTCATACTAAATATGTATATCCCAATATTCTATTACGAGACTACGGCAGGGAGATTATCGAATTCGTATCATATCTTGGATTGTTACCAAAAGGTATCAACCTATCAAAAACTAAGCCTCCATACAAAAGTAAATGGCCAGAAAATATACCAACTGAAGCAGAGTTAAAATTGCTTTATGATAAGAGTAAATACTGGTCTCTTTGGTGTTCGATAATGGGTGGTGGCGATTTTTCTAGGTATATAATTGGAACGAATAGTAACCAATCAGATTGGTCGGGATGTAAATTTGGTGAAACCCCAACTGAACGTAAGCAGGTTTTTGAAAATTTCCAAACTAAATTAACTGATGAACAGAAAAAACTGTATGACTCCACAAACCCTCTTCTTTACAATGATAACGATGAAGAAATGTCGCTCGGGGAAATTACTATTAAATTGGGGATCGTAGTAGGTCGAAAGAGTGAGGAAGAAATATTTGCTAGCAAGGTTTCGTTCAAGAAATCATTGTCGGAAGACTTATTGACCGAGTTTGAAAGAGATATAGAACCGTATTTAGATCACAATAATAATATTCTCGAAACTGACAAGCACTTTGACCTGAGAATTGCCGAGCGCCTTATTTTCAAGCGTGTTATAGAGCTTGGATGGACTCCAGAAAAGCATGGAAACTTTGATAAGCAAATAGGTACAGGTCGAGGACGTAGAGATTCATTTCAAGAGCGGATCGGAAAAAAATATCAATGGATATCCTACTATGAATTCATGGCACTGCTTTCTGATAACTTTATTCGTTTTAAAGGATATGGAAAAGGACGTAAAGAAAGTCCTTATCAAGGGCCTTGGGATCCATATATAAGAGATATAGACCCTACTATTTTACTCAAGAATACAGGAACAAAAAGGCTAAGCCATAAAGAAATGTGGTGGGCTAATAAAGAAGTATTTGATTGGGATTGCACTTATGAAGAGTGGGTTAGCAATCCTTCTACGATAAATAATCCGTATGGCTTAATTGAAGTAAAAGATAACAATGGCACTGAGTGGTTGGTATTAGAAAGTTACCCGTCATGGAAAGAACCCAAAATTATAGGTAATGAAAAGTGGGGACATCCTCGAAAAGAAGTTTGGTGCCAGATCAGAGGGTATTTAATCAAATTAGAAGAATTTGACACTTTTAAAGCTTGGGCAGAAAATCAGCATTATATGGGCAGATGGATGCCAGAAAGAAGCGATAGGTACGAATTATTTAATAGAGAGTTCTATTGGTCTGAAGCATTTCAGTCTTTCAAATCAGACTACTATAGCGGTTCAGATTGGACAGAGGTAAGAGATCATGATTCTGGAACTAAGATAGCTGATGTTAGTGTCACTTCGATCAATTACTTATGGGAAGAAGAATTCGATAAATCCAAAGCTGACACTTTGAGCTTTCTTAAGCCTAGTTCATTAATCTTTGAGAAAATGGGGTTGAGCAGTAGTGAAACCGAGGGCAGTTACGAGGATAAAGATGGGAATATTGTTTGTTTCGCAGCTGAGGCTTTGACTGACTCTGAAACATATTTACTTATCAAGAAAGATCCATTTTTAAGAATGTTGAATGAGAATAACTTAGATATAGTGTGGACACTTCTAGGTGAAAAAGGTGTTATCGGTGGCTCCATAGGCTCAAACCACCGCTATGATCGTATAGAATTTAGTGGGGCATTTTATTTGGACAATGGTGAACTGAACGGAACGAGCAAGATATATTCAACTCGATAGTTTCTTTACATGAAACGGTAGCGTGAATAGAAATCTGTCTGCGCTACCAACTCTGTTCTTTAAGCCCATTTGCGTGATTTTACATCCAGTAGATGTGCATTATAGTGCAAGTACAAAGTATATGGAATAAACACCATTTATGGACTAACAAGATAACGAAGGTCAGGTCTTGCCTTTTGATAATCATTACTTTTCGTAGGGTGAACATATACTAACAAGGCGTTCATTAACGATATCGCTAACTTGAAATGGGGCAAATTCGTGTTACCAATGGCGTCCGTCGTGACTCTGCACGCATGACCAAAAGCATGGGAAAATGCTATATACGTGGACAGTTTTAGTTCATCACGACAAGATGTCTGGAACATCTTGACCAGAATAGTGGCTCCTAACTGGCTTCAGGTTTTAGCTTGGGTTTATCTTGGTAGGCTCATAGCGGGCGGTGTGTATCTTAATTCTAAAAGCCGACCAGATTTCAGCGTGGTTTGATAGGTATCGACTGAAGAAAAACAAGAGTAGACGTGATTGTGAAGCTCTCATATCGGTCTTTAGCATGAGAAAAGCGAGTAGCCAAATAAAATGGTTCTCGCTTTTTTAATCAATGACCACGTTCGATTCGAGATAAAAATTATCCAGTAAACTCTTCAGAATCGGGACGATTGGTAAACTGCACACCGTTTAAGAAGTCGCACAGCAGTTGGTCTTCACACTGTTTGTAGTTTTTGTTGTTTGGCTTGCGAAAATACGCACCAATTTCGTATTTACTTAAACTAATACCAACCACTTCTAATACGTCCAACACATCTTCTGCTTTCATGTCTAGCGCAATGCGCAGCTTCATAAGAATCATGTTGTTGGTCAACGAGACTTCTGGCTTAGGTTGCTCGCCGTCTTTTTTTCCTCGCTTGAGGTTAATAAAGCCATTTAAGAATACCGCTAACTCTTGATCCTTCATCTTCACGGAAGATTTGTCGCTTTCATCTTTTAACCAGTTTGCCACTTTATCGTGAGCCACAGTGACTTCGGCCTGCCCGAAAGCTTTCATGATCTGCGCGTTTTTCAGGTTTAACGCGTGTTGGATACGACGTAAAATTTCGTTGTTAGTCACTAGGGATTCCTAAAATGAGTTCTAAGGGTGAATAAAAATCCATCAATGACATGCGTTCTGTGAGTGTCTTTATTCAATAGCGTAGTTGACGGTGACTCTAACAGAGAACACGTTTCTTCGGTAGGTTAAAAAATAGAAATAAGACGGCCTATTCGAACTCGTTGGCTAAGTTGGTAAGCCCCCATTTTCATAGACTCGATGCTGATTAGAAGAAATCGGTCAAACCACCTCACTGTGATTTGTGAGGTAGAAGGTTACTGGCAAGAATGGGCACAACTAACTCAACACAGCTCCCCATCGACTCGAAGTAGATAAAACTCAGTGAGCATGTTCAACCCCATCTGCTCAATCAATACATTGAACCAATGCGCCGGGAAGGGAGAATGAATAACCGCCCAACGAAATAAAACAACACCACCCATTGACTCAGCAAATGAATCAAGTAAGGTCATGCTTTTGTCTATTTACTATAACATCATGAATAAATTAGGAATTCCTTTTATAGCGGCCGTGAGTTTTACTCTGTTCGGTTGTGCAGTAAAGCCGGTTGAATTACCCCAAGAACCTTATTCTTTGGATCCCACCCACTCTTATGCATTCCATTTATCACACGCCATGGGATTAAGTCGCGCGGTGGATTTGCCCAAAGGCGAAGCCGAAAAACTACTGAAAGCGCGAAAAGAATCCATGATGGAAGCCGGATTGAGTTCGTCGCTGTCGGGTTATCTGGTGTCGTTCACGCTGGCCAAATCTCTTGGCCTGCCACTGACAACGGCTCATGACCTTGCTTCAGATTCAGTCGAAAGCAGCTTTATCATGGGGGCTGGGACTGCAGAGAAAAAAACCATCACAGACTACGAAAACTTTGCCATCTATCTGCCCTATGAGTTCGCTCAAAATCAAGAAGATGCGCGCGCCTATGTGTTTAATTACTTTGTTCATGTGATGAAAAACAATGAGATGGCGCTAAAAGAGACGGATTCTGAATTTGAATACGGCACAGGCCATGAGTTCTCACACCCGCTCTGCAAAAAGCTAGACACGCAATGTCGTTACCAAATCAGAATTGAAGAACCGGTCATCGCATACGCACCAGAGGGACTCGGTGGATACAAATCGTGGGTTTGGAGCCCTAAATCTCGCAATGCGCCGATTGTACGCACCTATACGGTCGCGACTTGGGGTCAATTAGGGACATTCGATATGATCACCGTGAAGAACAACCAAATGGCCATTCAAGATACTTTCGAGAAGCCGCTGATGAAACACTACCCTGAGTGGCTTGTTAAGTTTGTTCCGGCGACTTATGACAAACCACCATTCGTGATATGGCATGGTCGTGAATATCAATTTGAACGCCCGTAGAAAGCCTTCCAACAACGCTCGAAAGAATAAACATCGGTTCAAATGAACGTTGATATCATCCCCGCAGCCAGTGAATTGATTGTGGGGATGGAACACTTTCTATAAACACTTTTTGTGAATAGAACGCTCGTTCATGGTAAACGAACAACCACGGCTTCACGCTTCGTAATCACGACGGGGTCTCGTACCTTAAATGAAGCGCTCTCCTATCCACTGATAAACCGAAATCAAGCATGCTGGTATCGCAATAATGGATATCATAAATAACGCGCATCCTTTATTAAGTTGGCGTGCACGCGCTTCACTTTCGATTCGGACGATTTCCTCAAACTTGTGGTTAAATAAAGTTTTTCGGCTTTTAATCCGCGCCAATGCGTCCCGAGCCTCACCTTCAAAAGTACACGGAATCTTTTCGGTCACTAATGCTAAATCAGCGGTAAAAGCGTGAACGGTGTACTTATAATTGCCATCGTTAAATGTGTCTTTCTCATGTTTTAGATTCAAGACAGCGTTTGCACCAACGCTCCCCGCTAAATCCTTGAGGTGGGCTTTGGCTTCGTCTAAATCTTTAAAGAATCGTGTGGCGATCGTCGCTTGATGCACAACATCCCCATACTTAGGCTTACTTGATTTCGTAATAAAAAAGTCCACCAGTTTGAGCTCAAATATTACCTCAGGAATGGATACTTTTTTTGTTGAAAGTCCTTTGGGAGTAGGAATCGGATCGAACTCAACCGTGACGCCTTTAATTAACTTTGATTCGTCGGATTTATCAACAAGACTCGATACATGTAAGAAATAGCTCTCGCCATCTTCTCCTTTGACGAAACCATATTTTTTAGTTTGGACATATGAAACCAACGTTCCTTTCAAAATGTGCCTCTATATATTCAAATAAATCAACAAACCAAATCACTATATAGAATAATTCTTCTGCATCAATCATTATTGGAATTGATAGTCAAATGAACGCTATTTACCACACGTAGTGGAGTGGCATCGTGACTAGAATAACCCCCATCTCCACAAATAATTTATCTGATCATTCAAATGAAGATGCGGCTCATATATCGTCTCGGTTCGAAAACAATGGATAATATTTAAACAAAATCTGATTCACGATAAAGCGACGAAACACAAACCCATCAACATATTTTAGAATTCAACCTGCCATCAATCGCCTCAAATATGGCCAAGAGGGTTGTCGGCCACGCATACGACCATTAGACTGCACGAATTAGAACATGTGATTTTGGGTGCGCACTCACCATGAATCATTGATGATGCGATGCCAAAATCAATATGAAATAGGATGGAGATAGAGAATGAACGGCAGTTGGGCGAACTTCTTTCCGTATTTTGCTGGAGCTTTTAAGCTGATTGTCTTAGGCATTGGCGCCTACTTAGCGATCAAATGGCATTTTGATGAAGACAGACGCGTCAAAGAAGCCGCGGGTGTGGTATTTGATGAACCCAGCGCAATGAGAAAGTGGGCGAGCATGCTTGCCATTCCAACCCTGCTTACACTGCTGGTGATTGTTGTCGTGTATGCGACGAACTGGTATCTCGACCTTCCCTAACGCGCTGGGTTGACCCATTCCATGTGGTGCTGTTGGATGCATGGGCGTGCGGTAAGAATACAACCTGAGAACATCGAGCCATCCACCCGCCACAAAAATGGGCCCACATAGGAGCCCATTTAAAATTCAGTACAAATGATTGACTCTGCCAATCGTCACGCAGTGTGATCAAAGCTGCCACCTGCCCTCACGTACGATACAGCACCTTAATCACGTGCCAACCGAATTTCGTTTTCACGAGTTGAGGCGTGAGGATTTCCCCTTTAAAGCAGGCTTTATCGAATTGTGGCACCATTTGTCCTTGGCGGAATTCACCCAAATCACCACCTTTTTTACCCGATGGGCACAGTGAATATTTCTTGGCTAGCGTTTGAAACTTGGCGCCTTTTTTGAGCTGCTGCATGATGTCATCAGCTTGTTCTTTATGCTTCACCAGAATATGAAGTGCGGCTGCGGTTCTTGCCATTTTCGACCCTCAAACAACGTCGTTCGGTTAAAAAAGTGGCCTAGTCTAGCGGAACTGAGCCTCGGTTGCACTGGGCATTGTGCGTTACTTTTTTGTATCGGCGTATCTTTTTCTGCTAGCGAGCGCAAAACGATTTGAAACAAAGGGGCGATGCTGATGACGTAAAGCCTCACTCATCGGCAAAATTCGGTTGATACCGTTGCTGATACGATATTTTCAGTTAGTATAGTGACCTAGGCGTTTAGATTAAGAATTTCGTTATGGCTAAAACCATCAGTAAGGCAAATCAGTCACAAGGCATGTTGATGTTCACGCTGAACATGCAAAAGCAGTTGTTTGCGATTGGTACTCTCAAAGTTCGAGAAATTGTTCCTTACCTCCCAATGACTCAAATTCCGTATTCACACCACCATGTGGTGGGTACCGTGACGATCCGTGATATGACGGTGCCGGTGATTGATATGGCCGCCGCAATTGGTTTTCGTCCGATTGCCCCGCAGGAATACAAACAGTGCTACCTGATTGTCACCGACTGCCTGCGAACCGTCGTGGCCTTTATGGTACGCGGGATTGAGAAAATCATTGAGTGTGATTGGCGAGCGATTGAATCGGCCCCGCCAACAACGGGCCACAACGTGTTTGTCACAGGCATCACCCGCTATCAAGAGCAGATTGTTCAGTTGCTGGATGTGGAGTTGCTGCTGTCGAAAATCTATCCGCAATACGAATCCACCAAAGTGCCGATGCTGACCGACATCGAACGCGAACGTTTGAAAGCGCTGAATATTCTGCTGGTCGACGACTCATCCATTGCGCGGAAGCAGCTCGCGGATGCGCTCGATCGGATCAACATTCCGTATCAAATCTGTAAAAACGGCTTAGAAGCCGCCGAACTAATGAAGCAGCGCGCCAATGAGAATCAAGCGATTGATATTTTGGTGAGTGATATTGAAATGCCAGGCTTGGATGGATACGAACTGGCCTTTGAAGTGCAAAACGATCCGAAACTCAGCCACGCGTACTGTATTTTGCACACCTCACTGTCGAGCGAAATCTGTGTCGATCGCGCGCATCAAGTGGGCGCACATGAGGCACTAGAGAAATTCAACGCCACCGAACTCATCGAAGCGATGCTGCGCGGTGCGAAAAAGCTCGAAGCTCAAAACACATCACAACACACCGCTTAACGAACGGCGCCTTGCAAGGTCAGGCTTTGCAAGGCTTCCCGGTCGGACTTTTTCAATTGGCTCACCACTAACTGATACGACCGCTGGCACAAATCTTCAATCATGCCCGCTTCCACATCACCATCTAGATCGACGGAAATCCAATGGCGTTTGTTCATGTGATAACCCGGTCGAATGGATGAAAACTGGCTGGTCAACACCTCTCCATCCTGCGGCGTGCATTTCAACGTCACAAACGTCGGCGCGCGATCTTGCGCAATGTACGCAAACATCTTGCCGCGAATTTTATACACCAAAAACTCTGGCCCGAACGGATAACAAGCCTCGGATTGAAGCAGCGTATCCAAATAATCAGTCAGTTGCGTTACGGTCATCATGATCGCGTCCTTATGCCACACGGCATTTACGGGGTGAGTTATTCGAAATTAGACAGCCACAGTTTCAGCAATTGAGTCAGTTGCTCCTGCTCAGCGCCGGATAAACCTTCAACCAATGCCTCTTGAATTTTGACGTGCTCGATCACCAGTTCATTGACCAAATCCAACCCGTCATCGCTAAGCTGCACTTCGATGCTGCGCCGGTCGGCGATGCTGTGCAAGCGATGCACTAGACCTTTTTGTTCCAGTTTGTCCAAACGGTTGGTCATCGCCCCCGATGTCAGCATCATGGAGCCAAGCAGCTCCGACGGCGTCAATCGATACGGCTCTCCTGAGCGCAGCAAGGTTGCCAACACATCAAACTCACCCATTTTGAGCCCGTAACGTTTATGCACCTCCGCCACGGCGACTTCTAAATGCTTGGAAAGGCGCATCATGCGTCCCATAATACCCATCGGTAACGTATTGAGTTGCGGTCGTTCGGTTTGCCACTGCGCTAACACGCGGTCAATCGCATCCATCAGTGTTGAATCTCCATTAATTCGCTGAAAAAATACTTTAACATAAAGATACTTTACAAAAAGCATTTATTGCTTTAGCTTTGCAATTAGATATCTCAACATAAAGATACTTTACATGAACATTTTACTTGCTATGATTCCTGCCTTCTTTTGGGGGACCACTTACGCGGTCACCAAATACACACTCGCCGACTGGCCGCCGCTGCTACTCGGCACCCTTCGCGCGCTGCCTGCCGGATTATTGCTGCTGGCGCTGCGCCCTCGCCTGCCAGAAAAATCAAGCTGGCGTCCACTGCTCACCATTGGTTTGGTCAATATCGCTGCCTTTTTCAGTCTCATTTTCGTGATGGCGTTGACCTTGCCTTCGGCCATTTCTGGGGTGGGAATGGTGTCGGTTCCCGTGTTTGCGATGTTTTACCACTGGCTGGTCAGTCGTCAACGCCCGTCATCGATGCAACTGCTCAGTGGCGCAGCCTTAATTGCGCTGGCATGGTTTCTGTTTGACCCGAAATCCTTAAACCTCAATCCGATTGGTTTGATGGCCTTATTTGCCGCTATTTTGTGCATTATTTTCGGCTCTACATTAACCAAATCACTGGGCGGTAAAACCCATTGGTGGAGCGTGTTGAGCTGGCAATTGATCATCGGCGGTGTGGCACTGGCGATCGCAACCTTGGTCCACGCGTATTTCGCCCCCCAAGCCTACCTCAATGCTCTCACGCACTTCAGCCTGCGCAATGGATTTGGCATTGCGTGGATTGTGTTGCTCAACACGGCGCTGGGTTACGGCCTGTACGTGTGGTTATTGCAACGCATGTCGGTGGTCGATTTTACCTTCGCAGGCGTTGCCAACCCGGTGGCGGGCATTGTGTGTGGTAGCGTGCTGCTCAATGAAGTGTTCCGCGCCGACCAATACGCACTGATGGCGGGTATGATCGTGATGTCCCTGCTGCCACAAGTGGTTTCACTGCTCCGCCAACGTCGCAAAGTCACGCTGGCATCGCCATCATAATGAGGATGGGCAAGTGTCATAAAGCGCTTGCCCGCCCCCTTTGCAGCACACAAGAATGCGTGCGATTGGTCACAGAGAGCAACGATAAACCTACAATCGTTCGAATTCCCCTCACTTTCCCTCGGTTTTTTTGCGGCGTTTAGAGGCGAGATCCGCTAATCTTAGCGTATTGAGTTTAGGTGCCTAACATTACGCCCCATAATGACTGACGACGACTTTAAGAAATCCACATCGAATCTAAAAAAGGCTGTTCCGCTGATGATGAAACATCATGTCGCGGCAACACCGGCTAACTACGCCCTTTGGTACACCTATGTCGATAACACCATTCCTCGCCTCAACCAGGAAATGGATGTTGTATTAGACAACTTCGGGCTGTGCCCGCCAGCATCTGGCGACTACCTTTACAAACAATTTATTGCCAGCAAAGCCGAAACCAGCGTGGGCGATCTGCGCGCCAATATTGAGCTGCTGGTGAGCGAAGTCGCCAGTTCCATGTCGGACACCATGACCGACACCACGGCGTTTGAAGCCATTATTGATAAAAGCTTTCGCGATCTGGAACGGGTTGAAAACGAGAACTTGTCGATTGAAGAAGTGATGACGCTGATCCGCCAACTGGTGAGTGAATCACGCGATATTCGCCACTCGACACGCTTTCTCAACAGTCAGTTAAAAAACGCCAGCGAAGAGATCACGCGCCTGAAAACCCAATTGGCCGAAGTGCAAAAAGATGCCCTGTTTGATGGCTTATCCGGATTGTACAACCGTCGCTCATTTGACGACGACTTGAGCGCCATGCTGCATGCGCAGCAATCCATCAGCATTGTGCTGCTTGATATTGACCACTTCAAAACCTACAACGACGATTTTGGCCACCTGTTTGGCGATACCGTCATTCGCGCACTGGCCAAACGCATTCAATCGAGCTGCCGTGAAGGCATTACGGCGTATCGTTTTGGCGGCGAAGAGTTTGCCTTGCTGGTGCCAAATCGTTCACTGCGCAGCGCGCGTCAGTTTGCGGATGCCCTGCGTCGTTCCATTGAAAAGTTGAGCGTGCGCGATCGCCGCACTGGGATGCAAGTCGGGAACATTACGGCGTCGTTTGGCGTAGCAGAAAGCGAACCCAATGACACGTTGGATATGCTCATCGATCGCGCCGACAAGATGCTCTACGAAGCAAAAAATCTTGGCCGTAACCGTGTGATGCCACTGTAGCTGCTCACAGTCAGCGCCACCGGTGCGACATCAGAAGCAGTAGAAATAGATAGATAGATAGATAGATATAGAAAATCCTCCCAGTTGGGAGGATTTTTTTATGGAGAGCATTTCATCAGGAAGAATGAATTACAGGTTGAAACAGTAGTTTAAGTAGTAATCTTCGCCGCTTTTCGCGGTGTATTCTTTGTCTTCACTGCAAGCCTGCGGTTTACCGCGTTCATCCCCTTTGATCAGACTGATCCAGTGACGCATCGCGGCGGTAGGCGTGGTGTCCTCGCTCATTTGTGTGAACGTGGTGCAGGTTTCCAATTGAATGTCGTCAATCTCCACCAACTCAACACACCCCGTGCCTTTCTGACACCCCAGCATCACTTCCACGTGGCAGCCGCTGCCGTCACGGAACAGAATCGAACATGGGTTATCTTTGCCACCGGTAAACGCAATGAAGTGTTTCGGATGCTTCAAGCCACTGTGGCGACCGTCTTTGAAATACGCCAAAACATGGTGGTAATCAATCACGTAGCTGGTAACGTCCTGGTGTGACCCTGTTTCCAACGGGAACAAACGGTCAAGCAATTGCTTCGCTTTCAGCTGTTTTTCACGTTGCTGGTTTGCGCTGATTGTCTCGACGGCGAAGACTGCTTCAGCGATAAAGGGTTTCTGTTGTTTTTGGATTTCTGTTTTATCGAAAGTCAGCATATTCATCGTCTTTCCCTCATGGATAACATTAGATTTCGTCCTAGAGCAAATATTCCAAACTTGCGTTTAATTTTCGGTCAAGTTTGTGACTTGCTTAATTTGTAGACTAGCGGATTTTTAACTACAATTTCACAACAAAAATTTTACAATGTGAATTTTACAAAATGGCCGTGTCAAAAAGCTTAGTTAGACAATCTCATTTTTTGGGAACAAAAGTGAGAAACTTAAGGAAACGCAACCACTTAACGATGGAAGACCTGTCGGCGCGTTGCATTCGCATCAATCCGGAGTACGCCCCTTCGGTTTCGTACCTGTCGATGATCGAACGCGGAAAACGCGTGCCCAGCGTCGAAATGTTGGAAGTGATCGCCGAAGTGTTCCAAAAAGATCCCGCATGGTTTCTGGACGATGAACCCGAGCAAGCCGACATCACCCCCGACAAAGGCAACCGCGGTGGCATCAGCGGTATGGCGTTGGAACCGAGCTTTCTGTTCTCCAACGACATTCTGCAAATTGCGATTCCCGAAATGCTGTCTCAAACCGGCATCACCGGGCGCCAGTTCGCTCACTTGCTGATTCGCGCGCACCAAGAAAGCTTGCAAAACCACTTTCCAGATCTGGAACGGGCGGCAGAAGACGTCGGTTTAAAGCGACTGAATTTAGCGGTGGAAGATCTGTTTGATATTGCGAAAAGCCTTGGCCTGACCATTCGCTGGGTACAACGCACGCCGCACGATGTGGTGGATGAATTGGGCGTGAGCGCGAAACAGTTGGTGACATCGTTCTTTGAACCACCGGGCACCATCTATCTCAATGAGATTTTGCGTCACTACCCCACGCGCCTCAAATACGATTTGGCGGTATACATCGGCCACAACGTACTGCACAGCAAAGATGGCCTCAAGAGCGTCCTTTCTGTCGGCCATACGCAAGGGTGGGAAGAGCAAGACGTACAACCGACCTCAGAACTCAACTCGCAAGATATTTTGCAAGCATGGCGCGACTTCGAATCGAGTTTCTTTGCTGGCGCTTTGCTGTGCCCTAAAGTGCCATTTCGTCAATTGCTTGACCGCAATGGCTATGAAATTGACGTTCACAAAAAGGCCGGCGTTTCACCGTCGGTGGCGATGCGCCGCATGACGGTGGTCTCGCCGTATCCGCATTGGCACTATTTCGACGCCTACGGCGAAGGCAAACTCAAAGCCGTGTATCGCGGTAATGGCATTCCTCTGCCTTGGGGTAACATGCGTAAAGTCAACGACCCCTGCCAGCACTGGGCAGTGTTCCGCCGTCTTTCTGAACCGCAAGATGTCAGCTCCGCGCAGATCTCCATTTTGAATGTTGGTGATGAGCCGCGAATTTACTGCTGTGAATCGGTCAACATGATTGATCCTGCGGGCAACAACCGCGTGCTGTGCGCGGGCATCGACCTGAACCCAGCCATTGCGGCGCAAGGCGGTGATGCGCGTTCAATCGCTGAAGAACTCAAAGCTTCTTGCGTGAGTCAAGGCGGCAGTACGGTGATCCCACGTCATATCAAAAAAGATCTGCTGACCATCGCCAAGATCTTGAACATCAACTGGATCGAACGCGGGATTGAAAATGATGCGCGATTGATTTGCTCGCGCGGCGCGGTGTGTCCGAGGAAGCCGAGTTGTTATGAGAAATGCGGTGGATGACAGGCATAAAAAAAGCCAATCGCAATAAGCGCGATTGGCCATATATATGTGTGAACAAGAAGGTTCACTAACAACGTCAGTTGGCTAGGTGACCCTCGGCTTAGAAGGGTCGATTTATATAAAGCACATAGCGTGCCAACTTTTAAACCCACGTAAATCGCGGGTTTTGGTTACTTTTTCACCGGTTTCATTACAACAGATATCATAATTGAATTGCAAATTGCGAATATATGCAGTTTGCAAATAGCATATGGGACTTTTTGCTTGCACTTTAATGCTTATAGAACACCCACAACGGGCCGATAAGCAGAAACTGTAGGTCGGCAAAAAAGGACGGTTTCTTGCCTTCAATCCGATGGCCAACAAATTGCGCGCCCCACAGCAGTACAAACAGCGCGAACGACAACGCCGCCAAGGGGAGCGCCATCGCCTCAACGCTCCACGCCAATCCGATGCACGCCAGCGTAAACCCCAGCATCATCAAACACACCGCCATCGAGAGTCGGGCGTAAAACCACAAGACCGGCACACTCACCAGCCAAATCCAGTGAATGTCCATCCCCAGCAGTGAGAGGGACGGTAACGACCAGATCAACCCCACGATGGATAAATAAATCCCCGGCACCGCGATATGGTGAATGGCTTGATTGGTGGGATGTTGGTGGCTGACGGCATACGCATCCAGCCACTGTTCGAGAGTTCGCATGATTCATCCTTGAATAACGAGAGTTCGACGGGGCTAATGGCGGCTTTGTCGCCGTTTGGCATGGTACATTCGCTCATCAGCCAGTTTGAGCAGCGCATCGGTACTGTCGATGTCATCTGTATACACAGCGTGGCCAATGCTGATATGTAAATCAATCAGATGCCCTTCATAAATTACCGGCGTGTGACAAAGCGCAGTGTCGACCATGCCCATCAAGGTTTTCACATCGTGTTCGACAATGCGTGGCAACAGCACCAAAAATTCGTCGCCGCCGATACGTGCAATCACATCCGACGCACGCAACACCGATTTGAGCCGTTCTGCACACGCAACCAACACTTTGTCCCCCGCGGCGTGGCCGTAGGTGTCATTGATGAGTTTAAATTTATCGAGGTCGATGTTGAGCAGCGCAAAGCTGTCGCCCCCCGCAGATTGACGCGCACGTTCAAAGAAGCTTTCCAGCGTAAACATAAAGTAGCGACGGTTCGGCAACCGTGTCAGTTCATCGTGCATCGCCCGTGTATTGGCCGTGCGATACAAACGATAAATGACCACAAACGCCATCGCCAGCAGCAGCGTCACGGGGTAGCCGATCAAACGCATCAAGTTCAACTGATACCAAGGAATGGTCAGCAACTGATCGTGCTTGTCTGCGGCGGCGATAACCCAACTGCCATAAGGGAAATGCACGGTTTCCGTGGCAAAGGCGTTGTCAAACGTACTTTGCAGGCCATAGAACACCTTCCCATCCATCCCCGAACTATCAATGCCGCGGATGGCGAAATCGTAGGAATAATTGAACGATTCAATCCCCGATGCCAAAAACAGTGATTCCCAATCCAGCACAATGCTGCACACGCCCCAATAGTTCTGGTTGGCGGGTGGATCGGTAAAAATCGGAATACGCACGATCAGCGCGCGGCCGCCTTGAACCAAATTCACAGGCCCGGCAATGAAGATCTGTTTCACGTCGCGCGCCTTCACGATCGACGCCCATTGGCTCGGCACCGTGCGATAATCAAGCCCCATGGCGGCCTTGTTGTCTTCGTAGGGAAAGATGTAGCGAATCACGTCATTGGGAGCAAGGCCAATCACCTTCAAATGTTTGCTTTCATGCAGGATGCGCGTGGCGAGTTTGTCCCAGTCCGGCATGCGGACATCGGGCCTGAGCGTGACTAAGGTCGAAAGGCTATTGGCCACGTAAATATCGGACAAAATCGACGCTTCCAGCCGAAATCGAATCAATGAGAGCTCTTCACGTGCATGCGACCGTAAACTGTCGCGAATGTACATGATCTGATGATTGTTGAGCAGCTCTATCAATCCAATACAGGAGAGAATAAACAGCAGAAACAGTGCTCGAAAAGACTTCCTTTTGCCTGAGATGTGACTCATGCAGCTCCTCGCTTTGCCCAGCTTTCATTGCGCCAGGTTCGATATCTATTATTAGCATAGCGGTTACTCGGCTAGAATAACCAAATCACGCCGCAAATCTATCACTAAACGACAATTTTATTGATATAAACTATGGAATCTAAAACCTTTAGTCTGTTTGCAGACGAACCTCAATGGCTCACGTTGCCCAATAGTCGCCTGTTGTGGGTCGAACATTTTCTCACGGAGCAAGAGGCTGATCATGCATATTCCGTACTCACTTCAGAATTGGATTGGCAGCAACAGGCGATCACCTTGTTTGGCAAGTCAGTGCTACAACCGCGCTTACAAGCTTGGTATGGCGAAAAAGCTTATACCTACTCAGGTTTGACCATGCAGCCGACGCCGTGGACTCCGTTGCTAGCAGCGTTGAAAGCGCGCTGTGAAGCCATGGCGGGGTGCGCGTTCAATTCCGTACTTGCCAATTTGTATCGAGATGGGCGCGATTCCATGGGCTGGCACCAAGACAACGAGCCTGAGCTCGGGCGCCAACCGGTTATCGCATCGCTCTCATTGGGGGAGTCGCGCCGTTTCGTGTTACGTCATCTGCACACCAAAGAGAAATTTGAGCTGACGTTAGGTCACGGCTCGCTGTTGGTGATGGCAGGCGACACCCAGCATGATTGGCAACATAGCCTGCCCAAAACCGCTCGCGCAAAAGCCCCACGCATTAATCTCACATTTCGTCATATTCGAGATGAGTGTTAACCCCACACTTCGGTGGTTTTTTACACAACGCTGACTCATTCCTCACGCGAATGTATTTTCACCGGCGTAACGTGTGACGTTATGTTCGGTTCACTCTCGGTTCACTATGTCGTTGCGTAAAACCAGTTTGGCGCTCCTGTTGAGCAGCGCTTTGTTGATTCCCTCGATTGGCGTACTAGCCCAAACGGTTCCTGCCACCGCAGGCACGCCGTACGCGCGCACCGCCGATCAAATCCGTCATACTTACGAAAGCCAATTGTTCACCTTGCCGGCCTTTAAAGAGGGGCATTATGGCCTGCGGATGTATCGTCAAACGCTTGATCACAAATACTCAGCCGCGGTGTGGAGCGACATGGCGCGGGTCGCGAGTCGTTTGAACTATTTTGCCGCTGAGGTGCACACACCTGAGCAAATTGCCCGTTATGCACAACAAGAATTGGCAGACTACCAAGACGAGACGGATGAGCGCTCCATGCTACGTTATCAGGTGTCTCAGAGTATGCCCGAATACCTGTACTTGGGCATCGACTTACTCGGTTCGATGGCCAGAGCCAACGAGTACGGTCTCAAGCACATCGACGATCAAAAGCTGCGAGACGTGATTCGCCGTTATGATTTTCGCAAGTACGCCACCAACGCCCCCATGATTGAAGCGTGGGCTGCGCAGCTCGCTAACCAAGTGTACTGGCTGCGTCAATTGGGTGAACAAGACGTGGTGGACGACTTCATTGAGGCGTTCCGCAACACCTATCCAGACCACAAAGACAGCGCGCTTTCAAGCCAGCAATACGGCAACAAACTCTATGGCATGACCCACATTATTTTTGCCGATTCGCAATACTATCAGCACACCGTGAGCGAAAAGCAGTATCAATGGATTTACGACTATTATCGCGCCAACATTGACACCATTTTGCAGCGCGCGAAAGAGGACATCATTGCAGAAGTCGGCATTTCCTTTCTGCTGGCAGGGTTAGATGACGATCCCGTGGTTGAGAAAACACGCCAAGCCATTCAACAGGCCGTCAACCAAGACGCAGGCATGGTGCCATCAACCGCCGGCAGCACCAATATCTCTGAAGGAGAACATCGCAATGTGTTGGCCATCATGCTGCTCGATTGGAAAGGGGTGCACGACGCACCAACCATTCAACATCAACCCGAGGTGTTCAGTAGCCTGCCTTACGGCTTAGTCGCCGATGACCGCGTGCACTGAGCCAGCCGAAACACCGTCACCCGCAATAAGCGGCCGATCAAAAAAAGGGGCGATTCGCCCCTTTTCTCTTGCTTCATCAATGACTTTTCTGTGCTTTTATTCGCTTGATTCTTTTCATGGCAAGCCCCACTGACTTAAGCAGAATGCAACTTGTGCGTCACCGCCGCTTTCCATAACTTGGGTAACACGCTGGTGCTCACCGTCGCCACGATAATCAGCGCCAATCCCAGCTTTTGTGCGGGCGTGTAAGTGACATTGAAAAACAGCAGTTGCAGCGCCGCCGTAAACAGCAAATTGGTAAAGATCAAGGGCGCAAGTTGCGAACCCGACGCTGCCAAGCGGTAGGCTTTGGCACGGAATACCTGCGTGTTGATCACCAGCAGCGACACCGCCACCATCGTGACAGCGATCAGTGCGAGGTGACGGTCGAACACCACCTGATGCGCATCGTGCCACGGCACCACGCTCAGCATCGGCAGCAGCAACACGGCCGCCATGGTAAAACTCCACACATTAATTTCCGCCGAACGCATACTGCTTTTCGAAGCGCGATACAAACTCAATTGAGACCCCGCATTAAACAGGCCTGCGAACAACCCCGCCATCAGCTCTGGTCGCCACTCAATTTGCGCGACATTGCCCGACAGCAGCAGCACACCGCAAAACGTTGCGACCAAACCCAACACTGTCGCCCAAGGCATGCGCACACCAAAGATGAGTTTTTCTAACAACGGAATGAACAAAGGCCCAGTGCTGAACAACACCACACTTTCCACCAGCGACAGATGCTGCAACGAATAAATAAAGCACAACTGACAGGTGGCAAGGCAAATCGCCCGCACCGCCAACGGCTTCCACATGGCGCGATTGGGGACATTCAAACGAGTCATTGAGAGCACTGCCCATAGAATCAAAGCGGGCACTGCAAAACGAAGAAAACTAAGCAGGCTCACGGGAATGGCCGTGGTGAGATATTTGGTCAGTAACCCCGTGACTGACAAGCTCGCGGTTGACGACAACATAAACACAACGGGCAAAAATTTGTTTGGCATATAAGACTCCTTAACCTGAGCGTCATGGTACGCCGATGACATCGCAAAGAATAACGAGTAATATTGACCAAACCTGTTAGGAAAACTTACATATGCGTAAACTGATCCCACTCAAATCGCTCTACACATTTGTGGCCGTCGCCGAAACCGGCAGCATGACGGAAGCCGCACAAGTGCTGAGTGTCAGCCACTCGGCGGTCAGTCAGGCCATCAAATCACTGGAAAGTCAGCTCAATCAGCCTCTATTTAATCGCGTCGGTCGCACCGTCACCTTGAACAATGCTGGGCAAAAGTACTATCGCAAAGTCGCCCCCGCGCTCGAACAAATCGTCGATGCGACCGAGTCCATGCTGGTCACGCACAACACCAATCGCTTGACGCTCAACATGATTAACTCACTGGCGCTGCACTGGTGGATTCCGAGGGTGCCCACCTTTCAAGCGTTCGCCCCGAACGTCGATATTCGGATTTCCACCTTAACCGGCGCGTTTTCGCTCGAAGTCGAGGGGGTGGATGTAGCGCTGATCCATGGTGTCGAACAAGAGTGGCAGAGCTATTATTGTGAAAAGCTGGCCGATGATGAATTGGTGTTGGTCTGCCACCCCGAATTGGTGGCGGCACAGCCGACGTCCGCCACAGCGCTGTTGCAACATTATCCGGCGATTGTGGCAGCGAACCCGCGACGCCAAAGTGATTGGGCCATTTGGTGCCAAGCCAACCAGTTGCCGCTCCCGCCACAACAGAAGAACCTGACCTTTTCCACATCGGCGCAGGCCGTGCAAGCGACCATGCGCAAACTGGGCGTGTTCGTCACCCACCGCCAATTTGTGCGCGAGGAGATTGAGCTTGGCTTACTGATTGAGATCGGCCACAGCACGCTGCATCCCGAACAAGGATTCTACTTTGCCTGTCCCAAAGACAAGCTCAAACTGGAGAGCGTGTTGTTGCTGCGCAAATGGTTAAAGCAGGAGTTTGCTCACGCCGAATAAAGAATCTTTTGAAAACATTGAATTAGGTCACACGCTTTTTTTCATACCTTGCTTCAGACATTCAATTCTTAACTAGACTGTACTTGACCGATTTTATATCAAGGATGAGACACGGAATGAAAAGTCTGGTAGGACGACAACTTAAAGAGATGGCCGAACTCGGTCGTCTGCGGAAACAGAAAGTCGTGCTGATCAGTTCCATCCTTGCTGCCACCGTCTTAAGCTTGAACGGCATTCTGCTCTACCTTGACGAGAAATTTCTCTACTGCCTGTTTAATGTGAGTTGCGCCGTGGTCGCCTTCGGCAACGTGATCTACTTGCGCCGCAAACGCTCCCGCCATGCTGACCTGATCCTAACCAGCTTGCTCTTGGCACAAGCGATGGTACTGCTGGTGCTCGGCGATATTGAAGGCAATAAGCTGTTTTGGATTTGTCCGATTGTCGCTGCCATCATCTTCATTAACCGCTTTCAAACCGGGCTGTTTTTGAGTGTCGGCTTTTGCTTGCTCTCTGCACTGTCGGTGCTCACCCACCATGCTGAGCAGCCACCCAACACGATTCTGGCATCCGACTACTTTATTCTCAGCCTGATCTCCCTCACCGCGATCTGCAACACCTCGGCGTATTTCTACTCCAAAGCCATGCGCTACATTCATTCACTGTATCGCGAAGGCATTGAGGAGCTGGCGTATACCGACCAGCTAACCGGGCTGGCAAACCGCTGGAGCTTTGAAAACTGGGCGACCAGCAAACTTGCCGAGCGCAAAGAGCCCCACAGCATCACCGCATTGGTGTTTCTCGATATCGATAATTTTAAAGCGATCAACGATAACTATGGTCACGATGTGGGCGACCGCGTGCTGAAACACTTTGCCCAACGATTGAGAAACAATGTGCGCCATCGCGACCGCCGCACCGAGCGCCACGATTATTCCATCGCGCGCTTTGCTGGCGATGAGTTTGTGTTGCTGCTGTATGATGTCAACACGCTGACCGATCTCGACAACATTCTGCATCGCATCAGTCATCTGTTCGAAGACCGTTATCAGGAAAGAGAGACGAAGTTGCTGAACCATTTAACGGTCAGCGCAGGCGCGGCATTGTTCCCGCAAGATGCCGATAATTTGGAAGAGTTGACCCGCTGCGCCGACAAAGCCATGTACGCGGCCAAGCATGGGGGCAAGAATCAGTACCGTTACTACCAAAGCGTGAGCGCGCAACACGATGGGCAAGCGGTGGAAGTGCCACGCGCCAATGCACCTCTCACTGATGCACCTCGCACCGATATGTCTCGCTCCGATGCACCGCGTCATGTCACGCCGCTGGCTCACGTCAAGTCGTCACGACACTCATAACGTTGACCCCCTCACCGATGCCGTATCACTAACCACTCATGTACATGATCCACAGGCAGGTGATGGCAAACACCACCAGCCAAATGGCATAGCGAGCTGCATTGGGTTTATTTTCTTTCGCTTTGATCACCGGCCGCATCGCCGCACGGCGCGCGCGTCGAGCAACTTCCACGATCGACGGCGCGTCATGCTCACGCTGCTCTTGACGTTTTTGCTGCGCGCTATTGGCCGCGCGAGTAAAACGCTGCAGTTGGTCCAGCGTCATGTCGTCATCAGGGTTGTAACGCGGATTCTGGTCGGTATGTTTGGGAAGCACAGCCATCGTGACCTCCTCGTAATCAATTCATCTGTTTAAATTATAGACTAACTCAATACATCGTGTCGCCGCTGGCTGGCCGCAGCCAATATCGCCCTCTTTACTCCTTTCGGCATGCAGATTGTGGATTGTTCGAATTTATCGAATGACTGCCTCGAATGCGCCCCCTCCTTCTTTGTCCCACACTGCACTACAATTCAAACAAGTTCCACCAACGGAGAAGAACCATGAGCAAAGTAAGAGATATTCGTCAGCTGATCCCCGCGCAGGCCACGTCTGACGGTGACGGCGTAAAAATCCGTCGTATCGCCGGATTCAATAACGCGAGCTTCTCACCGTTTCTGATGGTGGATGAACTGAAATCGGACGAACGTAAAGATTACGTCGGCGGCTTTCCTCCTCATCCACATCGAGGCATCGAAACTTTAACCTATATGCTGCAAGGGCACTTTCAGCACCGCGATCATATGGGCAATATCGGCGAACTGCGCAGCGGTGGCGCTCAGTGGATGGCTGCAGGGCGAGGTGTGATTCACAGCGAAATGCCGATCATGGAAAACGGCGATTTGCACGGTTTCCAAATTTGGATCAACCAACCGGCGCGCGACAAAATGATTCCGGCCAAGTACCACGATTTTCAGCCAGAAACCATCACTGAATATCGTACGCAGCAGCTGGGATTACTCCGCGTGATCGCAGGTGACATTCAGGCCAATGGCGAGGCGTTACAAGGCCCACTGACACAAACCGGTGTACCGGCAACCGTGGCAGATTGGCAAACTGGCCCTGGCGGTGAGTTAAACGTGGCAACCATCGAGTCACACACCATGATGGTGTATGTCTACAAAGGCAGCATCAAGGTCGGCAGTCGCGTGGTGATGCAAGGCGAGATGGCATTATTGTCACGCGGTGAACAGGCGACGTTATTTGCCAGTGATACCAGCGGCGCGCTGATTTTTATCGGCGAACCCATCAACGAACCGGTCGTGCATTACGGGCCATTTGTAATGAATAGCGTGCAAGAAATTGAAGAGGCGATTCACGATTACAACGCCGGTGTATTTGAAACGTATTGATGATTAATGGATGTTGGCGTCTGCATTGGGCGCCATGTCCACACACAAAGCAACCCATCCATTGCCGGCTTTTGTGTTGTTCTGCCACACTCGATGAGTGTGGCAGTTTTTTGTCTATCGACTAGCACGTTGAATGCAAGATAGGGAAGTGAAAAGGATCATTCAACCTTGTAGCCAACACCGTAAATGGTGTGGATGACCTCACCCGAACAATTGAGCTTTTTGCGTAAATTTCGCATGTGGCTGTCAATGGTTCGGTCATTGATGATGCGATCATCGGTGTAACACGTTTGCATCAGCACCTCGCGTGAAAAGATGCGGCTTGGCCGAATCATCATCGAATGCAGCAAACGAAACTCCACGGGCGTCAGGTCAACCCCTTTGCCATCCGCAATGCATACAAAGCGGTCCATATCGAGCGTAATCGTCCCATAACTGACTCTACGCTCATTGCTGTGTTCATCTCCACTGTTTTTCTGATTTTGCACTCGACGTAAGATGGCGCTGACCCTCGCAACCACTTCGTTGGGCAAAAACGGTTTACAGACATAATCGTCTGCCCCGATATTCAGACCGTTTAACCGATCCGCTTCATCCACTCGCGCGGTGAGGAGAATAATCGGTACTTCATTTCCCATGGCTCTCAGTTGACTACAAATCGTAAATCCACTGACTTCCGGTAGCATCACGTCAAGAATGACGACGTCTGGGTTCCCATTGGTGATTTCGGCCACCGCATTTTTTCCTGAACTGAGGATGCGGCATTCGTAATCATGTTTTGTCAGGTAATCTGACAGTATTTCTGCAATTTTTATTTCGTCTTCTACAACATAGACAAGCGCCATTCTTATTATTCCTGTTTAAGCAGTGAATGTTTTGTGGCGTCTTCAGAATCAATTTTTATGGTTTTTACCGATTCCGATCCGCAATGCAACTGGCGAGCTTAACACTGTTAACATTGTTAACAAAGCGTTGTGATGCAAGGGCTCGACGTACTTAAAAGCCTAATCCAAGTTGCATAGGAATCTATTTTCTTAATAAAAAATGGTGTCTGATCCGCAAAAAAGATCGCGATGTTTCTCGTTTCCATGCGCACTTTCCGACCCCTGCCACACAAACACCCCCTTAATGGCGGGGCAGTTCCACGACCACCTCTAAACCGCCGCAATCCGACGGGATGGCTTTGATGGTGCCTTGATGCGCATCGGCGATGTTTTTGCAGATCGCCAACCCAAGCCCTGCCCCGGTGTGGGCACGATTGCGCGAGCTGTCTTCACGATAGAGCGGATCAAACAAGTATTGGCAATTTGCCAATGAAACACTCGGCGCAGAGTCACTCACTTTAATCACCACATGCTGTTTGGTTTGATACAGCATCACTTGAATCACACCCGGCGCATCGGTGTAGTTCAGCGAGTTATTGAGCAGGTTCTTCATCAGTTGCAGTATGCGTGAGCGGTCGGCCGATGTGACGGCAGACTGACCAGCAAACGTCATCGTCAGCCCTTTCTCTTCCGCCTTCCATTGCATCGCATCCACGGCTTCACTGAGCACATCAAACAGGTCGACCCGCGCAAATTCATAGCGCAACCCGCCAATGTCCGACAGAGAAAGTTCGTAGATATCATCAGTAAACTTACGCAATTGGTCGACTTCTTGCTCGATTGACCGCAAACGATCCATATCGAACTGACGCACGCCATCTTTAATGGCCTGAATTTCCCCCGTGAGCACGGTCAGCGGTGTGCGCATGTCATGAGAAATGTTGGCCAACCACGTTTTACGCGACAACATCGAACTGTGTAGGATGTGCGCCAATTGGTTCACATCACGCATCAGTGTGCCCATTTCATCCTTGGAATCGTCCACCAAATGAATGTCGTAATCCCCGCTCGACATGCGATGAATCGCGCTGATCACCTCACGCGTGCGGCGCAGCAGAAAAATAGACAAGCCATAAGAGACCATAAAACTGATGATCAAGCTGATGCCCCCCAACCACAAGCTGCGTTCAAACTGCGTGCGGGAGACCTGCGTTTCCATCGTGTCTTTGAAATGACGCACCGGCAGGCTTTTCAGCCACGCCACCGTTTTTCCCTCAAATCGCAGGGGCACGCGCACCGCATTGGGCTGCTCGTTGCTTAAAATGGCTGCGCCGGCGATAAAGTGACCGTTGAGATCAAACAGCGCCGCACTTGGTGCTTTCACGCCAGGCAGCGGCTTGTTCGGAAAGCGGTTCAGATTTGGCCCTTCGGGATGCTTGGGAAAGCTGGCCAAAATGGCGCTGATCTCATTTTTCGGCATCGCACGAATGTTCTGCCCCGACAGCACATAGAGATCGACCAGCTGAGGAGACAACATCTCCAGTCGCGTTTGTTCCAGTGCATTGGTGTAATCAAAAAATCCCTGTTCATAGCTCCAGCGTGCCATCAGTAGCATCGCTGCGGTCAAGGTCAGCATCATGGTCATCAACACCAGCTTAAGCTTCTGCATGAGGTTGAGTCGCTGCCAGATTTTCTTCAACATGACGTCTCCGTGTCGCCAAACGATGTCAGTCCACAAGACCATTGCGGTGCTGTGTCTAATTTGGCGCCTAAATCCAATCGAATCGCTGAAATCCACTGTGCCAGTGTCTTTGCGACTTCATCCGATACGCCCCAATCCGAGGATTTCAACGCCACCAGCGTCAATACTGCACCGACCGTCGAACATGCTGCGAGCTGAGAGGGCGCAGCGAGCAAAGCCATGCAAATCAGCAGGGCGTAGAAGTCGTGTTCCACGCTCGCCACAGGGCTAGACGACGGGTAGTGAAAGCTGGGCGTAAACTGCACCATACCACGTTCTTTCCACGGGTCACCGATTCTTCGTGCATTGGCAAAGTCAACAAAGCAGGCCGCCATCGTCGGCAAACAGAGAATGTTGCTGGGCTTGATGTCCCCATGCACCACGCCCGATGCGTGCAACAATGCCAAACGGCCGAGCAACGTCGGAAGGCTGTGCGCAAACCATTGATGGACATGAGGAGCATCGTACCCCGGCCACACCAACGCGGCCGATTGGCCTTCCAAATACGTGGTCACCAGAACGGTCTTATCGGCCGTTTTGTGGAGTGATAACGTCCGGTGCAACGGCATGTCCAGATGACGCAAACGCATTAACCACAGCGCTTCCCGTTGTAGCACATAGGCATCTTCCACCGTTTCACCAAATTTCACCCGCCATGCCTGTTGTTCATCACGCACCAGCAGGCAGCGGCGCCCCAGTCGGATTCGCTCCCCGTCGGGGAGCAAACCTTCCAGCCATGTTGGTATCAGGCAACTCATAGTTCGATTGGAATGGTCAGGCCATCAAAGAAACGCGGGGCAAACGGCTGGGCCGCACTTTTCGACTTAATTTGCAGGCTGACTTCGTTGTTGGCTGACTGATAGCGCCAAGCCACATCATCACTGCCCACCACAGCGGCGCTCTGCATCTTGTCCGCAACGCGGAACCAGCTCCATTCACCGCTCAGTTTTTCGCGGGTTTCTGCCCCTTTGTCATCTTTGGTGATGATGGCGATGTCCTGCGTTTGGTTCGCCGGAATCGGCCAACTGAGCGCTTGCCACAATAACGGTCCATTGCGGTATTCAAACAGTTTGCTGCCTGATTCGAGCGTAAATCCTGTCAAGTCCGGCGACATCTTTTCCGCCCGCAGTAAAAACTCGACGCCGACACGGCCATCAATAAACAGGCCACTTTGCATGCGTTTGACCGCATCACTGAATGGTTGATATGCATCGGACAGTGGCAATGTCTGATTGGCGATAAAGCCTTTCAACTGAGTTTGACGCCCATGCGTCAGGTCAAAGTAGGCGGCGTATTTCTGCGCGAACTCATCAAACTGACCTCCGGATTGAAAGAAATCAGCAAAATCGGCCAACGAGGCATCAAACTCCGCCTGCTTATCGAAAGGATAACGGCCGGCAAAGTGACGCACATACCCGCCGTACAACACACTCCAGTCGTGGTTGATCACCGCTTTCATCGCACTTTGTGCCAATCGGTTGGTCGTTCGTGCCACGCCGCGCATCAACATCGGCAGAACGGGATCATTGTAATCTGCCGCCAGGGCATTGAGCTGCGCCAACGGGTTATTCGAATCGGTGTTTTGCAACTGCGCCAAGAAGTAGCTGCCGCGATCCTGTGTTTCTTTGGATTTCGCAATCCAATCACCGGTCTGTTGCAGTTGCGAAAGCGCAATGCTCAGTCGGCTTTGTCCCGCGTCGTTCACCGCCACCAGTTGATGCATCGCCTTAAACGGCGCAGCAATCGAGGCTCGCACCCGTTCGCTGGTATTGCTGATCGCAGTCACATTCGGCTCACCCGCCTCCGTCTGTTGCTCTTTGGCTTCACGGCTCTCTTTGGGCGCAGGTTCACCTTCTTTCTTCTGGCTCAGATTGGTATGCACCGCGACCAGATGGTAGAACTGACTGAGTGGCGAGTAGACCGGGTCGACCGTCATCTCAATCTGCTTGCTGACCTCGCCCCATCCCGACACGTCCACCCAACTGACGTTGGCCATTAACGCTTGCCAATATCGGACATAATCACCGATATAGCGTTCACGCAACTGACGGTTAATGCGGTTCATTTCAGCGTCACCGCTGATATTGCCCATCACGCCCTCGTAAGATTTGATCGCCTCTGACGCCAGCTGAAAGCCGGTTTCGTTGTACAGATCCTCAAAGCCTTCACGGGTAAACAGGTACGGAATCAAATAGCCGGTAAAACCCGGTTTGAACACGAACACGTTCTGATAAGACGGATTCAGCTTGGTGCGCATATCGACACGGCGTGAAAAATCCGGGTGTTGCAAAATGTGCTGATAAAGCAATTCACTGATGTCGTTGGCCGACAACGATTTGCGCACCAGCGCCAGTAACTCCGGTTCGGCGTCTGGTGGCGTGGCCCCGCTGCGCAGCAAATCTTCGGCCAATGCTGTGAAGCGTTCAAGCAGTGCGACATCGCCTTCCCCTTCCTCTTTGAGCGAGGTCAGGTAGTAATTGACCAGTGAATCGACATCATCGCGATGCTTGCTGTAGAGGATCTGATGATAGTTCAGCAGCTCCAGCATTTTCACTTTGTCATCCAGTGAGTTGTAGACAAACAGATCTTTGAGGATGTAGTCGCGCATCAGGGTCAGCAGTACGCTGCTCAGTTCTTCATAATAGGTTTGATGCACAAAACGTCTGATACTGGAATCTGGCAGCCAGTCACTGACATACCAAGGACGATGCTGTTTGTCGTACAGAGTATTGATGTCTCGCAGCTCCGACAAGCTGAATACCGGCGATGAGAGATCATCGGCAACCATTGTGTCCTGCTTCAGGTTCTCTTTGTATTGATTGAGTTTGATCAGCGCTTGATTGTCCAAGGCCTGCTGATAGTCGAAACTCGCCTTTAACATCCACAAAAATCCCCCAAACAGCAGCAATAAGCCACCGAAAACCGCAACTCGCGAAGCGCGGTAACGCCATTCACGTTGGCGGTATACCCCCACCAACGGCGCTTCTTTGACAATACAACTGCGAAACAGATTCTTGCCAAATAGGCTCGGGCTGGAGGCATGTTGCTGCGTTCCGGCCAGCGATTCAAAGCCAAGATCGGAGGCATGCATGTAGGTCAAAATGTCAGTGGATGCCCCTTCTCCGCCGACGTTGACGAAGAAGAAGCCACGAAAATGCAACGTAACTTCATCAAACGCATGCTGGCTGAAGGTGAGTGACAAGAAATCTTCAATGTCGTAGCGCAGCGCCGACAGTTGGAAAATGCCCGCCACCGATGCGGCGCGATAATCGGCATGTAATTGCTGCTTGAGCGATTCGCTGGCCGTGACCGCCAAGCGTCGCGTCAGGTCGTCAAACGATTCATCAAACCACGCTTTGTCATACCCTTTGCCTTCGTCAACCGGACGCAACACGCCAAAAGGTTGCTCGCGTGCGGCTTCATCCAAGGTCGAGAACAACTCACAAAAATCACGCACTGCGGCCATATTGGTCAACACGCAGTAGGTGGGTAGCGACAATCCGGTGCGTTGGTTTAAATCACTCAGCAGCGTTCGATACTGTTGGCTGAACTCACTGACCGCCATTTCGTTTTTCTGCAACAGGTGGTCGAGGTCCACCGTGCACAGCACGCCATTAAACGCCTGACGGTCGCGTTTTTTCATCACCAGTTCACACACCACATCCAAACTGGCTTGGCGTGTGGCGAGCGGAAAACTCATATCAACGGAGATCAGCACCGCACTGTCGGACACCCAAAAGCGCACCGCAATCAAATCATCTGGTACGGGTTCGATGGATTCGACACTTTCAAACCCCATTTGCTGCAACCAACGAACGTCAGAATTGACGTCTGCCGACACATGCACATACCAAGGCACATGATACGGGTTAGAAGTCACCTTGCTGTGCTTTTTCCAAATCAATGCAAAGCGGTTTTTGAGCACGCGCTTGCGCCACTCGTCGTGCAGCTTGAGGGTTTCATCCACTTTCGGACGACGCAAATAGGCGTACACTCCCCACCCCACCAGCGCCAGAATCAGCACCATCATCATCACTTGCAGCGCCACCGCCCACCACGGCGTCAGCCAGTAAGTCTCGGTCAGCCACAACACCACACTCGTCACGAGGCCAACCAGGCATGCCGCCAGCGTTGAAAAGAGAATGGCTTTTTTCTTATCCATCATGTTGTTTACAACCTAATTGGTATCAATGAGTAAAAAGGCATCGGAAATCCCGGCACTTTTGGCGGTAGAGAGCGTTTCAATCGCAGCCGATTTGGTCGTATAGCTTTCGCTCACCACGCGGTAACGTCCGTTCACCGTTTTGACCTGAGCACTCGGTACGCGAGGTTTGTAGCGAGCAATGAACTTGGCCGCATCACTCGGATTGTTAAAACTCGCCAGTTGCACCAACCACTGACGGTTGCCTGTGGGTTGTTTTGCCACTGCAGGGGTCGCCGGCTCGCGATCGGCGATGGTTTGCGGCGTGGGGTGCCACCCTTCCGATGCCATGTCCGACGAGGTACTTTCATACACGTACTCTTGGTCCTGCACGCTGCCCTTACTGTAATACGTTTGGGTAAACTGCGTCAGTTGGGTGAAAGGCAGTGCTTTTTGCGGCGAAGTCACGTCATACCAATAGCGTAATCCGCCCCACACCAAAGCCGACATCACCACAAACAGCGCCACCGAACGCCACACGCCGACCGGTTTTTTCGGCCGTTTGGCATGACGAGCGGCCACATCGTCGGCGGCCACGGGCGCCAGACGTTCAGCAGCCGAATACGCCACCGGTTTGGCAAACACCGCCTCTTCCAAACGTTTCATCAGCGCGGTCAGTTGATCCTTGCCTTTGGTGCGATAGCGACCACGAAAGCCCATCTTGAGCATGATGTAGATCAGCTCCAGCAGGTCGACCAACAACACCGGTTGCAGCAGCGCACGCTCGGCAATGATGTAAAACTGCTCACCGCCGTTCTTGATATTGAACAGTTCGCTGACCAGCGTTTGATTTTCCCACCCCGCTTCATCGCCCCACGATGAGTGCAGGATCTGTTCGTCGATCATCACGGCAAACAGAAAACAGGTTTTGTCCGCCACCGAAGGCGGATAGTCCAACGCGGCAATGCGATATTTAAGCTCGGTGATCGCGTGCTTGATGCCAGCGCGGAACGTGTAAAGATCGGTCGGGCATTGCATGCGTTTGACCGAGATAATCAGCGACAGCAAGTCCGAACTGACGCGCAGAATGCTGTTGTCAAACAGTTGCCCCTGCTGCTGAGCCATGCTGTAACGCGCATGGTTTTTGAGCATATTGGCGTGGCTCAGACGAACGGATTTTTCCGGCTGACTGGATGCAGGCGTCGGCTCATTGGCGGCGATCGTGACGGTATCTTCATCGAACAATTGATTCATTGCTTCAACCCAGGGCGTAGAGCTTAATGGAGAGATCCGGCACACGGCTGTCGACGTGCAGCGCGATCGGCTCTCGTTTGGTTTTCAGTTGTTGCCAGTACTCATGGGCGGTATCGATTTCGAAATACGCCACATCCGCCTGCGCTTTCAGTTCATTCGGGGCAACCGGCAGCACCTGAATCGGCACACCGGACTGACTGTTGCGCACCAAGTCGGCAATCTGGCTCAAACCACTCAGCGTGCACGCGCTCGGGAACACTTGCAGCAGCGCAGCGGTCCCAATCGACGCATGCACCGCCATCACAAAACGGCGGCCTTCAATCTGATTGAGGTTCGGAATCGACAAACGCAACAAGCGGCGACGCTCGAACAGGTTGGTATCCCAGCTGAATTCCGTCACGTTGTCGCTCTGGACCATCGACAGTTTCTCGCGCAGTTGGGCGAACACGCCCGCAAAACCCTGCTTGAGGTCATCACGTACCAGCGGCTCCGGCATGGCCGTCATCGCTGGTTTAAAGCTGTCGAGTTCAGCGGAAAAGCTCACTAGCCCTTCGTACAACGCGTCCACGCTGGTCTGTGGCTGTTCAAGCGTCAGATGCAGCCATGGCAGCCAGCGGTTTAACGTCTGTAACCACAGAAATTCGCGCATCAGGCTCAGGTCACTTTTGGTTTGCTGCCCCGCACCAATGCGTTGCACGACGCTGTTGGCGCGGGCTTGCGTCAGGATGAAAATCTCTTTCAAACGCTCTTTGAGCAGTTGCGAAGCGCCGTAGTGGAGACACGCCGGAATAAAGCTGCGATCAAGAATGACCTCCCCATTTTCCTGCCGTTCCAACACTTTCGCCACTGGCAGCAAGGCCAGCCCCGTCACGTCTTCCCCTTCGAGTACCAGACGGATATTCGGCTCGGCGAGCTCGGCTTCAATCGCGCTCTGCACCACATCACTGGCATCAAACAGATTGACCTGCGACACCACGTAACGACGCTTGTCTGCACGGCTGCCGTACTCATTTTCGCCTTCCACCGACAACGGCAACGCCAGATAGACACGTTGGTTGAGGGTACCTTCCGGAATATCCAGCAGCAGCTCTTTGACACAATCAAACAGCGTCCCTTCCGGGAAAATCCCTTGGCAATGTACCACGCCAAACTTACCGATTTTGAGGTAATGATGATCAAGCTCCAGCGCCGAAACACCAAAACCACTGCCCTGTGAAGACAGGGCAACATATTTCTGAATGTACTGATGCGTATGACGGTCCTGCTGCTGAAAATGCTGCGGGGCAATAAACATGCCCTCTCTCCATACGACTTTACTCTGGTGTTTCAAATGACACTCCTTAAAACACGTTCCACCACGACTTGCTGACCGGTTGAGTCAGCTCAACCTTCTGCTTGGTGATGTGGATATAAACTGGGTACTCTTCGGGTTCGCTCACCAGCGCCAGGTACGCTTTGGCGGTCGCGGTTTCGTAATGGGCAAATTCGACCAATACGGCGATAAATCGGCTTTGTTGCTGAACATCCAAGGTCAAGTTGCGCAGCTCTCCCGGCAGGACAGGCGCGAGTGTCTGCAAATCCACCAGCGAATCGGCCAGCACGCTCTGATCCGCGTTGTACAGGCTGATGAAATCGGCTTTCTGGAAATTGCCGGCATCCTGCAGCTGATACACGCGCACGACCACCGGTCGCGCTTGTTCATCATCAAACACATTGATGTCTTTACTCGCTTCAACCACCAGCGGCACTTTGAGTGTGGGGGCAAACGTGGTGGTTGAACTGCTTGAACTACAAGCACTCAGCACCAACGCGCAGCAGCCGATTACGGCCAGGTGAATCCTATTCAACCAGCTCATCGTTTCTCTCTCAGGGCTTCAAATAACAGGGAGGAGAACTGACGGGAAAACTCCCGACGCTCGGTTTTGCGCTGGAACTGTTTCTTATACAGCGCCCAATATTTTTTATCTTTGTTCCCCCAGCCAGAAAGATAGTCGTTGAACTCCTCTTCCAGATGGCTCGGGTTGAAATTGTCGAGGAATTTTTCCAGTGTCGACTCGATGCAGGTCATCAGACGTTCACGGTCAATGCCACCCGCCACGCTCAGTTGTTGCTGTTTAAGCATCGAATTCAGCTGTTCAATGCTGTTTTCCAGTGACTCTATCTGACGATGATCGCTGACCGTCACACTATGCTGGGGGGCATGATTGTTGTCATTGAACTGAGTCGCTTCGGGCATCAACACAATCTGTTCGGTGGTGTCTTCACTTTGGCTCTGTTCCAGCACCCAACGCTCATCGTCTTCAAACGGGTCGTAACCATACAGGTCATCACCCAGCACGTTCTCCGTCGAAAACGGCGTCTCGTCTTGCACCGCATCCTGAATCTCGTCCAGATGCGCAAAACCAAATGCGGTGTCCTGACTGTCATCCAAGACCGTGCTGGCCGCAAACGGTGAATCGGCAGCGCCCTTCAGGCTGGCCGTTTCGGTGTCGTCGCTCTGTTGTGGCGCGCGCGTCAACAACGCATCCATATCGCTGACCAATAAGGTGTAAGCCCCAATCACAATCCGGTCGCCATCGCTGAGGCGCTGCGATTCGCCTTTGCCCACCAGCACATCGTTGACAAATACGCCGTTGGTACTGCGGTCGATAATTTGGTAGCCGCCTTTTGGATGCGGTTGAATGTCAGCGTGGACCCGTGACAGGGTGCGCTGAAAATCCGGCAACTGAATGGTGCACTCAAACGAACGTCCTAACGTGCCGCCACTGACCGGCAGCGATACCTGACGGCTGCCGATTTGTTCATCTTCAGGAAGGTCGATTATCTGAAAACTGATCGTCATAATCCTGCCTATTTCGTCTCTATACATGCGTGCAGCGAGGTGTTAAATCGCGTCAAAAACCCGGGGTGATCGCTCAAAAACTGTTTGGAGAAATGCACCATCAAATCCTGTTTTTTCTCGCGAACCGTGTGGAAATAGTCGAGCGGTACGCCCGCTTTTTTCATCGCGTCCTGAAACACCAGTTCGTACTCATAAGCCACATCGAGATCGCCTTCGAGCAGCATCTGCAACAGTGCATCCGCATCGCGCGGTTTTTTAATCACGTTGTAGCCTTTGCGTTTCAAGCTCAGCCATTTGTTGGTGTTGAACTTGGCGCCAAAACGCAGGGTGTATTTGTTGCTGCCATCATCCAAGTCTGCGGTGATATTCGGCGCGCTAAACCAGGCAAGATATTCCGACACGACCGGAATCGACGCTTCGGCGTACGTCGCACGCTGTGAGTTCACCGAGCCAGAGAAGAAACCGTTCATCTGGTTCGATTCCACCAAGAGCTGCGCCTTATCCCAGCGCATCACACGAATCTCATAGGGCTGATCCATATCACCCAGCGCACACTTCACCCGGTCCACCGCCAACCCACCGATGCGCCCCTGTTCGTCCACCGTCTGGTACGGCGTCCAGATTTGCGTGGCCAGCAACAGTCGATCGGCGGCACTGGCTGAAACGCAGAAACCACCCATCAGCAGCGCGTACAACGCGCTGCGCAAATGGGAGCGTAATGCGAGTTTGCCCGGCCCGGTCATACGATATCCAGCAGCAAGGCACCGCCTTGATTGAGATCCGCACTGACCGAAACTTTCTGAATAGGCAGCCCTTCACTCAGGCGCTGAATGCACTCTTCCGCCAAACGTGGCATCAGAGAACGATTGATGATTTGCTCCACCGCACGACCACCCGTGGTTGGGTCCGTGTTGCGTCCAACGACAAAATCAACGAAGGCCTGATCCCAGATAAACTCGGCCTTGTACTGCTCGTGCAGCTTTTTCGCAATGCGGTTAAGGCTGATCGCGGTGATCTGGCTCAGCTCGTCCTGATTGAGCGGGTAATAAGGGACAATCGTGGTACGGCCGAGGAACGCAGGCTTAAAGTGACGCAGCAGCGCTGGACGGATTTGCTCCAGCAGATCGTCATTTTCCGGACGTTGTTCGTTGTCATCACACACATCGCAAATCGCCTGATCGGCCGCGTTAGAGGTCATGATAATGATGGTATTTTTGAAATCGACCGTACGGCCTTCGCTGTCTTTAATATGGCCTTTATCAAAGATTTGGTAGAACAGGTCATGCACACCCGGATGCGCTTTTTCCATCTCGTCCAGCAGCAGCACGGTGTACGGGTTGCGGCGAATCGCTTCAGTCAGCACGCCGCCTTCACCAAAACCGACATAACCGGCCGGTGAACCCAGTAGCATGGAAATTTTGTGCTCTTCTTTAAACTCCGTCATGTTAATCACGGTCATGTTGTTTTCACCGCCGAAGACTTCATCTGCCAGCGCCATCGCCGTTTCGGTTTTACCGACACCACTCGGGCCACACATCAGAAACACGCCGACAGGTTTACGGCTGTCGGTTAAGCCAGCTCGTGAAATACGGATACTTTTCGCCAGCTCGTTGATCGCGGTTTTTTGGCCAATCACGCGGCGGTGGAGCGAGTCTTCCAGCGACAGCAGTGACGCCACTTCTTCTTTGACCATGTTGCCGCTTGGAATGCCCGTCCAGCCGGAGATCACTTCCGCAATCACCTGTGCATCGACCATGGGGAACACCATGGGCTCTTCATCTTGCAGTTGAACCAACTCGTCCAGCTTGCCTTGCAATACTTGTTGGGTTTGTGGGTCCGCTGCTTCGCCAGCATGGAAGCGGGTCTCAATCTCGCCGGTCAGCTGTTTGATGTCTGCTACCAGCGCTTTTTCCTGCTCCCAACGTTCCGTCAGCGTGAGTAGTTCTGCTTGCTTGCGCGCCACGGTGTCTTTGATCGACTGACGATCAACCGCGCTGCCCACCAGCACGGTATCTTCATTCTCCAGCGCTTCAAGTTCGCTGTTGAGGTAGCGCAGTTGCTGCTCAAGCGATTCGATCTGCTCCGGTTTTGCGCCCTGCGTCAGCGCAATGCGCGCACAGGCCGTATCGAGCAGACTGATGGCTTTGTCGGGTAACTGACGAGAAGGCAGATAACGAATCGAGAGTTGTACCGCCGCATCCAGCGCGTCCTCACGAATGAACACACCGTGGTGACGACGCAGCGACTGTGCCACGCCGCGCAGCATTTGCAGCGCATCGTCGGCACTTGGCTCTTCCACTTTCACCACCTGAAAACGACGGGTCAATGCGGGATCTTTTTCAAAGTACTTCTTGTATTCCGCCCAAGTTGTCGCGGCCATGGAACGGAACTCGCCGCGAGCCAGCGCAGGTTTCAGCAGGTTCGCCGCATCGTTCTGACCCGCAGCTCCACCCGCCCCAATCAGCGTGTGTGCTTCATCGATAAAGACAATGATGGGCGTCGGTGAGTTTTTCACTTCGTTGATGACATCTTTCAGGCGGTTTTCAAACTCGCCTTTAATGCTCGCACCCGCCTGCAACAGACCCAGATCCAGCGTATGAATTTCCACGCCCTGAATCGCTGGCGGGACTTCACCACTGACGACGCGCAGCGCCAGACCTTCAACCACCGCAGTTTTACCCACACCCGGTTCACCGACCAAAATCGGGTTGTTCTGACGTTTACGACACAAGATGTCAATCGCCAGACGCACTTCGCTGTTACGACCCGAAATCGGATCAATTTTGCCCTCACGCGCCTGTTGCGTCAGGTTGACGGTGTATTTATCCAGCGCGCCACCGGCAACCGGACCACTGTAGCCACTGGCAGCAGGCGCAGAAGAAGAACCCGCCTGAACGGTTTGCAACTGCGCAATCTGAGCAGACAACGCTTCCTGAGACACATTGTTCAAACTCTCCAGCGCCAGTTTCTTCACGCCAAAACTGTCGGTTTGAGTCAGGACTAACAGCAGATGCAGGCTGCTGACCTGCCCCTGAGAGAAATTGACCGACGCCTGCAACCAAGCCTCTTCCAGCAGCGAGCTCAATGCACTGCTGATCGCAGGTTGGCTGGCAGAGCCTTTCGTCAGGCGTTCAATACGCGCAGTCAGCTCGGCCATCAGGCGGTTCGCATCGATGTGCTGTTGATTGATGAACGCCATCAGATGCGTTTCTTTGGACAACAGCAGTTGCACCAACCAGTGTTCAATTTCAATGGCGGCCACCGTTTGTGTCATCGCAGCACCGGCTGCTTCTTCCAGTGATGCTTTCAGCTCCGGGGCCAGTTTACTGACCAGGTTGCCCAGTTTTACCTGTGACATAGACGTTCTCCGATTGTAATAATATTTTCCGATAATCCGCAGCGCGACGCTGCGGGGAAAGACAGCTGGCTTCGCCTAGGCGAACGCCTCCAGCCACGGCCGATATCACCGGGGCGTTGATGTATTCACGTTTCACATACAGGTACAGGCGCGTTTCCAGACTTTCACGCAGGTAAGACTGCACCAGAGATTTCAGTGAACGGGCAAAATGACGATTGCGTTCTAAGCCAATAAATTCATTGCGGTTGCGCGGCGTGATCCAGATTTCCAGCGTCTGGTAGGCCTGATTGCCCTGACGGCCCATGACCATGCCACGGCCAAGACGGTGGTTCTGACCACGGTGACCGCCGATACGGGTTTGGTCCTGATTGCGAATGCGATAAACCGCCGAAGGCACCACTTTGGGGGTGATATCGAGGTCGAAATAGTCACACAGAAGACGCTTGAGTTGCGCCAGGTTGCGGTTGCGGGACGCGAGAGCCAGACCATAACGCAGCACACTCTGATCGACTTTCTGCCCGCGCTGCATGGGCAGCGAGAACATACAGGCCAACGCCTGCTTCTGAGTCAGGCGTGACAGCGCATAACGAGACGCCGCTTCGCGCTCCTCGCGCAGCATCAGGTTCGCAGCGCTTTCCACATAGGCTTTGAGTTCGTAATAACGCTGGTTAAACACATCCAGAAAGCGCTGTAGCGCGCGATCATCCTGATGCAGACTATGCAGCATTTCTGCATACAGATAATCGGGAATGACCCCTTTGCAACCGGACAATGCTTCCAAGCCAAGCTGAACACGTACTTCGTCATGCTCTTTTTCGATACGCGTGACTTCAGTCGGCGCGCCATGCGGCATCGGATCCGATTGCAAACGCACCGACAGCAGTTCTTGTTGGCTGATCGCCTGCAACAGACGAATCACCTGCACAAAATCAAATTCATGCGGGTGAGTCAGCAAATGCTGTTTGACCGTCTGGCGCGCGCTCAGAGACATAGCTGGCTCCCGTGCGTTTTGTCAAAATGAATCCCGGCCTCATCGCTCCCAAACCGCTCCACACTGACCTGAACGAAACGGTCAAAACTGCAATATTGGCGGAAATAGGCATTCAGCACTTCGCTGACCACGGCAAAGTTGCTGTCGAGCAGTTCATCATCGATCAGAATCATCACCTCAGTGCCGGACGCAAAAATGCTGCGGCCATTGATCGTCAGCGGCGCAACCACGTGGTTGTAGGCCACTTTTTTAATCGCATCCGCGACGGCGCACTGCGCACTGTTACTGCACAAACGCAGCACGTCCTGCAGCATTCGGGTCGGATCTTCGTTCTGAATCAGCCCGGAAAAGTTCGCGTTGAGCATGGCCACAAAACGCCAGCTCAGTTGATTGTCCAGTGGCGGGTACTGCGGCGCGGTCGGCGTTTTCAGCAGTTTGAGATCGCCCGGTAGATCAATCGCAGCCAGCGATTCCATCACCGCATTCGCCGGGATGAGGCACGGTAAACGGCCGTTACACACGTGCAGACGCAACGACAGCACCACCGACTCCTGAGCCGGTTGCAGCTCGGTATAGCTGACGGAAATGTCCATCTGACGACGGCCACGCTCGTCCCAGAACTGATGAATCTGCCAGCGCGGTGACTCATCATCGAGCCAGTATCCGCCTTCGTAGTTCGGACTCAGCGGCACTTCGCCCGTCGGCAGCACTTCGTTGACTTCGTCCACACTGACCACAGTCAGTTCGTTGTTGGCACGCGTGTCCGCGACAACCGGCATCGACAGGCGCGTGAAATCATAACGAATCGGATCGCCATACTGAGCGTAGAGATTGATCGCCGGCGCGGTGTTGAGCGCCAACACGTCACGACTGAACAGGCGCAGATATTCCGCCGGCAGTTGACGCACAAAGAAGTTGAGCGTGACGCGATTGGCGTCAAAACTCATCAGTTCTTTGCCAAGGTCAGCAATCCGCAAGTAGGCCGCTTTGTCCGGGTAAGCAAAGTAGTCGCGCAGCAGGTCAAAGCCACCCAAGTGGTTGCCATATTGCGGCAGCCAGAGAAAATCGGGATCGGCCACGCGCGATTTCAACCGCGTCGCATCGACGACACGCTGCTGACCCGACGCATCAAATACCGACAACACTTCGGTATTGAGCAGCAGCATGTCAACCAGACCACGGGCGCTGTTTTCAAACCCGCGCACATAGAAATCAAAATGTTGTAGCGATAACTGCGAAAACAACACGGAAGGATCGCTGCACGCCAGTTCAACCTGAATCACCGCTTCTGCGCGGCGCAGTCCGGCTGGCGTCGGAAAATTAAACGGCGCCGACTCGGCACGCAACGCCGCAATCACATACGGCTCAATCGCCAAGGCCTGCGCCAGCGTAAAGCGGCACTCGGCCTCGTTCACTTCCACCGCCACTTCCGAGCCTTGCGGCAACACCACCGCTTCGGTCACTGCGTTGTCTTCTAGGTTGAGCGACAGTGGCGCATAACTCGGCACAATTTGCAGATAGCCGGGATACAGGACGTGAAACAGATCCTGCAGGATCTCGGGGAACTGCTCATCCATGCGTTTTTCAGTTTTCGCGGTCAGCAGCGCCACCGCATCAATCAAGCGACTGATATTCGGGTCTTCCTGACTGCTCTGATTCAAACGCATTGACGAAGCGTGCTCGGGAAAGTCTTTGCCAAACCCATCCAGCGCACGACGAATGTAGGTGAGCTCGCGCTCGAAATAACTCAATAATTGATCAGACAACTTCTTGTCCCTCCATACGGGCGGTCTGGCTGGACAGACTGATATTGGAATCAAACAGGAACACGTGCTCGCCGTTGGCGGTTTTCACCTTGGCCATCAGCGAAAAACGCATCACGTTTTTGCCCGGCTGGCTCTCTTCGACAAAGACGCTCACTTCTGACAGGCGCGGCTCAAAGGTTCTGACCCACTTTTCCATCGAACGGGCAAACTGATCTTTGTTGATCTGGCTGCTGATGCTGTGTGCGCAGTCCAGACCGAAGCAAAAGTTGGAGGCTTCGACGGCCGAAAAGCCTTTTGGCAGCGCCATCATCGGCGCTTCAGAATTGAGCAGTGCCATCAGCTGGTAGCGTACCGAATCAAGCAGCTCATGATTGCTGCTGCCACTTTTATCGAGGAATGTGCGCCAGAAACTCATACCAGACCTCCGGCAAATCTTGGCTCGCTTTCCGGCCCGAGATCCGTCGACAGCAGCACTTCGCCGCACACGTTGTCGAACTGGTACTGAGGCTGAACGAACACGTCACAGGTATAGCGACCATGTTGACCATCGATTTCACGCACCTCAACCCGGCCTTTACTGAGTGGATACTTGGCCAGCGTCGCTTCATCGGCGTTAAACAGGTTGCTGGAATACTTATCCAACCAACGGTTGAGGTAGGTTTCACACTCTTCTGCGGTTTGGAAATTCCCGATCATGCTGCGGATCTGCACTTTGAGATAATGCGCAATGCGACAGATCATGAGCGTGGTTTGGATCTGACCCATCACCGATTCGGTATCGTCTTTCGCTTCACTCCAGATGGAGTTGTTGCCGCGAAAGAAATATTTGTCCGTGGTCAGGCTGTGACAGAGCGGAATGAAGCCTTCGTCGGCGTAAAACGTGCCCATCTCGGTGATCAAACGGATATCGGGTGTGGGTCTGAGTGTGGCACTGACGCCTGCGCCGCCCGGTGGCACATTGCCGAGCGAGCCGTAATATTTGTCCTGCCAGCGTGACTTCATAAAGCCAAACCAGTTGATGCGATTGAATTCACGAATCGCAACCGAGGCAAACAGATACGCCGCGCTGCCCCACAAACCGGCCGGATTCGCGCTGTATTCCCGAAATTGAATGGCGCTGCTGGCGCTGCGGCCATACGCTTCGCGCAGGCGAATCTTCGGCACCACCAAACCAATAAAACGGGCGGAAGACAAACGTCTCACCCGCTGCCAGGCCACAAATTCCGGACCGTGTAATATTTTCTTTACCCGTTCAATGTCTGAAAACCAATCGGCGCCTGATTCGCCAAAAAAGTCATCCGACGGAGAGAGAATAAACGGACAAAGACAAAGATCACCCAGTTGAGACAACAGCTCTAATGTGTAGAGGTCATCGTAGTCACCATCAAGACTCATCGACAACGCATGATCCACCACCACCAGACCAAACGGCTGACCACCGGAGGTATTGAGCTCGCGGTTACCAATCAGGTTATAGAGGGACGTGCGTCGCAATGAGACAGCGGTGTTAAGTTCCTGGGAGAGATCCTCCCAGGACATATTTCTGATTTTAATCTGCACTTTCTGGTAATTCACCGGCAGAGACACTAAGGCCTCGACCCCTTTCCAGGATGCTTCGAGACGAGAAAAATCAGGATGATGAATGATGGTTGACAGCTGACGCGACATGCGGTCGTCAATCTCTGCAATCAAACGCAGCAGTGATGCCAACAGCACCTCACGATTACTCAACATCTGTGGGTCGAGTTTCAACAGTTGCGCCAACGCCTGAGGCAGAAAATCTTCCGCCTCAGGGTTGAGCTGGCAAAACGCGTGTTGAAAATCAGCATCAAACATAGCATTCATCTCAGCAGTCAATCTGGCCTTAGCCTGGAATCTTAGTAACCATACGTACAGACGTGGTTAGCTCTTCCAGTTGTAGCCATGGACGCAGATGCGCCACTGCTGAATAAGCGCCCGGACGACCCGGTTGCTCCACCACTTGAATGCGAGATTCACACAGCGGCGTTTTAGAACGTTCTGCATTGCCCACCGCACCTGAGTTGGTGTACTGATCGATCCAGGTTTGCAGGTCTTTCTGCACGTCCGCCGCTTCCAGGTTTGAACCCAGCATGTCGCGGCCCATCACTTTCAGGTAATGTGCGATACGGCTACTGGCCATGATGTAAGGCAGACGTGCAGAAATTGCCGCGTTACCCGTTGCATCAGGGTCGGTATACGTTTTTGGTTTCTGCGCAGTTTGGCTGCCAATAAACACGCCGTAGTTGGTGTTCTTGTAGTGCACCAGAGGCAGGAAGCCCAGATCGCTTAGCTCTTTTTCACGCTCGTCGGTCAGGTTGACTTCAATCGGACACTGCTGCATCAAATCGCCCGCTTCTGACTTGTAAGTCAGGTTTGGCAGGTTCTCGACTTTACCACCGTTGTCCAGACCGCGAATTGCGGTACACCAGCCGAACTGAGTGTGCGCCTGAGTCATTTTCAGACCCAGTTCGTAAGCTGCGTTTGACCACACCAGTTGCGCATTGTTTTTTGGCTTTGGATTGCCATCCGCGTCGGTTGCCAATTCTTCGTATGCGAACGATTTGGTGCCCAGACCTTTGTCGCCGTATGGCAGACGTGCCAGCGTCTGAGGCAGCGTCAGCACCACGTAGCGTGAATCATCGCTTTCACGGAAGGCATTCCATGATGCGTAGGCTGGTGAGTCAAAACCAGACGCAACGGGTTTCCCCTCGTTGAAGGTTTCAAACGAGTCAAACTCAAACATTTCTGGGTTCGCCGCCGCGATAAATGGTGCGTGGCTTGCCGCTGCGGTTTCGCCCATGTAACGCATCAGCGCCACATCTTCATCTTTGTGCGAGAAGGTGTAGTCGCCAATCAGCGCGCCGTATGGTTCACCACCCGCCGTGCCGAATTCTTTCTGATACAGCGCATCAAACAGCGGGCTGCGATCAACCGCAGGTGCGTCTTCAAATTGCTCAATCAGTTCATCTTTGGTGAAGTCCACCAGCTTGATCTTGAGCGACTGACCCGTTTCACTTTCAGTGACGAGCTTGTTCAGACCACGCCATGAACCTTCCAGACGACGGAACTCATCCTGCTGCATGATCGCAGACAGCTGACGAGACATCTGCTTGTCGATTTCCGCGATCGCATTTTCGATGGTTTTGGTTAGGTTTTTATCCCAAGTCACGGTGCCGCTCAGCGCTTGTTCAGCCAGAACGGAAAACAGTTCCTTGGTTTGATCAGCCGGCGTCTGGTTGGTCGCGGCAATCGCGCGATCCAGCAGGCTGAGTGACTCGGTACCCGCTTCAGGGCTTACCTGATTCTCTAACTCAGTACTCATGACTCTTCTCCTTTCGTCTCAAGGCCCAGTTCGCTGGACAGCGCGTTGATCTGGTCTGCGCTTTGCAAGACTTCTTTGAGCAGTTTTTCCAGATCACGTGAACGGTCAGCCTTGGACAGCAAGGTTTTCAGTTGCTGGCGTGTTTCAGCCAGTTTCTTCAGTGGGTCAACTTGCTCGATCAGCGCATCAGGCTGAAAATCCTTCATTGAGGAGAAAGACAACGCAGCCTCAAATTGGCTGCCGTCTTCAACCAGCGTATTGTCCACTTTTAGCTTGAGTTCTGGACCGATGCGGTTCAGAACGGCGTCAAAGTTGTCTTTATCGATTTGGTAGAACGTGCGATCTTCCAACTCTTCCCTGTCTTCTTTGTGCGCCGAAAAATCCCCGATCACACCGACGACAAACGGAAGTTCTTTGGTTTCAACGGCACCATTCGTTTCAACGTCGTAAGTAATACTGACCCGGTTTTTGCTGACACGTTTATGCTGAGAATTTAAAGCCACGTTGTGTCTCCTTCCTTGCTAAATTAAGCTGCTTTTGACTCTAATTTGCCTGTCGTACAGTCAAACTTCACCGTATCGCCTTTCTCGATCTTGCCGCCTGCGCTTTCTTGGTAGTAAACCTTAGTCAGCGTGGTGTACGTCATGGCAAAGTCTTCCACTGGCAGGTTGCCGTCTGAACCGTGGATGTTGTAGCTCGCGATACGTGCCTTCTCCAGAGTCAGCACCATGTATGGCTCAGAACCTGCGCCGTCACGAGATGGTTTGGTCAGCAGAATCTCAACCGTTTTACCTTCTGCACCGGGTGCAAACAGGAACGTCGTCAGGTGTGGTGAAGCGCCGTCAGAGTTACGCGTAACCGACACTGCATCCAGAGAGACCATGCCTTTGTCTGCGTTGTTTGCGTTACCCACATCCACGCTCACACCACGGTTTGCACCCCAGTTCATGGTGTCAATCGCAAAGAAACCTTTCTTGCCGCCAATGTCGCCGATCGTCGCTGCACCTTTGATATTGTCCAGTCCGTCAATTCGCATGTAGATAGATGCCATAGTTATTCCTCTTTCGTTTTCCGTTTGTCATAGGTGTTATGACGGTTGAGTACCGTTACGAGTAAGTAACAAATACCGTTTAAGTAACGACGACTTCGTCGGATTACTCATTGTTATTCGGTTCCCCACCCCATTGAGAGTGAGTGAACACTACCATTCAATCGCTGACAGACCGCTGTCGCTGCCGTTTGTCGTCGATGAAGTCGGAGATACCGAAGGCGCAATCTCCGGCATCGTAATTTGTGGTGTAGTGGCAACGGGCGCCGCCGCTCGGCTTGCCTGATGCTGCGCGCTTTCCAGACCGGCCAATTGTTCAATGCGTTGCTGCACCGCGTTGTTGTCGCCCACCAGCTCTTCCAACAGTTCAGGCAGAGACATCCCCCCCCAACGAATCGCGCGTTTCAGCAACAGATAGATCGGGCTGTGGGGTTCGGTGGCGAGAAAGTAGTCCGCAATGCGTTGCAGTTCGGCAAATGCCTGTTCACGTGACGCCAGCGCCTCCTGAGACGCCACAGGCACTGCCATCGGCGCCGCAGTTTGCGCCATGACGGGCACTGTTTGTGACTGACCCTGCGTTGGCTGATGAGCAAATTCAGTTGGCGAAAATTCAGTGGATTGAGAGTCAACAGCGGCTATGGTTTGCTCCGGCGCGGCTTGTGGCGTTTCAGCGTCAGCCATCGCCGCGTCCAGAGGCCAACGGGCAAATTGATCGCCCACCAGAAAATGAATCGCATTGATCAGGCGTTCGACCGCCTCTTTCACAAAGCGAAAATTAATCGACTGGGTACCGGCCGCCGCACATTTCTGCTGCAGGGTGGTTTCCAGCGAATGCAACGCATCTTTACTTGCACCGAGTGCCAGAATGCGCGCTTCCACGTCCGCTTTCTCACGCGCAAAATCCGCCAGCGCGGCCGCTTTCAACTGCGGCAACGAACCCGATTTTTCTGCCGCAAAGAAACGGCCATAATCAATGTCGCCGACCAGAGGCAGCATTTGCAGCGGCATGTATAGCAAGCCACTTTCAGCGGAATCGCCAACCAGTTGCAGCAGCGGCTTCACGCGGTGTTCCGCCACTTCTTTGCGCTGTTCGGCGTCGCCGTCTGCTTTGCGTTTGTTCTCCGGCAGTGTGGGCTGGAGTGAGTCCCAGAAATGCTCAATCATCTGCTCCAGCGTATGGAGCGCCTGCGCCAAGGATTCGAGAGGCGAGGCAGAAAAGAGCTGCGCCATGGTGAACCAAGAGTAGATTTCGACATCTTTGGACTGCTCAGTCAGACAGCTTTCACACAATTTGGCCAAGGCATCCCAGTTCTCCGCGTTGGTGTGGACCACCACCGCGTCCTGCATTGCATCCGGTGTTTCTACCAGTTGGCGAAACGAGGATTGTGCAACGTTGAATGCATTCCGATAGGTACGATACAAGGTGCGATTATCTTTGAGATATTCGCCACTCGGGTGGTCGTCAGATATCGGGTTGAGCAGATGTTCAAACATATCGGTTCCTAATCTTTTCTATCGTCTGCGGATCAACGCTTGGCGTGAATATTGGACGCCAACCCCGTCACCCCGGGCAGGTTTTGGAACTTGGTGAACTTGCTCCAGATGAAGCTCGACAGATACGCGATAGCCCAGGCTTGCGCGCCCTGCAAACTGATGTCGGGCCGGCCATTTTTTAGCGACAGCGCGAAGGCCTGACCACCACGGATCACCAGAGGTTGCGTACCATTGGCAAACACATTGTGCTCGGTGACGGTTTTCATGCGATTGGTCTTTGAATCGAGCTTTTGCGTTTCGCGCGTACTGAGAAGACGCAGCTTGAGGGTCAAAAATTTGGACAGAATTTCGCAAGCCAGCAGCACATTTTGATCGCCTTCGGCCATGCTGCGACAGTGGGTAATCGACGTGCGTAATTTGTCACCGATTTTGCCTTTGATGTCGCCGCCAACTCGAATGATGCAGTCGTCGTCGTCCCAAACAAAACGTTGCTCGCCTTCGATATAAGCCAAACGCGTCAGGTTATAAAATGCATGACCGTAGGCTTTGCCGCGTGACATTTGTGACACGTTCAATTGCAGCTCAACGATGTGTGGAATGGTTCGGCCTTTGAAATCGATATCCATCGCCAGAAAGAACTTCACATCTTTGTACACATCTTCAATGTTCTTGGCCCACAGATCCTTAACCGCCGGAGAGCGATCAAACTGAGGCTTTTTCAGCGCGGTAAATTCATCCGTGGTGTAGATGAAATCGCGAAACGCCAACATCTGCGCAATGGTGCTGAACACAATCGTGGCGCGTGCGATGTCTTTGACTTCCAGCGGGGTTTTCACCCCGGCACCGGTGATGTCTGTCGTCGTGTCATCCCAGTTTGTGATGCCACATTTCTCGGCGATACGTTGACGGGTTTTCAGCGGGCCTCGCGAGTACGTAATGCGTTTGCCAGACTCGTTATTGACCTTTTGGGTCAAGCCTTGCATGAACAAATGCAGCTTGTTGTTGGCCAGTTTGGCTTGCTCGACCAGTTCTTCAATCTGACCACGCTTGTCATACGTGCTGGTGAATGTCGTCTGAGAGATACGATCTCCCCAGGTATAAGTACTTGGCATAACGATTCCTATTTTTCTTGTCGCCTTTTCAGGCCGTCCGAGTTCCGATGGATTAACCGATCAATACGGTTGCCGCTCCGGCCACAATGGCACCGCCGTGGCTGGTGCTGTCGCCCAGCCGTGCCGCAGGGGTACTGTTGATCAGCACCGTGGTACTGCCCGCCGCAATGGTGTCGGGTGTACCGACACAGGTAATTGAATCACCCACCACCGCAGCAGGCAGGCTGCATATCAGTACGGTTGCCGCGCCCGGTCCGAGAATCGGCCCGCCGACGTGGGGCACACTCCCTGTCGCCATCGGACAGGTATGCATATCGGTTAATCTGGCTGCGCACATGCCCATTACAATGGTTCTCCGTTTGCTGAACCGTTCCCGCCCTCGGCTAAGTCACGGGCCATCCGAAAGACATTGTGGTAAAAGGTTTTATTGCCTTTCCACTCGGGCACCACGGCAGCGGTGTTGATTGCCCCGGCGACCGCTTTGGCATACAAAAACTCCGCCGGCATCACCATCGGGTTACCCAATGGTGCGATACTGCCCGTTCCGCTCCAGAACACCGCTTGCCCCAACCAGCGCGGCGCGCGATCATTGGCCAGCGACTTGATGTCACTTTCAATCCGGCGACGCAGCGCTTCATTGGGTTCCATCACCCAGCGCATGCAGTCATCAATCAGTGTTTGCTCTTTCGGCTGCCACGCTTCTTGGCGCGCTTTTAACGCCAACGCCGTCCACCAGATCGCTTCTCGCATCGGTAGGGCATGAGCCAGAAAATGCGTCAGGTCAACGTTAAGCCCCGCCTCTTCCAACGCGGTCATGGCTGCTTGTGGCGTATCCTGCAGTTCAATTAAATCCATCGCATCGCCAGATAACTTGGTGCGTTTCACGACACTGGACGCTGCCGGATAAGGAATCTTTTTCATCATGTTTAGTTCACCATCACCAATGTGCCGCTGATAGACGCCTGACCATCAGAACTCAGTTCCGCCGTCGCACTGCCCGACACGGTCGCGGTGACATCTGCGCTCAGTGTCGCGTTGAGGCCAGACACGGTGGCCGAACTGCTGGCGGACGCGGTAAAGCTGCTGCCCGCACTCAGAGACATCGAACTGCCCGACGACGCGCTCAAAGACCCATCGGAATCGAGACTGATCGAATCACCCGATTGGCTGATGTCGCCACCCGACAGAGAAATGGCAGAATCTGCGGTTAACGCGATGGTGCTGCTGGAAATCTCAATCTTGTCGCTGCTCATCACAATGCTGCTGTCACCCACTTTTAAGGTCAGTGAATCACTGCCCGTGAGGGTGATGTCTTTGCCGTCTTGCGTGATCGACTCAGTCACCGTCAGCGCATACGATTTTTCCGTCGTCAGCGTGATGCCCTCTTTGGCAGACAAGCTGTGTGATTGCTCAATGGTTTCCGTCAGGTTCTTGGTGACCGCCAAGGTCATTTCTCCACCGACGGTTTCGCTATGATCGTTCACGACTTCACTGGTGAAATCCTTGGCGGCGTGCAGATACAGCAGCTCGTTGTCTTTCTTGTCGTCGAAACGCAGCTCGTTTGACTCGCCCGCCAGCTTAGTTTTCACACCACTTTCAGTGGTGTTTTCCGTTGGGTATGGCGGTGTGTTGGTCGAGTTATAGACGCTCGCCACCACCACGGGCTGATCCGGGTCGCCGTTGATAAAACTCACCAGCACTTCCTGACCCGCGCGTGGCAGAAATTGCATGCCGTAGCCGCTACCGGCCATGCCTTGGGCAACGCGAACCCAGCAACTGGTTTTGTCGCCGGTTTCGTCATCCCAATGGAATTTGATCCGCACGCGACCCGACGTATCACTGGCAGGTTCACTCTCGGTACTGCCCGCCACAACCGCAGATTGCAGGCCGTGTAATACGGGCCGAGCTTTCGCGGGCGGATAGAACACCTGATCTTCTGGCACGCACACCAACTCAGCCTGAGCGCTGAACGCGTTGCCTTTTTGGTTTTCAAACTGGTAATGCAGCTCGGTCACCAGATAGTTGCCTTCTTCAGCACTGTCTGAATGCGCCGCCAGTTTCAAATACTGACCGACACACAAATCTGCCGATGGTGTCTTGGCGTGAACGCGGTCATAGCCAGAATCGAGCTGACCACGCTGCAGCGTGCCAAGGGTTGAGGTCAGGCTACTGAAATCATTGGTGATCGATGCCGTCGGATAACGGTACTCTTTGAGTTTGGTGTTGCCAGAAACAGCATAGCTCGACGCCTTGGCGCCACTCGTCACCACTTTCGATTGTGAGTAGTCGTAACCAGCAATTTCCAGTGAGGCGCTGTGAAACGCATACTCACGCTGCCACGTCTCCAACACGTCGTAATCACCCGATGGCGCAGCGGCGTAATCCAGCGTCGCCATGTCGCTTTGTTCAAACGACATCTGCGCTTCCTGCAGATAGAGTTTTGCCGCATTGGCATCTTTGCCGAAGTAAAAATGCACGCCATCTTCAGCAAGTAAGCGCGTGACAAACTCAAAATCCGACTCACCGAACTGCACGCAATATTCACGACTGGTCGATGGCATGCTGTTGACGGTGTACTGACCGCTAAAGCCCAGCTCATCGAAAATGGACGTCACGATGTCTTGCGCGGTTTGCTCCTGAAATACGCGGCACTGGCGTGAATGCTTGAGCAGGAACAGCCATGGCTGAACGGTCAATTTGATGCCGTAGTAACTGGAATCAATCCGTTGCGACTGAGCCTGCGCTTTCACCACATAGCCTTGGTACTGACGCAGGCTGGTACGCGAATCGCCAATCACGTTGTAGACCGAGCAGCTGACTTCAGTGCCAATCCAATCCGCGGGCGAAGAATCCGACACGATGATGTCGGCTTGCCACTCATAGTGCTGGTTGATCTGCTCAGTCACACTCAGGGTTGAAGCCACAAACTCATTGCCGTTGGCGTCCTGAACCACCAGATAGCTGCCTTGCGCATCAATCAATTCATTCATCGGCGACGCCTCTTAATGCCGTGTCTTTGCGGTCAGTCATCATTGCGCCTGCTCCTGCTGCACATTGACCAGATCGGCAAATCGCAGTAGCTGAATGGGCGGAAACAGTGACATCTTGCGGGCAACATCCATATTGATGGTGATGGCGTAGTTGCTCAGTTCAGCAATCGGTAAATCACCGGGCTTGGCATCATCAAACAAAATCTTGCTCGCTTGGTTGGCGGCCAACTGCCCCACACGGTAATACTTGTTGGACACCGAAATCAGCGCCGACGAATTGGTCACCATCGAGTCATAAGCGCTCGCGACGGGCAAACCGTATTTCATCGCGGCTTGTGTAAAACGGTCGCTGTTCGCCAAGTTGTACGAGCTGGATCCGACGTACACAACGTCGACACCCTGCTCGGCAAGGTGCTGCATTTTCTCGTCAAACTGATTCGGTAGTGGCTTGCCCGCTTTATCGAGCGCATAAGTCTCGGTATACACCGCAAAGCCCATCGATTCTGACAGTTGCTTGAGCTCCTGCGTGTTCAGTACAGAGTTCAGCTCCGCCGTCGAATAGACCACGCCGACTTTGGTCACCGGGAAATATTCACGCATGGCGCGAATCTGAGTGTCTTCGCTGATGCGGTTGCGAATGCCCGCTACCGTTGGGCGACCCGTTTTATCGGCGGCGGCACTGATGTCTGCGCCGACCGGGTCAGCGACGACCATGAACATCACTGGAATATCGCCCAGCTTGGTTTGTTCGCCGAGTTCAGCACGCGTGCCGATCATGGCTTTGCTCACGCTAGTGCCCCAAGTCACCACTAAATCCGGCGACATGGCTTTGGCTTCATCCAGAAAGCCCGCCAGTTTGCTGGTGTCGCGCTGCGCATCGCGCACAATGACATCCACCGGCAAGCCATTATTTTTTAGGTAATCCTGAAAGCCCTGACACGACTCTTCGCATCCGCGCCACACCGTCATCAGTACCGTTTTGTGTTCTTCAGCCGCCAGCGTTTGTGCAGAAACCAACAGCAACAGACCCGAAAGAATGGATTTCATAGTTCGGCCTCCATGCCACGGCGGCGAGCAGGCATATTGAGGAAAAGAATCATCATCACACCGCAGAAAATAATGCCGCACCCCACAATCGCCATCGCAGCGCCGAAGTCATACACCGCCAGCAGCGAAGCGACGATCACCGGGCCAAGCACGCTGCCGATACGTTCCGCGGTGCGCAGCACGCCCAGCACTTCCGTGCGGCCAACTTCCGGTGTGTCTTCCGACGCTTCCAGCGCACACGCGATGAGGGGGGCTTTCAAAATGGAGTGTGCAATCCCCATCAGTGTCACCGCCATCAGCATTTTGATGATGGACGCTTCGCCATAGAGCGACACCAGAATGCCACCCGACAAAATGGTGCCGAGCACGATCAGTTCACGCATCTTCTTGGTACGGTCAGCAATGCCAGACGCAATCGGGCTGAGCGGAATGATCACCAAAGAGTAAATCATCATGATGCGGCCAATCTCAGACTGGCTGGCATCGAGTGACACCAGATACAGCGGCACGGTGAAGTAAAGGAAACCGGTCAGGACAATTTTGGCGGGAATCGCGCAGCACACGGTCACTGCCACAAAGCGGGCGTTTTTGGCCAACAGTTTGATGCTGCCTTTCTTTGCGCCCTGCTTTTTGCCATCGTTGACGCTGCCCGAGAACATACGCCACGCCAGCAGACCAGCAAACGCGGCCAGCGCAGCAGAAATCAGGAACACCGGTTGATAACCAATGCGGTCCGCAATGATGCCGCCCAGCGCCGTGCCACACATGGTGGCCGTCATCAGCACGCCGACAAAGATAGACATGCCTTTGGCGCGGTTTTCTGAGGTGACCACCGCAGCGATGTAGCTCTGACAACTGATGGTGATCACCGCGTAACCGAACGCGGTCACGCCGCGCGCCATCACGATGTCCATACTGTTGGTCGCAAAGGCGCAGCCAAAGTAGCCGCCAATCGCCGGGATCAACCCCAACAGGAACAGGCGTTTCTGGCCCCAACGATCCACCCACTTCGCGGCGAAAGGCGTACACGCAGCGATCACCAGCATGAAGACCGAAATCGGCAGGCCCAGCATCACATCTTTGGAGATCCAAGAAGAAGGCTCATAGAATTCTTCCACGAACAGCGGCATGAATGATTTTTGCAGCTCTTCGGCAAACGAGAACACAAACAGCGGAATCCGCGCATCGACAATGTCGCCTTTGCGCATGCCCAGTCGGCTTTGCAGGCGAAAACGTTCCGCAATCGATTTAAGACGGTTTTGCAGCTCTAGCGCACTTTCGCTGTTGAGCAACCCAAACAGGCGGCTGAAGCGGCTTTGCAGTTCACGTGAATCCTGATTGAGGCGGTCAGCAAATGTGCCGATGGTGCCGTGAGTCGCCACATTCTCATTGACGGAGAAGTCGCCTTTCACTTGGCGCTTGAGGATCGATTCGGACTCTTCCAGCGGGCCGGAGATGTAGAACATCACCACCACCATGACGACTTCGAAACAGACCAGCAGCACGGCCACCAGCACAATGGCAATATCAAAGAAAATATCCGTCAGTTGCGACTGCACGTAAGTCGCACTCAGGCCGACATACACGCGGCCAGCGGTTTGACCCGACGTATCGATATCGAGGCGAAACACATCACTTTGCGGTGAGTTGCCCAGAAACGACGATTCAAACAGCAGTGGCAGCTCTTTCACCACCACGCTCAAACGATCGAGTAGTGACGCGCCGAGATACTGAGTCGATGATTTTTCAAACGTCTTGTCATCGGCCAGATCCAAATTGGACACTTCGCCCGCTTTGTACAGCACGGTGTCGCCCTGAGTCACGGCGACAAACGTCAGCTCCGGGTACTTATCCAATGAATCTTTCAGGTAGGCATCCATCCCGCGAATCTGATCAAACGGCACGCCCGCATCCACCGCCGTGGTCAGATCATCATGCACGCTCTGCGCAATGGCATTGGCTTTTTTCAGCAGCTCAGGTTTCACCGAAAAGTTGAATTCCACCAGCGTGTAAACCGCGCTCAGTCCCGAGGCAATAAAGGCGCTCAGAATCGTAATCAGAATCAGACGGCGGTTAATAAAACTGGCCATACTTTTGGCTTTGTTCATGAACGCACCTCAGTGTTTTGCGTCGATGGCTGACTACCCGTCAGGTCCTGAAGTTTTTCCAGCTCTTCCGACACCAGTGACTTCATCTTTTCGCTTTGCTTAATTTGTTCGGCCAGACTTTGGGTCATCTGACCTTGCGGGATGTGGTCGAGGCGTTGTTGATCGCCGGTTGAATAGCCGTGAATCAACTTGATGACGTTGGTGACATCCCCAAAGCCAAGACGAATGATGAAAAACACCAGCAACGACGCGAGCAGGAAAATCACCACGGTGGCTTCTAGCAGATGCAAACGCACCAACGCATACACGCCAAACAGCGCAGATTTGTCGTACACGATGACGATACTGCCAGCGAACGTGCCAAAGCTGTCGTAAATTTGCAGGCCACTGTAGAGCTCGGAATCATCGCTCAGCGTCCACCTTGGTTCACTGGATTTGAGGGCGCGACGAACCACATCTTCTGGTAGGGTCTGCACCGGGCTATTGTCAGCGTAAGATTGCACCAAGGGTTGACCGTGCTGATCAATCAAGGCCACCGCGACCACATTCGGTTCGCGAATTCGGGCCTGGTCGATTTGTTGTTTGAGGTTTTTGGCGGATTGATAAGGAATGCCGAGGCGTTCGACCCGTTCCACCGAATTGGCGAGTGAGGAGGAGATCACTTCCAGTTTTGAAGACACCACGTGCGACATCAGGCTGTCGAACTTCATGTAGTTCATCAAGTACAGCAAACTGAGTACGGACAGCAAGATCACCCAAACGGTAATCACCAACCGCAGATGCACTTCAAAGAAAGCTCTCATAAATACAGTTACCCAACCAATACTTTATGTTCGAATGATTCACATGCGAGATACTAGATTGGGAATTTGCATAAATTGTGCAGCTTGTGATTTTTCTCACCTAGAGTGAACTCAGATCACAAAAATATATTTATTTTGCTGATTTATTAATCGTTAATTAGCATATTCTTATTCAGATAAATCTAAATCGATTAAATTTAACTAGCTCATATATAAGGGAATTTTAATATAGAAAGGTCATTTGACTGTTCAAGGGAAATAACGCCATCACGAGACAAAAAATGAATGATTTATTGGGCCTGTTCGCCACCCCCGCGCAATAAAAAAGGCCACACCTGCGTGTGACCTTTTCATTCATCCGTCGACGAAGCGCCAACGCAATACTTAAAGATATTCGCACAAGTACGCGGTCGAGACCGCCACTTGGAGATCAAACGACGAGTTGCCTTCCACTTCAAATGCTTCGCCTGAGTTGAACGTCACCCAATCGGCGTCTGTTGTACGTTTGATGGTGAGCGCGCCTTTCACGACCGTCATGCGCTCTGCTGCGCCCGTACCGAAGGTGTATTCACCCGGCGCCATCACGCCAACCGTGATGTCATTATTATTCTGCTGAAAACCCAAAGACTTCACGTTGCCTTCGAAATAGCTGTTCTCTTTAATCATTGTTCTTCCTTGTTGAATTGAATGCATGCCGTGCGCAGCCAGCGCACGGATGCTCTGTTTTTAACTCAAGAACGTCGTCGACACAAGGTTTAGCTGCCGCTTTCTTTGACTCTTTTCATTGAGGGCGTCACGCGCCATCTTGACCTATATTTTGTGGCACGGACATCACCCGAGGCATCCATTGATAGAAAGCTCAATTCTTGAAGCAAGATCATACTTTGCTGACCACGAATTGCGTTCTGTTTGCGCCGACGCCAAGCTATTTCACGCTTATTTTGCGATAATTTTTCGGCAGAGCAGCGCATGTGGCTTAACGTGATTCCCCGGCTGAACATTGATTCGGGGCACCCCGCCCAAACGATGTACGTGCACGGGACGATGCTTTCAATTCAACCTCCCCATCGACAGGAGGAGAGCCGGGAACAGGAGTAAACCAAGGTGGCGACAGGGAAGAAACGAACGCGAACGGATGCCGACAGCACCCGACCGCCCATCGTCTCGAAAGAGACCGTATTCAAGACCGTGTTTTGGAGCGGTTTAACGCTACTCGCCTGTGGCTTTGGCGCGCTGCTCCTGTTCAGCTACAAGGATTACGTCGACCCCAAACATGTGCATGGTTCATGGATTGAAATTGGCGCGCCCAGCTACCAGACCGAAGTGCTGACGTTCGATGAACGCGGCGTGTTTCGCAACAACCGCTTGGTGAGCACTAATTTTGATTACAACGGCAAAAATATCGAAGTCGAGACCGGCCTGGGCATCACCATTTACCAAGTCACCGGCACCATGAAATCGCCGCAACTGAAACGCATCGAGCCCAGCAGCCCCATTCAACGCTTTGTCAAACAGGGCTATGAAGACACCATCACCGACAGCGAGGGCAACGCCGGGCAAACGCGCCGAGCGGCACTCTCAGCGCATTTCAACGATTGAGACGAAGCGCCTCAGATTTAGCCCGTCAGCACATTATCTTCCGGATATTTCAGCAGCGTCGCTTGTGGCCTTGCCAACATGTACGCCAAGGTCAGCGGCCCAATCCGTCCAATGATCATCACCACAATCATGATGTATTTACCCGGCTCTGACAGCTGCGCGCTAAGGCCCGCCGTCAGTCCCACGGTAGCAAACGCCGAAATGGTTTCAAACAGCACCGCTTCAAAACTGGCTTGTTCCGTCAACATCAACAGGAACATCGCGATGGTCAACAGCGCGCCACTGACCACGATAATCGCCAGCGCTTTAGTGACGGTCGGCCAGTTGATGGTGCGCTTAAACATCACCACGTGTTTCTTCTGACGCAAGAAGGTCCAAGTCGCCAAAAACGCCACGGTAAACGTCGAGACTTTGATCCCGCCCCCGGTTGATGTCGAACCCGCACCAATCAGCATCAGAATAATCATGATCAGCAGCGCCGGTTGGCTCATCTGCGCAATGTCGATGCTGTTAAACCCAGCCGTTCGCGCTGTGGCCGATTGGAAGAAAGCCGACAACCATTGCTGCCACAGCGGCAAAGGTTGCATGGTGTGCGGATTATTGTGTTCTAAGCACCAGAAGAACAAGGTGCCGATCAGCAACAGCACCGGCGTCGCCACCAACATCAACTTGGTATGCAAGCTGAAATAGCGCCAGCCCGAGCGCCAATGTGCCCACACATCACCCACCACCGTAAAACCGAGGCCGCCGAAGATAAATAGCCCGGCGAGGGTCAACAGAATGGTTGGATCATCGGCATAGCTGATCATGCTGTCAGAGAACAACGAGAAGCCCGCGTTATTGAATGCAGAAACCGCATGGAACAGTGCACTAAACAGCCCCTGCGACCAGCCCAATTCCGGTACCCACCGAAACGACAGAATCGCCCAGCCGATGCCTTCGGCAATCAGCGCAAAAATGATGATGCGTTTGACCAACTTTTGCAGGTTGACCGCGCGGTCTTGCCCCAAAGCATCTTTGGCGATCGCTTGTTGTTTGAGGCTCAAACGCACCCCAAACATGTAGAGCAGCACCGCCGACAAGGTCATTTGGCCAAGGCCACCGATTTGCATCAACAGCAGCAACAAAATCTGACCGTGAATGGTGAAATGGGTGCCAGTGTCGACCACGCCCAAGCCCGTCACACTGATGGCAGAGGTTGCGGTAAATAAGGCATCGGTAAAGCTGAGTCCGGATTTTGAAAATACGGGCAGGGTCAGCAGCACAGCCGCCGGCAGCAACACCGACAAAAAGCTGACCAGAATGATCTTGGGTTCTGAACCGTTGTTGCTGTTTTTGTCTTTATCCAGCGCGTAGAAAATACCGCTGCGTTCAAGCGGGTTCATAAGGTTTTCAACTGCTTAGTCAGCGTTTGTTGCGGGCCGACAACAATCAACATATCACCAATTTCAAGCACGGTATCAAGCGACGGTGCTTTGGTGACTTCCGGGCCACGTTTAAAGCCCAGCACTTGCACGCCCGCTTCCTGACAAATGGGCATTTCGGCAATTTGTTTACCCATCATGCGCGAGCCGATCACCACTTCCGTTAACGCCAAGCCGCTACCCAGTTCAATGAATTCCAGCACGCGGCGATCGAGCATTTTACGCGCCACGCGAATCCCCATGTCCCGTTCCGGCATGATGACGTGGTCGGCGCCGACCTTGTGCAGAATCTTGACGTGGAACTTATCGTTGGCCTTCACCCACACCGATTTCGCGCCCGACTCTTTCACCACCAAAGTGGCGAGAATCGATGAGTTGATGTCTTCGCCAATCGCGACCATCACCATGTCGTAATCTTTCAGTTTCAGCTCAAACACCGTTTCTTCAATGGTGCAGTTGGCCACAATCGCTTGCGTGGCGTAGTTCATCGCCGCTTTGACTTTCTCTTCATCGACATCCACCGCGAGCACTTGCGCCCCCGCTTCCGTCAACTCCTGACACACGGACAAACCAAAACGACCTAAACCAATGACTGCGAACTGCTTATCACGAATTTTCATTACGTTGCCTTTATTACCCTACTGACAATAACAATACTGAGCCTTGCAGCGTTCAAGCGCTGCGTGTGCAAATCATGTGCTCTCCATTTTATATACCAAACGCGTATGGGATGGAAACGTCACAGTGACGCCATCTATAGAGAATCCCTGCATTTTCTGGTAGTTTGGGCAACAAAATTCACCGACTGAATAGTGCAACCATCCGATGAGCATTGACGATTTAATTCTTCGCTTTCAGGCATCGCCTTATTTAAAAGACTGGGACAACAGTGTGCTGTTTATCACCCTTGCCAGCTTTGTGGCTTGGGGCGTATGGCGACTGGCTTACCGCTATTTGTTTAACCTGACCGAAAAGACCTCATTCCATTGGGATGACGTGGTCCTGCACGCCCTCAAAACGCCCATCAGTACCTTGATCTGGTGTTGGCCGGGCACCATTTCTCTGGGCTTGCTGCTCGATGATCACTTCCAAACCAAATTTAACTGGCTGCAAAACACCAAGAAATTGATGTTGATTGCCATCTTCGTGTGGATTCTGCTGCGCCTGGTGGGTGAAATTGAGCACTACATCCTCAGGCAGCGCAAACGCGATGAGACCACCGTGCAGGCCGTCTCCAAAGTGACACGCATGTTGATCATCATCACCGCAATTTTGTCGGTGATGCAGGCATTCGGACTCAGTTTAAAAGGGTTGCTGACCTTTGGTGGGGTCGGTGGTCTGGTGGTCGGTTTGGCCGCCAAAGATCTGCTGTCGAACTTCTTTGGTGGCTTGATGATCTACTTCGATCGCCCGTTTAAAGTCGGTGATTGGATTCGTTCACCGGATCGCCAGATTGAAGGCACCGTTGAACGCATCGGCTGGCGCATGACCATCATTCGAACGTTTGATAAACGCCCGCTGTATGTCCCGAACTCGGTATTCAGTAACATCGTGGTAGAAAACCCATCGCGCATGCAAAACCGCCGCATTCACGAAACCATTGGCCTGCGTTATCAAGATGCAAATAAGATGGAAACCGTGATCAACGAAGTACGCGAGATGTTGAAAAATCACCCAGACATCGATGCACATCAAACCCTGATCGTGAACTTTAACGCGTTTGGGCCATCGTCACTGGATTTCTTCATCTATACCTTCACCAAAACCGTGAACTGGATTCGTTACCACGAAGTGAAGCAAGATGTGCTGTTGCAAATCATGACCATCATTCAAAACAATGGCGCAGATGTCGCGTTCCCAACCCGCACCTTGATTATCGATCCAGCCAGCGCCGGTGATGTGCCGGAGCCATCGGTGCAGCCTTAATCCCGCGCGTCCACCGACAAAAAAACCGCCCACGTGGCGGTTTTTTATCGAGTAATTTGCGGTTAGTTTTGCACCGCCACGTCGCGCTGCACGGGATCGTCTTGATGTTCGGCCAGCCAGTAGAGCCAGATCATCACCAAACACAAGCCAATGCACACGCCAAATAACCAATTCGGATTGAGCGATTCAATCACCACACCGCCAATCAGCGGTGCAATGGCAAAGCCCAGCGAATACAGCGCAGCAGCACCAAAATAGGAACCCCGCAGATGCGCGGGCGCCATGCGGTCGATTTGCACATTGAGGGTCGGAAACGCAATCACTTCACCCATGCTCAGCACAAATCCGGCAATGTACCAGCCATACGGCCAGTCAGACGGTGTCAGCAAAAAGCCGACCTGAGCCAACATCATCAGCACCATGCCGATACGCGTGCGCACAAACAGCGGCACATGTTCCAGCCACTTGAGGGTTGGGAACTGAAAGATGATGATGGTCAGCGTATTCACCAACACCAAACTGGCGACCAATTGCGCGGCATCGGACACGCTGGAGCGTACGATCACCTGCGGAATGGACGACTCCATCTGCGCGTAGACAAACATCATGATGAAGTTGGCAATCATCATTTTGACGAAAATGCTGTCTTTGCCAATCACGCGCAGCGTGCGGCCAAAGTTCGGCAACAGCGAGGAATCGGGTTTGACATGGTGACCTTTGCGTTCAATCGCCATCAGTAGCCACACCGCGTAAATCAGGTAGGTAATCCCCGTGGCGATAAACAGCACCTGCGGGTGGGCTAGGCCCAGCGTGATCCCAATCAGCGGGCCAATCGCGCCGCCAAGGTTGAGCAGGAAGTAACGCACATTCATCGCCAATTCGCGATCTTTGAGGTTACTCAGGTTATCGCCCAGCACCGCTTTTGCTGGTGCCTCAATCATCGGCCGCATCAAACCGGCCAAAATCACCAAGACGTAAAAGTGCCAAATCTGATTCGCGACACCGATGCCGGTATAGGCCAAAGAAGCAATCAACGCCCCCGCCACCATCACCCATTTGCGACCAAACTTATCCGACAGATAACCGGAATAAAGCCCGGTGATCGCACCGACGACGGCTGAACTGGCAAGCATGGTGCCCACTTCCACCGCCGTCGCACCATAATCCTGATAGAGAAACACAATCAAAAACGGCCACGCCATAAAAAAACTGGTGCGCGCAAACAGGGTGCCGGCCAAGACGGTCCAGACTGAAAAATTAAAGCGTTGTATCCTCTGCCACTCAAACAAACTCTCTGGTTTTTCCATGCATTCTCCTCGATCCCACTGACGTTATTTTTGCGCGACAATTGTCACACTTTTCGCTGTTTTATCGCCAATATAGTGAGGAAATGTAAAGAAAGATAGTGATATGTGACATTGAATTAATAACAAAACGGAATAAGAAGAATGGTTCATAAAACCTAATTGATACAGCTAGTTAGATCCTCTTCGGTGCAAATAAAAAGCCGCACAATACAAGGTATTGCACGGCTTCGCTTGTTGATTTCCAGAATATTTACAGTGTAAAGAAGGAAAGCTGCTCTTTTTGCTTTTCGGCCAAACGGGACAGCTCGGTACTCGCGCTGGCACTCTGGCTGATCCCGGTGACATTTTGCTGCACCAGCTCCGACATATTGACCACGTTGCGGTTGATGTCTTGCGTCACTTGCGATTGTTCTTCAGCAGCAGTGGCCACTTGCGCGTTGGTGTCATTGATGGCCGAGACAGATTCAGTAATGCCAACCAGTGCATCGTTGGCTCGCAGCGCCAGTTCATTGTTACGATTGAGCATCGCCAAGCTGGTTTGCATGCTTTCGTTGGCGAGCACCGATTGACCTTGCAGTTCCTCAATGATGGCTTGAATCTCTTCCGTCGATGCCTGCGTGCGCGCGGCCAGCATGCGCACTTCATCGGCGACCACCGCAAATCCACGGCCAGATTCGCCTGCGCGCGCCGCTTCGATTGCCGCATTGAGCGCCAACAGGTTGGTTTGGTCAGACACGCCGCGAATCACTTCAATCACGTTGCTGATTTGTTCCGACTGCTCTTTCAAACGCTGCACCACTTGCGCCGCATCGTTAAGTGCCACCGACATCTGCTCGCTGGCTTGACCACTTTCCAAAAAGATCGACAAGCCCGATTGCGCCAAGCCATCCGCTTCGCGCGCCGTTGCATCGGCAGAGGTCGCGTTGTCGCTGACGTTGTTGGCGGTGCTCGCCAGTTCGTTCACCGCCGAAGCCACTTGCTCGATTTCCATCAGCTCTTGCTGCGCGTTGCTTTCGGCCTGCGTCATGACAGCCGCCAGTTCCGTCGCCGCCGAGGCCACGTCTTCACTGATGCGCGTCAGTTGATCGACCGTGGCATGCAACTGCGCTGCGGTTTGGTTGACGTCTTTGTTTAAACGCGCAATTTCGTTGTTGCCGCTCGCATCAGCACGCACCGACAAATCGCCTTGCGCCAGTTTGCGCATCACCGTTTGCAAACGCTGAATCGGTGCCACAATCGCTCCCGACAGCAACCAAGCGGCGCCCAGCGACACCACCAAGACCGACAACACACTCCACATCGCGTTTTGCATGACGACATCACTGTCTTTCGCGCTTTGTTGCATGGATTGAGTCGCGTAGTGATTGACCTTTTGTGACAAGTTATTAATGGCTTCCACCATGCGGTTTCCCACCACGCGGTATTCTGCGATGAATTGGCGGTACTCCTGTTCGCTGACTAAACCAGCATCACGACGGGTAAAAAACGCCACCGCACGCTGCGACATTTCTACATAATCGACGATACGCTGCTGCACGCGTTCAATTTCTTCATCATATAGCTTTTGTTTTTGCATCGCTTCCAGGGTGTCGTCTACCGTTTTCAAGCCGCTGGTGAGCTCTTGCAGAAACACGTCACGACGAGCGGGGTCGTAAATCGCATACACCGCACTAATGCGCAGCGGGTAAATGGTGTCATCCACTTGCGCCAGCGTGTCTTTGTACTGCACTAAGGTCTGCGTGTTCGCCTCGACGGATTCTTGTTCTTGAACCAAGTTCGATTTGGTGATCCAGAGTGCGATGAGCAACACCACCGTGAGAAAAGCCACGGGTAATAAAATCTGAACGCGTATTGATATGTTTTTCAATGAAACCTGCATGGTACAACCTCACAATAAAAAGTATGCGTCCATGCAGCGGGCGTTCGCCCAAAAGAGTGTATTCGGCGCGGAGAGTAGGCAAAGATGATATTCATGTCCAGTATTAATTTGCACACGAATCATACTGTTAACAAGGTAAACGTTTGGCCTATGACAACGCTGACAATGATGAAACAATCGTGACAATTTATGAAAGAATGTATAAAAAAAGGCCACCCCTTGGGGTGGCCGTTTCAGCAGGTGATGGCAATCATCCGTTTACTTGCGCAGTGCGTTCAGTTTCGCTTGCGCCAACCCAAAGATGGTATCGACTGGGTAGCTGCCGTCATCCGTTGCCACCCCTGCCGATTTACCGGTCAGGATTTCAATCGCTTCGGTGACATGATCAATCGTCCAAATGTGGAACTCTCCTTTTTCCACCGCTTTCACCACATCCGCCCGCAGCATCAAGTTGTGGCGGTTGGAGCGCGGAATGATCACCCCTTGGGTATTGTGGCGACCTTTGATGCCACACACATCGAAGAAGCCTTCAATCTTCTCGTTCACCCCGCCGATCGGCTGAGATTCGCCAAACTGGTTCATGGAGCCAGTGATGGCGATGTCTTGGCGGTTAGGCTGTTTGGAGAATGCCGACACAATGGCGCAGAATTCAGCCATGCTGGCACTGTCGCCGTCCACGCCGCCGTACGATTGCTCAAACGTGATGGTCGTGGTCAGAGGCACGCGTGCGGTGCGACCAAACACTGAACTCAGATACGCCGACAGGATCATCACCCCTTTGGAGTGAATGCTGCCGCCCAGATCCACGCTGCGTTCGATATCGATGATGTCACCGTCGCCGTACGATGTGGTGGCAGTGATTCGGTTGGGCACCCCAAAAGCGTGATCGCTGGTCGCCAGTACCGACAATGCGTTCACTTGACCAATCGCCATGCCTTCGGTTTCCATCAACGTGGTGCCGTTGACGAAGCTTTCCATCACGCCTTCTTGCAGGCGATTGACGCGCATTTCTTGATTCTGCAACGCTTCATCGACGTGGTTCTGACGAATCATGTTGGAATTCGCCTGACGCGCCACGTAGTTGGATTCGCGCAGCAAGTTGGCGATGTGCGCCGAGTGCAGTGACAGCTTGTTCTGATCGCCAGTGATGCGTGAGCTGTGTTCGATGATGCGCGCGATCGCTTTGCGGTCACAATGCAACATGCTGTTGTCGTGCACAATGCTGGAGATAAAGCGCGCGTAATGCAGCTCGGTATCTGGTGTACGCTTCATTTCATCTTCGAAATCGGCGGTCACGCGGAACAGCTCCCCAAACTCTGGATCGTAATGCGTCAGCAGCTCGTAGGTGCGGTAATCGCCAAACAGGATGATTTTCACATCAAGTGGGATCGGTTCTGGGTCGAGCGACACGGTGCCCGTCAACGTCACTTCTTTTTCCAACGAAGTGAAGCTGAGCTGGCGCGAACGCAGGGCGCGTTTCAGGCCATCCCACACATAGGGTTGTTCCAGCACTTTGACCGCGTCCATCAGCAGCACGCCGCCGTTGGCTTTGTGCAAACTACCGGCACGAATCAGTGAGAAATCCGTAAACACGGTACCTTTGTAAGTGGCGGTTTCGATGTAACCAAACAGCGAGTGGTAGTTCGGGTTCTCTTCCACCACAATCGGAAAATCTTCTTTGGTGCGACTCACCAGTACGTTCACTTTGTAACGGCGTGGCAGCTTTTTATCCAACGCCGCACTGGCCAATTCACCTTGCTCACCGGTTTCATCCAAAAAGATTTCGACGTTTTCGACGATGTCTTTTTGCAGATCGGTCAGATAGGTTTTGACCTCCGCGTACTTGGAGTAATCCTGCTTTAACTGTTTGATAAAGTGGCCGATCACATCCAGCGTCACGTCGTCATTCAGCTTTTTAATCTTTTCGCTGTATGACTCTTCCCACTCCGTCAACTGACGCACCATATTGCGCAGTGCCACTTCCAACTCATCGATGGTTTGGCTGAACTGCTCTTGCTCTTTTTTGCTCAGTGCATCAAAGGTTTCTTCGGTGTGCAGTTCTTCCCCGTTCATGGCAACAAACTGGTAATCGCCTTGGGTGGTGATCGTCAGGCTGATGCTGCGCTCTTTGGCTTTGCGGGTAATCTCTTCCAGCTCATCTTGCTGTTTTTGAGCCAGTTGATTTTTCAGCTTTTCAGCGCGAGAGAAGTAGAGCTCATTGTCAAACGCCAGTGGAATCGCGTTCATCAATTTGACCATCAGTTTTTCAATGTCCTGACGGAACGCTTGCCCGACGCCACACGGCAGCTTCAGCACGCGTGGCACACGAATGTCATCAAAATTCGCCACATAGCACCAATCGAACAAATCGATGGGGCCGTGTTTGTGACGACTGAGGTAACGCAAAATCATGGTGCGTTTCCCCAAGCCATTCCGCCCGATGGCGTAAATGTTGTAACCTTTTTCCTTGATGGACATGGCGAACTCGACCGCTTTTTGCGCGCGTTCCTGGCCAACGATTTCATCAATGGGAGCCAATTCTTTGGTCGACTTACACGGCAGTTGCTCAAGCTCTGCGACGTGGTAGAGCTGCGCTGCGTTCAATTGTTGAATCGTCATACTCCCCTCCTTCGGTGTTTATACTTCTTGTTTTGTAGCCTAAGTGTAGATGTAAAGCATTGACTTTTTAGTGACTTAGACTGGATTCGCGCTCAATCGAACAAATAACAATCAATTTCACCGCCAAACGAGCGTTCCTCGCCAATCACTCGCCTCAATTTAAAAATGACAATCATTTGCAATTGATAGTCATTTGCATTTAAATAATCTCCATCATTGCACAGGAGGCGGACGATGAATCTGCAACAATGTTGGACCACCTATCTTCAGGCGGGAAAATTGCTCGAACAGGGCCATTGGCCACAGGCTCACTATCTGTTTGAGGATGTGCTGCATCATCTGCCGCACCACATTCAGCATGCGACGCACGACGAAAACACCAAACCGTGTCAAATGAGCTGCCTGATCGCCGGATTGCGCGACGCCGCCGTCGCACAGTCGGAAATTCTCAACAACATGGGGCAATATCAGCGCGCGTTTGAGGTGCTCAATCAAGCCTATGCGTTGCTGCAATTCATGTCGATTGAAGAGTTGGATTTGGTGGCCGCCGTCTCTCCCGTGCTGGAAAAACACAGTCATGATTTGCTGCGTCACATTGGCGCGTTCTGCCTCGCGCAGCGCAATGCGTCGTGGCAATTGGAATATGAACAGGTGGAAAAAGCGCACCACTATTTCACCCAGCTAAAATCGTATCGCGAGCTGCAAAGCCGCGTGCCCGTGATCAATTGATAAGGATGCACAATGTCACACTCCCCTCTGTTGCAGGTTCGACACCTGTCGGTCAGCTTTCAAACCAACGATGGCGTGGTTGAAGCGGTCAAAAACGTCAACTTTGAGCTGAATGTCGGCGAAACACTGGCGATTGTTGGCGAGTCCGGGAGCGGTAAGTCAGTCTCCACCAACGCATTGATGCAACTGCTGCCCAACAACGCGCGTCTCGATCCGCAATCCAGCATTCGCTTTGAAGGCGAAGAGCTGTTGGAAAAAAGCGAAGCGCACATGCAGCGCATTCGCGGCGATCGGATTGGGATGATTTTTCAAGAGCCGATGACCTCGCTCAATCCTTACCTGCGCGTGGGCATTCAAGTGGCAGAGGCGATGAGGTGCCACCGCAACGTGTCGATGGCTCAGGCCAAACAGCGCGTGTTGGAACTATTTGAACTGGTGCATTTACCCAATCCGCAGCAGGCGTACAGCAAGTATCCGCACGAATTTTCTGGCGGCCAATTGCAACGCATCATGATTGCGATGGCGCTGATCAACGAACCCGACATTCTGATTGCCGACGAGCCGACCACTGCACTGGACGTGACGGTGCAGGCCGAAGTACTCAAGCTCATCAAAGAAATTCAAGCCAAAATGGGCATGGCGATTTTGTTCATTACCCATGATTTGGGCGTGGTGCGTTATGTCGCCGACCGCGTACTGGTGATGTGTAAAGGCGATGTGGTCGAAGAAGGTGATACCCAAGAGCTGTTTACCAACGCCAAGCACGACTACACCCGCATGCTGATTAACGCCATTCCCAAAGGCAGCAAAGATCCGGTGAGCGCGGATGCGCCCGCGCTGCTCAAAGCAAGCGACATTCGGGTCAAATTCCTCATCAAACCGCATTTTATTGCCAGCCGGAATCAATACTTTGAAGCGGTGAAAGGCATTTCACTCGAACTCAAACAGGGTGAAACGCTCGGCATTGTCGGCGAGTCCGGCAGCGGGAAATCGACACTGGGCCGCGCGCTGATCGGCCTATTGCCGTCCACAGGCGAGATTGAATTTAAAGGCATGGACTATCGCAAGCTGAGCGACGTGCAGCGATTGGCGCTGAAAAAAGACATTCAGATGGTGTTTCAGGACCCTTACGGGTCGCTGTCACCGCGCATGACGGTTGGCGAAATCATCACCGAAGGATTGCTGGTGCATCAACCGCACATCAGCAAAGCGGAACGTCTGCAACGGGCGCGCAAAGCACTGGAAGAAGTGCGTCTGGATGCCAGCGCGATTAACCGCTACCCGCACGAGTTTTCTGGCGGTCAGCGTCAACGGATTGCGATCGCACGCGCGCTGATCCTCGAACCGTCCTTCATTTTGCTCGACGAACCGACCTCGGCCCTCGACCGTTCAGTGCAGCTCACCGTGATTGACTTGCTCAAAGACATTCAACAGCGCCGCAACATCGGTTTTCTGTTCATCAGCCACGACCTCAGCGTGGTGAAAGCGCTGTCGGATCGCGTGATGGTGATGCAAAAAGGCGAAGTGATGGAACAAGGCAGCGCCGAAGACATTTTCCATCGTCCACAGCACGACTACACCAAGAAATTGATTGCCGCCTCGTTTGATGTGGATGAGGGGGTCGCCGCGTAATCAAACTGTCATCGACCCTTGCCATACTGGCGGAGTCAATCTCAGTGACATCGGTTTGGCCGCCGATCGAACATGCCGCACGGATGCGGCATTTTTCTTTTCTGGAACGAGCGCTCACAACGAACCGATCGCAACGGATAATCACGAAAAGAGAACAAAAAGCTCAGAAATAGTGGGAAATGGCCAAGTAACGGGCGCGAATGTGCTCAATCAGCAAACGGACTTTGTTCGGCGGCTGGCGGGTAAACGGATACACCGCGTAGATGCCGAGTTTCTTGCCGACTTGCTCCGGGAAAATGTCCACCAGCTCACCATTGCGAAAATCGTGATACACCAAGCAGCGCGGCACGTAAGCAATGCCGTGACCACCCAGTGCCGCTTTGCGCAGCGCCGTGGCGTTGTCCGTCGTGAAGGTGCCAGACACGCGCACAATGTAGTTACCTTTGGCGCTTTTGAACTCCCAATCGGTCGCCCCCGTCGTTTGGTAGGCGTATTGCAGGCAGTTATGATTGACCAAATCTTCCGGCTTTATCGGTTTACCGTTACGCGCAATGTAAGAAGGCGACGCGCACACCACCCATTGTGAATCGAGAATATGGCGCGCAATCAGGCTGGAATCTTCGAGATAACCGGTGCGGATCACCAAATCAAAGCCGCCTTCCACCAAGTCAACGAAGCGGTTGTCGAGCGACATTTCCACCGTCAGCCCCGGATGCAGGTTACAAAATTCCGCCACCGCATCCGCCAGAATCAAATCCCCCGAGATGCTGGGCACCGACATGCGAATGTGGCCGCTGACATTTTCGCCAAACCCCGCCACCGCATCCATCGCCTCCTGAGTGGCTTGCTTCACATTTTTCGCACTCGCCAGCAACGCCTTGCCCGCTTCGGTCAGGGTCAATTTACGCGTTGTTCGATATAATAGCTGAACGCCCAATTCCTCTTCCAATCGCGCGATTCTTTTACTAACTACCGAATTCGTAAGGTTATTTTGTTCAGCTACCTTACTAAAACTGCCCAGCTCTACCACCTGAGAAAACAGAATTAAGTCGTCTGCACGCATTCGATTATGCCAATTTTGGAACTAATTATTTTCATTATTTCCCTATATCGCAAAAAAATAAAGGGGTACATTCACGCCGAATTAACAAACCCATCACAACTATAAAAATTTGTAACACCGAGCTCTAACGTCTTAACCCGTATCCTACATCACGTGTTAAGCCATCATTGATGGATGGAGAGTTCAAGGACGAGGAAGTATTCCATGAGCGACACTGTATTAGCATTGGTTGCGTTTTCACCGATTGTGGTGGCAGCCATTCTTCTGGTTGGCCTGAACTGGCCAGCGAAAAAAGCCATGCCGGTCGCGTTTGCGCTGACCGTGGCGATTGCTTTGACATTTTGGGACATGACGGCCAACCGCGTGTTGGCGTCCGTACTGCAAGGATTGGGGATCACCGTCACCGTACTGTGGATCGTGTTTGGGGCGATTTTCCTGCTCAACACACTGAAATACACCGGCGCGATTACCGTGATTCGCAATGGGTTTACCAACATTTCACCTGACCGCCGCATTCAAGCCATCATCATCGCTTGGTGTTTTGGCTCATTCATCGAAGGCGCTTCCGGTTTCGGTACGCCCGCAGCCATTGCAGCGCCTCTGCTGGTTGCCATCGGTTTTCCTGCGCTGGCAGCGGTGCTGATGGGCATGATGATTCAGTCCACGCCAGTTTCATTTGGCGCGGTGGGCACCCCGATTCTGGTCGGTGTGAATAAAGGGCTGGATACACACAACATCACCGAAGCGCTGGTGGCGCACGGCTCTAACTGGGACGCGTACCTGCAGCAGATCACCGCCAGTGTGGCGCTCATCCACGCCAGCGTCGGCACCTTGATGCCCGTGTTGATGGCGATGATGCTGACCCGTTTCTTTGGTAAAAACCGCAGCTGGACCGAAGGTTTGAGCATTCTGCCATTTGCGCTGTTTGCCGGCCTCGCGTTCACCATTCCTTACGCACTGACGGGCGTGCTACTGGGCCCTGAATTCCCCTCACTGGTAGGTGGTTTGTTCGGCCTGACGATTGTGGTCACCGCAGCGAAAAAAGGCTTTTTGGTGCCAAAACAGAACTGGGATTTCCGCCCAGAAAGCGAATGGCCAGCGGAATGGCTCGGCTCGCTAAAAATGGATCTCGATGACATCAAAGGCAAACCGATGGGCCTCGCGCTGGCGTGGCTACCGTATGTGCTGCTGGCGGTCATTCTGGTGCTGAGCCGCGTGAGTGCGGATTTCAAAGGCCTGCTGCTGAGCGTGAATTTGGCGTTCAACAACATTCTCGGCGAAGTGGGTGTGAGCGCCTCGATTGCGCCGCTCTATTTGCCGGGTGGGATTTTGGTCTTCGCCGCCCTGCTGGCCGTCTTGCTGCAAGCACGCAGTCTCAAACCGATGGGGCAAGCGCTGGGCGAATCGACCAAAACCCTGATTGGCGCAGGTTTCGTGTTGGTGTTCACCATTCCCATGGTGCGTATCTTCATCAACTCAGGGGTGAATATGTCGGATCTGGCAAGCATGCCGGTGACGACTGCGAACTTTGCCGCAGGATTGGTGGGCGATGCCTTCCCCGCACTGAGCGCAACCGTTGGGGCCTTGGGCGCCTTCATCGCAGGCTCCAACACCATTTCAAACATGATGTTCAGTCAGTTCCAATTTGAAGTGGCGCAAACCTTGGGCGTATCGAGTGTCATCGTCATCGCACTGCAAGCGGTAGGCGCGGCAGCCGGCAACATGATTGCCATTCACAACGTGGTGGCGGCGTCGGCCACGGTCGGCCTGTTGGGTCGTGAAGGTGCGACACTGCGCAAAACCATCATTCCAACTTTCTACTACCTTGTAGTAACAGGATTAATTGGTCTGGCCGTGATCTACGGTTTCCACATGACCGACGCGTTAATGAACGTTTAAGTCAACGATACCCCGCCAACCTGACGCTGCGCAGTCAGCCTTCATCAGCAGCGTTTCGGTTCACGGGCATAAGCAGGCATCTGACCTGCACGAGCTAACATTAGGAATGTATCTATGATTATTTCGGCATCCACCGATTACCGCGCTGCGGCGAAAGCCAAACTGCCTCCGTTTCTGTTTCACTACATCGATGGCGGCTCCTACAGTGAACATACGTTGCGCCGCAATACCGACGACCTGTCCGACATCGCGCTGCGCCAACGTGTGCTCAACGACATGTCACAGCTTGATCTGTCGACTGAACTGTTTGGTGAATCGCTGGCGATGCCGATTGCCCTCGCACCGGTTGGTCTGACCGGCATGTACGCTCGCCGCGGTGAAGTGCAGGCCGCCACCGCTGCCAGCAACAAAGGCATTCCGTTTACGCTTTCTACCGTCTCGGTGTGTCCGATTGAAGAAGTGGCACCGGCGATTGACCGCCCGATGTGGTTTCAGCTCTACGTACTCAAAGATCGCGGCTTTATGAAAAACGTACTGGAACGCGCTAAAGCCGCTGGCGTGACCACGTTGGTGTTTACGGTGGATATGCCAGTGCCGGGCGCACGCTATCGCGACATGCATTCTGGCATGAGTGGCCCGAACGCGGCCGCGCGCCGCGTGATGCAAGCCATGACGCACCCAAGCTGGGCGTGGGATGTGGGTCTGCTGGGCAAACCGCACGATCTGGGCAACATCTCCACCTATCGCGGCACACCCACCAAACTGGAAGATTACATCGGCTGGCTGGGCACGAACTTCGACCCATCGATTTCATGGAAAGATCTGGAATGGATTCGTGATTTCTGGGACGGCCCGATGGTGATCAAAGGCATTCTGGATACCGAAGATGCCAAAGATGCGGTACGTTTTGGTGCTGATGGAATCGTGGTCTCGAACCACGGCGGCCGTCAGCTCGACGGTGTCCTGTCGACTGCACGAGCGCTGCCAGACATCGCGGATGCGGTGAAAGGCGACCTGAAGATTCTGGTCGACTCCGGCATCCGCACGGGCCTCGATGTGGTGCGCATGCTGGCACTGGGCGCCGACTGCACGCTCCTCGGCCGCGCCTTTGTTTACGCACTGGCCGCCCAAGGACAGGCCGGCGTAGAAAACCTGCTCGACTTGTTTGAAAAAGAGATGCGAGTCGCCATGACGCTGACCGGCGCCAAAACCATTCAAGACCTGTCGCGTGAATCGCTGGTCAACGGATAACCCCCAAGAAGGCTTCGAAATTCCATTTTGAAGCCTTCTTTCCTAACACTGAAAGCATGACACTGGAAGCTATGATGAATCAGTCACCTACTGCCGAACATTATCGTCAATTAGAACAGAAACTGAGCAGAAAAATCGACCCGGAACGTATCGTGACTCAGGAGGCCAAGCGCCTCGCCTACGGCACCGACGCCAGTTTTTATCGTTTAGTTCCCAAAATCGTACTGCGCTTGAAATCACTCGACGAAGTGATTTTTGCCATTGAATGCTGCGGCGAACTCGGTATTCACTTCACCTTTCGCGCCGCAGGCACCAGCCTGTCGGGTCAGGCGGTGTCCGATTCGGTGCTGATCACCCTGACCGACGATTGGCGTGGTCACCAGATCCTCGAAAATGGCGACAAAATTCTTCTCCAACCGGGCGTGATTGGCGCCGATGCCAATAAATACCTGGCACCATTTCAGCGCAAAATTGGCCCAGATCCGGCGTCGATCAATACCTGTAAAATCGGCGGCATCGCGGCCAATAACGCCAGCGGCATGTGCTGTGGGACGGCGCAGAACTCCTATCGCACCGTCGACAGTATGAAAATCGTCTTCGCCGACGGGTTTGTGTTGGATACCCAAGACGCCGCCAGCGTTGAACACTTCAAGCAGCACAAAGCGCATCTGGTCGCGGGCCTTGAAGCGCTGTGCGCTGAAACGCTCGCCAATCAAGCATTAACCGAACGCATTCGTCACAAATACCGCCTGAAAAACACCACCGGCTACGCGCTCAATGCGCTGGTCGATTTCAGCGATCCGATTGAGGTGCTTGAGCACCTGATGATCGGCTCAGAAGGCACACTCGGCTTTATCGCCGAGATCACCTACAACACCGTCATTGAACACGCGCACAAAGCGTCGGCGCTGTTGGTGTTTGCCGATATTGAACAAGCCAGTCAAGCCGTGACCACGCTGTCAAAATCACCGGTCGCGGCGGTTGAAATGATGGATGGCCGCGCGATGCGCTCGGTGGCCGATAAAAAAGGCATGCCTGCGTTTATCGCCACATTGGATCTCGAAGCAGCCGCGCTGCTGATTGAATCCCACGCTAGCGATCAAGCCACGCTGGATACGCAGTGCGACGCGATCATGCGCGCGCTCAGCGACTATCACATTCTTGAATCCGTGCCCTTTACCACCGACAGCCGCATGGTGGCAACATTATGGGGCATTCGCAAAGGCATGTTCCCGGCCGTGGGCGCGGTGCGCGAAGTCGGCACCACCGTTATCATTGAAGACGTGGCGTTTCCGGTTGACGATCTCGCCGCTGGCGTGCGTGACCTTCAGGCACTGTTCGACAAATACGCCTACAGCGAAGCGATCATTTTCGGCCATGCGCTGGAAGGCAACCTGCACTTTGTGTTCACGCAGGGTTTTGATAGCCAGCAAGAGATCGACCGTTACGGCGCCTTTATGGACGATGTTGCCGAACTGGTGGCGGTGAAATATCAAGGCTCGCTGAAAGCGGAGCACGGCACCGGACGCAACATGGCGCCGTATGTAGAGCTGGAATGGGGCAAAGACGGCTACGCGTTGATGCAGAAAATCAAAGCGCTGTTTGACCCGCGCGGCCTGCTCAACCCGGGCGTCATCATCAACACCGATCCCCATTCGCACATCAGCAATCTCAAACCGATGCCGGCAGCCGATGATTTGGTCAACCGCTGCATCGAGTGTGGCTTCTGTGAGCCTGTGTGTCCGTCGCGCACCTTAACGCTCTCTCCGCGTCAGCGCATTGTGCTGTTCCGTGAATTGCAGCGCCGCATTGCCGCAGGTGAAAACGTGCAGGCAAGCGAACTTGAGCAAGTGTTCGAGTATCAGGGGCTAGATACCTGCGCCGCGACCGGATTGTGTGCCGAGCGCTGCCCCGTGGGCATCAACACCGGCGATCTGGTGAAGAAACTGCGCACCGCTAAATATCAGAAATTCACCCCGATTGCGCGCTGGACGGCCGAGCACTTCTCCACCACCACCGCCATTGCGCGCAGCGGACTGAAAGCGAACCAACTGGCAACCAAGGTGCTGGGTGAGAAAACCGTCGGCAACCTGACCAACGGCCTGCGCAATCTGACCCAAGGCAAAACGCCCCTGTGGATGCCGGAAATGCCACAGGCCAACACCCATCAACTTGAACTCGCCGCCGAGAATTTGCCGCGCCGTGAGAAAAAAGTGGTCTATTTGCCGTCGTGTGCCAGCCGCAATATGGGCCAGCAAAGCGACGCGCAGGATCAGCGCCCACTGACCGAGGTGACTTTATCGCTGCTCAATAAAGCGGGCTTTGAGGTGATTCTGCCGAGCGAACTCAGCAGCCAATGCTGCGGCATGCCTTACGACAGTAAAGGCATGACCGAACTGGCGCAAAGCAAAGCCCAGCAACTGGAAGAAGCGCTATGGGAAGCGAGCCATCACGGCGACTATCCGGTGCTGATGGACACCAGCCCGTGCGCCAAACGCAGCATGGAGCAGTTCACCAAACCGCTGGAAATTCTCGAACCAACGGGTTTTGTCAGTAAGTATCTGTTGGATCATCTGGCAATCACGCCGAAACAGGAAACCGTGATGCTGCACATCACCTGTAGTTCGCGTCGCATGGGGCTGGAAAGCGAGATGCTCAAACTGGCGCAGGCGTGCGTGACCGACGTGGTGGTGCCAGAGCACATTCAGTGCTGCGGTTGGGCGGGCGACAAAGGCTTTACCACCCCAGAGCTGAACGCGGCGGCGGTACATCCATTGAAAGAGCAAGTGCCGTCAGCCTGTTCGCGCGGCTTTAGTAACAGCCGCACGTGTGAAATTGGCCTGTCGCATCACAGCGGCATTCCGTACCAGTCGATTCTGTATCTGGTGGATGAAGTGGCGCGCCCGGTTAATTAAAGTGGTTGCCGAATACCACTTGGTTGAGCGCTGAAAAAACAGAGCGCTGAAAAAACAGGGAACCGAGGCGCCCTGTTGATGGCTTGAAATGGGGCGTTAACGTCAGAATAAGCGCCGTTTCAGCCCGGCTTTTTCGAGAATACGGGTGGAGATCTCTTCCACCGACAACGATGAAGTGTTGATGTACGGAATCGCTTCGCGGCGAAACAGCGCTTCGACTGTGGCGAGCTCCGTCTGGCACTGCTCGGTGCTGGCATAGTCACTGCCCGATAAGCGGTTTTCGCGGATTTCGGTCAAGCGCTCCGGGTCAATGGTGAGGCCAAACAGCTTGTGACGGTGAATTTCAAATTCCGGCAGCAGTTTGAGCGCGCGAATGTCGTCAGCAATAAACGGATAGTTCACCACGCGCAGGCCAAACTGCATCGCCATGTACAAACTGGTTGGGGTTTTGCCACTGCGCGACACGCCAAGCAGAATCACATCAGCCTGATCGAGGCCTTTGGTGGAGATGCCATCATCGTGCGCTAGGGTGTATTCAATCGCGGCGATACGGTCAAAGTAGGTGTTGGAATCTTTGCCGACACTGCGCGAACGTTGCAGTTTGGGCGTCGGCTCCATCTGAATATCATCTTTGACGCGCTGAACAATGCTTTCCAGCACGTCGTAGCAGTGCGCGGGCGCATTCAGCAGACGCGTGCGAAACTCAGGAATGACGATGGAGAAGAACACCAACGGGCGAACGCCGTTGCGCTGAAATGAGTGCTCGATCTGTTTGATGAGGTCGCTCAGTTTGTCGTCGGTTTCGACAAACGGGAAGGTCTTTTCGTTCGGCACAAAAGAAAACTGGCCGAGAACGACGTGACCTAATGTTTCACATGTAATCGCGGTTCCATCCGAAACGTAGAATACATCACGGCTTTGACAATCTATTTCCATTTTCGTTTAAACATTCAAATAAATTTTATTACGATGGTTTACATAATACCGATAATAAAACCCGGCATGCCATTACGGCCCCCACAGCTTTGAAAAATTCCTCGGAATTTTTTTCAGTTGCCACGTAATCGATTGCCCTCCCCTACAACGCTGCAATGTTTCTGGAGAAAGACATGCAAAAGAACACCCTCTGGTTCAATAGCCTATCCATGGAAGATGTCGATAAAGTCGGCGGTAAAAACGCATCACTTGGCGAAATGGTATCTAACCTCGCCAACGCCGGTGTGTCCGTACCCAACGGTTTTGCGACAACCTCTTACGCGTTCAACCAATTCCTTGATTTTGAGGGCTTGGACGACCGCATTCATACCCTGCTCGACGAACTGGACGTTGACGATGTAGAAGCCCTGCGCAAGACAGGTGCCACCATCCGTCAATGGGTATTAGACGCCCCATTCCCTGCGGATTTAGAGCAGGACATTCGAGACAACTACGACACCCTGATTGAAGGCAACCCCGAGCTTTCGGTCGCGGTGCGCTCTTCGGCTACTGCTGAAGACCTGCCAGACGCTTCGTTTGCGGGCCAGCAAGAAACCTTCCTGAACGTGAAAGGCATCGATGCGGTGCTGGAAGCGACCAAACACGTATACGCGTCGCTGTTTAACGACCGCGCGATCTCGTACCGCGTGCACCAAGGCTTTGACCACCGCGGCATCTCGCTGTCGGCGGGTATCCAGCGCATGGTGCGTTCAGACAAAGCGGCATCGGGCGTGATGTTCACCCTCGATACCGAATCTGGTTTCGACCAAGTCGTCTTCATTACCTCGGCTTGGGGTCTGGGCGAAATGGTGGTGCAAGGCGCAGTGAACCCGGATGAGTTCTACGTGCACAAACCGTTGCTGGAAGCAGGCCAAGCACCGATCGTGAAGAAAACCTTCGGTTCGAAGCTGGTGAAAATGATCTACGCCAACAGCCAAGTGATCGGCAAACAGGTTGAAATCATCGACACCACAGATGCAGAACGTAATCAGTTCTCTCTGAGCGATGACGAGATCAAAGAGCTGGCAAAACAAGCGATGATCATCGAGAAGCACTACCAGCGTCCAATGGACATCGAGTGGGCGAAAGACGGCATCGACGGCAAGCTGTACATCGTACAAGCGCGTCCAGAAACCGTATGTTCACAAAGCGAACAGAACGTCATTGAGCGTTACGAGCTGAACAACAAAGCCGACATCCTGATTGAAGGCCGTGCGATCGGTCAACGCATCGGCAGCGGCACCGTTCGTCTGGTCGATTCGCTGGATCAAATGTCACTGGTCAAAGAAGGCGATGTGCTGGTCACCGACATGACCGACCCAGACTGGGAACCGGTAATGAAGAAAGCCGCTGCGATCGTCACTAACCGTGGTGGCCGTACCTGTCACGCGGCGATCATCGCGCGTGAACTGGGCATTCCGGCGATCGTCGGTTGTGGGAACGCCACCAGCACATTGACAGACGGCGCAACTGTGACCGTTTCGTGTGCGGAAGGGGAAACCGGCTACGTGTACCAAGGCCTGCTGGACTTTGAAGTGCGCCGCTCATCGGTTGATGAACTGCCACTGCTGCCCACCAAAGTGATGATGAACGTGGGTAACCCGGATCGTGCCTTCGATTTTGCACAAATCCCGAACGAAGGGGTGGGTCTGGCGCGTCTGGAATTCATCATCAACAAGATGATCGGCATTCACCCGAAAGCGCTGCTGAACTTCGACGCGCAAACCGATGAACTGAAAGCTGAAATCACCAACCGCATTCGTGGTTACAAAGATCCAATCGATTTCTACGTCAGCAAACTGACTGAAGGTATCGCGACCATCGCTGCGGCATTCTGGCCAAAACGCGTGATCGTGCGTATGTCAGACTTCAAATCGAATGAGTACAGCAACTTGGTGGGTGGCAAGCACTACGAACCGCACGAAGAGAACCCAATGCTGGGCTTCCGCGGTGCGTCTCGCTACATCTCACCGGTGTTTGAAGACTGTTTCGAACTGGAAACGCTGGCGGTGAAACGCGTGCGTAACGAAATGGGGCTGAAAAACGTCGAAATCATGATTCCATTCGTGCGTACACCAAGCGAAGCGGCATCGGTCATCGACCTGCTGGCGAAGTTTGACCTGCGCCGTGGCGAGCAAGGACTGAAAGTGATCATGATGTGCGAACTGCCATCCAACGCGGTACTGGCAGATGAGTTCCTCAAGTACTTCGATGGGTTCTCTATCGGCTCAAACGACATGACTCAGTTGACCCTTGGCCTTGACCGTGACTCCGGTGACGTCGCGCACCTGTTTGACGAGCGTAACCCTGCGGTGAAAGTGATGCTGAAGATGGCGATTGATGCAGCCACCAAAGCGGGCAAATACGTCGGCATTTGTGGTCAGGGCCCATCCGACCACGAAGATCTGGCGGAATGGCTGATGGAACAAGGCATCAGTTCGGTCTCGCTCAACCCGGATACCGTGATTGATACGTGGATCAAACTGGGTGAAGTGGCTGCGAAATAATTCGCTCACCGCTCCATCGAAAAAGCGCCGTCTTGCGGCGCTTTTTTTATGCCTGCTGGCCAGCCCATCAGGACTTGCGCTGGCGGACAAATTGTTTGGGCGTGATGCGGGCGATCTGTTTGCACTCACGCGTCATGTGAGCCTGATCGGCAAAGCCCTGTTCGAGCGCTAAATCGGCAAGCGATACATTGGGCTGCACGCGCAGTTGCTCCAAGGTCTGTTTCACCCGCACGATGCGTTGATACTGTTTCGGCGTGATCCCCAGCCATTTCTGAAACTGGCGTTCGCGCTGACGCTGGCTGAGTGTCTCGGGCTGGCGATGAATGATATGCCCCACATCTTGCGGCTCATACTGCGCGATCAACGCGTGGCACCAGCGATATAACGTGGTGATTCTGGCAGCCGGAGAAGACGCGCTTTGCAGCGCAAAAAAAGCGGTCTGTGCCGACGCGGCAAGTGGGTGGTCGCCTGCAATGCGCAGCGGCGTCTCCAGCCGCTCACCAAACAGCTGATAGCCTACCGCTGGGTGAAAACGCACCCCCGCCACCACAGCTCCCGGTGGCAAGCCAACCTGATGAGCCAAAGTGCTGACCGGCAGCAACACCACGCCCGGCGACTGCCATTCGTCGTCCATTTGCACCTGCTGTTGCAAAATAAAGGTCACGCCCGTGCCTGCATCGCTGAGGAGTTGCCTGCGCACGGTTTGCTTGGTTTCAGGCGCAACAGAAACCGACCAGATTGCCTGAATCTGGCCGGCTAATAACCCCTGCGGTTTGAAGATCTCAAAATCTAAATCCAAACGGATGTTCCCACATTGCGATTAGTTGGGTTGATACAGTCCCACCTGCGGCTGAAACACTTTCACTATCCGGTTCCAACTGTTGATGGCATTCACCGCCACCGTCAGGTTCACCATAGCTTTATCACCAAAGGTATTCAAGGTGAGCTGATAGGCATCATCGTCCACAGGTAGACCTGCCGTCAGCAGTTCTGCCCACGCCAACGCCACGCGTTCAGCCTCGCTATAAAGTGGCATGTCTTTCCAGGCACTCAGCCCCCAAATTCGCTCGGGCTGCTCACCCATTTTGAGCGCGTCTTTGCTGTGCATGTCGATACAGAAAGCGCACTGATTCATTTGCGACACACGCAACTTTACCAGCTCCCAGATGGTCATATTTAGGGTGTCCGACTGACGAAACTGTTCATGGAAGTACGCTTCTTGGGTGTACAAAATTTCCATGGCTTGCGGCGCGATGTGGATGTAGTTGATGCGTTTTGACATGGTCTTTCTCCTCTGTTTTTCACAGCATAGGGAAACGGAAACATCAGGGATTGAAGATTTTCGACATCCACTCAGCCAAGGTGACGCATCGGTTCAGACTTTGATTGCCCCGCCCTAGGCAAACCGACACAAATCGTTATGATGACAAGCTAAAACCCGATGAGAAGGTGCCCCATGACCGAAGCCCTTATTGAACGATTTCCATTGATCAAACAGCTCATTGCGCTGCAAGAAACGCAATGGTTCAACCCCAACATCACCACGCTGGCAGAAGGCCTGCCCCATGTTGGCCTCAGTGAGCAAGACGTGCAGGATGCGGCTGCAAGGCTGCGCCGCTTCGCGCCGTATATTGAACACGTGTTTCCTGAAACCGCCGTCAACCAGGGCATCATTGAATCGCCGCTGGTGACCATCGATCACATGCGCCGCGCGCTGCAATCTCACTACCAAACCGACATGCCGGGCAAGCTGCTGCTCAAACTCGACAGCCACCTGCCGATTTCGGGCTCGATCAAAGCGCGAGGCGGGATTTACGAAGTATTGGCTCACGCCGAACAACTCGCGCAGCAAGCGGGTTTACTTCACCTTGAAGACGATTACCGCACCCTAGCGAGCGATGAACTGCGCCACTTTTTCTCGCAGCATCAGATTGCCGTCGGATCCACCGGAAATCTCGGCCTATCGATTGGCATCATGAGCGCCAAGCTCGGCTTTCGCGTCACAGTGCACATGTCGGCCGATGCCCGTGAATGGAAAAAAGCCAAACTGCGCTCACATGGCGTCACCGTGGTGGAATACGACAGCGACTACGGCGTCGCCGTTGAACAAGGGCGCGCGCAGGCGCAAAACGATCCGAGCTGCTTTTTCATCGACGATGAAAACTCCCGCACGCTGTTTCTGGGCTACGCGGTGGCCGGTGAGCGCCTCAAAGCGCAATTGGCACAGCGCGAAATTCGCGTCGACGTCGATCACCCGCTGTTTGTTTACCTGCCGTGCGGCGTGGGCGGTGGTCCGGGCGGTGTCGCCTTTGGCCTCAAACTCGCGTTTGGCGATCACGTGCACTGCCTGTTTGCCGAACCGACTCACTCGCCGTGCATGCTGCTTGGGGTGCACACCGGTTTGCACGATGCCATCAGCGTGCAGGATTTGGGCATCGATAACCTCACCGCAGCTGATGGTCTCGCGGTCGGGCGTGCATCGGGTTTTGTCGGCCGCGCCATGGAACGCCTGCTCGATGGCTATTACACCGTCAGCGACGAAACGTTATTTACGCTGCTGAAAATGCTCAGCGATTATGAACAGATTCAGCTCGAACCGTCAGCCTTGGCGGGCATGAAAGGGCCGGTGGTCGCACAGCGCGATCACGGCTATCTCGCTCAGCATGGCTTCAGTGACGCCCAGCTCAGCCGCGCCACGCACTTGGTGTGGGCAACCGGGGGCGGCATGGTGCCGAAAGATGAAATGGACAAATACCTGCGCAGCTAGCTCGTTCTCACTTTCTCTTGGAGAAACTTGCCGCTGGCACTGACCCGTAGCTCACCGTCAACGTGCAGCTGCGCGGTCAGCAGGTAAATCCCTCGGCGCACCGTATCGCAATGCGCCGAAATCACCACCTGTTCCCCCACCACAATCGGGTGATGAAAACGCACGTCCAACTGCGCCGTTAACGCTTCGATGCCTTGGTGTAACAAACAGTGCGTCATCGCGGCATCCAGCAGCGAACTGGCGATTCCGCCATGCAGCTTTCCCCGATACCCCTGATGACGCGAGCAGACGGTAAAGTGGCCACTCACTTGCCCGCGCTCGTCGCACCCCAAAGCCACGCCCAATGAATAAGGATTGTGCTCGGCTGGCGAGCACACCGCGCACATTGCGTGCGATTCTAACGCCTTGGTCATCATCCACCTCACTGTCAAAAATAAAATTAGCATATGCCAATAACAAATCGAATGCTGAGATGGAATCAATGTTTGCAGCGAATCAATGTTTGCAGCGAACCCATGCACCTGATCGCGATTCATGAACCGAGTCACGATTCACGAACCAGACGCTAATATTGACGTGTGTAGAGCTGCTTGAGTTGTGCCTCGGTCGCGGTTTGACAGCGCGCAGCTGACCATTCGCCATTGAGCCACGAGGTCCACTTGCGGCGCGGGTTCAAAATAAAATGCACTTGGCTACCGATGCCACTTTCGACCGCCACATCACCAGGTTCATGGTTGAGCCCTTGCGTTACGTGTAAGTGCTCACTCGTGACCTGATCGCCGTTTTTCAGCGCTTGCGACACTTCGCTGCTGTAAATGCGCAGCGTCACCGGGCCGGTTTCTTTGACCACAATGCCGCCTTGCTCAAAGTTACCCGCCACGATGTGCAGCGGCGCCACAATACACAATTCACCATCCTCATTGCGACTCAGGTACGCGCCTTTGCCAGCGATTCCATGCAGATAAACCAGATGCCCTTCTGCCACGGTGGGCACGATGACCAGACCTTGCACATCACTGGGGAGCCATGCCGCCGTTGTGTCTTGTCCATGTTCGCCCACCCGCGGGTTTTCCGTTGCCTGCGCCACGCTTGATAGGCCAAATGCCCATACGAGTGCCAACCAAGCCGCAGTTTGAATTCGTCTCATCTTCCGTTCCTCCCTATTGCGCGACATCAAAGCGATTGCGGTGCGGCTCGCTGCGCTGCGCCATCAGCACCAACAGCACGACCACGCCAATCACCGGAATAAAGCACACCAAACTCCACCAGCCAGAGCGTCCGGTGTCGTGCAAACGGCGCACCGTCACCGCCACCAGCGGTAAAAAGCTGAGTATGCTGTACGCCACTTCCACCCACGGCGGCGAACCGGTGTTGATCTCCAGCGCCACCAAAACAAGGCTGACCAGCAGATTGACCAAAAAGAACATCCAGTACGCCTGACGCGTCGCTCGCCCGGAAAAACTCAGCCCAAGTTGCCACGCCTGCCAATACCAATTCATCATCGCGCTCCTTTTTCTCGCCCATGACCTCTGTCGTTAAAAATGATGTTCGACATGTGTACCCAAGCATGACGCCGAACAGGGTCACTTTGGCGCAATGCCTTGGCGGGCGCGTCCTCGATCCGGTTCGAGGACTTCCTCAATCCGGTTTGAGGACCGCAATCGCTTCACGTGACGCGGAGAAATCGGTAGGCTTAGCACGTTGGATAATGAAACGTTGCCCATGTAAGGAAACCCGATGATCGCCATTCCCCTACCCTTTGTTGTCTCATTGCTGCTGTTGATGTTAGCGATCGTGTTGTGGGTCAAATCCGATGCGGCGACCAAACCCGCCAGCTGGTTTACCGCGCTCTGCGCCTTAACCACGGCAATTGTCGGCCTGCGCTGGACACTGGATATCGCGCTGTTTCGCATGTTGCAGCCGGTGTGTGCCGCGCTGGTGCCGATGGCCGCCTGGCACTGTTTTCGCCGCGCCCACCAACCTGGACGGCTTACGCGCCTACATTGGCTCGGGCCACTGGTGATTGCCGTGGGGTCGCTGAGCTATCCGTATTGGCATGCGCCACTGGATTTGATGCTGACGGCGTTGTATATCGGCTACGGCATCGCGCTGCTGCTGGCGTCGCGCAATGAAGCGCCACAAGTTCGGTTGTCCGATATGGACTGGGTGCGCTACGCCGAGCGCATCGCCGGTTGTATGCTGCTGTTTTCTGCCTGCATTGATGGCGCGCTAACACTTGATTTCGCGCTGTATGAGGGCCGACACGCGATGTATGTGCTGGCGGTCGGCTACACCCTGTTGTTGCCAACCTTAGCGTTAGCGGTGGTGATGGTGGCGCAAAGTACTTTGCACGTAACTGAAGAAGCGCCGCAAGCGAGCGCGCCGGACTCTGCCGTTGAGCAAAGCGACAACAATGCGATGAGTGATGAACACGCGCAGGCGATTCTGACGCGACTCGATACGCTGATGAAAGAAAAGCAGGCATTTCTCGACCCGGATTTAACCTTGGATCGTCTGGCGCGCAAACTGACGATTCCCGCGCGGCAGATTTCAATGGCGGTCAATCAGATTCACGGCCGCAACATCTCAAAAATACTCAATGAGTATCGCATCGAGTACGCCAAGCAGCGTTTGCTACGCAGCGATGAGAGCATTACGCAGGTCTATCTGAATTCCGGTTTTCAAACCAAATCCAACTTCAATCGTGAATTCAGCCGCGTGACCGGACTGACGCCCAGCGGCTTTCGTCAACGTGAAACCCAATAAGCGATGCTATCAGGCTCTATAAACCCCGCGATGGTGTTCGACGAGCCACGTCATCGGCGGTGTCGCGACGTCTTGAACGGGTAGAAAACAATAACAAAACATTATTATTTTTATAAATATTGATAATTTTTTAATTCAATCGCAGTTCCCTATACTTCTCTCCATCGACACAAACAGCGAAACAAACAACTCAATTTTTTGGAGAATCGTATGAAAATGAATCACGTGGGCATCATGGTTGGCGACATGAACAAAGCCGTCGAGTTCTACACAAAAGCCTTGGGGCTGAGCATTGTGATGGACAATACCCAAGTGACCGAAGAACGCGAAACCGCAATTGGCCGCATGTGTATCGCAGTCTTTGGGGAAGGGTTTAAAGGCTTTAACATCGCGCATCTGCTAACCAATGATGGCATCGGTTTCGAGCTGTTCGAAATGAAAGAACGCCAAGAACGTCACCAAGTCGACTTCTCTCGCATCGGCATCTTCCACTTCTGTCTGCAAACCGATGATTTCGAAGGCACCATTCAACGCGTGGAAGCGTTTGGCGGTAAAGTGCGAATGGACATCATGCGCTACCACCCAGAAGACGACAACAAACAAGCAAAAATGGTGTATCTGGAAGACCCGTTCGGCAACCTGTTCGAACTCTACTCACACACTTACGCAGAAACATACGCGTCTGATTACGAGTAATCAGACCTTCCCAAGCTCGCAAGGATTGGTCGCTCGGCCAATCCTTTTTTCTCTTCCCGAACATCCAAATGAATGCGCATCGCCCGCCCCCACGGCATGACCTGCGCGCAAACCCGCTTTAGATTTGTGCACTGAAATCACGCACGCCGCCCCCACTGAATCTGGGTCACTGTTTCCGGCCTCGTTGTCGTGATAGCATCGGCGCATACTCTATTTTGTGGAAGACAACCATGTCATCAGATCATTACGGCACCAGTGCCAATTACGCTCGTAAAGAAGCCGGTTATCGCGAAAAAGCACTCAAACTCTACCCTTGGGTATGCGGCCGATGTGCACGAGAATTTGTTTATTCCAACCTGCGTGAATTGACGGTTCACCACAAAGATCACGACCACACCAACAATCCTGAAGATGGCAGCAACTGGGAACTGTTGTGTCTGTATTGCCATGATCATGAGCACAGCAAATACCTCGAGCATGATTTGTACGGCAGCGAAATCAAGCCCGGCGAAGATGAACATCAAGGCGCGACGTACAACCCGTTTGCTGACTTAGCCAAGATGATGAAAAAGTAATGGCTCTCGAGCCTGCGCTTTTGGACTCAAGCGTGCAGAAGCCTCGCGTGACACGCGAAGCAACGGTGAACGATCTGCGCGCCTTGGTGGCGCTCTTTGTGGCGGAGAACCAACACAACGCCACGTTGGCGCCAGAGACCGTACGCGTCACCAACGATGTGCTGACAGCACCAGAGTTGCAAGCGATCATCGATGATGCCGGGCAGCAGCTTCTCGTGGCCGAACGCGAAGGCCTCGTGGTCGGCGCGTTACTTGGTCAGATCACCCGGACGCGAGAACACCGATGGGTACAATCGCGCTGCACGGGCTATGTCGACGAGCTGATTGTGTCGCCGCACGCCCGTCGACAAGGCGTCGCCGATGATCTGTTGGCAGCATTTGAAAGCTGGGCAGCCGCGCAAGGTGCGACAGCCCTGGAATTGCACGTGTGGTCAAACAACGATGGCGCCATCCGTTTCTACGCACAATCCGGCTTTGCCGAAAAACAGCACCTGCTGACCAAGCCACTGCGGTGCGAAACACCCTGACCTGCGTAAAACAACCTGATCTGCGTAAAACGTAGCGAATGATATCGCCGTAAATGGAGATCACCTTAAATGGATCGCACGATGGTGTTGAACAACGCCCCTCATACCAGAAGAACGCACCAGAAGAATACACCAACAAAATGTACGAAAAGAATGCACCAAGAGATTGCCCCATGATCATCGAAACCGCAGGGCCTGAACACTACCCGCAACTGTTAGCGGTATGGGAAAATTCCGTTCGCGCCACACACGACTTCATCACAGAAGATGACATCGCGTTCTTTAAGCCGCTGATTCTTGAACACGCCTTTTCGGCGGTCGCGCTGCGCTACATCAGAAACGCGGCAGGCGCTATTGTCGGCTTTATTGGCGTACACGAGGGCAAGATTGAAATGCTGTTTGTGTTGAATGAAGCACGTGGCCAAGGTATCGGCAAACAGTTGTTACTGCACGCCATGGAGCACATGGCTGCAAACGCCGTCGATGTGAATGAACAAAACCCCGCTGCCACGGGGTTTTATCAGCATATGGGCTTTCATGTGGTCTCCCGATCGCCCTTAGACGACCTCGGCAAACCGTTCCCGATTCTGCACATGGCGCGGTAACGGTCGATACACCGTGCCCAGCCCCAAATTTGGCATGGCCTGACGCCCTTTAGGCCTCAGGCAATTGTTCCTCATCGCGTAGCGTCAACACTTCATAGCCCGTACGAGTCACTAAAATCGTGTGTTCTGACTGCGCCGAGAGCTTTTTATCGCGCGTGATCACCGTCCACCCATCGTTCTTGGTTTTGATCTTGGCGGTGCCTTGGTTAATCATCGGTTCGATCGTGAAGGTCATTCCTTCTTTCAACGTCAGCCCTCGATTGGGCAAACCGTAATGCAGCACTTGCGGTTCTTCATGCATTTCTCGCCCAATACCATGGCCGCAGTATTCGCGCACAACGCTATAACCGCGAGATTCAGCATAGTGCTGAATGGCGTGGCCGATATCACCCAATTTTGCGCCCGGTTTCACCAACTTAATCCCTTCCCACATGGCGTTGTAGGTGGTGTCCACCAGCTTTTTGGCCAGCGGTGAGGCATCTGGCATCACGTACATTTTGCTCGAATCGGCGATGAAACCATTTTTCTCCAGCGTGATATCGAGGTTGACGATGTCGCCGCGTTTGAGAAATTGCGTCACCTTCGGCACGCCGTGGCACACCACTTCGTTGATCGATGAATTGAGCACAAACTCATAGCCGTATTGGCCTTTGCTGGCTGGGCGCGCGTTCAGTTCTTGTTCAATAAACGCTTCCACCGTGTTGTTGATGTCCATGGTCGACACGCCCGGTTGAACGTAGGTGTCCAACATCTTGAACACCTGCGCCAGTAATCTGCCCGACTCGCGCATCAATGCAATGTCATCTTCCGATTTGATGTGAATGTCATGATTCATGATTTGCCTCTGCGGTCACCGCAATGTGGGTGGCAGACACATTCACCGATTGCATTAAGTTCGCCACGATTTCATTGAAAGAGAGTTGCGGATGCAATTCCGCCAACATGCCCATTTTGATCCAGAATTCTGCTTGAGAGTTGATTGAGCGTGACATCACCGAACTTGCTTTGCGCAGTTCTTCATGCAGCTCATCGGAGATTTTTACGATGCCCATGATGATACGATACATATATAAAACGTACATGCATTGTATTGAGAATGTTTCATGAGTCAAGCGGCAGAGCTGCGACGTGTCGTCATGCCTGCTGCCCGGCGCAAACAAAACGCCCCGAGCCAACGGCCCGGGGCATTTCAATACGCTCGATAAAACTTATAAGAACATGCCGCCAGACGCTTCGATGCGCTGACCTTGGATCCATCCGGTGTCGCCGACCAGCAGTGAAGCCATCACGCCGCCGATGTCATCCGGCAGCCCCGCACGGCCCAACGCGGTGTTGGCCGACACATGCGCATTGATCGCCTCCACATCACGCACCGCGCCACCGCCAAAATCGGTTTCAATCGCCCCTGGCGCGAGAACGTTAACACGAATCCCCCGGCTGCCCAGCTCTTTGGCCAGATAACGGGTATAGACTTCAATCGCTCCTTTCATCGCGGCATACACCCCTTTGCCCGGCATGGCAAAACGGGTCAGGCCGGATGAAACATTAAGAATACGACCACCATCACGTAGCAAAGGAGCCAGCGCCTGCGTCAAGAAAAACACGCCTTTGAAATGAATATTGCACAGGCGATCAAACAGCGCTTCGCTGGCGTCGGTCAGGCTGGCATCCATACCAATGCCGGCATTGTTGACCAGAAAATCGAAATCGTCCCGCTGCCAATGTGTGGCTAAAACCTGCTTCACTTCGGCCACAAACGGCTCAAATTCGCTGATGTTGCCGGTATCGAGCTGAATCGCCACGGCTTTGCGGCCGAGCGCTTCAATCTCTGCCACCACTTGCTGCGCCTGCTCGGCCTGACTGTGGTAGGTGAGAATAATATCCACGCCCTGCTTGGCCAGTTTCAGCGCGCCATTTTGGCCCAGCCCACGGCTGGCACCGGTGATCAAAGCAATTCGAGAATCCATTGGAGTTTCCTTTTTGGTGTTGGGTTACAGTCAATACAGCTTATTAGCCAACAGAATCAGGATAAATAGCGATAAGTTGATTACACTATTCATTATTCACGAACAATAGGAGCCATCCATGGATCGCCTGACTGCCATGCACACCTTTGTGCGCGTTGCGGAGCTTGCCAGCTTCAGCCGCGCCGCCGAAGAGTTAGGATTGCCGAAAGCCAGCGTCTCGAATCACATCCAACTGCTTGAAACGCAGGCAGGCGCGCGCCTTTTACAGCGCACGACACGTAAAGTGTCGTTAACGCCTGACGGGCGCACCTACTATGAACGTTGCCTCGATCTGCTGGCTGAATTTGAAGAACTCGATACCTTATTCGTCCAAACAGAGCAGCAGCTCAGCGGGCGCATTCGGGTCGACATGCCAACGGGGATGGCAAAAGGCGTAGTTGTGCCGCATCTGGCCGAATTTCTGCAGCAGCATCCGGGCGTTCAGCTGGAACTGAGCAGCACCGATCGCCGCGTGGATGTGGTGCGGGAAGGGTTTGATTTTGTGGTTCGTGCCGGGCAGTTGAGTGATTCAGCGCTAATCGCACGTAAGGTGTGTGACATGGCGGTACGTACCTATGCTAGCCCCGACTATCTGGCGCGCCTTGGCGAGCCGAAAACGCCGGACGACTTATCGCACCATCAATTGGTGCACTACGCGCAAAATCTCGGCGGTCAGCCGGACGGTTGGGAATACTGGGATGGCGAACGGTTGCGCACCATTGAGATGGCGGGCGCGCTGACGGTCAACAATGCCGAGTCTTACACCGCGGCGTGTTTGGCGGGCATCGGGCTGATTCAAACGCCAGAATCGGGCGTGCGTAAGCTGGTCGCCAGCGAGCAATTGGTTGAAGTGCTGGCAAACTTCACTTGTCAGCCGCTGCCCGTGTACCTGCTCTATCCACATCGCCGACATCTGGCCAAGCGGGTCCGCGTTTTGATGGACTGGATGACGGCGTTGATTCAGCACAAATTGCAGTCCGTTCATGATGAGCCCCGCCATGATTAGTCAACGGACTGCGCGGCGCAAACGGCGCTCTGAACCAACCCATCGCCAAGTTGACGAATTGCTGGGCTAACGAATCTGATATTGCTGCGCCAGCTCGCGCTTGCGTTGATAATCATCCGTCAGTTGCGTGGCTGATTTGCCGTGATTGGCATAAAACAGGCCGCCATGTTGCGCGATATTGGGGTAATCGTTCGCAATCACATCCAACACGTAATCGATGCGTTTCAGGGTCAGCGGCGTGCACGACTGGCCGTGCAGATCGTCTTCGATATCGAGCACGTGAGAGCGAAACGCCTCCAGTTGAAACAGATGAACGAACGCGTGTTCACTGCTCAGCGCCGTTTGCCAACGCGCTATGATTTGGCGGTAATGCGCCAGCACGGGTGAAGTCGCCTGCTGGGTGTGTAGCCAATGCACTTTGCGCTGATAGCTCGCCACAGCCCGCTGTTTCAGTTGGCGAAACAGGGTCAGTTGCTGCGTCTCGGTCAGTGCGCTGGACAGCAACCAGCCAAAGAAGAATCGGGTTTCAAAACGTTCCACCGCATGAAATATCGGGTCTTGTGTGCCGTTGCTGTTGAACTCGCGCAGCGGATCAAACGGGTACATGTAACCAAAGTCAAACAGCCACAGCTGATTGTCGCTGTCCACCAACATATTCCCGCTGCACAAATCCCACTCCATCAGTCCATGCGCTTCGCATGCCTCCAGCGTCACCAACAGTTGCTCCATCAAATCCGGCGTCAGCGTTTGAATGTGTTGTCCGTCAATCCATGGCGAAAGCAGAATGCCCAACCGATAATCCGCATAGAGCGTGGGCACAATATGGACAAAGCGCGGCGCGGTGTCCGGATTTGCTTTAAGGGCTTCAAAATCTCGCCTGCGCTGCACTTCGTTGAGAAACGAATATTGCCCGTCCAGATTGGCAACTTTGGCCGTCTGGCGGCGTTTTTTCAGATTGTAATCCTGCCCGTTCACCCGCAGGTGAAACACCTCCGCAGTCAGACCAGAACCAATCACCTCAACCACGTATGGCGAATCGGCGTTTAATGTCGCCAGTTGCTCCGGCGGCAACGGGCAGTAGCTCACGTCACCGACGATCAGCGGTGCGTCACTTTGATCAAAGTGTTGTTGGGCTTGTTGTCTTGCGTTCATGTTCACCTCGTTGATGTCACGCTGCCATTGCAGCGCGATCGGGTGAAAAAAGCATCCTCCCCCCAGCGAAAACCTTGAGCGCAGAATGAAAGAGGGAGAACGATCATCGGGGCGTAGACAAGAAAAAGGTTCCCGTTTGAGGGAGGTTCAGAGCCTCAATCTCAAGCGGGAAGTACTGGGGAGTGCACGCAGATCAGCGAACAATGCACATTGGCGTGCCAGCAATCGGGTCGCGGTGAATTTCCGCATCCAGTTCAAACACGCTGGCGAGCAGTTGCGGCGTCATCACGTCGCCAGGTGCCCCTTCGCCAACAATACGTCCGCGCTGCATCACGATCAGGTGGTCGCAGTAGCGGCACGCTTGATTGATGTCGTGCAGCACGGTGACAATGGTTTTGCCCTGCTGATTGAGCAGGCGCATCAGCTTCATCAGTTCGACCTGATGGTTGATATCAAGGTAAGTCGTCGGTTCGTCAAGCAGCACAAAATCGGTATCTTGCGCCAAAGTCAGAGCCAGCCACACGCGCTGACGCTGACCGCCGGACAGATCCGACACCGCGCGCTCGGCAAATTCCGCCACACCGGTCGCCTGCATCGCCTGATCGACAATGCGCTTGTCCTCGCGAGACAGCTGCCCCCAGAATCCGGTGTACGGGCTGCGACCATACGCCACAGCTTCGCGCACACTCACCCCTTCCGGCGGCTCCTGCGATTGCGGCAACAGCGCCAGTTGTTGCGCCAACAAACGCGACGGCACCTGCGCGATCGGCTTGCCCTGCCACAGCACCTGTCCGCTTTCGGCATGGAGAATACGTGACAAGGTTTTCAGCAACGTGGATTTGCCACAGCCGTTGGGGCCGAGCAACGCGGTAATTTTGCCTTCCGGAATGACGACATCCACACCGTTCACGATCGGCCCTTTGCCGTAGCCGACAATCAGATTTTCAGTGGTTAAACGCATGGCTTATCTCATTCTCATTAACAGATATAAAAAGTACGGCGCGCCGATGATTGCAGTCAGGATCCCTGCGGGCAGTTCCAAAGGCGGATGGATGATACGCGCGATCAGATCGGCCACCAGCAGCAATAGAGCGCCAACCAGCATCGCCGTCGGCAGCAGCTGTTGGTGGCGTCCGCCCACCAGTTGCCGCGCCAGATGCGGCGCAACCAAGCCGAGGAAACTGAGTGGCCCACACACCGCAACCGCTGCTGAGGTCCAGATGACGGCCACCAGCAGTGCGCCAGCGCGGACCCAAGCGACCGAAATGCCGAGGCTTGTCGCGCGTTCATCGCCCAGCGTGAGCAAATTCAGCGCATGGCTGAGCCACAGCACCACAGGGAGCAGCACCCACCACGGCCAAAGCAGCGTCAGCTGCGACCAGCCGCGCCCCCACAAACTGCCAGTCAGCCACAACAACGCATTGTTGATTTCTAGCGGCTGCGTGAGGATCAAAAAGTCAATCGCACTGCCGTATAATGCCGCGAGCGCCACGCCGGTAATCGCCAGTTTGACCGGCGCAGTTTGACCACCGCACACCAACGCCAGCACCAACGCCGAGGCCATCCCGCCCGCCAGCGCCGCCGCCGGTAACCAATAGACGGAGAGGGTCGGCCACAGCGTCATCAGCGCGACCGCCGCAAGCCCTGCGCCATGGCTAACGCCAAGAATGTCTGGTGAGGCGAGCGGGTTGCGAACCACGCCTTGAATCAGCACGCCCGCGGTGGCGAGCATCGCCCCCACCAGCAGTGCAATCCACACGCGGGGCAGGCGATAGTCGTGAATGGTGAAATAGTGTTCGCTGCCTTGAAATAGGCCATCCCACACCTGCGCCATGCTGAGATTGACCGCACCCAAACTCAGATTGGCTAGAGCTGCCACCACTAGCAGGCACAACAGAATCAGTTGCGTTTTACGGATCGGATTCATTGTTTTTTCCTCACCAGATAGAGGAAACACGGCGCGCCAATCAGCGCCAACACCGCCCCTGCTGGCGTTTCGGTGGGAAACACCACCGCGCGGCTGATGATATCGGCGCCAAGCGTAAGAATAGCGCCCAACAGCATCACCACCGGCAGCAAAATTCGGTGATCGTAGCCCACCAGAAGGCGAGCCATGTGCGGCACAATCAACCCCACAAATGCAATCGCGCCGACCGTGCTGACACTAATGCCAACCAGCACCAACACTGCTAGCCCCACCAACACGCGCAGCAGCGTTAGGTTCACGCCCAGACTTTTCACCCGCTCATCCCCCATCGCCAGCACATTCACTTTCGGAGCCAGCAACATACTGAGCACCAGCGCCAGCGACAGCGGCGGCCAACTCATGTGCCAAGTGCGCCATTCCACATGGGCAAACGAGCCCGCCAGCCATGCCATCACGCTGGCGGCCTGATCTTCCACCAAAATCACGCTGGCTTTGGTCAAGGCACTACACAAGGCGGAGATGGCAATCCCCGCCAGCACCAGTTGCCCACGCTCGGCCCCCATTTTCCACGCGCCGCCGAGCATCATCACCAAGCACCACGCGCTCAGCCCGCCGATCATCGCAGCCAGCGGGCTGCTGAGTGACGATGAAGCGGCAAACACTGTGGTCACCAGCGCCATGCCGAGCGCCGCACCTGCGTTCACACCAAACAAACTGGGTGATGCCAGCGGGTTGCGAGTCAGTCCCTGCATCAACGTGCCGGCCGCCGCCAGACTGGCGCCAACCAAAGCCGCATCGAGCACCCGCGGCAGGCGAATATCGCGCACAATCACATGCGCAATGACCTGCTCATTCGGCGCCCACAGTGCCGTCAGCGCATCCGCCGCAGACACCGGCACCGCCGAGTAAGCAAACAACGCGCCCCAAGCAACAATCAGCAGAAAGACAACGAGCGTGATCACCACGCCCGTTCGTTGAATCGATGGCGTCAACCGCATCAGGATTGAACCAGTTTCGCCAGATCCGCCGCCATGTATTCCGCGGCCAGAATGCCTCGGCAGCGCGCCCACATGTTGCCATCCACATGCAGTACCTGCTTGGCTCGCACCGCATTCAGCACGTTCCACAACGGCTGTTTCTGCCAACGGCTGACAATGCTCTGTTCGGTGTAATCGCCGACCACCAGGTAGTTCGGGTTGAGGGCCAACAGTTGCTCTAAACTGATTTGGCGCGACGCATTTTCATTGTTCAGCCCAGTGGGCGCAGCCAGTCCCAGCGCATGAATTACGCCCCCCGCATACGATTCCGCCGCGTGCGCATAAAAGCCATTTTCACGCGCAACACCAAATTGCACCGTCTGATGGTTCAGACCAGACAACTGCGCCGCGTAGTGGTCCATCAACTGATGGTGCTGCGCTAAGCGCTGCTGCATTTCGGCATCTTTACCGATCACTTTGCCGATGATCGCCGCCGATTTGAGGTTATCTTCATAAGTTTCGCGACGCGAAGGCAGTAAGAGCGTCGGCGCAATTTTCGACAAATCGCGATACACCGCAGAGTGGCGATCAACATCTGCGATGATCAGATCCGGTTTCAACGACGCAATCACTTCCAGACTCGGTTGAGAGCGCGTGCCGACCGACCGCCATTGGCCGAGCTTGGCACTCACCGCAGGCAATAATCGACTTGGGTCGTTGTCATCCGCAATGCCTACTGGGCTGACATCCACCGCAGCCAACGCATCCACAAAAGAAAATTCCAGCGCAACAATGCGCTGTGGCACCTGATTCAAGGTGAATTCACCGTGACTGTCCGTCACAGTTACAGCCGAGGCCATCAAGCTCAGACAGCCACTAATGAGCACAACGCTGCGCGCAATCCATCGACACCATTTCATTGTTCTTTACCTAATTGATTGAGATTTAACATTCATCGGCAGCATCGCCATCGGTGATTGTAATGATTTAGCTCACAAAATGAATGCAAATTTTATTGAGAATTATTCATATTCCATAACTCAACAGACTGAGCTAGGCTCAAAACGAAACAGGCCCAGCGGATGCCGGACCTGATCGTCACACTTAAAAATCGTAGCTCGCCGTGAGGTAGAGACGACGCTGCTCACCCGGGAAGGAACCGGTTCGGTCGATGAAGCCACTCACCGCGTACTTCTTATCAAACAGGTTCTTCACGTTGAGCTGGAACTGCCACTGTTGCCAGCGGGTCTGCCATGACGCATCAAACACGGTGAAGGCTTTCACCGTCTGGCCGCTCTGGTTGTACTGTTCACTGACATGATCGGCACCAAAGCCAACAGACGAGTCAATGGCGGTGATGTCATAGCGCGTCCACACGCCCAACTGGTGATGCGGCGCGTTGGCAAATCGAGTCCCCACCGTTCCGCTGATGCCGTCGTATGCTTCTTTCACGCGCGTGTCGTTGTAGGCGTAGCTCAGGTTGGCGCTCCAGTTGTCGGTCAAATCCGCCAGCATGTCGACTTCAACGCCTTGGCTGCGCACTTTGCCGTAGGCCACTGAGCGCGTGTCATCGTCCGGATCCGTTTGCAGAATGTTCTCTTTGATGATGTGGTATAGCGCCACATTGACGTTCAGCGCATTATCCAGCCAGTAGGTGCGCACACCCGTTTCGTACATCAGGCTCTCTTCCGGATCAAACGGGCCACCGTTCGACTCCGCTTGATCAGACACATCCTGCGGCACAAAACCTGTCGCCACGACGGCATACGGATGCCATTGATCGTTGATGCGATACGTAGACCCCAAGCGGTAAGACATGCCAGAGCCGGTATAATCGCTCTCGCTGCCCGCTTTGATGTCGTTGATTGTGTCTTTGTAACCGTCGATGCGCAGGCCCGACAGTACGTTCCAGCGCTCAGTCACCGCCCACTGATCCTGCACATACGCGCCATAACGCTGCGAACGCGAATCGGTTTGCTTGGCAAGCGTCAGCGTGTAGCTAGAGGTATCCGCGCCATATTCCGGATCAGTCAGACTGATGCCGTCCACATTGGCACGGTAATAAACATAATCTTCGTCGAGACGGTAGTAATCACCGCCGATAAGCACGGTATGATCGCCCAATTCCGCCACCAAGTTTGCCGTCACCGACCCCGCTTTGTTGTGACGCACCTGATCGCGGTATTGGCGCTTACTCCAATCCACCACGCCGTCGCCATCGGTATCCACCAAGCCATTGGGTTCGTGATACTTCTGCGTTTCTGTGTTTTCGTAATACCGCAGCGTCACATCACCGCTCAACCAGTCGTTGAAACTGTGGTCAACGCGCATCTGGTACACCTGTGCTTCCAAGTCTTGATAGTCCGACGCTTCGTTAGCGTTCCAGTCGATATCGGCCAAGAAGTTGCCGTCATCATCGGTGGGAATACCACGCAGGCGAGCGCCGCCGTAATGCTGAATGATGTCGGTAAATTGCGCCGTCACCGTGGTGGCATCGGTCATGTCCCACGCGTAGCCCAAATCGATGATTCGGTTGCGCACATCGGTGTTGTTGCGTGACGGGTTTTCGTGGTCTTGATAAATCGCAACGCGATAGCGCTGGCTTTTATCGTCGGTTACTGGCCCTGACAGCTCCACACTGCCGCTGACAAAATCCTGATTGCCGCCCGTCACTGACACGCGGCGTTTGGTGTCGTAGGTCGGCTTTTTGGTCACATAGTTGATCACGCCGCCCGGTTCCCCGCTGCCCATCACCGCCGAAGACGGGCCTTTCAGCACTTCGACCTGCTCAATGTTGAACAGCTGCGGAATGGCGAAACCGTTGAACGGGTCGCCGCGCACGCCATCATAAAGAATCTGATCTTGGCGAAAACCGCGAAACGTTACGCCGGAGTAGGAATACTGGCTCACGCCACTGATCGAGCGATACAAGTCAGTCACCTGACGCGCGCCTTGGTCTTCAATCAATTGTTGCGTCAGCACCTGAATCGACTGCGGTGTATCGTCAATCGCCGTGGGAGTTTTGGTGGCTAAGCTCGTTTCTTGCGCGCGGTAGAGCGACAGTGCGCGGCCGTAAACGGTCACGGTATCGTTGCTAGCGGGCGCGGTGCTCGAGGCGGCCGTATTGGTGTCGACTGTATTCGTGGGAACGGTATTGCTAGAAATGGTGTTGGTTTGCGAAACGTCATCGGCTGCAACAGCCTGCGCGGATAAACCGGCAAGCACAGCCAGAACAAGAGGATGAATGTTAGCCTTCATTAATATTTCTTATAGATGTTGTGTAAACGACAAGGCTCAAGAATCTAACTGAGTTTAATTCTCATTACAATTGATTTTGTGATCCCCGTCGCCATCAACCGCATCAATATCATGAGAACTACTCATCAAGCTGATCATTATTTGTTCGATTTATTTGAACATGATCAGCCAATCTATCCTATCGAACGAAGTGTGACTTAAATCTACTATTAATCCCAAGCACTGAGGTGCGATACAAACACAAATCGAATGAGGAAACTAACATGACTAAACTCGCTTCTATTCTTGCTGCAACCGTAATTTCAACCACGTTTGCGGCTGGCGCCATGGCATCTGATCTGCAAATGAGCGTGTCCGCTCGTGATAATCAAGCCACTGCGTATGTGACGCAACACGGTCAAGCACTGGGTAGTTATCCGGTTGATGTTCAAGGCCAGCACTACGTGACCGACCAAAACGGTGCCGTGACTTACAAAAACCACGCAAGCAACGCGAAAACCGTGAAATTCGCCACCAAAGATTCAGCAGGCAACCTGGTGGAAAAAACCACGTTTGTTGGCCGTGACAATGACTAATTCACGAAAAATCAGGGATTAACATTCAATGGATTTGAATATAATTGTGCTTGAACGCGGCAGCTTGTGATTTCACTCTGCCGCGTTTTTGTTTTGGCGCATTGCAGCCAGCTTTTCATTTCGCCCGCAGTTGAGTAGATTAGCAGTCAGAGCCTTACGCTAATCATTCAGGAGCTTCATGAAAATTATCATCCTCCATGGTTTGTATATGCATGGTTTCGTCATGCATCCCCTTGGCCAACGTTTGAATAAACTGGGTTACACGACCGAAGTGCTCAGTTACAACACCGTGGCCATTCAAGATGAAAAAGTGTTTCGCACCATCGACCAAGCGCTGGATCCAGACCAGCCGAATGTATTGGTCGGCCATAGTCTTGGCGGCCTGATGATTAAACATTACTTGGCGTCACGCCGTCCGAGTGTCACGCAGATCTCGCATGTGGTGACCATTGGCTCGCCGCTCAAAGGTGCGTCGATCGTGGGGAAAATTCAGCAAATGGGCTTGGGGGCAATCCTCGGAAATTCCACCCATTTTGGCTTAGAAACACACGAGGACGAATGGCAGTTTGAGCAGAAACTGGGCAGCATTGCTGGCACAGTCGCCTTTGGCATGCGCCGGGTGTTGATGGGCAACCAATTGATGTCGGATGGCACAGTGACGGTCGATGAAACCAAAATCACCGGCATGACCGATCATCTGGAAACGCGCGCCACCCACACCAGCATGATCTACAGCACCTACGTCGCCCGCCAGATTGATTACTTCATTCGCCACGATCAATTCGAGCATCAGGCCGCCTAAAGCCAGACATGAAAAAGCCCGAGTCAGCGCGCATGGAAGCAGGGAACGCTCACTCGGGAACCAGGTGAATCATGGAATAACCCGCCGAGACTGGCCTCATCTGATGCTGACTTTGATCGTCTGTTTGCTGTGACTGGACATGAGCTTTGCCAGCCGAGTCATCGCAAACCAACGCATCACCAGATCCAAGGGCATTCAGCCATACCGGTCATTTGAGGGGCAACTCTACCCCACACCACTCATTCACGCAGGTTGCTTCTTCCTATTTGATTAATAGATAAAAACAATAACGCCCACGATTTTAAGTCGCGGGCGTTATATCAAGGTGTCACGAATCGACGAGCAATTACGCGGCGGCCATGCCAAAGCCGTAGGCATCCAAGGCGAGGATTTCTAGGTCGATGGCGCGATGTAATACTTCGCCAATCTCGTCCTCATAGCTGGTACCCAGCACACTTGGCAGTGGCAGATAATGATCCGGCGTTGGGTGATTGAAACGCGCATGCGGCCCTTGGTCGAGATAATCCAGCAACGCATCAACATTGCCTTGCGCCAGTTGCTCACTCACCCACGTGGTGAACTGATTCACTTTGCTGACGCGGTTTGGATCCGGCATGGGCGAGAAAATTTCACGCAGGTTGTGGCTGATGCCACCCGAACCGACAAACAACACTCCTTCTTCACGCAGCGGACGCAGCCAGCGGCCAATTTCAAAGTGCGCCACCGCATCCATCGCGCTGTTGATGGAGACCTGAATGATCGGCACATCGATATTCGGATACAGATACAGCATCGGAATCCACGCGCCGTGGTCTAACCCTTGTTCACTGTCCAATTGAACTGGGATCCCGGCATCTTTGAGCATTTTTTCCGCTTTTAACGCCAATTTCGGCGCACCTTGCGCTGGGTATTCAATGTCGTACAACGGCTGTGGAAAGCCGTAGAAATCGTGAATCGTGCCTAACGTATGGCCGGAGGTGATCACCACAGGGCCGCGACGGTCAAAGTGCGCAGAAAAAATCACAATCGCTTTCGGTTTGGGTAATTTCGCCCCCAGTTGTTGAAAGAACTCGGTCGTTTCTGAATGTTCAATCGCCATCATCGGCGAACCGTGGGATAAGAACAAAGCAGGCATGCGGGGGGTTGGGTTCATCATGGCAATCTCTCCAAAAAAATCGTTTCAATCGCCAGTGCCCTCACTGGCTCGTTGCGATATAGACAATATACCTATCCACTAAACTATGATAAAACCCGTTATCATTGCGTCATTATCAACGGAGTGTTGTTAATATGGATAAGATCAGCGCCATGCGTGCATTTACCACGGTGGTCAGCGAAGGCAACTTTGTCAAAGCCGCCGAACGGTTGGATTTGTCGCCACAGCTGGTGAGCAAATACGTCGCACAACTTGAAGATGCGCTCAAAGTGCGGCTACTCAATCGCACCACGCGTCGCGTGAATCTGACCGAAGCCGGTCAAGCCTATTTCGAGCGCTGCCAGCAGGTGTTGCAAGACATTGACGACATGGAAAATGCGTTGTCGAACTTGCAGAGTCAGGTGTCGGGCACGCTACGCGTCAGCGCGCCGATGTCGTTTGGGGTGCACCATTTATCCAAACCGGTCGCCCTATTTCAGGATCGCTATCCCGACGTGAAGGTGGAGTTGCTGCTCACCGATCGCAAAGTGGATTTGCTCGATGAAGGAGTCGATATTGCGCTGCGCATTGGGCACCTCAAAGACTCCGCGCTAGTCGCCAAAAAAATCACGCCGATTCATTTGTCGATCTGCGCCGCGCCGCACTACTGGCAACAGCATGGCCGCCCCACGCAGTTTGAAGCGCTGAGCCAACTCAACTATTTACGCTTTACCTATTCAGACCCGCGCGCTTGGTTTCGTGACTGGCCCAAACACGTCTCGATTCATGATTTTGCCAGTGATTTTTCCAGCAATAACGGCGATGTGATCGTCAATGCGGCGCTTCTGGGGCGCGGCTACGCCATTCAACCGACGTTTTTGACGGGCGCCGCCATCAAGCGCGGTGACTTGGAAGTACTCTCTTCATTCGCGCTCGAACCCCTTGGGTTGTACGCCCTCTATAGCCATCGCGAGTTTCTCGCCTCCAAAGTGCGCCACTTTATTGATTTTCTCTCACATTATTATGGCGACGTGCCGTATTGGGATCGATAGTGGCGCCATTGACACCGTGACGCGGCTGCAGTTGCCGATCAATAGCTAGGAATGATTTGAAATCAGCGGGTTCAAGGATTATAACAGAGCAAAACCATGAGCCATGAACCCTCTTATGAGAAAGTCTTCCATCATCACCTTGATCGCCAGCGCCGGATTGCTGCTGCCGAATGTCGCCTCAGCCTACGGAATGGGCCCTCGCGGCGGCCCCATGGGCACGCCATTGATGCTGTATGGCCGCCCTTATGTGGGCATGAGCTTTAACTTTGCGAATGTGGATATTGAGGTCGAAAACAGCAGCGGCAACCGCCAATCGTTCAACGTCGATAACAACAGTTTGGCTGGGGCAATCTTTGGCTTGCGCGTCACACCAAACGTCGCGTTTGAACTGCGCGCGTATGGCAATGCCTCGGAAGGGGATTATCAAGGCCAACGCGTATCCATCGACTATTACTACGGCGCATTTACGAAATTTATCGTGCCATTTAACCCGATGTTTGAAGCGTATGCGCTGATGGGCTTTGGCAACCAAAAACTGACGGTCTTGGATTACAGTGACAGCGATACCGATATGGCCTATGGCCTTGGTGCGTCACTGAGTTTAGGCGCGCCCATTGAAGTGCAGTTGGAATGGATGAAAACCATGAACGACAATTTTCAGCAGGGCGACTACCGCGTCGATGTCGACGAAACCAACATTCACCTGAACTTGGTGTTCAGCTTCTAATCCTTCAGTCGTCGCTGTTCAACCGGCGACGACGCATTCGCCTCGGGCGCTGCACTGGCCTCGCTCATCACCAGCGCCTTACCATGAAGCAAGCAATCCGACACTTTGCGCCGCGCAGCTTTGACTAAATTTGCCAACGTTTGGCGAGACACCCCCATTTCCACCGCAGCCACCTGCTGCTGCATGCCTTGGTAATCCACCAGCCGCAGCGCTTCAAATTCATCCGCCTGCAAGGTGATGGTGTCGAGTTGAGACATCGGAATGCCATTGGGTTTAAAGCAGCTTTGCGCGGGCGTCCCACAGATTTGTCGAGGAATTTTAGGCCGAGCCATGCAGGTTCCTTTCGTGCCGTTCAGATAACAAGTCGCCCTATTGTGGCGCAATTTGTTGGAAACGCAACGCCGCCGCGTGGCTGGCGACCCGCGACCCGTTCACCGAATCCGCATTTAGTCGACGCGCTGCGCCTGATACCCCGCGACCAACCAGTGCTGCAATCGGTCCAACATCGGATTGTCGCTTTGCTTGGGAAACAGAAAATAGTAGCTCTGCCCTGAGAGCACAGTGTCGTCAAACGGCATGACCAAGCGTTTCATCGCCAAATCTTGCTCGGCCAACGTCACATCACCGACGGCAATACCAAAGCCTTGCTGTGCGGCGTTCATCGCCTGATCGAGCGTAGAAAAATGTTGGTTGAGTTTGCTAGTTAATCCGCGCTCGCCATGATGAGTCAGCCACAATTTCCAGTCACTCTGTTCGGCATTGGCGTGCAGCCAAGTCAGTTGTGTCAGTTGCTTCACCGATAAGTCACCGCCGTGACTTTGCAGCAGTTCCGGTCGACAAATGGGCGTTAACCGCTCTTCAAACAGCAGATGACTCACCACCGACGGCAGCTTGGGCACTTTCCCGTAGCTGATCACCGCATCGAACACATCGAAGTTGGGATCTGGGTGGTGCTTGATGGTTGAAGTGAGTTCGACATCAATATCTGGATGCGCGTCCTGAAACGCCATCAATCGCGGCAGCAGCCAAGCGGTCACGCAGCTGGGTGCATTGAGTTTAATGGTGGACGGCGTGCTGGAGACGTCATCAATGGCCAAGCGCAAACGGTGCAAAATGTCTTCGGCATGTGGCACAAACTTGACGCCTTGTTGCGTCAGCGACAACCCGCGAGCATGACGAAAAAACAGCTTCACCCCCAACAACTCTTCTAACGCCAGAATCTGACGACTGATCGCCCCTTGCGTCAGGTTTAACGCGTCGGCAGCGCGCGTGAAATTAAGGTGTTCTGCGGTGGCGAGAAACGCCTGCAACGTTTTGGTGGAAGGAAGATGCATCGCGGCCCTTAGCTATGAATTTTTATCATGGCTAGTATGTGTTTATTTCGATTCTTTTTACAAACGCTTTTTGCTTGAATGAATCCATTGCTGATGAAATTGAAAATAAACGCAACACAAGTGCAATTATCAGCATAAAAAATCATTTACTGCGACTAAATAACAGCAGAACGAGGTCACACATGTCTTCCATTGCATCGACACTGGCACCTGAGGCCATAAAAAAATTAATACCTTACCAATCGGCACGCCGCATTGGTGGAGCCGGCCGCGTGTGGCTGAATGCCAACGAACTCGAGAGCGCCATTCACTACGGTCGCCACGAACAAAACTACAACCGCTACCCCGATTTTCTGCCGCACGATGTGGCCAGCGCCTATCAGCGCTATTGCCAAGTGACCACCCCCGTGATGGCGGTGCGCGGCGCGGATGAAGCGATTGATTTGCTGATCCGCACTTTCTGTCAGCCGGGCAAAGATAAAATTGTCGTCTGCTCGCCAACATACGCCATGTATGAATTTTGCGCCGACGCGCTGGCGATTGAAACGCTGCATGTGCCACTGATGGGAGATGACTTCGCGCTCGATACGCACGGGGTAATTACCGCGGCCAAAGATGCCAATGTGGTGTTCCTTTGCTCACCCAATAATCCAACCGGCAACCCGCTGGCTACCGACGCGATCATTGAGGTGCTTGAGGGCACCCGCCACGACGCGTTGGTGGTGGTCGATGAAGCCTACATTGAATTTGAACTCGATCAGAGCGTGGCCTCGTTGATTGCCACGTACCCCAATTTGGTGGTGATTCGTACCCTGTCCAAAGCCTTTGGTCTTGCCGCCGTGCGCTGCGGGTTTATCCTCGCCGATGCCAGCGTAATGGAGTACGTCGCCAAGCTGATCCCGCCGTACCCGATGCCCGATTCCAGCGCCACGATTGTTTTGGAGGCGTTATCAGAAGCCGGATTAAACCAAGTTCGCCACATGACGCAGCAGCTCATCGAGACTCGTCAATGGTTTATCGGCGAACTGCAAACGCTGGATTTCATCCACAAGATTTACCCCTCGTCCACCAACTTCGTGCTATTGCGCGCGCACCCCAATGACGATCTGTTTGCGTATCTGCTGCAGCACGGTATTGTGACTCGTAATCAAAGTCATGATCCGGCGCTGAGAGACTGCGTGCGCATCACCATTGGGTGCCGAACGAGCATGCAAGAAGTGGTTGATGTGCTCCGTCGTTACCCGTCGCAATCATAGCTGTCTAGAAAAGGAATTTGATCATGAAAAAACTTGCTGTTGGCCTGGCGTGTGTCGCCACCTTGTTCTGCACCGCGGTTTCTGCAAAAGAAGTTCGTCTGGCGTCCGACTTTACCTACCCCCCATTCAACTACAAAAACAGCGCCGGTGAACCGGTGGGGTTTGACATCGAAATCGCCGATGCGTTATGTAAAGAAGCCAAACTGGATTGTACTTGGGTTGCACAAAGCTGGGATGCCTTGATCCCCAGCCTGCTGGCGCGAAAATCCGACGTGATCATGGCGTCGATGCGCATCACCGATGATCGCAAAAAGAAAGTGCTGTTCACCCACAAGTACTACCAAACGCCAGCGCGTTTCGTCACACGCAAGAGCGCCGATTTCACGTTGGATAAAGCGGGCCTGACCGGCAAAGTGATTGGCGTGCAACAAGGCACTATTCATGACCGCTACGTGACCGACAAATTTGGCGCTGTGGCCGACATTAAACGCTACACCGGCCAAGATGAAGTGTACATCGACCTGCAAAACGGCCGCTTGGACGCCACGTTTGGCAACGCCGATCAACTCTCACTCGCTTTCCTCGATAAAGCCGATGGCCAAGACTTCGAATTCAAAGGCGACGCCGTGACCGACAAAGCCTACATTGGTGAAGGCACCGCACTGGCGCTGCGTAAGCAAGATCAAGCGCTGGCGGAGAAACTCAACCAAGCGATTGAAACCATTCGTGCCAACGGCACTTACGACAAAATCGCCGCCAAATACTTCAGCTTTGATATTTACGGCGAGAACCTGTAAATCACACACTTGTTGCGGCCACGGCCGATGGTAGCGAGCTTCGCGCCAACGAAAACCACACTCCAAGCCTTAGCCACGCGCTCCTGCGTGGCTTTTTTTTGTGCGCTTATCAGCGGCTTTCTCATCAAATTAGAAATTTTACTGTGATTTGTATCACATTGCATTTACTTAGCGTGCTAACTAATCTATATTACTTAGCACGCTAAGTATTTAGGACGCATTATGATTCAAGACATCAACAGCCTTTACGAGTTAACGCTGGCCGAAAAACTCGCCCGTGTATCGCGTTTGTGGAAGATGGTGGCTGATCGCGAGCTGGCGCCTTTGGGCCTCACGCACCCTCGCTGGACAGCCCTATGGAAGCTACAACGCCTCGGCGACAATATCAGTCAGAAGCACCTTGCTGAAGCGCTGGAGATCGAATTGGCCTCATTAATGCGCACGCTCAACCAACTCGAAGAGCAATCCCTGATCACACGACACTGCTGCAGCAGCGATAAACGCGCACGCATTGTCAGTTTGACCGAGCAAGGCCGTTCCATGATCAAGCTCATGGAGACGCGTATTCTTCAGGTTCGTCGCCAATTGCTGAGCCACATCAACGATGAAGAGCTGCTCAAGCTGGGTCAAGTCCTTGAACAGATTGCCAACAACGCCCTCGAATCACTTAGTGATAAGTCAGATAACCTTTAATCGAAGAGAAATAATCCCCCATGACACCCGATCAGAAATTCGCACGCTGGATCAAATATTCCAGCTTCGTGTTTGTCTTCGTCTTTGCTTATTTTCTCGTGGCCGACCTTGCGATGCCGCTCACGCCGCAAGCCATGGCGACCCGCGTGGTCACCAAAGTCTCACCACGCGTTAGCGGACAGATTTCAGAAATTTACGTCAACAACAACCAAGCGGTTCATAAAGGTGACGTGCTGTTTCAAATCGATCCTGCGCCTTACCAGCTCGCGGTCGAACAAGCACAACTCAATTTAGAACGCACCATGCAGAGCAACGATCAACTCGATGCATCGATTGTGGCTGCGCAAGCAGACGTGACCGCTGCGGTGATTGTGTCGGACCAGAAAACACGCGAATACAACCGTTTAAATACCCTATTTCATCGCAACGGCACCTCGCAACAGCTGCGCGATGATGCGCAAAGTGCGGCAACGGCAGCGAAAGCCAATTTGGCGGCGGCGCGCGCCCGTTTGAAAGAGCTGCAAGTCAGCCGCGGCAATACCGACAGTTCAAACGTCAGCATTCGCGTAGCACAAAACCAGTTGGACCAAGCCACGCTCAACCTCTCTTACACCAAAGTGATGGCTGAAAATGATGGCGTGGTGACCAACCTGCAACTAGAAGCAGGCACCTATGCGGCGGCAGGCAGCCCGCTAATCGCGTTGGTGGATAACCAAGTCGACGTGATTGCCGATTTCCGTGAGAAAAGTTTGCGCCACCTCAACACCGAAAGTGACGCGCTGATTGCGTTTGACAGCAAACCGGGCCAAGTGTTTGAAGCTCGCGTGAGCAGCGTGGATGCAGGGGTCAGTTCGGGTCAGTTCGATGCCAACGGCTTGCTGGCCTCACCCACCTCTTCTACACGTTGGGTGCGCGACGCACAGCGCATGCGTCTGCATTTGGCGTTGAGCGATGAGCAGCTGCAAAAACTGCCTGCGGGCGCACGTGCTACCGTGCAACTGCTGCCAGAAAACAGCGTGTTTAAACTGCTGGCGAAACTTCAGATTCGCTTTCTGAGTGCGCTGCACTACATCTACTAAGCAGGGGGTGGCATGAAATTATGGGACCATCCTATGTCGGACAACGATCTCCGACAATGTCTGCGGATTGCCACCGGCGCCACACTGGGGTTCACCTTCAATAAATTGATGGGGTGGAACTACGGTGTGTTTTATACCGTGACACCGATGCTGCTGTTGGGCATGGTGCCCGTCATGAGCGCCCACGCCGCGCGTCAACTGCTGGCTGCGGCGGTCGTGTGTGGCTTGGAAGTGGGGATTCTAGGTGGGCTTTTTGGCTCGCATCCCGGCATGATGACGCTCATCGCCTTCTTTCTGTTTCTGTATAAATTTGCCTGCATGTCAAAGGGCAGCCTGTTTCTGTTTGGCGCCAACAGCGTCATCAGTCTCAGTATCATGCTGCACTTTGCCAGTTATCCGACCACGGATCTCAACGAGCTGATTTTTGGTAATTTTTACGCCAACATTCTTTCGGTGATGATCGCGTATCTGATGACGTTTTTGATTCCTGATACTGAACCGCGCCAACCGCCGCCACGTCCGGCGACGCCAAAACAGTCGCATCGCATGCGCCATGAAGCCCTGATGGGCGCGAGCATCACCACGCTGTCGTTTGTGGTGTTTCAGGTGTTCGATTTGAGCGATTCGCTGTCGGCGCAAGCCACCACTATTTTGCTGTTGTTCCCGATGCATTGGAACGGCGCGATGGGGTACGCACGCAAGCGCGGCATGGGCACCATTCTTGGTGTGACCTTTGGATTGGCAGGGCAATTGCTGCTCTACGATTGGTCGGACTTACTGCTGTTTGTGGTGCCGTTGTTGTGGTTGGGATCGATGTTGTTCAGCTACATGCACGTCAAAGAATCGAGCGGTTCAGGTGCCGGTTTTGGTGGCTTAACCACGTTGGGAATATTGTTTGGTCAGTACCTCAGCCCCGGCGGCGACTTGGTATACAGCGCTTTGTATCGCGTCAGTAGCATCTTCTTTGCCATCGTGGTCACGCTGATGATCACCTATTTGATCCACCGCATTCTCAACAGCTTTGAATCAACTCGTTTCGGGCCGATTGAAGGCTAAGCAACACCCCCATGATGCTCTGCGGCAATAATTGCAGAGCGTCATATCTCCCTCCTTCGCCTTGTGCTATCGTCTGCCTCACTCACACAATGACTCACAAGGAAATCAGTCAGTCATGATGCATTCCCAGCAAAGCTTCGTTGAAGCGGGCGTTCGTTACACGCCGTACACCTTCTCTGTGCCGTTGAATTATCAGCAACCGAATGGCGACACTCTCACCGTCTTTGCCCGCGCCATCACGGCCGCTGATGGCCACGATGAGCACAAGCCTTGGTTGGTTTATTTTCAAGGCGGACCCGGCTTTCCGGCGCCACGAGCCAGCGCCAGTAGCGGCTGGATGAAACGCGCGCTGCAACAGTTTCGCGTTCTGCTGCTAGACCAACGCGGCACCGGCCAAAGCAGTGTGATCACCCACCACACACTGGCGGATAAAACACCGCAACAACAAGCCGAGTACCTGAGTCATTTTCGCGCCGATAACATCGTGCGTGATGCCGAATTCATTCGTCAGCAATGGGGGATTGATCGCTGGGCAATCCTCGGGCAAAGCTTTGGCGGCTTCTGTTCACTCACCTATTTATCTCTGTTTCCAAACAGCTTGCTGCGTAGTTACATCACCGGCGGCGTGCCATCGCTGTCGCGTCATCCCGACGATGTCTACCGCGCCACCTTCCAGCGCACGCTGGACAAAAACGCTGCGTTCTTTCGCCAATTTCCCCACGCGCAAGCGATGTGTCAGCGCATTGCCGATCACTTACTGGCAAACGATGTTCGCCTACCAAACGGTCAGCGTTTTACCGTCGAGCAGTTCCAGCAAATCGGTATTCATTTCGGCATGAGCGATGCGTTTTTGCCAACCTACTTTACGCTGGAAAACGCCTTGATTGAGGTCGAGGGCAAAGAAACGCTGCGCTACGAATTTTTGCAACACATGATGATGGACCAAGGGTTTCAAACCAATCCGATTTACGCCATTTTGCACGAAGCGATCTACTGTCAGGGCTTTGCGTCGCAATGGTCGGCCCATCGCATGCGGGATGCGTTTCCGGAGTTTCACTACCAACCGGGGCAAACGTTCCTGTTTACAGGCGAGATGGTGTTCCCGTGGATGTTCGATCAATATACGCAGTTGCGGCCGTTAAACGATGCGGCGCATTTACTGGCCGAAAAAGACGATTGGCACGCGCTGTACGATGCCAAGGTACTGGCACAAAACAGCGTGCCGGTGAGCTGCGCGGTCTATGCCGACGACATGTTTGTTGAGATGGACATCAGCCGTGAAACCCTCCGACACATCCCCAACAGCCAAGCATGGATCACCAACCAATATGAACACAACGGCCTACGCGTCGACGGGGAACACATTCTGGATACGTTGATCGCCATGGGCGAACAGACAGCGGCGAACTTAGGCCAGCCGTTGCTATAACGCGTTCTGTTCGTCTTTGCCTCTCACCGCAGGCTTCGGCCTGCGGTGAGAGGCAACATCGGCTCAAACTAGCCATTTCCGGCACTGTTATCTTTTTAGCCATTGACCTACATTGGCCCCTGCTTCACAGTAGCGTTTCCAGACACAACAAGGATTCGTCATGCCTGTCGCCAGCTTTTTACAACTGCTTGGATTGGCCGCCATTTGGGGTGGCTCATTTCTCTTTTTACGCCTCGCTGCGCACAGCTTTGGCCCAGCATATTTAATTGAAGCGCGCGTCGGATTTGCCGCGCTGAGTCTGCTGCTGATTGGCATCTATTTAAAAAAATCGCTGCCGTTTCGTCAGCACTGGCGCCACTTTATGATACTTGGCCTGTTTAACAGCGCGCTCCCCTTTCTGCTCTTTGCTTATGCAGCGCAGGTGCTCAACGTTTCAACCTTATCGATTTTGAACTCCACCGCGCCGATTTGGGGCGCAGTGATTGGCTATGTGTGGCACAAAACGCCGCTCAGCCCAAAGGCCATCATCGGCTTGTTGGTTGGCGTACTTGGCGTGTCGGTGATTGTCGGGCTGGATCGTTCGCTCATGGGCGCAGAAACCGCCTTACCAATGGTCGCTGCCACGCTGGCTGCCTTTAGCTATGGCATTGCGACCAACTACACCAAAAACGCGCCGTCGATCTCATCATTTGACAACGCACACGGCAGCATGTGGGCGGCGGCGTTGTGGGTGCTTCCCCTACTTCCCTTGATGCCCATGCGCGCGGTGCCGAGCGGGGTCGAAATGCTCTCCGTGGTGGCACTCGGCATCTTGTGTACGGGGTTGGCTTATCTGCTCTATTTCCGTTTGGTCAAAGACATCGGCCCATCGCCCACGCTATCCGTCACTTTTTTAATTCCGGGATTTGGCATTTTGTGGGGGTACTTAGTGTTGGGTGAAACCATCGGACTCAATACGCTGTTGGGCACCGCACTAGTCTTGCTTGGCACCATGATGGTCACAGGCTTTTCCCCGTTGGCCCTGCTGCGCGCACGCCAGCCCGCCGCGTCATAACCAACGACGCCAGTCCTATCCATAAAACCGTCAGTCCTTTCCATAAAGCAGTCCGCTCTATCCGAAAAGCAGTCCGCTCTATCCAAAAAAATAATGCGAGACAAAAAAGACAACGGGGCCTAACGGTCCCGTTTGATGAGGTTGAGCTGTTTGAACCGCTGACGAAACTGACGCGGCGTCATCTGCTTATATTTGAGAAACAAGCGGTTAAAGTTGGCCTGATTGGTAAACCCCGCCTGCTCAGCCACCAGCGACACCGGAAAGTCGGTACGAATCAATAACGAGCACGCTTTACCAATGCGTACTTGCGTGATGTAGCGGTTGACACTTTGCCCCATCAACCGCTTAAAAAAGCGAATCAAGGTGCTTTCGCTCATCGCCACATCTTGCGCCAATTCAGGCAGAAATAGTGGCTCGGTGTAGTGGGCGTGAATGCGCTCCAACAGCTGAGACAACACACGCTGATCGCGTCCGTGCGTTTCCGCCAAGCGCATCCCGCCTTCCACACCCAACGTTTGTGGCGTGTCACATTCTGTAAGCGAAGCCAGCACACTGAGTAAAAGCGTGGAGCGTCGTGTGGGCGACGCGTTGTCCAATTGCTCAAACATCGGCAGCAGCGACAAAGCGAACGACGTGGGAAAGGCAACGCCATGGCGCGCCTGCTGAAACAAAGCATCGAGCGGGGCAAATTCAGGGAACGACCGCAGCAGGTTATCCACCCACGCTTGGTCGAACCACAACACGTAGACCTTTTGCGGCAGCGTGGGATCCAAGTGCCATTGCGATTGCCAAGTATGGGGAATGTTGGGGCCGACTAAGGTTAAATCGCCATGCTCATATTTGCTGATATTGTCGCCAATGTAGCGTTCACCGGCACTGTTGAGGGTCAGCGTCAGTTCATACTCAGGATGGAAGTGCCACCCAAACGGAATGGTATCGAGTTCGCGAATCAGCAATCGCCACGAACTGTCATCCCGATATTCCACTTTTTCAAACTGGGCACGCATCATTTTTCCACCAACGCCAATCGACCACGACCGTCGTGCTCTGCAATACAATCGTTTCCTGTCATACAATCGTGTCCTGCAATACAATCGTGTCCTGCAATAGAGCAGTCGTGTTCGACAATATCACCGTTTTCTACAATTCTGACGTCATCAAGACTTCATATTGACGGAATAGTATTATTTTTTGCCAAAATTGCATCACCCATTTGGCGGCAAATTGCCAAACTGTGATCAGGCGAAATCGTGTATGCTCCTGATATTTCACCCCCACCCCCGAAATTCCATGCACGATTTCGCTTTCATCGTATCCCTTTCCTCGCATGCCTCTCATCCACGTCGCGATCGGTCGTTCTGATGTACGTGAAGGCATATCCAAACCATTCACCCCATCAATACCAGAAAATACGCAAGTGCAATCTTATGCACAAAAAGGCAGAAACTCGACTAAATATGCGCCTAATTTTTGGGAAGTAAAGGGGAAAAAACCTCGAATTATCAATGCATGAGAATCGTGAACATTGTTGCATCGCTAACGCTATATGTTACAAATTCACGAACAACTGAATTAAATCACTATTAATTTGTTATTTTTTGGTTAAAAACACCCAACAAATAGTGAGCAAGATCACACCAATGAATAGGTATTGTGAATTTACTTTTTTATTTTGGATGACGCCTGCTAACCTGCCGCTCGCTTTGAAATGATGTCGAAGTGCATAAATATAAGGAGTGTTCAAGATGAATACCAAGAAACCGATGTCGCTCACCAGCCGCGTAATTTTAGGCATGGTAGCCGGTATCTTGACAGGGTTTGCACTGCGCACCCTGTTTGCGGACAACGGATTTGTGGACGCATATATCGTTAATGGATTATTCGAAGTCGGCGGCAAGATCTTCATTGCCAGCCTGAAAATGCTTGTTGTCCCACTGGTGTTTGTATCTCTGGTGTGCGGTACAAGTTCACTGAAAGACCTTTCTACACTGGGCCGCATGGGCGGTAAAACACTTGCGTTTTACATCACCACCACCGCGATTGCGATCACGCTGGCACTGACCATGGGCACCATTTTCCAACCGGGTGCCGGAGCCGATCTCACAGCAGCCACCGGGTTTACATCTGCAGAAGCCCCTTCGCTGGGTAAAGTGCTGATCGACATGTTCCCGACCAACCCAATCAATGCCATGGCAGAAGGTAAAACCCTGCAGGTGATTGTATTTGCGGTACTGTTTGGGATTGCAATCAGCGCAGCCGGGAAACCGGGCGAGCGCATCGCGGCCGTGTTCAATGATCTCAACGACGTGATCATGAAGCTGGTTGCCATGCTGATGCATGTGGCGCCATACGGCGTATTCTTCCTGATGGCGAAACTGTTCACCGGCCTGGGTCTGAGCGCAATTTTGAATCTGGCAGAGTACTTTGTGGTGCTGGCGGCAACGCTGCTGATCCACGGATTGGTTACGTACAGCGTGATGCTGAAGAGCTTTGCGGGCCTGAGCCCAATCACCTTCTTCCGTAAAATGGAAGATGCGATCATGTTTGCGTTCTCAACCGCCTCATCCAACGCCACCATTCCGGTGACCATGGAAACGGCGAAAAACCGTTTTGGTGTCGACAACAAAGTGGCGTCATTCACCATCCCGCTGGGCGCGACCGTCAACATGGACGGCACCGCAATCATGCAAGGTGTGGCGACCGCGTTTATCGCCCAAGCATTTAACATCGACCTGTCGATGGGGGACTACCTGACCGTGATCCTGACCGCGACACTGGCGTCAATTGGGACGGCAGGTGTTCCGGGTGTTGGCTTGGTGATGCTGGCGATGGTACTGAACCAAGTGGGTCTGCCACTGGAAGGGATCGCGCTCATCATGGGGGTTGACCGTCTGCTGGATATGATTCGTACTGCGGTCAACATCACGGGTGACAGTTGTGTGACGTGTATTGTGGCCAAGTCGGAAAATGCGCTGGATGAAGCCCGTTTTAACGACCCAATGGCTGGCGCGAAAGAAGAAGAAGTACATCTGAAACGTGCCTAACACGACCGTGTTGACAAACCCCGGCTTGCCGGGGTTTTTTATTATCTGGCATTCCGTCAGATTCGATACACCTCACACCTAACGGGCGAAATTGGTTCTAAAATTTGTGTAATTTCCGTCAGTTGGAGCGCAGATTATGAAGCGAGTTTGGCTAGGCCTGATCCTTTGTTTGTCCCTGTTTTCCTCGTTCTGTTTTGCCTCGACTGCGCCGCAATCGCCCTTACCCCTCACGCAATCGGTCATCGGCTACCTCGCGTTGCTGCTGTTTGGCCTCGCCTACACCTTGGTGATGCTCGAAGAGTACCTCCAACTGAGAAAATCCAAACCCGTGCTACTGGCGGCGGGGCTGATCTGGGCCATGATTGGCTACGTGTACCAACAACACGGTATGGCCGACATCGCCCGCGAGGCGCTGGAATACAACCTGTTGGAATATGCCGAACTGCTGCTATTTTTGCTGGTCGCGATGACCTACATCAGCGCGCTGGAAGAACGGCGCTTGTTTGATGCCCTGCAAGCGTGGATGATTGGCAAAGGCTTCAATTTTCGCTCGCTGTTTTGGATCACTGGCCTGCTGGCGTTTTTCATCTCCCCCATCGCCGATAACTTGACCACCGCGCTGTTGATGTGTGCGGTGGTGATGAAAGTCGGCGGCAAACACAGCCGCTTTGTGAATTTAGCGTGTATCAACATCGTGATTGCCGCCAACGCCGGGGGCGCATTCAGCCCGTTTGGCGACATCACCACGTTGATGGTCTGGCAGGCCGGTCACGTCTCGTTTATGCAGTTTATGGACTTGTTCCTCCCCGCCGTCGCCAATTACCTCGTACCGGCGCTGGTGATGTCGCTGTTTCTGCCCACCGAACAACCGGATGTCATGCATGAACATGTCGAGCTCAAACGCGGCGCGCGGCGCATTGTGTTGCTGTTTGTACTCACTATTCTCACGGCGGTCAGTTTCCACGCCTTGTTCCACTTTCCCCCGGTCATGGGCATGATGATGGGCCTCGCTTACCTGCAATTTTTTGGCTATTTCCTGCGTAAAACATTGGCCCGTTCTTTGGCGAAGAAAACCGCACTGGCCATCGCCAACCATGATGAAGCGGCGTTGCGGCGCATCGGCTCCGTCGTGCCTTTCGACGTCTTTCGCCGCATATCCCATGCAGAATGGGACACGTTGCTCTTCTTTTACGGGGTGGTGATGTGTGTGGGCGGCTTGAGTTTACTCGGTTATTTGGGGCTGATTTCGCAGGTGATGTACGCGCAGTGGGATCCGATGTGGGCCAACATCATGGTCGGCATTCTCTCTTCCATTGTCGATAATATTCCGGTGATGTTTGCTGTCTTAACCATGGAACCATCGATGTCGATTGGGAACTGGTTATTGGTGACACTCACCGCGGGGGTTGGTGGCAGCTTGTTGTCGATTGGTTCGGCGGCAGGTGTGGCGTTGATGGGCGCCTCTCATGGCAAATACACCTTCTTTGGTCATTTGAAATGGACGCCCGTGATCCTACTGGGGTATGTGGTGAGTATCGCCATTCATCTGTCCCTGAATCAGGCATTGTTTGCCTCGTAAACCGGGGATTAAGGCGACGCCATGGCCGCATTTTGTGGCGTGGCATTTTGGCGCACCCACACATTGCTGAGATGAAGACGGGCGCAGGCGCTGCACGTGAGCACCTCGCCCCCGCCATGAATGCGCATCACCAAATCATCACGTTTCTCGCGTGAGCTTTGACGCACACGAATATTTAATAAGCTCTCTTCGACCTGAAAGGTGTGCTGCCACTGCGGCTCATCCCCCTGTTGATGAATCGAGACGCGTCCTTCCTTAAATACCAACAGCTGTTGGTCGTACTGATTATCGTACGTTCCTTCAAAGGCTAAGGTTTCTCTGTTAGCCAAACGCTCCAAATCTTCCTGACTGCAACCGGACACCGTCGCGGCGACCGCCAGACAAAGGAGGGGAGCGTGCAAACATTGGATCGACATATTCTGAATTATCTTTCTCGTTCAAGTGCCAGTAAGCGGGCTTTGCGTTCAACGCCCCCCGCATACCCGGTGAGTTTGCCGTTTTTACCGATCACGCGATGACACGGCACGATGATCGACAGCGGATTTTTGCCATTGGCCAACCCCACCGCCCGTACCGCTTTAGGATTGCCAATCGCTTCGGCAAGTTGCAGGTAGCTCCAGGTTTCACCGTAAGGAATGGTGCGCAGCGCTTGCCATACTGAGCACTGAAACGCCGTTCCCGTCGCGGCCAGCGGCAGATCAAATGTGTGGCGCTGCCCGGCGAAATATTCGGCTAACTGATTGATCGCCATGACAAGTATAGGACAATTTTCATTGTATTGACCCAACTCATTTGGCAAGGTGGTTTCCGTTTCAAACCACGCGCCCAACAGGCCCTTCGCATTGGCTTGTAACGTCATTTGGCCCAGCGGGCTGTCGAAGTAGGTAAACTGATTCATGTTATTGGTCCCAACAATGGAATGTGGCGTAACTGCCCCAAGGCGATACGCGTTCAGGCGTGAGCTGTGGAAAGGTCGCCAGCGCCTTCTTCACCACCAAATCGGTGTGTAAAAAACAGTTGCTGTCGGACACCCCGCGCAAGCGGGCATAGTTGACCGTCCAAGGCCCGACGCCTTTGAGCGCCAGCCACTCCTCCAGCGGCGCATCGGGGTGTTGCGTCAAAAACACCGCAAAGCGATGCAGGGTTTCTTTGCGGCTTTGCGGCATGCGCAGAAAGCTTAAATCGGCCGCTGCCACCTGTTGCGGTGTCGGAAAATACCACGGCTGCGCAACGCCTTCGTTGAGGGTGGCCACCAGCAAGTTCAATTGACCGATGGCAGCTTTGATCGACACTTGTTGGCCTAAAATTGCGCGCACGCCCGCTTCCCATGCATTCCACACGCCGGGAATCCGAATGCCAGAATGCGTGACCAGCCCCGGCGCCGCTTGTTCTAACTGCGCTTCAATGCCCACGATGTCGGCATCCAGATCAAACACACGGCGCAGTTGGCTCACCAAATGGCGCAGCGCTGTGAGTTCGGCCAATTCAAATTCAACTTCCAGCTGTGAGTCCGACGCCAGCGTAGCTTTAAACCAGCCGGCACAGCCATTCATCATCACATGGCGTTGATAACTGGTGTCGTCCACCTGTTCAATGCCAGCCACCGCCCGCAGGCGATAAAATGCCAACATGTGCGCCCAATCAAACGGGCCACGATAGGCCAGCAATAAGCGGTTTTGCGCCGTCACCGATGCCGCTTGGCGACGCACTTGGCTTGGCGTGAGCTGCAGCACTTTTTGAAATGCATCATTGAAACGTCGCGTACTGTTAAAGCCACACGCAAACCCAATGTCGGTGATCGTCATATGACTGGTGTGTAGCAATTGTTTGGCAAACATTAATTGATGGTATTGCGCGTACTGCTTTGGCGACATGCCCAAATGCGTTTGAAATAGCTGGCGCAAATACCGATCGCTGATGCCCAATCGTTCTGCCAGCTCACTCAAACGTTGGCCTTGCAGCTCACCGTTATCAATCAACTTCACGGCGCGCAAAAAAGTGGTTTCCACGCCTTTCCAAGCCCACGAGCTTGGCGCGCTATCGGGGCGGCAACGCAAGCACGGGCGATAGCCCGCTTGCAACGCCTGCGCTTGATTAATGAAGTATTCGACATTCTCTTCTTTCGGAAGATTGGCCGGGCAAATCGGGCGACAGAAAATCCCCGTGGTTTTGACCGCCACGTAAAAACGACCATCAAATCGGGGGTCGCGGCTCATTCTTGCGCGCTGGCATTCCTGCGAAGTGAGTGCAAATTCAGTGTCCATCACGGTCTTCCTTTCAACGGTTACGCACAGTGTACGACGTCACCAACAGAACACTAGCCATTTTCGGAACTCAATGATGGAACGCCGATGGACACCCTGCGCAATCGCGAACCGAAAGACGCAATAAAGTTCACAGAAACTCATTCAAAATTTTTGAACAAGAATGTCGAGCAGCAGGCGTTATCTAATTTATCAAACTCACCTACACTTTCTCCATCGGCACAAAACAATGCACGACACTTATTTCAGAATATCGAACGTTGAGGAACCCTATATGAACGCACTATTGAAAAAACTCATGAGCACTGACGCAGGCTACGCACCACTGGCACTCCGTATTCCAATCGGCATCACTTTCATGGCGCATGGCGCACAAAAACTTTTTGGTTGGTTTGGCGGCTACGGTCTGGAAAGTACAGGTCAATGGATGGCTTCCATCGGTATTGAACCGGGCGTCCTGATGGCATTCCTTGCCGGTAGCGGTGAGTTCTTCGGCGGTCTGTTCCTTCTGATCGGCCTACTGACTCGCCCAGCAGCGGTGGTGACTGCGTTTACCATGATTGTTGCCATTCTGAGCGTCCACATCGGTAACGGTCTGTTCATGGCAAACAACGGCTACGAATTTGGCCTTGCGCTACTGGCAGCCAGCGTTTCCCTAGCAATTTCAGGCGCAGGCAAAGCGAGCATCGACTCAGCAATCAGCGGCAAATAACTGTCGAAGACAGGAAAAAGGGCGAGATCATCTCGCCCTTTTTTTGTGCTTACGCCATATCGTACGCGGCCTGTTTTCGTATCATCATCCCATCATTGAGCATTCTCGCCATCGCGCGGGAGTGATCATCCTTTCGATTTTCGGTTCGTGTTGATGTATCAGCACGACCTATTCAGCGATTTAAACGTCATCTTCCCGACCGACCAAACTGTTGTTCATTTAAAAAACGATTCACTATGTGAATATGATTCCCACCATCAAATATCACTGACGACATCGAAAGCAACCGACATAATCATTAATGAGAGCAATCGTTTGCCATCGTTTATTTACTTGAATTAATGAACCGTATTTAAATCGTGAATCATGTTGACGAATCATTTGACTCATCGGGGATTGTGTACCTATGATGCGCCGTTTTGCCTAAATTTGGTGAAATAGAATTCAACCCATGAATAAGGAGGATATTCAAACTATGGCGACAGATCATGATTTCGGATTGGGGCCTGTCCCCCAAACGGCCAGAAAAGGCGTGATATCGTTAACGATGGTGATGCTGGGGTTAACCTTTTTTTCCGCCAGCATGTGGACCGGCGGGGCGCTTGGCACCGGACTGACATTCAATGACTTTTTTCTTGCAGTACTCATCGGCAATCTTATCCTCGGTATTTACACCTCCTTTCTTGGTTACATCGGCGCTTCCACTGGCCTCTCCACCCACCTCCTCGCGCGATTCTCTTTTGGCTTAAAAGGTTCTTGGTTTCCTTCCGCATTATTGGGAGGCACGCAAGTCGGCTGGTTTGGTGTCGGCGTCGCGATGTTTACGCTACCGGTGCAAAAAGCCACCGGCATTGACACCAACGTATTGATCATTGCCTCCGGCCTACTGATGACGATTACCGTTTACTTTGGTATTTCAGCGCTGATGATCCTGTCAGCACTGGCCGTACCAGCCATCGCCATTTTAGGGGGCTATTCGGTCTTTGATGCCGTGAGTAGTGTGGGTGGCATTGCCCAACTACAAGCGCAACAACCGGCTCAACCGATGGATTTCCACATCGCACTGACCATGGTTGTGGGCTCGTTCATTAGCGCAGGGACGCTCACCGCTGACTTTGTTCGCTTTGGCAAAAAGCCATCCGCCGCCGTATTGGTCACCATGATCGCCTTTTTCGTCGGCAACTCTTTGATGTTTATCTTTGGTGCCGCAGGTTCATCGGTGACCGGTCAGTCGGACATTTCAGAGGTCATGATGGCGCAAGGATTGTTGATTCCAGCAATTATCGTGTTGGGTCTAAACATCTGGACAACCAACGATAACGCGTTGTACGCCTCCGGTTTAGGGTTTTCCAACATCACCGGGTTGCCTAGCAAATACATCTCGATGGTGAATGGGGTCATCGGTACTTTATGTGCGCTGTGGCTGTATAATAATTTCGTCGGTTGGTTAACCTTTCTTTCGTTGGCGATTCCACCGATTGGTGGTGTGCTGATTACCGATTTTCTGGTCAACCGGAAACGCTATCGCGATTTTCACCATGCAGAGTTTCAAACCATCAACTGGGCGGCCATTATTGCAGTCGCAATCGGGATTGCAGCTGGTCACTTTATGCCAGGGATTGTGTCCGTTAATGCCGTTCTCGGCGGCGCGCTCAGTTACTTCATTATCAATCCCCTTGTGAACAAGAACATACGACAAACTCAAGCGGTGTAAGGACATCACATGACAACTCTACTCGTTAAAAACGCCCGTCTTGAGGGCGAATCACAGCTTAAACAGATTTTGATTGAATCCGGTCGTTTTGCCCGTATCGATGATGCAAGCGCCTCGATTGAACATCACGGCACAACGATAGACGCCCAAGGTGGTTTGGTCGTGCCCCCCTTTTGTGAACCGCACATTCACCTCGACACCACGCAAACGGCGGGTGAACCAGCGTGGAACTTGTCAGGCACTCTGTTTGAAGGCATCGAACGCTGGGCTGAACGTAAAGCCCTACTGTCGGTAGAAGATGTCAAAGCACGCGCGATTCAAACCCTGAAATGGCAGATTGCCAATGGCGTGCAGCATGTGCGCACTCATGTAGACGTCTCCGACCCAACCCTGACCGCACTTAAAGCGATGCTGGAGGTGCGCGACACCATGAAGCCTTGGGTCGACATTCAAATCGTCGCATTTCCGCAAGAAGGTATTCTCTCGTACCCCAATGGCAAAGCGCTGCTTGAAGAAGCGGTCAAATTGGGCGCGGATGTGATTGGTGCCATTCCGCACTTTGAATTCACCCGCGAGTATGGCGTGGAATCGCTGCACTATATTTTTGAACTGGCTCAAAAATACGACCGCCTGATTGACGTGCACTGCGACGAAATCGACGATGAGCAGTCCCGCTTTGTCGAAACTGTAGCGGCACTGGCGCTGAAATATGACATGGGCGAAAAAGTAACCGCCAGCCACACCACAGCGATGGGTTCTTACAACGGCGCGTATGCATCACGCCTATTTCGTTTGCTGCGCATGTCGGGGATTAACTTTGTCGCCAACCCGCTGGTCAACATTCATCTTCAAGGTCGGTTTGATGATTACCCGAAACGCCGTGGCGTGACCCGCGTGAAAGAGATGCTGAATGCGGGCATTAACGTCTGTTTTGGCCACGATGACGTGTTTGATCCGTGGTACCCACTCGGCACAGCCAACATGTTGCAAGTGCTGCACATGGGGCTGCACGTGTGTCAGGTGATGGGCTATGAGCAAATCAATGACTCATTAAAGCTGATTGGCCGCCATTCCGCGCGCACGCTGCATCGTCAAGACCAATATGGCATTGAGGTCGGCAAACCGGGCAACTTGTTGGTACTGCCCGCTGAGAACGGATTTGACGCCGTGCGTCGCCAAGTCGCTGTGCGCTATTCTGTACGTGGCGGCAAGGTGATTGCCGAAACACAACCGGCAACCACCGAGATCCATCTCGACCGCAGCGAACTGGTCGATTTTCGACGCTGATTGGCGTCACCGTTGAATGGTCGATGACGCAATGCGTCCGACGGTTAAGCACAAAAAAGGCGAGCTTCAGCTCGCCTTTTTCTGCAATTGAGCCCTTAAGAGCCCAGTTCTCCGGCGCGTTGCAAACTGTAAGCCGTCAGTGGATCAATGCTTTTCACCAACTTCTCCACCTGCATGATCGCGTCGATCGACGAGCTGTTCTTACGGTAGCTAAGGTAGATCGGGCGATACCAATCTTCGATGTCGTCCACGCGATGCAACTGACCAGAATTGAGGAACGGTTCCACCACCGATGCCGGCAAGTACGCACTGCCGCCTTTTTCCAGAATGAAATCCAGCGCAATACGCGCGGTAGACGTACGTAGGAATGGCGCCGGTGCTTTCGGGTGACGGTCGGCATGCTCTGACGCAAAACGCGCGCCCCAGTCAACGTAGACATATTGGTGTTCAAAGGCCGTCTCAGCGGTATCAGGACGGGTCGATACCAGCACCAAAACCAAGTCTGCGACTTTCTTACACTGCAACTCTTCTGCTTTGATTTGGTCTAGCGCAAACGCCATATCCAGCGTGCGCTCCAGCAGGCAACGGCTGAGCTGCTCGCGCCCCATCACTTCGGCCATAAACCCATAACCGCTGAACGCGTCGGTCACGACACTCAAACAGTTCTGCAAATAGGCATCCCAAATGTTCGGTGTGCCACCTAAAGTCAATTGCAGTGCTTTACCACTTTCCAGCGACAATTCAAATTTGGCCTGTTGCAACGTCGCCACCATGACTTCGGCATAGCTCACCAAACGCTCGCCAGCGGAGGTCAATTTGATGTTATTTCGATCACGCGTGAACAACTGAGCATCGAAATAGCTTTCGAGCTGTTTAATGCGTGCGCTGACGGCGGCCTGAGTGAGGTACAGATTCTCTGCTGCCCGCCCAAAATGGCGAACTTTTGCCAGTTCAAGAAAAGTGCGAAAGACTTTGACGTCCATATTGAATCCTCTGATATTCCTCGTGAAGATTAACAAGGAAGTACAATAATGACGATAAAAAATTTTTGTTTTTCTTTTCGAGATTTTACGCCTAACTTTCGCCGTGAACCACGGCTGCGTAGTGGTAGCATATATTCACACGAGGTAGACATGTCTGAGACAGTATTTCGTCAAGGAAAAAAACGATTTTTCGACACTAAAAAATTCCCACGAGGCTTTGCGAAGTCTGGTGATTTCACACTTGCAGAAGAAGATACTCTATCGCTGTACGGTGAGACTCTGGTTGGCCTTGAGACCGGAGCGTTACAGCCTGAGAACGCGGAAGAACAACACTTTATGGACGTGTTGGTCAACCCAGATCTCGCTCAAAGCAAGATCGAGCGCGTTTGGATGAAGTATGTTCGTCTGTCGCGCGGTCGCAAGCGCTTCCATACATTGAACGGTCGTAACAAGCCCGACGCGGCAGACGACTATACCGATGACGAGCCAAGCCTGACCGAAGAAGACTAATTGTACCCGGCGTTGCCCGTTCAGCGCCGCCTACTTCAACGACGAGAATAGCCGTCTTCTTATAGGGTCCCGCATGCCCAACCCAGTATCCAAAGTTTATTCTCTAGAAGAGATGCTCTCGCTGATTCAGCGAGGGCAACCTTTCTCTGGTGAACTCGAGTCCGCGGGCTGCTTCATCAAAATTGAACAATACCTTCCTGTGGTCTGCACCGCCATTCAAGCGGGAAGCCGCCTGCGCGACGACTTGCAGAAACAGTGTCAGCTGTCCAAAGCCGAGCGCCGCCTCGAAGAAGCCCCGTTCACCGATCAACTGATTGCCTCCCAGCCCATTACGTTATGGGGACTGGATTCACGCTTTGAGTACGATCTCAATCGTGCCCGCACGTTGAGTACCCGCTATAAATCCGCGTGGAAAAAACCGCTCAATGACAAGCAGCGCGCCGCCAGCCACCTCAAACATGGCCTGTTTTATCAGCTGTATGAAGCACTGATCCGCAAACTTGAATCCAAGTTTGGCATGGTGATTGTGTTTGACCTCTACGCTTACAACTACCAGTCATTGCCCCAGCCGACGCCCGTGTTTAACGTGGGTACGGCGCAAATCGACATGCAACGTTGGGGCACGGTGGTGAAGCGTTTTTGCACCGAGTTGGGCAAAATTCAACTGCCCCATCTGGAAAACCACACCGCCATGAACGCGGTGTTTGAAGGGCGAGGTTATTTGATTGCGCACACCAACGCGCATTTTGACCGCACGCTCGTGCTGCCCACCGAAGTGAAAAAAGTCTTCATGGAGGAGAGCGATGGCACGGTGTATCCGTTGGTGATGGACGCACTCAAAAGCGGCTTGAAAGAGGCCTTTAGCCAAACCAGCGCCTATTTTCAGCGACGCCACAACCGCCGCCGCACCACCAAAGCCAACATGCTCAGTTCATCCATTGAGCCGAACGTGCTGGCCATTGATAAAGCGCTGGCCAAGCTGACGCAAAAAGTGGAAACGCTCAAGTACGTCAACCCCACCAATATCAACGCTGAGCGAAAGCGGTTTGATGCAGCGCCGAGCCGCTACAAGCCAGATTTTCGTTACAAACAATTACCGATTCACGCCAACGAGTTCAAACACAAGCTGTTTCAGTTGCCGATCGAGTCGATTTCCGATCCCGACCTCAAGCAGCTTTACAGCGCGATGGTCAACAAGCTGAGCGAGAAAATTGACTTGCTCACCAGCGTTGGCCACGAGGCGTTTCTGTATAACTCGTTGCGGTTTTACGGCCGTCCGAATGCCACCGCCATTGAGAATGCGCGCTTTCTGCTGTATGCCAAAACGCTGCCCGAAGAAAAAGGCCCGCTCTACAGCGCAGATGAAGCAGCCGTGCTCATGGCCAACAAAGCCAAAGCTTGGGGCATGGCCTGCAACGTGACACCAACATCGTCATTGGCCGCGCGAGCCATGGTGAGCGGGAAAAAACCGCCCACACTGTATCTCAACAGCAAAGCGACCTACTCGCACGCGGAAGTGCAGCGCTTGATTCAACATGAGTTGGGCGTGCACATGGCGACCACCTTTAATGCGCGCCTGCAGCCGCTCAAGGTGTTTTCGATTGGCCTGCCGGGCTCAACTGAATCGCAGGAAGGTTTGGCGATTTTGGCCGAATATAAAGCGGGCTACATGTCACATGATCGATTGCAGACACTTGCAACCCGCGTGCTTGCTGTGGATTCTATGCTCAAAGAGCAGAATTTTTATCAAACGTTCGATTTTCTGGTTGATGAGTTTGGTTTGGATCGAGACAGTGCCTTTGTCACCACCACACGCGTGTATCGCGGCGGCGGTTTCACCAAAGATCATCTCTATCTGGAAGGCTTCCTGCACACGCTGCAACAAGCGCAGAAACGCAGCATCGACAACCTGTTGGTGGGCAAGTGCAGTCACACCTATTTGGATTTGATTGACGAATTGGTGGAACGAGGCTGGTTGGTCAAACCGCAACATCGATTTGACGATAAAAACATCGAGCCAGAACCCGTGTTGAAATACCTCATCGATTCGCTACGTTACTGAATCGGCTCTGACAGAATCTTTCTCCCAAAGCCCTAGAGCGCCTCTCGCCTAGGGCTTTGTTTTTCTTGCGTGGCCCACACGCGCCCTATTTCGACAACATCGCCACTTTTTTCAAAAAGCTGTCACGCAAGTGTTCTTGGTCGTACTCCAGGTGATACGTGTTATGGAAGCCGACTTTGAGCTCAACGCCATTCCCACGCATATAGACGTTGTAGCCGTCATAGTCGGCAAACGCTTCAATACCTTCATAAATTTTGCCATGTTCGGTCGGTGTACCATGTTCCATCACCACTTCGTACGCGTGCAAAATTTTGGCAGGATCCAGTTCATTTTTCATCGGCACCGCTCCTTGTTAGTCGTCGTTTCAAGTATGGATAACGAACCGCACCTTCGCCAATGCACAACACGAAGCACATCAAAAAAATACTTAATTTTATAAATAAATTTTTTCACACTTTTTGACTACGCTTTGGGGAGAGAACGTGTTAATGATCGGTGAATTATGTGGCAGAACGCCATTTTTTGCGACGATTGCAACGAAAAAGAAAACTATTTTAAAAAATGCGATCCAAAGCAATAGCCGTTATCACCAACTTATTTTATAATGCGAATTAATGATTATCCGAATCACGAATTACCACATTAGAGGCTATCCATGAGACTGATTCCACTGAACAACGCGGCACAAGTAGGTAAATGGGCTGCAGCATTTATTGCAAAACGCATTAACGACTTCAAGCCAACTGCGGAGCGTCCTTTTGTATTAGGCCTTCCAACAGGTGGTACACCTCTGGCAACTTACAACGCACTGATCGAGCTTTACAACGAAGGTAAAGTGAGCTTCAAACACGTTGTGACCTTTAATATGGATGAATACGTTGGCCTGCCTGCCGACCACCCAGAATCTTACCGTTCATTCATGTTCAACAACTTCTTCAACCACGTTGATATTCAAGAAGAGAACATCAACTTGCTGAACGGCAACACCGACGATCACGATGAAGAGTGCCGTCTGTACGAAGAGAAAATCAAATCGTACGGCAAAATCAACCTGTTCATGGGCGGCGTGGGCAACGATGGTCACATCGCATTCAACGAGCCAGCGTCTTCTTTGTCATCACGCACGCGTATCAAAACCCTGACTCACGACACCCGCATCGCAAACTCTCGCTTCTTTGATGGCGACATCAACCAAGTACCCAAATACGCACTGACCATCGGTGTGGGTACCCTGTTAGATGCGCAAGAAGTGATGATCCTCGTGACCGGTCACAACAAAGCACAAGCACTGGAAGCTGCGGTCGAAGGTTGCGTGAACCACCTGTGGACTGTATCGGCGCTGCAACTGCATCCAAAAGCAGTCATCGTGTGTGACGAGCCAGCCACACAAGAATTGAAAGTGAAGACTGTAAAATACTTCACTGAACTTGAAGCGGAAAACATCAAAGGCTTCTAAGCCCCGCTCTGCATCGGTTCGAGCCCCGCTGATCGCGGGGCTTTTTTGTGCCCGCCTTTCCCGCCATCGCCCACCTTATCATTATTAATATTTCTATAATTAACAATGCGTTACTGATTCTGTGTATTTAGTGACAACCACTCATTGATGCAATGAATTCACCTCATGTTGCATTCACAGAGTTTGATATTCAGCCATAATAAGCATCACGATGCTTAAATTAACATTTCATTAACCAAATCGCTGGCGAACAATGGCTTGGATCACTCAACAAGGAGTTACCGATGCAAGCACACATGACCACTCGAAGAACCCTGATCGCGGCGGCCGTCAGCGCCACGCTGCTCAGCGGTTGTTATTTTGATGACCCACGTTGGGTCGCAGAGCACGTCAGTCAGGCCATTGAACAGGATGAGGTCGTCGATCATTTGCAAACGCTGGAAGGCCTTGCCTCGCCAACCAGCGACAACAGCGGCATCACGCGTGCGGCGGGCAGCCAAGGCTATCAAGAGTCGGTGGATTACATCATCGCCACCATGAAAGCGCACGGCTACAAAGTCACCACGCAAGAGTTTGATTTCCGCGCGTGGGAAGAGCTCGCCAACACCCATTTGACCGTGAATGGCAGTGAACTGGTCGGTACGCGCAATGCGCCCGACGGCACAGAACCTGACTTCGCGGCAATGTCTTATTCCGGCGGCTCGAATGGCGAGCTGAGCGGCGAACTGGTGTTTGTGACGCCCGATTTCGATTTTGAGTCCGACAGCTACGACAGCAGCGATGGCTGTGAAGCTTCCGATTTCGAAGGCAAAGCCATTGCTGGCAAAATCGCGGTCATTCAACGCGGCGCGTGTAGCTTTAGCGACAAAGTGATGAACGCCCAGAACGCGGGCGCCATCGCAGCCATCGTGTTTAACCAAGGCAATGATGAGGGCCGAAAAGGTGTGGTGAATGGCACGCTCGGCAGTGACACCACCGTCACCATTCCAGCCTTTGGCGTGCGTTATGAACTGGGCGAAAGCTGGTATCAAGCGGCTCAATCAGCCTCGGTTCCAGCCACACTGAACATTGATGTCAAAGATGACATGGTGGTGACGCAAAACGTCATCGCCGAAACGCGCGGCGGTAACCCGAACAATATCGTCATGCTGGGCGCGCACTTGGATTCGGTGCCCGAAGGGCCGGGGATCAACGACAACGGCTCCGGCACCGCTGGCTTACTCGAATATGCAGTGACACTGGCAAACCTCAAAGTGCCGGTGAAAAACCGCGTTCGCTTTGCGTGGTGGGCGGCAGAAGAAGCGGGCTTAGTGGGCTCGGAATACTACACCAATGCACTGTTTGCCCCGCTATACGATAAAGCGCAGCAGCAGATCATGGACGAACTGGGCATCAGCGATCCCGCGCAATTGACACAAGCGCAGCTGGAATTGGTCGATGCGCGATACAACAAGCTCAACAAAGTGAAGCTGTATCTCAACTTCGACATGATTGGTTCTCCCAACTACATCTACGGCGTCATGGATGGCGACTTGTCCGATACCAAAGACAGCCCAGACAACGCCTACACGGGTGATTTTGAACCGCCTTACGGCACTTCAGACATCGAATCCATCTTCAACGAATTCTTCACCTCGAAAGACAGCGCGACCGTTCCTCAGGCCCTATCGAAACGCTCGGATTACGCAGGCTTTGCCGATTGGGGCGTGGCGTTTGGTGGCCTGTTCACCGGCGCAGAACAAACCAAAACCGCACAAGAAGTGGAACAATTTGGCGGTGAGATTGATGTGGCCTACGACGTTTGTTACCACCAGGCGTGTGATGATCTCAACAACATCAGCCAACAAGCCCTGTGGGTGAACACGCAGGCGCTGGCCTATGTCACCACCTATTATGCGATGAGCCGTCCGCTGTTCCCAGCAGAGGCCGAGAGCGAGCAACCCATGCTGCGCAGTATGAGTGCGACACAAAGCACACAAAAATTGCGCATTGGCGAAAAACTCAAAGCGGCGAAGAGTCACTCGGATCACGCCCACTTCCACGGCGACTTTGATCAAGACAAACAGTAATCCGCAGACTGGCTCATCCATCGCATCGGCCTAGCCGGTGCTTGGGGAGAGAAAACGACAAAGCCCCGCATTGCGGGGCTTTTTGTGTTCACGTGAGCGTTAAATTAACCTTCAGCGGCCATTTTCACTTCACTGATTTCCACCAGCTCAGCCACTTTCGACTGCTCTGCTGGGTAGGTCACACCGTTAAAACGGCCACCTTGTTCAATACTCAGGTCATCGCTGTAGATACTGCCATTGACGCGGCCTTTGCTTAAGATCTCAATCTTGTCGGCGTGGCAGATGCCTTCAAATTCACCGTTCACAATGACATGTTCCGCGTAAATTTCGCCGCTAACACAGCCGCTTTCGCTGATCACCAACGATTTTTCCACATGGATCTGGCCATCAATCTGGCCATCAACCTGCATATTGCTCTCTAACCGGAGTTGTCCGCTGATAGAACACCCCTTTGCGATGAGAGTTGTAGCTGAGCGCTGACTCTTAGCTCGACTTTGTTTACTAAAGATTCCCATCGAATACCTCTTACCTTGCTGAATATCGAATCGAAGTCATTCACACCCCAGTCAACAAATGGTCTGGGATCTAACGGTCGTCCGACAAATCGAATTTCATAGTGCAAATGCGGGCCCGATGACAGGCCGCTATTGCCCGAGTAACCTATCAGGTCACCTTTTTGAATAAAGTCTCCGCTTTTCACCGCAAATTTTTGCAAATGTGAATAAGAGCTTGAGAACCCGTATGCGTGTTGCAACCGCAAAAAGTTACCCGAACCTTTGTTGCTTGCGCGTGTCACTTCCACCACCCCATCGGCGGGGGCATACACCGGCGTACCGATGTTGACGGCAAAATCTTGGCCGCGATGGAATTTCACTTCCCCGGTCACAGGATGAACACGTTTACCGTATCCTGACGAAATTCTCGCCTTTTGGACAGGTGCACCACTTGGGATTTGGGTTAACATCACCATCCTGACCGACGAGGTGATCGCCGCGGTATCTAAACGGGATTCCAATTCCGCGCCGGAATCTTCCACGCCCAACACTTTTTCTAAATCGCCGAGGCGATCCGACACGATCTGCATCTTTTCTTCACGTTCAAGCAGATCGTTTTCCAGGTTCTCTTTTAGCTCTTTCAGCGAGGCAACTTCTTCATGCAGCGACGTTGACTGGCTTTCCAGCTCTTGCTGTTTCAATTTGGCAAAGTCCACTTCACCGACGAGGTAGTAAATAACACCACCAGCCGCAACTGCGCCTGCAAGCAGGACATAGCCGAAGCCTTTAAGACAGTGACGATACCATTTGCCAATATGAAAATGCCGTGTTCCGTGAATAGACGAAACCGAAACAATGACGTTTTCTTTCATGTACAAATTCTAATTGTCATTATTGAAAGTGGCAGAATTCTAGCAGGGAACGTTTATTGACTAAACTGTTTGCTGCTCATCTCTTCCGCAACTTGCGTCCTTATTGTCTAGTTTGTGAATCAAAGCATAAACATGCAATGCGATGACTCAATCCATTTAATTTAAAATCAATAAGTTATTAACAGCGCCCAAAAACAGGGGCTGCGCGTGCATGCGCAAATTTCAGAAAAGTCCTACCGCGTCGCCATGGCGGACGCTTTACATCACCGATTGCCCGCTCTCACAGCCCGCACCACCGAACCTGTTCAGCCCTTCTCTGGTGCTTCTCTCTAAATAGGCGACCCATTGGCGCTGTATCTTTAATCGCGATTCGTGCCAAAAGTCACGTAAGCGCCGCCCGTCAGATCGCGCGTTGTTGGCAGCATGATTCACAGCATCGATTCATGCACGAAAAACGCGTCGAGGACGCCGATAAATTTCGTATATAAGTTACAAAACACTCATTACAGGTTTGGATTATTTATTTCGACTTTTGAAATAAATAACAATGAGTGACATAGATCACTTCGCTATTTTTTCCAGTCCAAAAATCAACTCAATACGTGACTTAAATCACCTTTTATTTAATTTTGAATTTTCTATTTTTGTGAGATTAAACATTACAAAGTGATTGCAAAATAAAAACATTGGCTTTTGTAGCAAAATTACATGGTCAAGAGAGGAGGTAGATCACAGAAAAATAGTTTGATGAGCGAGGATTACGTTGCGCGGATCACAAAAAACCCGTTGTCAGTTCCAATGAGAAAATGTGTGGTAAATTGATTGGGTACTAAGCAATCAAATCACGGTTTTGACGAACCGTTTACGACAACAATATTCATCAGAACATCGAACGGGGAATTGTTATGATATCACCAGATGCCAAGATCAAGATACAAAATTTTGGTCGCTTTCTGTCAAACATGGTAATGCCAAACATTGGCGCGTTTATCGCGTGGGGCTTTATCACAGCACTGTTTATTCCAACTGGATGGCTACCGAATGAAACGCTAGCGTCAATGGTTGGTCCTATGATCACTTACTTGTTGCCACTACTCATCGGTTACACCGGGGGTAAATTAGTCGGCGGCGACCGCGGCGCGGTCGTGGGTGCAATTACCACCATGGGCGTGATTGTCGGTACCGACATTCCAATGTTCATGGGCGCCATGATGGTCGGCCCGTTGGGTGGTTGGGCGATCAAGAAATTCGATCACTACATCGATGGCAAAGTCAAAAGCGGGTTTGAGATGTTGGTCAACAACTTCTCGGCGGGCATCATTGGTATGCTGCTGGCGATTCTGTCGTTCTACCTCATCGGCCCGTTTGTGAAAGTCCTGTCTGGCACCTTAGCGGCTGGCGTTAACTTCCTTGTGTCAGCACACCTTCTGCCACTCACTTCTATCTTTGTTGAACCTGCGAAAATCCTGTTCCTGAATAATGCGATCAACCACGGCATTTTCTCGCCACTGGGCATTCAACAAGCCTCAGAAACCGGTCAGTCTATTTTCTTCTTGATTGAAGCGAACCCAGGTCCGGGTTTGGGTATTCTGCTGGCCTATATGGTCTTTGGCAAAGGCACAGCGCGCCAAACCGCGGGGGGTGCATCCATCATCCACTTCTTCGGCGGTATCCATGAGATTTACTTCCCATACATCCTGATGAACCCACGTCTGATTCTGGCAGCGATTGCCGGCGGGATGACAGGCGTCTTCGTACTCACCATGTTCAATGCAGGCATTGTGTCACCCGCGTCTCCGGGTTCAATCTTCGCCGTGTTGCTGATGACACAAAAAGCATCCATTGTCGGCGTACTGGCGTCCATCGCCTCTGCGGCAGGCGTGTCGTTTGCTGTGGCATCACTGCTGATGAAAACGCAAACGTCGACCGAAGAAGAAGGCGATGAAGCCGCGCTCGACAAAGCCACTTCACAAATGAAAGAGATGAAATCTGCCTCGAAACAATCGACCTCGAACCATGGCGCAGCCGTGAACAGCGAGAACAAAGGTGACATCGACCTTGCGACTGTACAAAGCATCATTGTTGCCTGTGATGCAGGCATGGGCTCGAGCGCCATGGGTGCCAGCATGCTGCGCAAGAAAGTACAGGACGCCGGTCTCAAGATTCATGTGACCAACCTCGCCATCAACAGCTTAACCGAGAGTGCAGATATCGTGATTACTCATAAAGATTTGACGGATCGTGCACGTAAGCACGCACCAAACGCACACCACATCTCACTGACTAACTTCCTTGACAGCCAGATGTACAACCAACTGGTCACCCAACTGCTGGCCGCGCAAAAACCGGCGGCAGCCAACGACGAGCAGATGGTTAAAGTGTCTGTCCTCGCCGCGAACGACGACAGTTTTGAACCACAGCAACCTTCGGTTTTCCAAATCCAACGAGAAAACATTCACTTGGGCTTGAAAGCCGCCAACAAAGAAGAAGCAATTCGCTTTGCTGGGAACAAGTTGGTTGAACTGGGTTACGCCGAACCTGAATACGTCGACGCCATGTTTGAACGTGAAGCGCTGGTGTCCACCTACCTTGGCGAGTCCATCGCTGTGCCCCACGGCACCGTGGAAGCGAAAGACCGCGTGAAGAAAACCGGCATTGTGATCTGCCAATACCCATCTGGCATCCAATTTACCGATGACCACGATGACGTCGCCAAACTGGTGATCGGCATTGCCGCCAAGAACGATGAGCATATTCAAGTCATCACTACCATCACGAACGCGCTCGATGAGCCGGACGCGATTGAAACGCTAACCAGCACCACGGATATCGAGGAAATCCTCACTATCCTGGGTCGCGAGCAAGCCGCTTAATCACGCCCAAGTCATTTGCTCCTGAGCAAACATGAGGTCAGCTGTCACCCCCTATGCGGTTGGCCTCACCCTCAATTCGTTCGTCACATTTTAGACATTGGTAGGTAAGTATTATGAAAAACGCAGTACATTTTGGCGCAGGCAACATCGGTCGTGGCTTCATTGGTAAACTTCTTGCAGACGCCGACGTGGCCGTCACGTTCGCCGACGTGAACGCCCCGCTCGTCGACCAGCTCAGCCACAAACAAGAGTACAAAGTGAAAGTGGTCGGCACTGAATGCCAAATCGACACCGTCACGCACGTAACCGCCGTGAACTCCGCCAGCGAAGACGTCATCGACCGCATCGTCAACACCGATTTGGTCACCACCGCCGTGGGTCCGAACGTGCTCGACATCATCGCCAAAACCATCGCCCAAGGCATCGCCAAACGCTTTGAGGTCGGCAATGAAGCGCCCCTCAATATCATCGCGTGCGAGAACATGGTTCGCGGCACCACACACCTGAAAGGTGAAGTCTACAAACACCTCGATGCAGCCTTGCACGCCAAAGCTGACGCGCTGATTGGTTTTGTCGACTCAGCCGTCGACCGCATTGTGCCACCGGCAGAAGCGGCCAACGACGACCCACTGGAAGTGACCGTGGAAAGCTTTAGCGAATGGATTGTCGATGAGCAGCAGTTCAAAGGCGAGATTCCAACCATCGCCGGCATGGAAAAAACCGATAACCTGATGGCGTTTGTCGAGCGTAAACTGTTCACCCTCAACACCGGTCACTGCATCACCGCATATTTGGGTTGTTTGAGTGGCCATCGCACCATTCGCGAAGCGATTGAAGATCCAGCCATTCGCACGCAAGTGAAACAGGCCATGCAGGAGAGTGGTGAGGTGCTGATCCGCCGTTACGGGTTCGATCGCGACATGCACAACGCGTACATCGACAAGATTCTCGGCCGCTTTGCCAACCCGTACTTGGTGGATGAAGTGGATCGCGTCGGCCGTCAGCCAATTCGTAAATTGGGTCCAAATGATAGATTAGTGAAGCCATTACTGGGTACAATCGAGTATGGCACTGAAAATAAAACACTTTTGAAAGGCATCGCCGCCGCATTGAAATACACCAATGACAGCGATCCACAAGCTGTCGAACTGCAAACGTCGCTCAGCCAGCACGGCGTCACTCAAACAGTGGCCCACTACACCGGTCTGGATGAACACAGCGCAGAAGTGCAGACCATTGCGTCGCTTTACAACCAACTCTAACGGTGCCGAACGATTGGAGGGCAACTCGCCCTCCATCCCAAGAAAACACTTAGATCAGTATATGGCAGAAAAAATTAACGAAACCGATATTCTAGAACGACTGAACGATGCACCATCGGTCCGTGGTTTCTTCATTGCAACCGTCGAAGTCTTCAATGACGCCATTGATGCGCTGATGCAACGCATTTTCCGTAAAGACAACTTTGCGGTTCAATCGGTGGTCGGTCCGTTGCTGCAAGACACCGGTCCGCTGGGCAATTTGTCCGTGCGTCTCAAACTGTTGTACGGTTTAGGGGTGCTGCCCGATGCCGTCTACCACGACATCGAAAGCATCATCAAACTGCGCAATCAACTCAACAGCGATGGGGCGGAATATTCGTTCACGGATCCCAAAATCATCGCCCCGATTCAAACCCTCAACCTCGTCCAAAAAATGGGCATGGTTCAATTCAGCCCGCTGGATGAACCCGATGACGATATCGATCTTGAGTTCTACCATTTGCAACTGCAACGCCAGCAGCAAATCATCAAATCGGGTCTTTCTCTTGCCATCATTGAAATCTGCAATGAACTCAACCGAGAAAGCCCCTTCTAACGCATTGGATCACAGGGCAAGGATCGCCTTCCCATTTTCTCGTATTTCTTCGACCAAATTCTTCGCCGCGTGTTAGCCTTTGGGCATGTTCCTCCATTGAGATTGTTTCATGAAAATCGGCATCATCGGCCTAGGCGACATCGCGCAAAAGGCTTACCTTCCGGTCATCACACAGCGCCCCGGCGTCGAGCTTATCTTCTGTACCCGCAGCGCCAGTGCATTGGCTTCACTGGCCAGCCAATATCGGATTGACGCCACCTGCAGCGACTATCGCGACCTACTCGGTTTTCAACCCGATGCGGTGATGATTCACGCCGCAACAGCCGTGCATCCTGAGATCGCACGCTTCTTTCTCAGCCGCGGGATTCCGACCTTTGTGGACAAGCCACTCGCCGACAGCGCTGCCGCCTGCGAACAGCTGTATGAGCTGGCTGAACAGCATCAGCAACCGCTGTATGTCGGCTTTAACCGCCGCCACATTCCCCTATTCAACACGCACCTTCAGGGCATGCAACGCGGGGAACGTGCGGATCTGCGCGGCCTGCGTTGGGAAAAGCACCGTTACGATTTAACCGGCGAGATTCGCACCTTTCTGTTTGACGACTTCATTCACCCGCTCGATAGCGTCAACCTGTTTGCCAAAGCCGATTTGAATGACGTGTATGTCACGCACCAGATGGCAGGCAACCAACTGGCGCGCATCGACGTGCAATGGCAGCACGGCGACACGGTGCTGCACGCGTCGATGAATCGCCAATTTGGCAAAACCGGTGAGCGCATCAGCGCGCAGTTCATCAATGACGCCTATGAGTTTGACTCATTTGTCGAAGGCAAACGCTGGCACGCCAATCAAACCACCACGCTGGCCCTCAAAGACTGGACACCGATGCTGACCAGCAAAGGCTTTGCCGACATGATCGACGATTGGTTGAGCGTGGTGCAACGCGGCCAACTGAGCCAAGAGGTCATCGCCCGCAACCTCGCCAGCCACCAACTGGCAGAAGCGGTGTGCGCCAAAGTAAGCGCGCAAGTGAGCGCCAATCTGCGCTAATCTTCATCAGGCGATGCAGCACGCATCGCCTGTGGGACATTCCCCCAAAGATCGCGTGAACACGGTCACAGTCTCCCCGCTCAAAGCCCTTTAGTATGAACCCCATTTCCTGTTGGCCACGCGTTTGCAGCTTGCCAATCGCCGTATGCCATACCTTGCACCGATTGCCGTGGTATTCAATGCTTTCTATCGAAGACAACAAAACCAAATGGGATTTCTTTCAGAAACATCATTGGGTTTCGCCGGAATTTGCCCGCTCACACGTTCTCGAATCTTGGGAGCGCTGCATCAAGCAGTGCAGCCCCTACACTTGGTCTAAACCGCACTTGGCCTCGGGCTACACTTTTGCTTCTCTGATGCGGCGCAACGAACGCCTGATCCAATGCGCCACCACGGTGTTGGAAGATACCTACGACATGCTCGACGACGACACCCTGTTGTTGATGGTCACCGATGACAACGGCTGCATTCTCTCGTTGGTGGGCCATTCGCAGCTCAAAGAAGAGATGGACGCCCTCGGCATCAAGCAAGGCTGCTTTTTGTCGGAAGGGAAAATCGGCACCAACGCCACCAATTTGTGCGTCCACACCCACGTTGCGTGCGATGTGTTTGCCGCCGAGCACTTCAACCGCCATCTGCACGCTTACGCGTCCGCCGCCGCGCCGATTTTCGATCAATTCGGCAAGCTGCGCGGCACCGCGTGTCTGTTCAAAAAAGCCGATGCCTATCGCAAAGAAAACTTGGTTATCATCGCCTCGTGCGCCAAAGAAGTGAGTTTGCAAATCCACATTCAATCGGAACAAGAGAACACCAACCGGTTGACCTGCGCGCACAACGCGACGCTCGAGAGCATGGACGATGGCCTCATCGCTTGGGATGAAGAACAACACATCACCATGGCCAACAATCAGGCCGAGCGGCTGCTCAATCTCGACATGGCCAAAGTGCTGGATAAAGAGCTGTTTTCCGTGCTGCGTTTTGCGCCCAATATCGTCAGCAGCATTGAAGCAGGCGCGCAGATCAACCGCAAACTCACCACGCTGGAAGTGCACGGCGAGTTTGTCGAAGCAATCATCACCCTGCGCCCACTCAACGACGGATCCAGCCTGCTGTTTTTGCACCCAATCGACAAAATCCGCGAACTGGCGCAGCAACAAATTGGCGGTCAGGCGCGCTACACATTCAGCTCTTTGCCGGTGGTGTCGCGTAAAATGAAGCACCTGATCACCGTGGCCAAACGCGCCACCAAATCCAAATCGCCCATCCTCATCACCGGCGAAGAGGGCGTAGGTAAAGCCACACTGGCGATGGCGATTCACAACGAGAGCGACTACAAAGAGGGGCCGTTCATCACCCTCAACTGCCGCTCGCTCACCAGTGAGCAGCAAATTCGAGAAACCTTGGGCTACGACGAAGGCCAAGGCATGCCGTCCAAATTCGAGTTGGCCCACGGTGGCACGCTGTTTTTGGAGAAGGTGGAATACTTGTCGCCGGATCTGCAATCGGTGCTGCTGAAACTGCTGAAAACCGGCTTAGTCAGCCGCAGCGATAGCCTGCGCTTGATTCCAGTCGACTTTCAGCTCATCACCAGCACCGCCTCGGAGATCAGCGAATACGTCACACAGCGCTCATTTGGCCGCCAACTGTATTACGAAATTTCAGCCAATGAACTGCGCATTCCGCCCCTAAGAACGCGCAAAGAAGACATCGAATTTCTGGTGCAGCAAATCGTCAACCATTACGAACGTCGCCACAACGTGACGATTTCGGTGGAAAAATTGGCGATGGATGCATTGATGAGTTTCCGCTGGCCGGGTAATAACTCCGAACTGCGCAACCGCACCGAACGCATGCTGCTCAACCGCAGTGCCAACCTGATTCGCCTGAGCGACATTCCCGAAGACATCAAATTCAACCTCAACCAGTCCACCGACAATCAGCCGGTGCTGTCGTTGGAAGAGGTGGAGAAAAAAGCGATCATTCAGGCGTGGACCTTGTGCGACGGCAAGTTGAATGAGATGGCCAAGGCGCTCAAAATCGGCCGCACGACCTTGTGGCGCAAAATCAATAAGTTCGAATTGACCGAGCAACTCAAGCTCAGCAGTTAGCCGCCGTCATCAAAACATCACACGCACAAAAAACAAAACCCCGGTGACCAGCCGGGGTTGTTGTGATCGCGTTCAGGTCGCGTTATTTCATCACCGCCGTTTGGCGAATCTGCGCTTTCAGGGCGGGCAACAGGCTCGCACTGGCGCTGAATTTACGCAGCCCAATGTTGAGCAGTTGCTGCGTCGCTTTCGGATCGCCCGCCATTTCCCCGCACATACTCACCGGTATGCCCGCTTTTCCGCCAGCGGCGCAGGTCATTTCAATCGCACGCAAGACCGCAGGGTCAAAGTAGTTGATGAGGTCGGTCAGCTCGGTATTACCGCGATCTGCCGCCATCACATACTGGGTTAAATCGTTAGTGCCGATGGAGAAGAAATCCACTTCCGCCGCCAACGCATCCGCATTCAACACCGCCGCCGGCACTTCAATCATGATGCCGACGGGTAGCGTGCTGGCATCCAAACCCAGTGCATCGGCTTCGCGTTGGAGCAACGCTTTCACTTGGCGCACTTCGTCAACCCGCGCAACCATCGGAATCATCAATTGAATGTTACGATGCTGCTGGTGAGCGCGCAGGATGGCACGCAACTGCGTCACAAGCAGCTCGGGGTGTTTCAGGCATAAACGCACGCCGCGCACGCCCAAAAACGGGTTGTCTTCGCTTGGCATAGGAAATGCGGCTAACGGTTTGTCGCCGCCGACATCTAAGCTACGAATCGTCAGCGGTTGGTCGCCCAATGCGGCTGCGATGTCGCAGTACACATCAAACTGCTCCTGCTCGGTTGGCAAACTATCGCTGCGTTGGAACAGAAATTCGGTGCGAAACAGCCCCACGCCTTCGGCGCCGCTGTCGAGCGCTTTACGCACATCGTCCGGGCCGCCGATATTGGCCAGCACACTGACGGAAATGCCATCGGTGGTGGACGCATGTTGCAGCGCGCGCTGTTTGGCCTGATGTTGCTCGGTTTGCCACGCATCACGCTGCGCCGCTAATTGCGCGCTCACCGCCGCAGAGGGTGCAAACCACAGCAAGCCAGCAAACCCATCCAATGTCACCATTTGACCTGGGGTGACCTGCTCTAAGCAGCCATGCGCTTTGACCAGCGCCGGAATACCCATCGCGCGCGCCAAAATGGCACTGTGTGAGGTTTTACCGCCTTCACTCAAACAAATCCCCAGCACTTTGGCCGTATCCAGCCCCGCCACATCTGATGGCATTAAATCACGCGCCAGCAGAATGCTCGGCTGTTCAATCGCCACTGCAGCCGCAGGCTCGCCGGTCATTTCCATCATCACCTGACGCGCAATGTCCTGCACGTCGGCTTCACGTTCACGCATGTATTGGCTATCGGCCGCGCGAAAATCGTCTGCCAATGATTGCAGCGCGTCAGCCCATGCGCGTTCGGCAATCGCGCCCGCTTGAATGCGCGCTTGAACCGCTTGCCACAATTCGGGGTCACGCAGCATCATGCTGTGGGCCGCAAAAATATCGCCATGTGGGCGTTTGGCCTGCTGATCCAAATGCGCTGCAACCGTGTCGATGGCGCGCTTCACGTGCGCAATTTCAGACGCCGCATCACGGGCGTCACGTTCAGGCACCGCGGGCATCGAGTGCGTAAACAGCACCGCGGGGGCCGAAACAATACCTTCATTGACGCTCAATCCGCTCACCGCGCCCGCCACCGCGGGGGCATCTAGCGTGGTTGACGTCTCGGGTTGAGCGTCTGCCGTTACGCCACGCGCCACGGCATCGGCTTCACCAAAGTGGGTTTGCGCCAGTTGGCGAAAACGCTCAACCGCGTTAGCCGCTTGCGCGCCCGTGGCCACAAAGGTGATGTCGTCATCGCAACGCACACCTAATTTGGCAATGCTATTGAGGCTGCGAGCGCTCACGCGCTGATCGCCTTTTTGCAACCACACATCGCCGTCTACGTCAGCCAATGCGCCGACGATTGCCGCCGCCGGACGGGCATGTAAACCATGGGGATTTTTCACGTGCCATTCAAACGTCTGCGCGTCGTTCGCCAGCACTACGTTCGGCGTGGCAGCTTCGGCTTCTGCCGCCATCGCCACGCTTTCGCCCAAGTGCGCTTGTTTGACGCTCAAGGCCTGACGCGCTTCTTCAACCACCGTCGCCATGGGCAACCCTGCCGCCGCCGCGACGGAGGCGGCCATGGTGCCTTCCACAATCGGCGCGGCAACCAAGGTGACTTTGTCGCGAATCGACTCATCAAGCAGTTCCAGTGCCATCTCAGTGCTGAGCAGCGCGCTGCCGAGATCCATCAAGACCACCACGCCCTGCGCATCGCACACCTGTTCAATGGCGCCCATCACGGCAATCGCGTCCGTGCCGATTGGGTTTTCCGGATCATCGATGCCCGCCGCAATCGCCAAATTGACTTTGCCTTGTGTCATCTGGGTGGCCAGTTCGGCCACCCCTTCTGCAAGACGTCGACTATGAGATACAACTACAATTCCCACCATATCAATACCCTGCTTAGTTCCCCGCAATTGCCTGTTGCAATGCTTTGATCATCAGAAGTGAAGATGTTGCACCGGGATCTTGGTGACCCACACTGCGTTCACCCAAATAGCTGGCGCGGCCTTTTTTGGCCTGCATTTCAATCGTGGCAACGGCGTTGTGTTCTGCCAATTCCACCATCTCACTCAGCAGGTGATCTGGGCTTTGGCCCTGCGCCAATGACGCTTTGATGCTTTGCAGCACCGGCAGCCAAACGTCGCACATGGTTTTATCACCCAGTTCCGCTTTGCCGCGCGACACCACACCATCAACGCCGCTTTTGAGCGCATCAATCAGCTCTTCAAACGTCAGTTGTTCGCGGGTGCCCACGGCCGCCGCCATGCGAATAAACAGCGTGCCGTAGAGCGGGCCACTGGCACCGCCTACACTCGACAGCAAAGTCATGCCGGTGTTTTTCAAAATGGTCGCAATGTTTTGCTCTGCCACTTTCGGCAAGGTTTCCGCCACTTTCTTAAAGCCACGGTTCATGTTGAGGCCGTGGTCCGCATCACCGATATCGCGGTCGAGATCGGTCAAAAATTCTTGGTTTTCCTGATAGGTTTTCGCGCACAGCTCCAGCCAGCTCAGAATGTGTTTTTTCTCAATGTGCATGATGTGTCTCCCTTACCATTTCATCGCAGCGGTATCGACCGGCGCATCAAACAGCGCCAGCATTTCAGCATCGGCTTTGAGCAAGGTGATTGAAACGCCCTGCATGTCGAGCGAGGTACAGAAGTTGCCCACCAGGTTACGCACAATACGGAAGCCTGCTTGATCGCAGTTGTGCGCCAAACGGCGATACACGCCATACAGCTCTGAAATCGGCGTGCCGCCCATGCCGTTCACCAGCGCGATGTAATCGTGATCGGCGGCAAAGGATTCGATGGTGGATTCCACTTCATCCCAATCGCTCTCCGCGCGGTTCCAGATCCGCAGCGTGCGGCTATATGGGGTGTTCTCCACCAATTCGGCAAACATCTCATCCACCAGCGCATCTGCCGTGGTGTATTGAATGCGTTTAATGCCCGGTTCGCCGTGAATGCCCACGCCAAATTCCACTTCGCCATCGGCCAAAACAAACGACGGTTTACCCGCAGCAGGCACCACACACGCGTTCAATGCCACACCAAACGAGCGACAATGGTTGTTCACGCGGCGCGCCAACGTTTCACACTGCTCCAGCGAGTACCCTTTGGCCGCAGCCGCACCCACCAGTTTTTCCACCAGCACAGTGCCCGCCACACCACGGCGACCTGCGGTGTACAAACTGTCTTTTACGGCCACGTCGTCATCCACCAACACGGAACCCACTTTGATGCCATCGGTGTGCAGCAGCTCCACCGCTGTTTCAAAGTTCAGCACATCACCTGTGTAGTTTTTGATGATAAATAGCACGCCTTCACCGGTGTTGACTTGATTGCCACATTCGTACATTTGATCCGGCGTGGGCGAGGTAAATACTTCACCCGGACAAGCCCCGGTCAACATGCCTTTACCGATGAAGCCCGCGTGCAGCGGTTCGTGACCACAGCCACCACCGGACACCAATGCCACGTGTCCTGGCGTTTCTTCATGCCACATGTAGCGGGGTTCATAATTGACTTTCAGTTGAGGACGAGACAGAGCCAGCCCTTCCATTTGCTGAAGGACGACGTCTTCTACGTTATTGATTAGCTTTTTCATCATTCTGCTCTCATTCAAGTTTCAAGTTTTATGTAGGGGTAGATTCATCTTAAGAGCAGAAATCCAAGCCTCAACAAAAGTATTTACGTTTCGATTTGGAACAAAATTTTTGGTTTTTACGTTTCATAATGGAACTAAAAAACCAAAATCTACGGGAAAGGTGATCGCGGGCATAAAGCGCCGGAAACCGCCTCCGTTCCAACCGTCAGTTTGTCACCCCGATCATAAAAGCCACCGACAAACAGCGCGATCGCTTTTCTCGGATCCGCACTCGACTCTAAGATGAACCCATGGTTTCAACGCACCGCGCTGAAGCAAAAAAACAACCACAAATAAAAATAAAGGTTTGAAATCATGGATAAAATTATTATTAGCCCAAGTAAATACGTGCAAGGTGAACAAGTCCTTAGCGCTATCGCGAGTTATGTCAAAACCCTCGGCGAACACCCCTTGGTCATTGCTGATGAGTTCGTGATGAACTTGGTGGGTGATACCGTGAAAGAGAGCTTTGCGAGCGAAAAACTACCGCTGAGCATGAACATTTTTCACGGCGAATGCTGCCGCGTTGAAATTGAACGCATTACCGATTTGTGTGCGACACAAAAACACGATGTGATTGTGGGTGTTGGCGGCGGTAAAACTCTCGACACCGCCAAATCAGTCGCGTTCTACACCAAAATTCCAGTGGTTGTGGTACCGACCATCGCATCAACCGACGCCCCTACCTCAGCCTTGGCCGTGATTTACACGCCAGAAGGTGAATTCGCGGAATACCTGATGTTCCCGAAAAACCCAGACATGGTGATCATGGACACCTCCGTGATTGCCAAAGCGCCTGTGCGCTTGTTGGTGTCCGGCATGGGCGATGCGCTGTCCACTTACTTTGAAGCACGCGCCAATATGACCTCAGGCAAAGCCACCATGGCTGGCGGTTTGGCCACTCGCTCAGCGCAAGCGCTGGCAAAACTGTGTTACGAAACCTTGCTTGAAGATGGCTTGAAAGCGAAAGCGGCGGTTGAAAATGGTGTCAGCACCAAAGCACTGGAAAACATCATTGAAGCCAACACCTACTTAAGCGGCATCGGCTTTGAAAGTAGCGGCCTAGCGGGCGCGCACGCCATTCACAACGGCCTGACTAAACTTGAAGAGTGTCACCACCTGTACCACGGCGAAAAAGTGGCGTTCGGTACCTTGGTGCAATTGGTGCTGGAAAATGCCGACATGGCCGAAATCAACACCGTTTTGGCGTTCTGCCGCTCGGTCGGTCTACCCACCAACCTGTTTGACATGGGCGTGAAAGAGATCAATCACGCCAAACTGCGTGACGTGGCGGAAGCCTCTACTGCAGAGGGCGAAACCATTCACAACATGCCATTCCCGGTCACTGCCGACAACGTGTATGCCGCGATTCTAGCTGCGCACACGCTGGGCCAATAGACGCCCGACTCGCACGCTTGTGCGAGAACAACCCCCCTCAAGGGCAAGCGCATGCTTGCCCTTTTTTGTTGCGCCATAACCCGCCCCACTTTGCCTATACTTACCCTGTTGTTGGACATCCCAACGCTCAGACCCAGCCAAAGGAGGCATCATGGAACTGCGCAATCAATCTGGTCAGGTGACCCACATTGCCGACAACCTCACCTTAAAAGAGGTGCGCGACATGGGCTTTACCATCGATTTATGTGACGAAGCGTACGATCAGCAAGAACATTGGAAAGCCAAAGCCGAGCAACGTCGCCGTCCACACGATAACCGGGACGAATCCTGACACCACCACAACCGGGCCTTCAGCCCGGTTGTCTCTTTCAGCGCGTTCAGCACGCCCTTCCGTAATTCACACCTGCATCACTTCCAATCTATATCGCGTCCAATCGCTATCACTTCACCGCCTCATGCATCAACTATTAGCATGGCTAATAGTTTGAGTAGTAATCGGGTTTGTTTGAAATGTTTCAATCGTGTTAAATCTAACCCAAACAAAGGGGAGCAGTATGAACACGATTGATGTTTTAACACCTTGGATTCCAGATGCCATTCGCATTCGTCACGCCATTCACCAACACCCAGAGCTGGGTTTCGAAGAGAACCACACGCAGGCGTTGGTAGCCGCAGAGCTACACCGCTACGGCGTGGATGAGGTGTGCACGGATTTCGGAAAAACCGGCGTGGTCGGTGTGATTCACGGCGCGCTGGGCGATGGCCCGTCGATTGGCCTACGAGCCGACATGGATGCCCTGCCGATTCACGAAGAGAACACCTTCGCGCATCGGTCATGCCACGACGGCAAAATGCACGCCTGCGGCCACGACGGTCACACCACGATGCTGTTGCTAGCAGCACGTTATCTGGCGGATTCGCGCCAGTTCAGCGGCCGAGTGGTGCTGATTTTCCAACCGGCGGAAGAGGGGCGCGGCGGCGCTGAAACCATGATTGGCGATGGCCTGCTCCAGCGCTACCCAATTGATGCCTGTTACGCGCTGCACAACATGCCGGGCATACCCGCGGGGCATTTTGCGTTTAAAACCGGCCCCATCATGGCCAGCTCGGATCGCCTGTTTGTCACCATCAACGGCCAAAGCGGCCATGCAGGATTGCCGCACCTCACGCAAGATCCGCTGCTGGTCGCCACCCATATTTATCAGGGCATTCAAGGTATGGTGAGCCGCAGCTACGACCCGTTTGATCCGCTGGTGGTGTCCGTCACGCAACTGCACTGCGGCGAAACCACCAACGCGATTGCGGATCAGGCGCACATGAACGGCACCTTCCGTACGCTCAATCAAACGACGCGCGACAGTTTGGTGGCACGCCTCGCCCAACTGGTGGAACACAGCGCCAAAGCGCATGGTATGCGTGCTGAATTCAAACTCGGCCCCATCTCACATCCACCAACCGTCAACACCGCCGAAGAAACAGCGCAAGCCATTGTGGCGGCGCAGAAAACTGTCGGCGCCGCGCACGTGAATCCGAGCTGCGAGGCCAAGCTAACCAGCGAAGATTTCGCCTTCTTCCTCAACCAAGTACCCGGCTGCTACGGCTTTCTGGGTAACGGGGCGGGCGAAAACGGCACCTGCGGCGTGGGCCTGCATAATAAAGCCTATGATTTTAATGACAATTTACTTCCCATTGGGGCTGCCTATTTCATCCATTTAATTGAAAAACACTAACACCGCATGAGGGGAAGTGACTCCCCTCGTTACACAAGGAGTGTCCTAGCAATGTCGACCGTACTTTCACAAAAAGCGGCGCCACGCGCGTCGATGATCGATCGCATTGAGCGATTCGGGGATAAAGTGCCCCACCCGTTTTACCTGTTTATTTTCCTGTGCTTGGGCGTGATGGCGCTCTCTTGGCTGCTGTCGATAGGCGGCGGTGGCGTCACCCATCCCGCCACCGGCGAGCTGGTGCACGTCAAAAACCTGCTCAGTGGCGAAGGGCTGGTATACATCCTCAAATCCACCGTCAACAACTTCGTCTCGTTTAAACCACTGGGACTGGTGCTGTGCATGATGCTCGCTGTCGGGTTACTGCAAGAAGTGGGCTTGGCCGACAGCGCGATCAAACAATCGCTGCTCAACGCCCCACGCCAGTACGTGACCGCCTCGATTTTCATCACCGGCATCATCGGCAACCTCGCCTCTGACGCGGCGTTTATTCTGGTGCCGCCGTTGGCTGGCCTGATTTTCGCCGCCACCAACCGCAACCCAATTGTCGGTATTGCGGCCGGTTTCGTGGCCGTCGCGGCTGGCTTTACCGCCAACGTGTTTATTGCCGGTACGGACGTGCTGCTATCAGGCATTACCACCGAAGCCTCCAACATTGTGGCCTACGTGGAAGTGAGCCCAGCGGCAAACTGGTATTTCATGCTGATCTCGGTGCCAATTCTGGTCGTGACGGGCACGCTGTTGACCGACAAATACATCGAGCCGCGTTTTGCCCACAAAATGGTGGCGCACGAAGCCACCACCCAACAATCTTTCACCATCACGGCGCAGCAAAAAACCGCATTGAAATGGTCGGGGTTGGCATCGCTGCTATTCATCGCCGCGTTGTTTGCCCTCCTGTGGCCCAGTGATTCTCCGCTGCGTAATGCTGAGGGCGGCTTGGTGCCTTCACCATTTTTGAGCGGCATCATTCCAATCATCATGGCGTTTTTCATCATGAACGCAGTGGTATATGGCGTGAAAGCGGGCACCATCAAACAAGCGAGTGACGTGCCGGAGTTGATGGCCAAAGCGCTGAAAGGGGTCGGTGGTTACATTGTGCTGGTGTTTGTGATTGCGCAGTTTATCGCGTGGTTTAAATGGTCGAATTTGGCCATCTTCATTGCGGTCAATGGCGCAGAATGGTTATCGTCGGTTGAAATGCCCAAACTCGCGATGATGGCCGTGTTTATGGTGCTGGCTGGCCTGATGAATATGATTGTCTTCAGCGGCTCGGCGCAGTGGGCGATTATGGCGCCGGTGTTCATTCCGCTGTTTATGTTGCTTGGCGTCGACCCGCAAGTGACACAAATGGGCTATCGCATCGCCGATTCCACCACCAACATCATCTCGCCGACCAATCCATACATTCCGATGGTGTTGGCGCTCATCGCCAAGTACAACCCTGAGGTCAAATTCGGTACGTTTCTGGCAATGATGGTGCCGTATGCACTGGTGCTGTTTGGCGTATGGGGCGCGTGTTTCTTGCTCTACATGCTCACGGGCCTGCCGGTTGGTCCCATGTAATCGAGTCCCCCTATAACCGAGTCACGCTATAATCTTGTCCCCAGAGATTTGACCGTATCACGTGAGCCTCTTAACGAGGCTCACTTATGGCCATCCCCGCCTCCCACAACGTCGAGTCGCTGACATGCTTTTTCAGGATCAGCGCAAACTCATCCACCAACGCGCGCTGCGTGTCTTTACGCGTGATAAGCCCCACCAAACGAAATTGCACCGGCTGCACAATCGGAATAAAACGGATCGTGTCACTTGCATTGAGCCCAGCGATGGTCGACGACAAAATGGTAGACCCCAGCCCGCTGGCGATCATGCCCAGCAGCGTCGAGGTGTGCGAAGCACTGAACTCTGGGTCGTAGGTCAGCCCCACGCGTGAAAATGCCTCATCTGCCAAGGTACGTAAACTGTTGCCCGGACTCACGCCAATCGTGGCGTATTGGTGCGCTTGCTCCCAACTGATGTCCTGTTGTTCCGCCAACGGATGATCGGCGCGACACACAAAACACAGCGAGTCGCGAAACAGCAAATCAAAGTTTAAATCCGGATGATTGGGGTTGGTATTAATGCCGATGTCGGCTCGCCCCTCCAGCACCGAATGCGTGATGTCGTCGACGCGCTCTTCGATGAGGCGAAAGGTGAAATCTGGGTAACGTTTCTTCAAATCATTGAGCGTTTTGGGGGCCAGTGAGGCACACAAAGTGTAGAGCGAGGACACCACCAGCGACTTGTTATAACCGTGCTGACGGTCGTGATTTTCCTGCACCAGTTTTTCCAAGCGATTGACGATAAAACGCGCCTCTTGATAGAGGTGATGACCGGCCTCCGTCAGCACAATGGTGCGCCCTTTGCGCTCAAAGAGTTCACACGAGAGCTGCTGGGCGAGCTTTTTCATCATCTGACTCAGCGCCGATTGCGTGATGTGCACTTTGTCGGCGGCATAAGTGAAATTTCGCTCTTCAGCCAGCGCGATAAAGGCTTTGAGTTGGCGATAGCTGATGTCCATAGGCTGGCTCATATTGGGTGAATGACAACGGCGTCAGTATACCTTAACCCAACCCATCACAGGACGTGGTCTGTTCAGAAATCTGCTGAGACAATATGCCGAGAAAATCGGCCAAGAAAAACCGAGCCGGACGCTCGGTTTTGTGGGTTAGCTTAATGGAAGAGTTCGCTGCCAAAGCGCAAGCAGCGGCTATGGCCGATGAGTTGGTTGAACGCGTGGCGGTCGAGGCGAATCAGCGTTTCGTGATCACCAGATTCCATGTACACGTGGTCGAGTTCAGTCAACGCCTGATCGCACACCATGTTCATGTGGTAGGGCGCACCGATGGGTGGCACCGCGCCGCGGTCGCAGTCATCGAACAGTCGATAAATATCGCGCTCTTTCACCAGATGATAGGTAGCCCGATATTCGTCATTCAGCACGTGCAAACTCACCTTGGCGTTTGCAGGCAAAATGGCCATTAAGTGTTTGCCATCATGATCTTCGAGTACCACGCCTTTGGCCAAATGCATCGGCTGAATGGCGGCGCTATGCGCACTGTGCAGTGAACTATTGCTGTGGCGGTGCACCACACGTTGGTACGGAATATGATGATCGCGTAAGTAGTGGTCGAAGCGGGTTTCCATGGTCATACAATCCTCCGCATGTCCTTTCCCCTTTCTGAGTATAGAAAAAGAACCCACATTTCGCCGCGCGCCGTAAAGCGCGATCTACTGCTCAGCCAGACGCAACTGAATCACGTTGGTGAAACAGCTGGCCGCGCATTCTCCGCAGCCGACACACGCGGTGGCATCGATACGCGGTTTCGCGCCCTCTTGCCACATCAGCGCCTGATGCGTGCAGCGGTCGGTGCAGTTATCGCAGTAGCCATTGAGGTTGTCGCAACTGTCGGTGGCATACGCCACCAACCCCGTTGTCGAGGGGGGATTGGAGAGCGCGATCGTCGGGCACGCGTGCTGACAACGGCCGCAGAAATCACACGCGGCATAGCTTAAATCTAGCGCCGCCACGCCGCGGTCTAAAACAATCACACCTTGCGGGCAAGCCACTTCGCACGCGCCGCATCCATCGCACAGGCGCACAAACAGGTCGTCGTCCACCGCAAAGGGCGGACGCGCGGCCTGACGGCTCACCGCACGGGGTGGCGTCTGGGCGAAGGTCGATAAGGTCAGAAAACGTCGTTTTCCGAGATCGACCTCCGGCTCACAGGATGGCGTTGAAGTAGTTTCTTTTTTGGATCGGAACAATCGCATCGCGTTCACACACCGAATGAAGAAGTTCTTGAGTTTGTTCGGCCAACAGCGCGTACGCTGGTGATTCCACCGCGCGTTTAAACTCCGCCATGTAGTAACCAAACCAAGGCATTAAATGCTCGCCCAACAGGGCTTTGAACTGCGCGTGCTGGTCATTTTCCAGCAGTATCGCCGCGACCATCAGCATCAATCCGATTTGGTCTTCCGGCTCATTTTGCTGCGAGGACAACGCCACGCCGCACTCACGCAGAAATTGACGATACATCACTGTCGATTCACCAAACAACACCGCTTCTTTGTCGAGGTACACCGACCCCCACGGTGGCGCAGGCATGTCGCCCAACCCCGCAAACAGGCGATCGTGTTCAGCTTGTAACAGGTCCACTTCCGAGTAGCCAAAGGCATCCATCACGGTTTTTAACGCGGCAAACGGTACGTCCTGTTCCGCCAATATCACATCGAGATTCGCGTTCTGATATTGGTTGGGTGCGTAGTAAAACAACGCACCAAAGAGCTTCAACACTGTCCCTAGGTCAACGGCTTCGAGTTGGGTATATGACATAAATCACTCTAATGATGTAAGTAAAACATGGGCAAACCACGTGGTTTGCCCAGCGACTCCGTTAGTACAAACCGGAGGTAAAATGCATGCCGTAGAACACATTACGACCAAAGATTTCTGCCGCAAACAGGGCGACAAAACCGATGATCAGCACCCAGCGTTTTGCGTTCGCGGGGAGCGCGCTCAGCTCAGCCAGCAGCCAAATCACCGCGGCAATCACGGTCAAGGTTAATTGCGCGCTCAGTGACCCAGACAGCGCCGTGATGTGCGCCACGCCACTGTTGATCGCGGTGCTCAAACCGGCAAAGTACAGCACTTGCATTGCGGTGACGGCCAAGTGGCACAGAATCAGGCTGACGCCCAATGCCATCAGTGTGCGGCTCACGCAGCGGCTTTCCACACCCGCCACGTTGACGATCACGGCGGCAAACATCACACCCAGCGTCACCACGGTGAACCAGAACGTCCACACGGTCAGCGGTGTGTGCCATGCAGGTACGGTGTCAATGTGGTACACGTTCGCCATCGCAAACATAAACACCACACCCAGCACGATGGAGATCACGTTGAGCGCTTTGCGCACGCCCGCACCCGCCACATTGAGCACGGTCAGCAGCCAGTACAACCCAGCAAAGGTCAGAAAGGACGCGCCGGTCAGAATCTCATTAGAGAGTGCTGCCGAACCCACTTTGTTGAACGCGTTAAACGCTCTGAGCGGGCTGCCCATGTGAGTGGTCGAGAACAAAAAGCCCAGCCCCATCACCACCAAAATCGCAAAACGGCCCCAGTTCAAACGCGCCACCGTTTGTGCGTTGGGTTTAGCGAGCAACTGCGCCCCATTGACCGTCAAGTGCGCGCCCACAGCGGTTTGCGCCAACACGGTAAAGGCGACTAATGGAATTTCATAAAACATCATTTCACCTCTCTTGGATTTTGCAAAAATCCGCTACGGTCATTGCTTGGGCGAGCGTTTGGATTCAGTTTGACGATCAGGTTTGGACTGGTCAGGCGTGAATCAGGCAGCGGCGCCACATCAGCATTGCTGCCATATTTCGCACGCAACTCATCAATCGGGCCAAACTCCAGTGCACGCAGTGGGCAACTGTCGACACACACGGGCATCAAGCCTTGCGCCACGCGTTCGAAACAGCCATCACATTTGGTCATGTGGCCTTTCTCTTCGCTGTATTGCGGTGCGCCGTAAGGACATGCCATGTGACAGCTTTTACAACCGATGCACACGCTTTCATCCACCACCACCAAGCCATCTTCATCGCGTTTATGCATCGCGCCAGACGGACACACTTTCACGCACGCTGGGTTGGAACAGTGGTTGCACGAGATAGACAAGTAGTAAGCAAACACGTTTTGACGGAACGCGCCATTTTCAGCCGTCCAGTTACCACCGACGTATTCGTACACACGGCGGAAGTTGCGATCAATGCCGAGGTCTTTGTTGTCTTTGCAAGAGAGCTGACACGTTTTACAACCGGTGCATTTGCTGGAATCAATGTAAAAGCCATATTGCTTTGCGGTGCTCATGACTGTGCTCCCATTTTCTTAATCAGGGTGATTTCTACCAGGTTGGTGTGGCTTGGGTTCGACTTCGCCAAAGGGCTTGGACGTTGCGTGGTCAGCACGTTGATTGAGCCTGCTTGGTCGACGCCTTGACGGTTCGGCGCATACCACGCCCCTTCACCCAGCGCGGTCACTCCCGGCATGATGCGTGGTGTCACTTTGGCGCGAATGTGCACTTCACCGTGTTTGCTGCGAATGCTGACTAAGTCGCCGTTGGCGATGTCGCGCAGTTCAGCGTCCATGGGGTTGATCCACACTTCTTGGGGCGCAGCCGCTTTGAGCACATCCACGTTGCCGTAGGTCGAGTGGGCGCGCGCTTTGTAGTGGAAACCAGTCAATTGCAGTGGGTATTCCGCACGTTCTGGTGAATCCCAACCGTTGAAAGTCGACACGTATTCTGGCAGCGGAGTGATTTTTTCGTCTTCATCCAACTCCCAAGTCGCGGCAATGTTGGCCAGCGTTTCGGAGTAGATCTCAATCTTGCCGGATGGGGTTGGCAGCGGGTTCGCAATCGGATCGTGACGGAACGATTCAAACGCCACATACGGACGATCAAATTGTTTCTTGTAGATCCCTTGCTCGCGCATCGCGTCATACGATGGCAGATCGGGATCGTTGTTTTGTTGCACGGTTTGCGCATACATCCAACGCAACCACTCTTCTTGCGTGCGACCTTCGGTGAAGGCATCGTACACGCCCATCTCTTTCGCCACGCCCGACAACATCTCGTAAATCGGTTTGCATTCGAAACGCGGTTCAATCGCCTGACTGGCGAAGATGAAGTACGGCATCGACGCCGCCGCGCCATCCATACAGAAATCTGACTGTTCCGACGTGGTGCAGTCTGGCAGCACGATATCGGCATATTTGGCAGATGACGTCATGTGGTTGTCGATCACCACAATCATTTCACACGCCTGTTCATCTTGAAGGATTTGGTGTGTGCGGTTGATGTCTGAGTGCTGGTTAATCAAGCAGTTACCGGCGTAGTTCCAGATAAACTTGATGTTATTTTTCAGCTGTTTCACCCCTTTGATGCCGTCGGTCAGATCGGTCATGTCGGTGCCGCGGAAAATCGCATCCGTCCACAAGAACATCGGGATTGACGCTTCAATCGGGTTGGCCACTTTCGGGAAACGCACGAATGGGTAGGAATGGTCGCCTTCACGCGCACCGGTACCGCCGCCTTGTAGGCCCACTTGGCCGCGCAGCAGCGACAACATCATGATCGCTTTACACGCTTGCTCGCCGTTGGCTGAACGTTGCAACCCCCAACCTTGCGAGATGTAGATGCGTTTGGCTTCGCCGATTTCGCGTGCCAATTTGATGATGATGTCGGCAGGAATCCCGGTGATAGGCTGCGCCCATGCTGGGGTTTTCGCCAAGCCGTCTGGGCCGGTGCCCAGAATGTAATCTTTGTAGCTGGCGTTTTTCGGTGCAGATGCTGGCAGCGTGGCGCGGTCGTAACCCACGCAGTAGCGATCCAAGAACGCTTGGTCGACTTTGTCTTCGGTGATCAACACGTGTGCGATCGCCGCCACCAAGGCCGCATCGGTTCCGTGTTTGATAGGCACCCACTGATCTTCACGGCCTGCTGCGGTGTCGGTGTAGCGCGGATCGATACAGATGGTGCGAGTTTTGTTGATGTTTTTCGCATCAACGTAGTTATGCACTTGGCCGCCGCCCGACATGCGCGTTTCGGCTGGGTTGTTACCAAACAGCAGGCACAGGTCGGCATTTTGAATGTCATCGACTGAGTTGGTGGTGATCCAGGTGCCGTAGAAGTATTCCGACATGCACTCGATGTTTGCCGCCGAGTAGTCACCGTAGTGGTTGAGGTAACCGCCACACAGGTTCATCAAACGCGCGACCAACGTGCTGCTTGGATCCCAGCTCTTGGTCACGGTGCCGCCCAGAGTGCCGGTGCCGTAGTTGAGGTAAATGGCGTCGTTGCCGTAGTTTTGAATGATGCGTTTAAGGTTATCGCCAATGGTGCGGTACGCTTCGTCCCAGCTGATGCGCTTGAACTTGCCTTCGCCACGTTTGCCCACACGTTTTAGTGGGTATTTCAGGCGGTCTGGGTTGTAAACACGGCGGCGCATGGAGCGGCCACGCAGACACGCGCGCACTTGATGGTGATGGTTAAACACATCATCGCCCGTGTTGTCGGTTTCTACCCACTTGATTTCGCCGTCCACCACATGCATGCGCAGCGGGCAACGTGAACCACAGTTCACCGTACAGGCTGACCAGACGATTTTTTCATCCGCTGCAGCGGGCGTTTCTTTGGCCACAGCTTGGGTTGAGAACGGTAGTGAAATGGTGCCGCCGACTAACGCCAGTGCCCCGAGCGCAGAGCCGCCTTTTAAGGCGTCACGGCGGGTCATATTAAATTTACCATTTTGACTCATGGCTAACTATTCCTAATAACCGTTGAATGGGATTGTTAGCGCCAAGCCTTAATGTGTTCTGAATAAATCGACGCGAGAAAACCGGTTTATTCGTACCGATCTAATGATAAAGAAAAGAGATAACTGACCACTCTCACCGGCAAGATCAACACGGAAGATCACCGCAGAATCCGATGGTGAGACAGAGATTTCGAATCAATCCCAAAGACGAGATAAGAGAGCAACGTTAAGACCGCACTATGTGTACCAAGGCATTGTGCGGAATTTGGTGGATGGATGATTTGACGGCCATCAATTCTTATTTTCTTATTTATTGATTGGTACATTAAATAAACAGCATTAATTCATTCAATAAATATAAGTAAACAGATAAATATTTATGTGTGGAATATGCGAGATTTCAAATAATAACGATTGCTATTTAAATAACGAGAGAGACGTCGCAAAAAAATAAATTTCACAACGCGTAAAGCAGTATATTGACGCTGATTTACCTTGATCATGCTTTCGAAAATTGCGTATGCGTTTGGCGTTGAGACACGCGTTTGACATCAGCACAGGGCGCCCACCGCCCACGGTGTTTCGCGCCCAGAATGGATATCGGCAGTTTTAATCGAGCTGAGTCAGCAACCAGGTTTTCACATCTTGCAGTGGGTCGGTGTACTGCGGCATCGTGGCGATTAACTGGTCGATGCACGCTGCCACACTCTCTTTTTGATAGCCTTGGCCTTTGAGTGCCATCGCCAATTGTTCCATCGGGTACGGGTCGAGCATGTCGCTGAAAATGGTCGCTTGCACAATCGCGCCGCGTTCCACGTCCAGATACACATCCACCCCGCCCCAACCAAACCGTTCATCCATATTGTGGGTGAACGGTGGCGTTTGGCCAAAGTTCCAGTCCCAGCTGCTTTGCAGCGCAAATTTCTGCTCAAAGCCCGGTAAATCTAAAAACGACTGCGGCGAGATAAACTCCGGCGCCACCGCTTGCTGGTAGTGCTCGCAATAGGCCTGCATGATCACCTCACATACCGCTTGGTGTTCAATGTCGGCTTTCACCGTGTTGAGGTTGATCACCCGCGATTTGACCGAAGTGATGCCTTTGGCTTGCAGCTTTTTGATGTCTGGATTGAGGTAATCCGCCAGACGACTCAGATCAGCGCTCAGCAGCAACGTGCCGTGGTGAAAACCGCGATCCAGCGTTTCACGATACGCAGAGCCGGAGAACTTGCGAATGCCATGCTCATCTTCCAGCACCAAGTCATTGCGACCATTGGCCACGCCGTTGATGCCGAGCTTTCTGAGCCCCGCCAGCACAATGTTGGTCGAAACTTCTTTGTCGTATTCCGGTTTCCCCGCCATAAAGGTGAAGTTGGTATTCCCCAAATCGTGGAACACCGCACCACCACCGGTTTGACGACGAGCCAGTTTGACGTGATCTTGTTCCATGCGCTCGGTTTTACACTCGCGCCACGGGTTTTGCGCACGACCAATCACCACCGTGTCGGCATTACGCCACAAAAACAGCACACGTTGGTCCGCAGGCATGGCACGGAAAATGGTGTCTTCCACCGCAAGGTTAAACCACGGGTCGGTAGAATCGGAGATCAGAATGCGGGTCTTTGTCATTGTCGTTTTCGCACCAAACAGAAGGGAAGATGCCGCTATGTTACGAGATTCTGCTGCCAATCACGAGCGAAAGCGGCATAAAAAAGCCTTCCGAAGAAGGCTTTCAACATCAGCGAAAACAGACCTGCGCCCAGCGCGCAAGGCCGGCGGTCACCGAGCCAAAGTAGTTGCCACTCACTACCGGCACATTGGGCAGCGCCTGCTCCACCCCGGCACGTAAAATCGGTGAACGTGCGCTACCGCCAGTCATGAAGATCACATCCGGTGTCACACCACCCAGCGTCACCGCTTCTGTCACCAATTCAATCATTTTGGTTTTGGGCGCATCAATTGCTTCAATCATCGCTTCGCGTTGAATATCGACCTCCAGCAGCTCTGACAGCACCTTCACTTGCGCCGTCACCTGCGCCGATTCCGACAGCGCAATCTTCGCTTCTTCAGCTTTCTTCACCAAGCTGTAGCCAAGCGTGTCGTGGTACACCGCCAGCAAACGTGCCAGTTTCTCTGGCTCACGCGCTTCTTTGTGCAAACGCTTCAGATCCGCGAGGTTTTCACGGGCGAAGAATTTGGCTTGCGCGCTCACATCATTAATCGCTATCGGGTTCCAGAACTGCGTGATCGGCATTTCCAGCCCGCTTTGAGTCTGGCTGCCAAAACCAAACGGCGTCATCAGTTGTTTAAACGCGAGATGAATATCAAGATCGTTCCCGCCCACACGCTGACCGCTGTGCGCAATCAGGCTTTGAGTGCGATCCGCTTTGCCGCGCCACGATGGCCCCATCTGAATCAACGAGCAGTCGGTGGTCCCGCCGCCAATATCGACCACCAGCACGGTTTTGTCTTCATTTAAGGTCGCTTCATATTCCAGACCAGCCGCCACCGGCTCAAACTGAAACTCCAGATGACGAAAACCGGCACGTGTCGCCGCGCGGCGCAAAATGGCTTCCGCCTGTTGGTTGGAATCTTCCCCGCCACGGCCATGGAAGTTGACCGGACGCCCAATCACCGCATCATCAATCACTGCATTGGCACGCGTTTCGGCCTGCGTTTTGATGTTGGCCATCATCGCGCACACCAGATCTTCAAAAAAACGCAGTTGAATGTCGTGCAGCCCCATCGCGCCCAAAAACGACTTGGGCGATTTGACGTAATACACTTCGTGCGGGTCCGACAAATAGAGATCAAGCGCCGCCTGACCAAACACCACATCATCAAATTGCAGGTCGATGTCTTCATCGCGGTTGGCTGCGACCGAACGGCGCAGCAGTTGCTCACCCAACGCATCCGCAGGCGAGATGTGGCGATGGCGGAACAGATGCTCCGACACCGAATCACGAGTCGGTGCCGCCAGTGTCGACGGAATATAAAGACTGTCGCGCTCAAGCGGGATCAGCACCGGATGCTCATCCTGCATGCTGGCGACCGAACAGTTGGCCGTGCCGTAGTCAAACCCTATGTACATCTGCTTACTCCCACGCTTGTGCAAAAAAGGTCGGCGATACTACCGCAAGCCTTGCCTGATCTCTAGCGGAAATTGTTATTTTTTATGCAGTTTGATAGCGCTTTCGCGCATTTTCTGTTCAACATTGATTCTGTGTGAACAAGTTGTAAAGATAAGCAACCCGTCGGATAACGACTGCCCGACGCCGTTCCCAAATTCAGGAAGAAAATGATGAAGATGGACCTCAACACCTATTGCGAAAGCAGCGTGCTGTGCTGGTTGGCTACCGTCAGCCACACCCTCGTTCCCAATGTGTCGCCCAAAGAGATATTCACCTTGTGGGATGACGAACGCCTGTTGATCGCCAATATCGCCTCGCCAGTCAGCGAGCAAAATATTCTTGCCAACCCGAACGTGTGCGTTTCGATGATTGATGTGTTTGAGCAGCGCGGCTACAAGCTGAGCGGCAAAGCGCGCATTGTGCGCCCCGACGATCTCGAATGGCACGACTACATTGACGCGCTGCGCAAACTGGCTGACGAACGTTTCCCGATCAAAAACATTTTTGAGGTGCAGATTCAATCCAGCACCACCATCATCGCGCCGAGTTATTTCCTGTTCAGCGACACCACAGTCGAAGAGCAAGTGCAAAGCGCGCTGAGCACTTATCAGGTTGAGCGCCCTCGCGCGTTCAACGCCGCCGAATAACGCCCCCCAAGTAAGCCCATGACTCATACATCGCCCACGCATATCCGCGCTTTTGCGCGCTACTTTCAGTTTAATAACCTGCGCACGCTATCGACCGATGCGCCCAGTGAGCTGCGCGTGCTCAACGCCGGGGTATATCAAGCCTACATCGACCCGACGCGCCGCTACGACAACCAATTGTTGATTCAGGCCGAATCCAGTGCCAGCCAGTTAACCACAGCGCTCGCGCTGTATGCCAACACGCCTGCACCAGAGATCAGTGTCGCACCCGCTGCCGACAGCGCCACCCTGCGCAACTGGATGAGCGAACACGGATTCCAGCGCGAATTTAACCATCAGTTTTTGCAACTGCGCAGCCGCGATTACACAGCCAGCAACGCCCATTCTCGGGTGCGTGTGGAGCGCTGGACCTCAGCCCGTGCCGATGACTTTCTGGCGCTACTGAAAACCTCCGGCCTGCAATGCAGTGATGCCATCTGGCAAGCCAAACGCCACCTGTATTGCACCGACGCGTTTCGCTGCTTTGTCGCCTATCACGGCGACACGCCCTGCGCATGGGCAACCACCTATCTCGATGAAGACGTCGCCACACTCGCCAATGCGTTCACGCAGGAAGCGGCGCGCGGCAACGGCTGCCAAACCGCGCTGCTGCACGCACGCATTCGCGATGCGATTGAGCACGGCGCTACGCTGCTGTTCACCGATGTGATGCCAGAGAGCACCAGCGCACGCAACTGCCTGTCGGTCGGCTTTGAGCCAGTGGTGACCCGTCAGGTGTGGTGTCAAAGCGAATAACATGGCGCCGCCAAAGAACACATTTCGCGGAGCGGAGATGGCACAAATGGGCGCTTCCAGCGTGCAGCGCTCACGCTGGAACGGCTTGGATGCCATTGTTAAAACTTCGCCCAGTGCGGTTGAGCTGGCGTTTTATCAGCACACTGCGCCGCTGCTGCGCGCGGCAGGTATTCATATTCCTGAGCTATTCAGCGTTGAGGACGATCGGCTCGTTATTGAACGAATTCCGCATCCTGTGACACTGGACGACTTCCACAGCTGCGACACCGGCCTTGCGCAAATCGCCAAACTGCATTGCGCCGATATCCCTCCCTCACCCCCACTCAAACGCCATGGCTGGTCTCAGGAACAGACCGATCAAACTCTGGCGCTACTGTCATTGTCAGAGCGCTGCTCTGAACTGCTGCGCCAGTGTCAGGCATGCAGCCATACGTTGTTTCATACCGAGCAAATCATTTCCGGCGATACCAACAGTGGTAATTGGGGCAAACGCATCAATGGCGACTGGGTGCTGTTTGACTGGGAACGTTTCGGCCATGGCCACATCGCGATCGACCTCGCCCCGCTGATTCCCGGCATGGGTGAGATATCGGCCTACTCCGCGCTTGCGCAGCGCTACACCCGTTTTAATCCAAATATGGACGCCGCCGTACTGGCACACCACATTTTTCTGAGTAAAGCATGGCTGATCACCGAAGTCGTGACGCTGCTACACCAGCGCCGTAACCCCATGCTGAAAAAATACATCGCTTGGTACAACGACACGCTGCCTGCATGGTTTGATCACATCGCAGAACATCGATAACGCCAGCCGCTGCTTACCTTCTTGGCGTCAATCGGGGTATACTCGCGCTTTGCGTTTTTCAGGGCTTTGTTATGCACCACCCCGCTCACTCCGTTATTGTTCTCGACTTTGAAACCACTGGGCTTTCTCCCAACATGGGCGATCGCGCGATTGAAATCGGTGCGGTGAAACTCGTCGATGGTCAGGTCGCAGGTACGTTTCAACAGTTGATGAATCCGGGCTTTCGCGTCAGCGGGTTTATTGAAGGCTATACTGGCATCACCAACACCATGCTGCGCACTGCGCCTCGTTGTGAAGAGGTGATGGCTGAGTTCGCTCACTTCATCGGTGACACGCCGCTGGTTGCGCACAACGCGTCGTTCGATAAACGTTTTTTGGATGCTGAATTCGACCGCATCGGCGTGCGCTATCCCGGTCAGTTTGCCTGCTCGATGTTGATTGCCCGCCGCCTGATTCAAAACGCGCCGACCCACAAACTAGGCGATTTGGTGCGCTTCAAGCAGATTGAAAACGACGGCACCTTTCACCGCGCGTTAGCCGACTCACAAATGACCGCCAGCTTGTGGATGTTGATGGTCAACGACCTGCGCGAACGCGGTGTTCGCGACCCGAGTTTTGCGTTGATGCAGAAGATCAGTAAAACCAATAAAGGGGCATTGCGGGGCGTGTTGGCGGAGTATATGGGGTGAGGGTTTGGTGAGTGTGAGAGATTTGATGCGCACCAGATACTCTTTGCTGGCACAAAGAGTATCCAGAAAGTGCTTTTGATTCAGTACTCGCTAACCAAGACCGCGTTTGGATGATCGTTGCAGCGAATCCACAGATTGGCTCTCTCGGCATCCAAAAACCGGAATCGTCTAGCTAACGCGAACGACCACGTTATGGATTGAGGTTCCCCGCATCGTAGGCGGCCAACGCCACTTTGAGCGCGTCCATATCAGCACTGCATAAGTGACGTTTGAGCGCGTCGAACTTTTCCGAGGGCCACTCGTAGATATTGAGTGACAACAGCTCAGCAATCACCGTTGGCTCAAACCGATATTTCACGTGTTTCGCCGGCGATCCCGCCACGATGCTGTAAGGTTCAACGTTTTTAGTCACCACGCTGTTGGCCGCGATCACCGCGCCTTCGCCGATGGTGACGCCCGGCATGATCATCGCGCGCATGCCAATCCATGCGCCATCACCAATCTGAGTATCGCCTTTGCCCACGTAGGCTTCTTCGATGAAATCCATAAATGGATACAGGCAGAACCAATCCGCCCGATGGGTATGGTTTCCGCCCATCAGAATGACGGCTTCTGCGCCGATGCAGACGTAATCCCCGATGAATAAGCGGTCGATGTCCCACTTCGGTTCCCACGCGCGGCTCACTTCGTCGCCGTGCAGGTAGCGCACCACCGACGCTTCAAAGCCTTTATCCCAGCAATCGCTGTAATAGCTGTGCTGCCCTTTCACCACAATATTCGGGTTGGTGACCACCTCGTGCAATAACTGCACTTTCGACCAATGTTTATTTTCCATTGTTCACCTCTAAATTCGCGTTTAAATCATTGAAAATTTTGATTGTTTGGCGAGTTTAGTCAGTGGATGCGAGGCTGTTTAAGGCGGGGGATCAGTTTCATGGTGGTTTCTCTATCTTGTATATTTCATAACGAGATAACAACGTGCTAAACGCTTAAGGTGACGGCTTGCTCTGTCGTCACCGCATTCAATGCGCCAATGTCGCTCTTCTCTCGTACAGCCGTGCTTTTAACTTTAGTAAGACTCACCACCTTTCTAAAAATTGCTCACAAGCGTCGAGTAGCTGTTCCCGAGACATCCCATCTCTCGACTGGATGGAAAGGCCATTAATAAAAGTATCAATCATCAATATAAAACTATCTGCATCCAGATCCTGTTGCCACTCCCCTTGCTCAATGCCACGGTACACACACTTTTTCAGGGCGCTACGAATATCATTCCGTACGGAAAGTGCCATCTGCTCAATTTCTTTATTATCATCGCAACAATTCAGACCAGAAAGCACCGCCATACAGCCTGTCGGTGTCATCGGTGACGTTTGCATGTTAATGGTTTTTACCAACATATTCTTAATTGCTGTTTTCGCCGGAACGTCTTCATGATTGAGTTCAGAAAGTGTCTCACCACAAGTCTGCGTGTAGAGTTCCAAGCACTCTTGGTACAGTGCTCTTTTAGAACCGAAGGCAGCATAAAAACTAGCAGCAGAAAGATGACCCAACGCAGTGCGAAGTTCCGATAGTGACGTTCCTTCAAACCCTTTTTTCCAGAACAAATCCATTGCTTTTTTAACCGCTTCATCGCGGTTAAATTCTCTGGGACGCCCTGTTCGAGCCATATCAATACCTCACAAAATAAAGGGAATACATTCATTGCCAGTGAATGAACTGGATATTTTAACTGATTGAAAAGCAGCAAGCCCGAAACATATACCATGTTTTCGGGCCTGATTCTTACTAAATGTAAGCTTTATCACATCACTTAGAAGCCATTAGGTCCAATGAATCACCTAAGCTTGCTAAGTATTGTTCTGCATCAAGTGCTGCCATACAACCGCTGCCCGCTGACGTGATCGCCTGACGATAGTGGCTATCACTCACATCACCCGCCGCAAACACGCCAGGAATGCAGGTCATCGTCGCGTTACCATTCGTACCCGAGTTTACTTTCAGGTAACCGTTATTCATCTCTAACTGATCCTGAAATATGCCTGTATTCGGTTTGTGTCCTATGGCAATAAATACGCCATCCAGATCAAGATGTTCAATTTCTTGGGTTGTGGTTGATTTGATTCGCAAACCTGTCACGCCCATGTCATCCCCCAACACTTCATCGAGTGTAGAATGCCATTTGATGGTGACTTTTCCTTGTTTTACTTTCTCAAACAATCGGTCTTGCAGTACCTTTTCCGACGTTAACTGATCACGTCGATGAATCAGGGTCACGTGTGAAGCGATATTGGCGAGATACAAAGCTTCCTCAACCGCAGTATTACCACCACCGACAACAGCAACCGGTTTATTTCTGTAGAAAAAACCATCGCAAGTTGCACAGGCTGATACGCCACGACCTTTAAAGGCTTCTTCACTTTCCAGCCCCAAATACTTAGCGGTTGCGCCGGTCGCAATAATCAGCGCGTCTGCCGTATACGTATTTTCACCTTTCAACACAAAAGGCTGCTGGTTCAGGTCAACCTGAGTAATGTAGTCATACTCGATCTCAGTGTTAAACCTTTCAGCGTGTTCTTTTAGTTGCACCATTAACTCTGGCCCCTGAATGCCATCAGGATAACCTGGCCAGTTTTCAACATCCGTTGTCGTCGTCAGTTGTCCCCCAACTTCAATACCTGTGATTAAGAGTGGCTCAAGGTTAGCTCGGGCAGCATAAATTGCAGCGGTATAACCGGCAGGGCCAGAGCCTAAGATGATTAATTTGCGATGTGTACTCATACTCTGATACCTCTGCTTATTTTGCGCTCAGTACAAGTTGTTCCAGTTGTGGCGCTGGCATCATGCCCGTCGATCGCGAGACTTCTTTACCCTCTTTAAAGACAACCACGGTTGGAATGCTTCTTACACCAAGTTGAACCGCGACTGATGGAAATTCATCAATATTCACTTCTCCCATCATCAATGAATCATCAGCGATACGACCAGCGACATCCTCATAAATTGGAGACATCATGCGGCATGGCATACACCATTCCGCCCATAAGCGAACCGCAAATGTAGAACCATTTTGTAGATTTTCTTGGAATGTCGCATCATTCAATGTCGTTACTTTTGAAGTCATGTAAATGTTCTCCTTATAATTATGGAATAAGTAATCCATAATTTGGGCGTGCAAAGTCATCATTGAATCGTGACTTTGCTGCATGAATAAAAGTGGTGTGTTACTTGAGATATTTTTCAACCTGACGCTGAAGGTCATCAGCCAGAATCACACCGTCGATTCTTTTTACTTCTTTACCATGCTTGTAGATGACAATCGTTGGGATACTTCTGATACGACACCGTTCAGAGAGTTCCTGATGTCTGTCAACGTTCACATCGTAAAATTCAGCTTTCTCACTAAGTTTCTTTTCTGTTTGTTGATAGACCCGCGTCATCATCCGACAAGGCGGACACCAACTTGCCCAGAACCGAAACAGGGAAACTCCCTGTTTCTGCTTAACGACCTGATTAAATCGCTTAGTATTCGCGTCTAAAACCGGCATGCGTACTTCGCTTATTCAGCGAAAGTGACGTTCGCTTGTGCGGTCACTTCTACACCCGCTTTGCGTGCAAGGTTTCCGATCAGACAAATTTTGTCAGCCTTTGCGGTGTACTCAGTTGCCTTAGCAACGTCGTCTTGTGTTGCCGCTTTTGACAATACAATATTCGCGAGGTGATGAATGGCGAAATGATCGCCGTCTTCCTGAGCAGTGGTCTCCACTTTCATCGCGTCCAGAGGAAGCTTTTTGTTGTCAGAAATTGCAATTAAGGTCGAAAGAAAGCACGCAGCGGTTGACGACACATACAGCTCTTTTGGATTGCTGTATTCACCCAAACCACCGTAGACAGCAGGAATACTGATTTTAGTCGACAGGCCTTCACTCTCGATCAAACCTGAACCTTTCATACCACCTTGCCAAGATAGGTCTAATTTAATATCCATGATTTCTCCTCACGATATGTGTCTAAAAATTTGAATTGACTCAGTCTTGTATTGCTAACTTTTTGCTGTCTTTGGATTCCAGTACACTGCTGTAAACAATCAACAGTACACTGATAGCGACCACAACCGCAGCAGCGGGTGCCGTTGCCAATAAGCCATATTTCGTAACAACCAAGCCACCAACCGAAGCGCCAACAGCAATACCAAGGTTAAACGCAGCAATATTCATACTCGATGAAGCATCAATCGCTTGTGGAAAGTGCTTTTCGGCTTGCTGAACAACATACAGCTGAAGAACCGGTACACTACCAAATGCCGCAGCGCCCCAAATCATCACTAACGGGATAACGTAGTATTTGTTAGTTGCAACGAAGCCAAACAGAAGCAGTGTCAAAGCTAACGAAATGAAAATGCCTGCGGATGCTTTCAACGGACCTTGTTTATCCGCCCATTTCGCCGCATAAGTATTGCCAAATACAACTGCGATACCGTAGAAAATTAGAATGGTGCCGATTGCTGACGTTGAGAATCCGGTAATTTTCCCAAGGATTTCTGACAGGTAGGTATACGCGATAAATGAACCGCCATAGCCTATCCCCGTGATCAGGAACACCAATAGCATTCTTGGAACACCGATAACAGAAAGTTGTTTGAATACACTTGCCGGTTTAGGGCGCTTAAGGTTTGCGGGTAACAAGAACCAAAGTGAAACCATACTCACAAAACCCAGCACACTGATGAGCGCAAATGCCGCACGCCAGTTGAGCCATTCAGTAATAAATGCCCCTGCTGGAACACCAGAAACAATCGCGACAGTCATACCAGAAAAGACAATACCAATAGCGCGACCAGACTTATCTTTAGACACTAAATCCGCAGCAATCACTGTTGCAATGGAATAAAAAACGCCTTGAACCACACCGGCTAAAACACGACCGAAAAGAAGCAACGAATAGCTTGGCGCAAGAGTCGTTAACAGGTTTGCCAGTGCAAACAGAAGCATCAACCCAACAGTTAATTTTCTTCGGTCATATTTGCTCGAAAGTGCAGTTAAAATCGGCGCGGCAACCGCAACACCTAACGCGTAGTAAGAAACAAGTTGTCCAGCCGTCGGAATATCGACATTCATGTCACCTGCAATCACGGGCAAAATACCCACGACTACAAATTCTGCCATACCAATCCCGAACGCAGCTGCTGCGAGTGCATATAAAGCAACAGGCATAAATAAAACCCTAATTACAGAACGATTGATCTATAAGTTATGATCAACAAAGTTTTCTGTCAACGGATTTAAAGAATGACCGTTCCATAATTAAGAGAAAAATGAATGCTCAGCAAAAGTCATTCCAAGATAATTCATTGATTTTAAATAAATTACAGATGAATAGATGACGAAAAAGTATTCTAAAACTTTTTAGATTACAGGATTGGAGAATAGAAAATGTATTGAAATAGGAAATGTATCGTGCTTTTTTATTGATTGGATCGTTTGCTGATTCAATCGATGAACAACGCCCCCTACGCGAGGCTCCAGCGTCTTTACAAAAACACGAGCGTTGATCACGACAAGTCTCAGAGCAGCAATCATTGGCCCAACACAGAGACAAAAGGGCTACCCAAATGGATAGCCCTATCAACAAATCAATTATGGATAGACTTTATAAATCGCATGACCAAATACATCTTCCGCCGCCTCATGAACCCCTTCAGCAATGGTTGGATGGCCATGAATCGTTGAGATAATATCTTCAATCGTCGCACCCATCTTAATAGCCAGTGCGCCTTCGTGAATCATATCGCTCGCACGTGGACCAAGGATGTGCATGCCTAATACTTTTTCAGTTTTTGCATCAACAACAAACTTAACAGTACCGTGCTGTTGAACGATCATCGTTTTTGCATTCCCTGCTAAATCAGATTTGCCCAGTTTAATGTCGCCAACGGCTTCTTTAGCCGCTCTTTCAGACAAACCAACACTCGCAAATTCAGGGCTTGTATAAACACAAGCAGGCGTTGTAGAACCGTCAAAGGCAACTTTGCTACCTGTCACCATATTCTTCGCAGCAACGACGCCTTGCTCCATAGCAACGTGAGCGAGCATGTAACCACCAGTACAGTCACCTAATGCGTAGATATGAGGCACATTTGTTTGCATGTACTCATTCACAGCGATAGCACCTTTCTCCACGACAACACCCGTATTTTCAAGACCAAAACCAGTTAAAAGTGGTTTACGGCCAACAGACATTAATACGGTAGAAGCTGATAACGATTCCCGTCCATTTTGAGTTTCGAAGAATACTTTCACGCCTTTGTCTTGTTTCTCAATTGCAGAGACTTTAGCGTTCACACGGATATCAACACCTTCTGCAATCAAAGCTTGAGCAAGCTGTTCAGATAATTCGTCATCCATATGAGACAGAATTTTGTAGTGTGCTTCGATGATGGATACTTTAGAACCAAGACGAGTCATCAACTGAGCAAACTCAACACCAATTACCCCACCACCGATGATGACGAATTCTTCTGGCACTTCAGTTAAAGATAACGCTTCGTTACTAGTAATCACTTCAGGTAAATCAGAACCAGGGAGATTAATCATGGTAGGAACAGAGCCAGTCGCCAATACAAGCTTGTCGAATTCGATCTCTTGTTCAGTACCATCAACTGCAATCACTTTTGCTTTATGGTCAGAGATGATTTCAGCATTGCCGTATAACACTTCTACATTCTTGCTTTCAACTAACCCATTAACGCCATTCGTGATCGTATCAAGAATGTGACGTTTGCGCTTTTGTAGTTGCTCCATATCGACTGAAGCGGCACCAACGTTGATACCAAGTTCTGCAGCATGCTTAATCTCATGAAGCACATCTGTCGTATGCAATAGTGTTTTCGTTGGGATACAACCTTGGTGTAAACAAGTACCACCGAGTTTGTATTTCTCAACAACGATAGCTTTCGCGCCAAATTCAACTGCTTTAATTGCTGCGACATGACCACCAGGACCACCACCGATCACTAAAATGTCAGTTTTCATAACAAGCCTCTACATCTAATATTCTAAAGATTTTAAGAATTAACTAACCGTGAGACTAGCATAAGGAAGGAAACGAAAGTTGCTTCTGATCAATGTTATTCTAGTAATCTAATGATTTTTAGAATTATGCGAATTTGCTGATAATGGATAAGGCAAAAGAGACATTCTCGCAATTGCCTTTGTCTTCTTGTAGATCGGGAAAAGTAGATAAGATAAGGATATAATCTATTGATTATAAATGAATTTATTAGAATTACTTCTCAACATCAAACCCTGACGCAGCCCATTCATCTAGGCCATTGCGATACATTTTTACGTTCAGCCCTTTTTCCTTCAGGAAATTTGTCGCATCAATGGCTTGGATACAATAGTAGCCTTCACAATAAACGATGATCATCTCATCTGAATTTTCATAGTTTTCGGCCCATTGTGTCAGTTCATCAACAGGGATAGAAATTGCACTAGGTATATGACCTTCTTCGTACATATCGGATTCACGGACATCCAATAACACCGTTTTCTTCGACTCTAATGCAGCAAGTAAGTCTTTGAGTGTCAGGCAAAAATCACTATTTTTGTCTAAAGGAGTGATATCTTTATTGGATAATGCCACTTCCCATAAAGACTGAAATAATTTCAATATATTGTCGTTACGTAGTCGATAATAAACTCGAAGACCTTCTTTCCGTGTCGTTAGGATTCCCTGAGTTCTCATGACCTTAAGGTGGGCAGAAACTGATTTCACGCCAATTCCCATCGCGGTGGCTAAGTCTTCAACACAACGTTCATGGCTACTCAGTAGCTCAATGATGAGTAACCGCTTTTCATGCCCTAAAGCTTTGGCAAACTCACCAACATTTTCATACGCATAAGAATCAACCAAACTTCTGTCTCCAAACCCAATACTCGTAACTAGACAGGCGAGTATACATTGGCAGAGTTTACAAATCATCATGAACACATTTGATGGAACTACATGAATCATTGCATGAGAAATATAGGTCTAACGACCTGCCCACAAAGCGTATCCAGAAAGTGCCTTTGGCTTCACACTCGCTGGCCGGAACGGTTTTGAGTGACCGCTTATCTGAAGTGAATCTCCGTTCTGTGGATTCTATTCGCTAATCTGACGTTGAATCTCTTCACATGCCTTAAGCCATGCCTCAAATCCCCCTTCAGCCTTAATCATCTCCTGAGCTGTCAGAGTAAATGTGCCAGGTGTCGCAATCGAATGATTAATATCGCTGAGGCTTTGAACAAGCTTATAATCGGCTAACCCTGTCGCCCCTCGTAATGTATGGGTCACAAGAGCTCTCGACTGCTCATCCGTCATGCCTTTGCTCTGAAACCACTCACTTAACTCCGCCATAAAACCAAACACAACCCCGTTCATAACAGCTGCAACGCCAGCAAGGTCATAGTCTACTTCAGAATCAAACACCATTAACTTTCCTATCGGATTGAGTATCGACTGCGCGGTAGCATTTTGAGGAAATAAAGGCACTACGCCTTCACCTACCTCTACTGATGCTAAAGGTTGTGTCCTGACAATGGTTGGTTGAGGTAGTAGCGCTTGTAATCGTTTCAGTGAAATTCCCGCGATACATGAAATCAGTAAATGATCCGATGTCGGGACGATTTCAGCAGCTAAAATTTCCAATTGATCAGGACGTACCGCAAGTAAAACAACGTTGCATTCATCGACGACAGCCTGATTACTCACGGCGATATCACAACCATAGGATGATTGGAGATACTTTGCTCGCTCTTGATTGCGAGGTGATAACACGATTCTTCGCGTGTCCCCAGCACGACGAAGTGCTGCGACGACATAACATGCTAGATGCCCTACCCCTAAGATCCCTATTGTTTCAGCCATACCCCCACCCCATCCGACTACATCTACTAAAACCTAAGTAGCTACTAAAACCTAAGTAACCACTCAAGACGTAGCTTCATCTAATCACTACGCCATGAAACACACCTTGACCCATTACCAAAATGAGGGCAAGTGACAAGCTAAACAGATGTAATAAAAAGTGACGTTGAATCGTGTTGGGGCAGAAACAATTTACGCCCTCTTTAAAACCACACAATCAGGCTAGGCGCGCTCTGCGCCGCCTCAATAACCTTGACGCTATCCATCGAGTGGCGTCGTTGTATGGGTCATTTTTGCAATGAGTCCGCCCACTCGTTTGCGCATCTCACGCCTATCCACAATCATGTCTATCGCGCCATGCTCTAAGAGGAACTCACTTCGCTGAAAATCCTCGGGCAATTTCTCTCGAACGGTTTGTTCTATCACACGACGTCCAGCAAAGCCGATAATGGCCTTCGGCTCGCCAATGTTAATATCTCCTAGCATGGCTAGACTTGCAGAGACACCACCCAATGTTTGATCGGTTAAAACAGAAATATAAGGCAAACCTTGGCTAGACAAACGATGTAACGCAGCGCTGGTTTTTGACATTTGCATCAACGACATCAACGATTCTTGCATGCGAGCGCCGCCGCTGGCCGAAAAGCACACAAACCCACAATGTGCATCAATCGCCTCTTCCACTGCCCGAACAAAACGAGCACCGACCACGGAACCCATCGAGCCTGCCATAAAAGAGAACTCGAATGCGCAAGCAACAATCGGTAAGCCCATCAGTGTTCCTCTCATCGCAACCAAGGCATCTTTTTCTCCCGTACTTTTTTGGGCGAGAGCCAGACGCTCCTTGTAGCGTTTCAGATCCTTAAAATTCAGCACATCTTTCGGCTCATGTTCACTGGCAATTTCGACTCGGTCTCCTTTGTCTAAAAAGCGGTCTAGGCGGTGGCGTGCTGCCATCCTCATATGGTGATCGCATTTTGGACACACAGACAGATTCTCCTCAAGTGCGATGCGGTACAGCGGTTGAGCACAGGCGGGGCATTTCACCCATATCCCCTCAGGAATCGTCGCTTTACGTGTACTGATAATATTCTGCTTATCAAATAGTCTTTCTAACCAACTCATCGGTCATTTCTCCAAAGAACGTTCATGAGGAGTATTGTATAAGCCTATTTCTGGTAATAAAGTGCGTTATACGGGTTTGATAAACCAAGATAATGGGATTAAAGGTAATGCTTGATAAGATTGACCAACAGTGGCTCAAGAGTTTTCACTGTGTGTATGAGAACAACAGCTTTAAACGAGCGGCGGAATTTCTCAGCTTGCCGACATCCAATGTGAGCCGCCATATCGCGTTGCTGGAAGAACGGTTGGATACGCGATTATTTGACAGAACCACACGCCGAATCGCTCCGACGGATGCAGGAGAGTACCTTTATTTACGCACGCAGCCATTGCTCGACAAACTAAATGATGCACTTGAGGAAGTGACGCAGCAGTCGCATGAAGTCATGGGGCAACTGAGAGTGCTCATGCCGGATTCACCGGCCTTAGCCCAAGCTGTGGTTTCTTTTTGTACCCAGCATCCCTCAATTTCATTATGTTGCGATACCAGCATTAGCCCGAAAGCGGATTTACTAGATGGGTTTGACATCATCTTAAGTTTTCATCGAGGAAAGCTTGAAGACCATCGTTGGATAGCGAAAGAGATCAAGCGCTGGCCAAGTGCTGTTGTGGCATCCCCCAAACTCCTCCAGACGTCTCCCATACCTTTGCAGATTACCGATTTGCAACACGTGCCGTGTATCAATAGCTTTACCGCGTTAAATGGCACACCTTGGGTCTTCAAAGACGCCAAAGGTGAACTGATCACTCAAAAGGTACAGTCTGCATTTAAAGTTAATAGTGGCTATCTCGCTAAATCAGGCGCATTGGCGGGTTTGGGGTTCGCGATACTCCCAACTGAATCCTGCCGTCATGAGTTAAATGCTGGCGCTCTGGAGATTGTAAACATGGAGTATGAGCCTGAAGATTTGATTTTGTATGCCTTTTACGCGTCCAGAAAACACTTGGCCAAAAAGATCCCGATGTTTATTGAACACTTACAGCACCAAGCGAATTTAGATAACAGCAACTAGGCAGAAGCACCCGTTGTTTGAGACCGGCGTGCCAATCAAACGCCCCAAAAAAGTCAATGGTACGCAGCCCCTCAAAGGCAAAGCCACAATGCCGAATTAGTCCGGAACCACAATCACACCCAGCTTCTCTAGCAGTTGTTCTTGCTGCCAATCGCAAATTTTTACCCCCGTTAAATCCACTCTGCGGGGATCCAGCCCGGTCAGTTCAATATGGGTTAAATCGCACCCTTGGAAACGCGCTTGTTCCCAGCAGTCCTCTGAAAATGAACCCCGGCTTAAATCAGACTCTTTAAAAGAAACCCCGTGCAAGTTGGCGCCAATCCAGCGGTTTTCAAACAGATCACATTTTTCGAGGCACTGCCGCTCCAAGTTGGCATAGGATAAATTACATCCCGTGATGTACGCGGAACAAAAAAACATTTTATTCGAGACCTGATTAACAAAGCGGGCACGAGAAAAATTGGCACCTTTTAAATCACAATCTCTCAGTTCAATTCCAAAACAGTCCGCCCCGCTGAAATAAGCCATCGCCAATCGGCAGTGTTGAAAAGATGCATCTCTGAGATCGGCATACGCAAAATTACATCCCTCCACATCGCTTTTCTCAATAAAGCTGCAATTGATGAATTTGGAATCACGCATGTCGGCGCGGCTAAAGTTGCATTGATAGAAGCAACAATCGTTGAAAACTAAGTTCGACAAATCCCGATTTGAGAAATCGGTGTGTTGGTAAGTGTGATGGTTTAATTTCATGTTTCGCCCCTAAGCCTGTGGAGTGCGCAGACTACCATGTGGGCTTCAGTTCTCAAGAAAAACAACTCTTTGAAAAACAGTCATTTAAGACACCCAAAAATCGCCATTTTAAGGCACCAAACTGGCGATTAGAGGCATGAATAAATGAAAACGGAAATATGGTTATCTGAAAAAAAGTTTCGTTCAATACAGGCGGATACAGACGAAATTCGAATTTGATGTTTGGGGAGGGTTAGATTGGTTTAGTTGGGTGTGGGTTTAGCTGGGTGGGGTTTGTTGCGCTTTGGGTTTAACGAACCACGTGGCTTTGGTTAAAGCGCGCCAGATACTCTTTGCTGGCACAAAGAGTACCCAGAAAGTGCCTTTTGCTTTGCGGTCGCTGTCCGGGACGGTTTTAGGGTATATAGCTAACTCGTAACTGGACAGAAATGTGCAATACTCAACCGACCTTAGAACTGAGCACATGACATACAATGGTTAAAAACTTAGCTAATTATTTCACGATTCGATCACCAATAGGCGCGCTTTCAAAGCTGGTTACGAGGTAATCAATTAAAGCCCTGATTGTGGGGCTTTGCAGTCGATTAGAAGGATAAATAACGTTTAAAGGCAATGGTTCGCTAGCAAAATCACTGAGTACCTCGATTAAACGACCTGAAGCCAAGTCTTCTCGAACATAGATTTCTGGAAGCACCGCCAACCCCAAACCAGCTCTCACAAAAGACAGAATGCACGCTGACTCATTGGATTCAATATCACCCGATACTTTTATAGCTTTGATCTTATGATTAACTTTATACGACCAACGCTTTGAGTTGGAAAGTGCGGCATTGATGATACAGTTATGCTCGCAAAGATCTCTAGGCTCGTTGAGTGGAGGGCTATTTTTGAGATAAGCGCGACTAGCAACGGTTTTAAATGCAATGTCACCAATTTTACGCGCGAAGAAACTGGAGTCAGATAAATTCCCTGCCCTTATTGCTACATCGAAACCTTCCTCAATTAGGTCGGCCTTACGATTCATCAACGTTAAAGAAAGGCTGATATCAGGATGTCGAGCTTTAAACTCAGACAAGAGATCTGGAACAATGATCTGACCCACCATCATAGGTGCAGTAATTTTCACTTTTCCTGAAAGGTGGGACTTATCTTCGTTTAGTGCTTTTAACGCTTCGATTTGGCTAGATATTTCTGCCATTTTTTCTAGATATCTTCGTCCATCATCAGTTAGATGTAGTGAACGAGTGGTACGGTTAACTAACCGTACACCAAGCCACTTTTCCAATTCGCCAACCTGACGACTCACAGCCGATGGTACGAGGTTTAAGTTTTCTGCAGCTCTCGTAAAGCTTTGGTCTTCCACTACCTGTTGAAAAACCTGAATAGATTTGACGATATCCACTGTGCTTCCTTAAGCATATTCAGATTATTCAGTATTTATCACAAGTGAAATCAAATTACCTCTATTTTTGCATGCAATCGGTAAGCGTAGAATCAATTTGAACTTAACGAGACATAAAAAATAGGTGACACATATGAAAATAGTATTGGTTGGAGCTACGGGTACAATTGGCAAAGCAGTTGTTGAAGAGTTAGCAGAGCACAATGTTATCCGCGTAGGATTTAATGGCGGTGAATACCAAGTCAACATCGAAGACCGTGATTCTATCGAGGCACTTTTTGAGGAAATCGGGACTGTTGATGCCATCATATCGACAACTGGTTTGATAGCATTCGCCCCAGTAAAAGAACTATCGTATCAAGATATTAAGAAAACAGTTGATAACAAAATTCTAGGACATATCAACCTATTTCAAGTTGGTAGTGAGTATGTCCGAGAAGGTGGTAGCATCACGTTCACATCTGGGCATCTTGCTCAAAATCCGATGTTAGGTGGTTCTGCCGTCAGTATGGTTAACGCTGCACTGGATTCATTTGCTAAAGCCTCTGCGTTTGAACTGGGCACAAGTCTTCGTGTCAATACAGTGAGTCCTCGGTTTGTTAAAGAGACAATGGAGTCAATGGGAATGGATAGTTCCGATGGGGTATCAGCAGCAGATACAGCAAAAGCGTACAGACATGCGCTAGAGAGCAAGGAAACTGGGCAGGCATTTGATGTTGTAGACTATTTGTAACTCAGAGTCTTACTCATCTTACGCGTAAACAAGCTTCATTTTAACTATTGTACAGGCCCCAGAATGCATGCTTATGTGTTCTGGGGCATTTCAGATTAAGTTTGTTTTGCACTTTCTGATGACTCTTTGTGCCAGCAAAGAGTCACTGGCACGCCTCACACAATGCGGAGAAAAAACACTGAACCAACCCGCGTGACAATCCAACCACCTAAAATCACAAAAGAAAAAAGCCAGCACTATGCTGGCTTTCTCATTAGAAAATAACTGGATTACGGTTGCTGCTTAGTCGGCGCTAATGCAATCTCACGAATGCACACATTCTGCGGTTGTTGATACGCAAACACCACGGCTCTTGCGACATCATCAGCATCGAGCACGCCGCCCATCTCTTGTTTCCACGCATCGTAGCCAGTTTTGATCGCATCAGAGGTGATGTGAGACACCAGCTCGGTTTCAACCGCGCCTGGGGCGATGGTGGTTACGCGAACATTCGAGGCCGCCACTTCTTCGCGCACGTTTTCAGAAATCGCATGTACCGCGAATTTAGTGCCACAGTAAGCCGCGTGATCCGGGAAAGTTTTCTTACCCGCGATAGAGCTGATGTTGATAATGGTGCCGGTGTTGCGCGCTTTCATCGGCGCGAGTACCGCTTGCATGCCGTTGAGCAGGCCAAGCACGTTCACATCAAACATGCGTTTCCATTCGCTGGCATCTTGCGTGTCGATCTGCCCCAGCAGCATTACACCCGCGTTGTTGATCAGCGCATCGGCTGGGCCGAACTCCGCTTCCGCGTTGGCAATCGCCGCTTCAAACGACGCTTGCTCGGTCACGTCCACGCGAGCACACAATGTGTTTGGCAGGTTCAATGCTTCCAAACGTTCCACGCGGCGTGCCAGCAGTAACAACGGATGACCTTCTGCGCTCAGGCGACGTGCAATCGCTTCTCCAATACCAGAACTTGCCCCAGTAATGACGACTAATTTTTTCATGTTTGAATCCTCAATAAGACCTTGTGTCGTGTTGGGAGCTAGTCTATGAAAAAGTTTTTTGTTGATATATATCACCCTAGTTGAAACTCTGTTGTTATATAGCAACAATAAAGCGTGAACTGAGAAAAGAGAGCACCGATGCAAAAGCAGATTAATTTGGCGGATATCCGCTCGTTCGTCCTGATCGCCCAACTGGGCAATTTCACCAAAGCGGCCGAAGCGCTGGACGTTTCACGCTCTCACGTGTCGCGCCAGATCAGCCAGTTAGAGCAACAAATGGGGGTGACACTGCTGATTCGAACCACACGCTCGCTCAAACTCACCGAAGCAGGCAAAACGTTTTTCGCGCAATGTGAATCGGCGCTGCACAGCATCGACCAAGCGGTGTTGGCGGCGGTCGACGACACCGAAGCCGTGCGCGGCCAAATTCGCATCAACAGTGTCGGCGGCTATTTAGGTGAAGAGATCGTCGCCGATTTGATCACGCAGTTTATGGCGCGCTACCCACACGTGCGGGTCGACTTGGATTTAAGCAGCCACCGCGTCGACTTAATTGAAGATGAGTTTGATGTCGCGTTTCGCATGGGCAAACTGGAAGACTCCGGCTTTGTGTCACGCAAGCTGATGGACGTCGAGATGGGCACCTACGCCAGCCCAAGTTACCTTGATCGGCACGGCCACCCCACACACCCGAAAGAGCTGGAACATCACCAATGTTTAACCGGCTCGGTCACGCGCTGGGCGTTTCAACACAAACAGAGCCACGAGTCGCTGGAATGCCATATTCAAGGGCAACTGCGCTGTAAAAGCGGGCGCATCATGATCAAAGGCGCGCTGGCGGGCAACGGCATCATTCGCGTGCCGGCGCTGTATTGTTTGCAGGAAGTCACCCGCGGCGCGCTGCAACCCGTATTCGATGATTGGAACATTCAAAGTGTCGAGTTCTCCGCGCTCTACCACCGCGACCGCTACCAACCCAAACGCATTCGTACCTTTATTGAATTCACCAACCAGTACTTCCGCGACCTACAAAAAACACTGCGCGATGGGTAAGGTGAAAAAGGCTTGGCCGCTACCCAATAAAAGGTTTATCTGCCACTGAATCAGGGGGAAAATTCACGACGAATATTTAGGTTTTCGGCGTCAGGAACGCCGAAAGCCATCTCCATCTCCATCTCCTAGGAGACCAAACCTATCGCCTAGGGAACCAAATCATCGCCTCGGAAACCAAACTGCCGCCGCCAAGCCCATCACCGCATACAGCCCCCACACCGGCAGCATCAATAGCCACTTCGCGAGTAACGCAATGGCATCGCCTTTGTAGGCAATTTTCGCTCCGCGCGCAGCCAATTTGGTGAATTTCAACGCGCCCAAATGATCCAGCAAGCGTAGCCCGCCTTGGCCAAACGTGGCCGCCAGTTTGATGCTCTCTTTGCCCAATTGCGCGGCGCGTGGCGTCATCGCCACCACGGCATCGCCGCCGAGGTGATACAGCGTGGCACTTTGTGACCCGAACGCTTTGGCAAACGCTGCCATGCGGCTCAGTTCGGCGCTGTTCTTGGTTCGGCTCAGCAAACGAAATCCACCGCGGGTGTTAGCAAGCGTAGTGACATCGCTCAGCATCGCCGTCATCGCGCTGAGGCTTTTCGATTGCTGCGCGATTTTGGCTTCTCGCACCAAGGTTTTCCCCAGCCAAGGCGGCAGTTTACCCAGCCGTTTGGCGGTTTTCAGCGCGACGAGTCCGCTTTTAGTCGCCGTGGTCGCGACCAAGGTCGGTGCGGCGACACCCGCGGTTTCGACGGTGCCGATGCCGCTGACAATTTGCGCCGTTGTCGCCACTAAACCCAGCGCCGACAGCGCCACCAATGTTTCATCCACTGCTTCCCCTTGCAGATGATTCATGCCCTGCAACGTGAGATCGCGAATATCGCCAATCACCAGAAAATCAGTGGTCACCGCCGCGACTTGGCCAATGCTTTCGTCGCTGGTGCCCGTCAGCAACCCTTCGCTGAGTTTGTCGAACTGATAACGCCAGTCGCTGCGAATGCGGGTGATATCAGCATACAGCGCCTGCGCTTTCGGGTTGTCACGCACATAGTCGTAATCCATGAAGAAGTCAAGGTAGCTGGCCGCGTCGGCATAACGCTGCTCCGCCAGCATGTGACGTGTTTCCGGCAACGGGTCGATGCGCCCCAGCGCCAGCACCGATAACTGCGCTTGCTGCCACAGCACGCCTGCCGAAACCAGCGCCAGCACCAAAAGCGTGAATTTGAAAAGCCGTCTGAACATCGCGCACCGCCTGTGAAACCTCGTTCCCCTATCCTAGCAACGAATTCAGTGTTGAGAAAAGCGCGCCAACGTCAAGATTTCTCCGACCTGTTTACAATGTAAATCGCACGGCGCGCTCACAGATTTTACGTGTGGTGCGCAGTCAAAGATTGAGCGCTGCGCAGCAACCTGTTTGAATAACACCATCACTTCGCTAAGGAATGCTCACATGTCTGACAAACTCTCGACCTCAGCACTGGCCAAACTGCGCGGTCTTGATGCCAAGCAACTGTTCGCGGATTTAAAAAAGGCAGGCTACATCAATCGTCACGACGAGCAGTGGATTTTGACGGAACTCGGCGCAAAATTCGGCGGCGAATATGTTCAGCATGCCAAGTTCGGCACCTTTATCGTCTGGCCGGAGAATTTACTCATCGACATGGCGGCCACCAGCGGCAGCACACTCAGCGCAACGCAAGTCGGCGAGTACTTCAAACTCAATCCGAAGAAAATGAACCAGCTATTCAGCGAACTGGGCTGGATCACCAAAAGTGATCAGGGTTGGCGTGCGACCGCCTCCGGCTTGCGGGCTGGCGCGCAGCAGCGTGAAGACAAAGCTTCAGCGCAAAAATTTGTGGTGTGGCACGATTCGATTCGCCACAACCCGCACCTGCGTCAATCGGTGGTGGAGTTTCTTGGTCACGATGCCGACGAGCAGGCAACCGACAAATCCTATGCCAGCTTTCGCCAGAAGTTTGCAGCCAAACACCGCACGCTGGATGGCCATTACGTGCGCTCGGTGGGTGAACTGCTGATCGACAACTGGCTGTATCTCGCTGGCGTCGCACACGCCTACCAGCGCCCATTGCCAATCGAACAGCCGCTGATGAGTGATTTTTATCTGCCGTCTGGCAATGTCTACATTCAGTTCTGGGGCACCGACGGTGCACCGATTGACGACACGCAGCGCGAGGCCACCCGCGCGGTGTATGCTGACCATCAATTTAACCTCATCGAAATCACTCCCGAAGAGGTGCATCAGCTCGACGACATTCTGCCCGCTCGCCTACGGGAGCACGGCATCAAAGCATACTGACAAATTCAACATTAAAAACGAAAAAATCTTTGAATCAGGTCGAGATAGGTAATACATCTATCAATACCAAGAAGAAAAAATGACCATTATCAAATCTCATTTTTACCGTCACCTGTAGGATAAACAAAATCCCATTGGTGTGTTATATGACTAATTCTTATACCTTTTCTTCACATAATTATCTTCTGACCAAGATTTTCCTTGTGTTGGGAATCGTGATTGTAATGTTCTCGTTATTCATGGTTGCTTTGAACTATAAAAACCATGTCAACACGCGCATGCAAGGGTACGATCAATTGCTGTCGACCCTGAAAACGACCTATCTCTATGAATTGGTGAAAGAGAACGAACGTCAGCTGTATATTCTGGTGAATTCGCTCGACAAAGAGAAAATTCGCCACGAAGAGTCGGCGTTCAACCCGGTGTGGCGCGCCGCGCACAAAGTCAAAATGGACGCCGATCACTACCTCTATTTCTACAACGTCTCCACCGGACGAATCGATGGGTATCCGCATTGGGAAGCGCCCGAAGGGTATCAAGCATCCACGCGTCCGTGGTTCCAACTCCTCCATCATCCCGATACCGAGCCCCATTGGCTTGGCCCGTACTTAGAATTCGGCAGCAAGAAACGAGTGCTGACGCTGGGGCAGAAAGTTATCTCCGCCGATGGGCAATTGTTGGGCCTCATGATGGTCGACATGAGTGTGGAGACCATCGACCGCGTGTTGGAACGGATGGCGCCTGAGTTGAATATCTCGCTGTTTTTGCGCGATAAGGAAAGCAAAGTGCGTTTCTCGACGGTCAATGAAGCGCAGCTCAAGCTGGATCGCGTGATTGAAAACCGCGAATCGGAGTGGTTGCACGGCCTGTTTGACGGCATCGTGAAGACCAAAGCGCTCACCTATGCCGATTGGGAACTGGGCATTTATGCGCCACCGCAGCGCTTTCATCACGCGTTGGTTGACCAAATGCTGAAACTGATGGCCCCGATTTGCGCCATCACGATCGTGACCGTACTGGGCATCCGTACGCTGCTCAATATCTTTCAACAAGAACTCAAGCTGGTTGAAACGAACTTGCAGCAATGGCATCACGGCCCGCTCGCCCCTGCCGCGCCGCGCGGCATGCCACCGCATTCGTGGTTTGTCGACCGCAGCCTGACGACCATCGAACAACAATACAACGCCCACCATCAACAGTTGCGGTTGGACACGCTCACCGGCATTCAGAACCGACGGGCGTTTGATCTCGATCTTGCGGCGATGGCCGAGAATCAGCAGTCGCCCTACGCGCTGCTGCTGATCGACGTCGATAAATTCAAACACGTCAACGACACTTGGGGACATCAGTTTGGCGATAACGTGCTCGCGCGCGTGGCGCAGGTCTTAACCAAAAATCTCGACACCCACAGCATTTACCGCATTGGTGGCGACGAATTTGCAGCGCTGGTGCCGGTGAATGATGACGCCCCTTTGGGGGAACAGCTCAACCGTTTGGTGCTGGACATGCGTCATCAGAAATGGCGCGAGCAGGGCTGCCACGTGACCCTGAGCATTGGCGTCAGCATCGGGCCAAATACACCGTGTGAACTGGTGAATCAAGCCGACAAAGCGCTGTATCGCAGTAAAGAAAATGGCCGTGATTGTTGGTCGATGGCTTAACGCACGGCCCCGTCCAGATGCGCTTTGATACGTTGCAACCCGTGTTTTAAATCTTCCCGCGATAGCGGCCCGGTGAGCGAAATACGAATCGCGTTCGGCAAGGGGTAAGAGCCAACGCGAAAGAACGTTGCATCACGCACAAACACGCCCTCTTCGGCGAGCTGCTGTTTTAGCTCACTCGCTGGGCAATGCTCTGGCAGCGCGATCCAACAGTTGAAGCCGGGAATTGCCGACGTTTGGCGCTCAGGGAACACCGATTGCAAAATGCGGTGACGGGCGCTGAGTTCCAGCGCAATGTCTTCATCGACTTGCTGCATCGCGCCATTGCTCAGCCAGCGACAGACCAAATCCACGAGGATCGGGCTGACATGCATGCACGATGCGCGCAGCGCTTTTTGCAGCGGCAGTTTGAGGTTGGTCGGCAGCACCATGTAACCGACGCGAATGCCACCAGCAAAATACTTCGAGAAACTGCCGATGTAGAGGGTGATGTCCGGCGCGATGCTCACCAGCGGCGAACGGCGATGTTCCGGTGGGCAATAGAGCACATCGTCTTCGATGATCAAGACATCAAACCGGCGGCAGATTTCGATGATTTTCAGTCGCCGTGAATCGCTCAGCGTCACGCCCGTTGGGTTTTGAATCGCGGGTGTCATATAGAGCAAGCGCGGACGATGGCGCTGACAGTGCAGCAGCAAATCGTCCGGCACGATGCCTTGGTCATCAATCGCCACCGGGATCACTTTGCGCTCCTGCTGCGTGCAAGCATTGATGAATTCACCGTAGCACAGCCCTTCGAGCAAAATGGTGTCGCCACTGCGGGTGAGCGCTTGCAGCACCGTGCTCAGCGCATGCTGACCGCCGTATGTCCATTGCAGTCGCGAACGGTCAATGTCGCACTGCCAACGCTGATTGACCCAACGTTGCAACGTGGCGCTGTGGCCTTGTAAGCCATCGGCGGAGAAATAATCCAGCACCGCTTTTTGCGCCGTCGGCTGGCTGGCGAGTTCGCCCAACGCCGCCATCAAATGGCGCTGCTGGCTGAGAATTAGCGGGCGACACAGCGACAAATCGACCCCGCCGCGCGACACCAACGGATGATAATAATCCTGCTGCTCGTGGCGGCGATCTTTAATGTAAGTGCCACTGCCCACCACGGGCACGGTGACGCCGCGCAGTTCGAGTTCCTGATAAGCGCGCGTGATGGTACCAACGGTCACGCCAAGTTTGTAGGAGAGCATGCGCTGCGACGGCAATTTGCTGTGCGCTTTCAGCTCGCCGCGCTCGACCGCTTCTTCAAACGCATCGGCCAGCACTTTGTATTTCGGCCCTGCGCGGCCGGTGAGATCTGGAATAAACATTGTCACCATTGTCATCGATACACTTGGTTGGAAAGTTAAGCATATTCAAGGGTTGGCGGAATGTGAAATACAAAAGTGTCATGGTGACGCATAAACACTAGGGGTTCACTTGGCAGGCAGATTAGAGTGGCCCTATCGCCAATTCAAGGAGCTTAATTCATGTGGACCCTATTGCCTTCGTTGTGTCTGTTCGCGTTCATCACCGCCTTCACGCCGGGGCCGAACAACTTTCTGCTCGCCAGCTCCGGCTCTCAGTTTGGTCTGCGCCAAACGTGGCGCCATATCATCGGCATTCGTGTGGGGGTCAGCGGGTTGATTCTGCTCAGCGCGGCAGGTGTTGGGGTGCTGTTGCAAGCCTATCCGCTCGCCTATACAGCGCTTAAATATGTTGGGTTTGCATACATGAGCTGGCTGGCCATCAAACTAATTTTGGCAGGCGGCAATCTGCACAAAAGCCACGCGGCCAAACCACTCACGTGCCTGCAAGCAGCGCTGTTTCAACTCGGCAATGTCAAAGCGTGGGCGGCCAGCTTGACGGTGGTTGCCACCTACACCCTGCCGTCGCTGTATTGGGTATCGGTGCTATGGATTCTGGCCGCGTTTACCGTGACCGGTGTGCTGTGTAATCTGTGCTGGGCGGGGATGGGAAAAGCGGCGGGCCGGTATCTCGACACGCCGCGTAAGATTCGAACCTTTAATTACAGCTTGAGCGGATTGACCTTTGCAACCATTCTGCCGGTGCTGTTTCAGGCTTAACGACGCTGGCCGTACCGGGCGCGGGCGGCCGCTTCTTTGGAGACAATCGTCTGGCCAATCGGGGCCAGCGAAATGACCGCCAGCTTGAGGTGTTGCAGGGCAAACGGAATGCCGATGATGGTGATAAAGCACGCCACCGCTGACAACAGATGGCCAATCGCCAGCCACACACCTGCCAGCAAGAACCAAATCACGTTGCCGATCACCCCAAAACCGCCAGTGCCGATGTCTTCTTTACCGGTCAGTTCATCGCGGCCAATCGCCTCCTGACCAAACGGAAAGAAGGAAAAATTACCAATGACAAAACAGGCGCGCCCCCAAGGAATGCCGACAATGCTGATAAAGGCCAGCAAGCCGAAAAACCACCAGGCGAGGCCCATCATCACGCCACCCAATAGAAACCAAATAATGTTACCGATCGTTCTCATGTCTTCCTCTTAAAACACACGTTGATAATGCTCCACCGTGGGAAACGGGTCATAAAAATGATGAAGCAACGCGCGCCACTGCTGATATTCCGCCGATTGACGAAACCCTTCGGTATGCGCCTCCAGTGTCTGCCAGTTGACCAGCAAAATGTAGCGACTTGGGTTTTCCATACAGCGTTGCAGTTGGTGCGACACATAGCCCGCCATGCTGGCGATAATTTGCTGCGCTTGAGCAAAGCTCTGTTCAAACTGCGCTTCCTGCTCGGGTTTTACATCCAGAATCGCGACTTCCAGTATCATGATTTTTCCTTAACTGAAGATGAATGGGTGTTTCAGCGTTTAACCTAAATGGTTCAATGGGTTACATCAAGCCTTTGATCAGCGCGGTCAGGCCACTGATCAAACACAGTGACAACGCGCCCACGCGAATTTTCTCTTTCGGCAGGGTTTGAGTGGTTTTACGCGCCAATGCGTACCCCAGCCATGCCGAGGGGATCAGCGGAATGGTGATGAGCAGATGATGCAGGGTCAAAAAGCCAGCCGGAATCTGAATGATGAGCGAAATGATCGAGCTGAAGACAAAAAATGCCGACAAATTACCGCGCAGTTGGTTGGCTTCTTGATGTTGCAACAATAGCGCCATCGGCGGCCCGCCAATCGCGCTACTGGTGCCGAAAAAGCCGGAGAAGAAACCGGCAATGCCCATGCGCGCAGGCGTCGGTTCAATGCGAAACGGCAGAAAACTCACCCCGACGGCAAACAGCACCAACACGCCCAGCCACAGCGCCAACACATCGGTCGAGACCCACACCAGCAGCAAACCACCAGCAATTGAGCCGGGCACGCGGCCAATCAACGCCATTTTCAAGCCACCGATGGAGATGCTGCTGCGATGCTTCATCGCACTGAGCAAGGAGATGAATAGCGCCACCAAACAGATCGGCGCGGGAACATAATCCGGCGAGACCATAAACAGCAACGGTGCGGCCACCACCGCCAAACCAAACCCAATTGCGGTCTGCACAAACGAACCGACAAAAATAAGTAACATCGCGATGAGCGCCGTACTGCTGAAATAATCCATGAGGGTGCCTGATCTCCTTATGATGGCAGTGGCAGCAGGGCGAGCGGTCACTGACGGTGTCTGCAATTGAATCGGTGGGCGAAAGCCGCAAGAGAACGAGAAAAGTCATGCGATTGCATGACTTTTGAACGGTAACAGTTTACTCAATTTTCGCAATAAAAACGTTTCACTTTGCCCCACTTAGGCGGAAATGAGCGCAAACCCTTCATCCAACCACCCGGTCACGCCGCCAATCATTTTTTTCACTGGCCGCCCCAGTTTTGCCAAACGAATCGCCGCTTTTTCTGTGCCATTGCAATGTGGCCCCGCGCAGTAGACCACAAACAGGGTTTCGGGCGGGTACGCCGCCAAGGTGCGCTCATTGAGGCGTGGATGCGGCAGGTTGATCGCGCCGTCAATGTGCCCTTCAGCGAACAGCGCTTCGCCACGCACATCGAGCAAAATAAAGTCCTGCGTGTGGTTGGTCAGTGCATGGTGCACATCCCAACAGTCGGTTTCAAATTGCAATAAGGTGGAAAAATGAGCAAGTGCTTGCTCACTGCTGGCCGCAGGAATTCTCGATACCGCGCTCGACATAATGACTCTCCTTTTCATGATTGATGCGTCAGTAGTGGTCATCATGGTGTGTCACCGTGATGTGTCACTGGAATGCGTAGTGTGCCGCACACTTTGCTCACGCGACACTGGCGCAAACGCCAATTATCGACAATATTACGCCAATACCTCGATCTCCGTTTCACGCTCAAGGAAGCTTATGCGCCGTATCGCCATTCTCACTCATGCCCACTGCTCGCTGTTTGAACTCGGCTGCGCCGTCGAACTGTTTGCCCTGCCCCGCCCGGAGATCGCACATTGGTATGCTTGCGACGTGGTCAACTTGGAAGGCGCGCCATTTGAGTCCACCGCAGGCGTCACCATTGCAGCCAAATGCGTTGCCAGCCTGAGCGATTACGATACCTTGGTGATTCCCAGCTGGCCGACGCAAGGCGACCCCGTGCCCGAGGTGCTTGCCCGCGAAGTGCGCGCCTTTGCCCAGGCAGGCAAACGCCTGCTGAGCTTTTGTTCGGGCGCATTTTTACTTGCCGAACTGGGCTTGCTTGATGGCCGTCAGGCCACCACCCACTGGCGTTATGCTGAACGGTTCAAGGCGCGCTTTGCCCAAGTCGATTACGTCGATGACGTGTTGTACGTGTGGCAGGATCCAATCGGCTGCTCGGCAGGTAGTGCGGCGGCGCTGGATTTGGGTTTGGCGGTGATTCGCCACGATTTTGGCTACAAGGTCGCCAACCAAGTGGCGCGGCGATTGGTGATGTCGGCACATCGCGCCGGCGGTCAATCGCAATTTGTGGAAGCACCGATGCTGGCGGTGCCCAACCAGTTTGCGGGCGCGCTGGATTGGGCGCAGCAACATCTGACATCGCCCATCAATGTCGACCAATTGGCCGCGCGCGCCAACATGTCGCGCCGTACCTTTGAGCGTAAATTTCGCGCTAGTTTTAACCTCTCGCCGAACGAGTGGCTGATTCAGCAAAAAATCGAGCGCGCGAAAGGATTATTGGAAGAAACCACGCTGCCGCTGGAACGCCTCGCGGAGCAATCTGGCTTTGACAGTGTGGTGACACTGCGCCACCATTTTCGCCGTTTACTCGGCGTCTCCCCCAAGCAGTATCAGCAGCAGTTTCTTCCTTAAGGGCTCGGCCAACGCTTACCTATGCGTCAGTCACGTGACAGTAAGTGCTTACAATTCATCCAATGTGATCAGCGGCACGCGGTCGCTTAAGGCGCGCAACGCAATGCCATGCACCATGGCATCCGGCGCGCTGCACGCGTCACTGAGTACACGAACCGAGTAATCACCGGCCGCAGGCGACAGCGCGGTGTGGGTGACGCAGTTTTGTGTCATCATGCCGCACACCACCAACTCACGGATATTTTGCGCGCGCAGAACATCACTTAAAGTGGTGTTGAGAAAGCTGTCGGCATGCTGTTTTTCCACCACCACGCTCGCGGACGCTTGGGCAAGCAACGCCGAATGCAATTTCACTCCGTCGCTACCCGTTTTGAAAAAGGGGGCCTCTGCGCCGCCGACATGCTGCACCAACACCACGGGCCAGCCGCGTTGCTGCGCGATATCGATGGCGGACAGGGTGTGAGCAAGCACCTGCTCTGCCTGATACTGCGGGTAAGCGCCCGCCGGAAAATAATCGTTTTGCAGATCGATCACAATAAGCGCCGAGTGACTCATGGTTGTCTCCTTTTGTTGTTAAGATGAATCCAGAGTATCCACCGATTGCATTGTGTTGTTCAGCGTCTAAAATGACTTTAATCGAGTCAAAAACGACAGCAAGGACGTTTCGTGAACCACATTCCGATTGCGATACTCGCCTACCCCGGTTGCCTGCTTTCTGCGGTGCATGGGCTGGAAGAGATGTTATGGATGGCAAACCGCGCCTGCGCCGAATTGGATCAGCCGTTTCAGTTTGATTGCCATGTGTTGCGCTGGCCATTGGATGCCACCACACATAACGATGTGCCATACGCGGTAGTGGTGCTGCCCCCCAGTCGTGAACGCGGTTTTGATGTCAAAGCGCCGGTTGAACTCACCGACTGGCTGCACACGCATCATCAACAAGGCGCGATTCTCGCGTCCGCCTGCGTAGGCGTGTTTTTGCTCGCCGACACCGGTTTGCTGGCGCACAAAGTCATCACCACCCATTGGGGCTTGGCCGAACTGTTTCAGCAGCGCCATCCCGAGTTACAACTCAACACCAACGACATTTTGATCAACCAAGGCGACATCATCACCGCTGGCGGCATGATGTCATGGATTGATTTAGGGCTTGAACTCATCGCGCAGTTTGCTTCGCCAGCCGTAATGCGTCAGGTGGGGAAATTGTTGGTGGTCGATACGGGCTTGCGCGAACAGCGTTATTACCAGCAATTCACCCCCAGCTTTTTGCACGGCGATGAGAGCATTGTCGCGCTGCAACATTTGATTCACCGCCAATTTGCAGCGCCCTTGACCCTGTGGCAACTCGCCGAGCACGCCAACGTCACCGAACGCACGGTGCAGCGCCGCTTCCTCAAAGCCACCGGACTCAACCCAATTCAATACCTACAACGCGTGCGGATTCAAAAGGCGTGCGACTGGTTGGAATCCACCGCGCAGTCGTTTGAGTGGATCGCCCATCACATCGGCTACGAAGACGTGAGCGCGTGCCGCAAAGTGTTCATCAAAATCATGGGATTAACCCCCAGCGAGTTTCGCCGCCGCTTCGCCCCGTCGCATTACACCGTCGATACCGTGGTGCAGGGTGACTGATCCCCACGCCAAACTCAGTGTTTTAAAAATGCACAAAATTCATTTTTAAAACACCTTTTCATTTTGAGTAATTCCTCTACAATAGCGCCACTTTTCGGCGCAGTCGCGCCCTCATTTTTGCAGGCTCGTTTCATGTCGAACCCCATTTCGCGCGCGATCACCTTGTTGGTGCTGGCCAACCTGTTGGCCTCGTTTTCTGATGTGTCGCTTAAAGTCCTCAACGGCGAAGTGCCCACCTTTCAATATGTGTTTATTCGCCAACTGATCAGCACGCTGATCATGCTGCCGCTGTGGTGGCGTTTGCCCAAGGCCGAACGCATGCAAGGCGGTAAATGCTGGGTGACTTTTTCGCGCGCGCAGCTGATCCTCATGGGCAGTGCGTGCGCCATGATTGCCATCACTTACTTGCCGCTCGCCACCGCCAACGCAATGTTCTACGTCGGCCCACTGCTGATGTTGCCCCTGTCGATTACCCTGCTCGGTGAGCGCCCGGCACTGAAACAAATTGTCGCTACCTTGATTGGTTTTGCGGGTGTACTGGTGGTACTGCGTCCGGAGCATTTTCACTGGGCGGCGATTGCCGGATTAGGTTGCGCGCTCTCAATGGGACTGGGGAATATTTTGATTCGCAAACTGCCGTCCGAGCAGCCCATGGCCGCCACGCTGTTTTGGACCGGCGTCATGACGCTGCCGCTGGCACTGATCCTCGCATTGCCACAATGGGCCCCGATTTCCTGGCGTCATCTGGGCTGGATTGTGGTGATCAATCTGCTGGTGCTGGGCTATCACGTGTTGGTGTTACTGGCGTACAAAGGGGTGGAAGCCAATCGCATCGCATTGGCGGAATATTCCGGCTTGGTGTTCGTGACTTGGTTTGGCGTGATGTGGTTTGATGAAGTGCCGGACATGCTCACCGTGGTGGGCATCTTGCTCATCGTGGTGCCGATGATGCCAGTCAAATGGCGTCGCTTGTGGCGCAAAATGTGGCGCACGAAACGCAACAAAGCGCTCGCGCAGCAAGAGCTGTCCTAAGCGTATTGCAGATGAAAAAGCCAGCCGTTTCGGGCTGGCTTTTGGTTTTCATTTAGCCGTGAATGGCGTGAGATTAGTAAGCAAAACCGATGCGTTGACGTGGGTGCGCGCCGCTTTCTAGCTCGTCAACCAACGCCGCGGCGTAGTCCGCAACAGAGATGCGGCTGTTGCCTTGTGCATCGCTCAGCAGTTGGTCACCGCCGACGCGGTAAGCGCCCTGTTTTTCACCCGGGAATATTTCCGCCGCTGGGCTCATGAAAGTCCAGTTCACGCTGCTGTCAGTAGCATTGAATACATCCAGCGCTTCACCTTGCGCCAATGATTCGGCTTTGTACGCTTCTGGGAAATCAGGCACGGTCACCAATTTCACGCCCGGCGCCACTTCCAGTGAACCTGCGCCACCCACCCAAAGCAAGCGTTCAACGCCAGCGTTTGGTAGTTGAGCAAGAAGCGTTGCTGCGCTTTGCGCCACAATCGCATGTGCACCTGTGGCACGGCCACCAATCGAAGCGATCACTGCATCAGCACCCGCCACAGCTGCCGCCAAGTCGCCACCGGCTTGCAGGTCATATTGACGAACTTCAACGCCTTCGGCGCTGACTTTGGCTGGGTCGCGCACCACTGCAATCACTTCATGACCACGTGCTTTGGCTTCTTCAACAATGTGACTACCAATCCAACCGGTTGCACCAAATACTGCTACTTTCATCTGAACTCTCCTCATCTGGAATCTGAATTTTTCAATGGATGTTTCCAATCAACGGAACTCAGTTTAGTTGCTAACCAAACCGTGAAAAATACACATAAACGATGTAGATTGTTTCAATATACGTTACTAATCGGAGATCGTGATGGACCGACTGACCGCGATGCGCAGCTTTGTTGAAGTCGCCAACACTGGCAGTTTTACCAAAGCCGCCGACAACCTGACCCTGAGTCGCTTGCAGGTCACGCGCCATGTGCAGGAAATTGAAGACTGGCTCAAGCAGCGCTTGCTGCACCGCACCACACGCAAAGTGAGCCTGACCGCCGCCGGCGAAGAGGCGCTGACGCGCTGCGAGCAAATTCTCGACCAAACGGCCGAACTGGAGATTCGCGCGCTGGAGCAATCACAATCGCTCACCGGCAGCATTCGCATTTCCGCCCCCATTGGGTTGGCGCAGCACCTGCTGCTCGATACCGTCGAAGCCTTTACCGAGCTACACCCGCAAGTGACGATTGATATTCTCGCTTCGGATCGCCTGTCGCAACTGGTCGACGATCGGGTCGATGTGGCGCTGCGATTTACCCAACAGCCGGATGAGAGCTTGATCGCCCGCCGCCTGATTCAAGTCGACACCGTGGTGTGCGCCTCGCCGCAGTACTTGCAAACGCACGACCCCATCATCGAACCCGCCGATCTCAGCCGCCACAACTGCTTTGTTCACCTCACCAACCACACTTGGGATTTGGTGCGCGACAATCAACACTTCAGCGTCAGGGTGAGCGGCACCGTTCGCGCCAATGACATGGAAATTTTGCGCAGTGCGGCGCTGCATCACAAAGGCGTGGTGTGGCTGCCGTGCGATCTCGCCAATCCGTGCCTACGCCGTGGTGAACTGGTCAAAGTGTTAGCCGATTATCACAGCCCCAGCAGCCATCTTTGGGCGGTGTATCTGTCGCGCAGCTATCAAACGCCCTTGGTACGCCAGTTCATCGACTTTGTCGCCGAACGCTGGCAAGACGACATTCGCGTGCCGATTTAAGCGCCATCCCGCAGAAACGCAGATGATAAAAAAGGAAGCCAAATGGCTTCCTTTCGCTGTGCATGCGCGTGGTTATGCCTGAAAACGGCTGAGCGAGAACAGCGAGATATCGTGCTCTGTTTCGCCGCGCACAGCCAAATCACTGAGAATTTCGCCGATCACGCTGGCGAACTTAAACCCATGGCCAGAAAAGCCAGCCGCGATAATGATGTTGTCGTGTTTCGGGAGGGTATCGATGATGAAGTGCTCATCGGCGGTCATGCTGTACAGGCAGGTTTTGCCATACATCAGGCCCGATGTTTGGGGCATAACCGTCGCCAGAAAACGCTCCAAATCAACACTGTCGACCACCGTGTCAAACGGGGCAATCGGCGTGTCGGGATCTTGCGCCTCGCCGCCATCGTGGCGACCCACTTTCAGCCCCGCGCCATCAATGCTCGGGAAACCGTAGTACATGCCTTGCGGGGAATCAAACGAGAATGCCGGGAACAAACCTTCGCCGTAGAGCGCTTCATCGGCTTCAAACCAAGCAAAGGTTTTGCGATTGGGCTGCATCGGCAGTGTGAAATCCAGTGCGCTCATTAGTTTGGTCGCCCACGCACCGGCTGAAACAATCACTTTATCCGCCACAATCACGGTCTCACCGCTGCGCAGCGTCACGCCATGGTCCTGAACGTCAATCTCATCCAGCGGATGATAGGTCAGTAGCTCCGCGCCATGCGCCAGCGCCAACTGACGATAAGCGCTGATACAGTCTTCACAGCGCAGCACGCCCGAAGTCGATTCAAAGCAGCCGATGTAGTTGTCAGGCAGCGTGATCCCGGGGAAACGTTGGTGAATCTCCGCAGCAGTCAACACCTCGATTGGCAGTTGGTACTGCTTCGCACTCGCGATAATCATCTGAATAAATGGCGAGCTGGCTTCGCCCATGTTGAGCACGCCCGTTTTGAGAAATAGCGTTTGGCCACTTTCGGCTTGCAGCGCTTCCCACAACGCTTGCGCGCGCAATGCCAGCGGCACGTACTTTTCGCCTTCGCCGTATGCGTGGCGAATAATGCGGGTTTCACCGTGGTGACTGGCGTGATGATGCGGCGGATCAAACGCATCCATCATCAACACTTTTTTGCCCTGTTTGGCCAGAAAATAGCCCGCGGCCATGCCCATCGAACCGGCCCCAACGACCACAACATCGTATTTCAAATCCACCTCTCCTTTGGCTGCTCGAACAAATACAGAGGGCGGTTCGGTGACCCGCCCTCTGCTTTACTCTAACTGCCTCGCTGGGCGATAGATACTGAAAAATCGTCAGCGGTGCGAACTGTTGACCAAATCGCCCACCACGTGCGACACGTAATCCGCCCCTTTGAGAATCTCGTGAATGATCTCAGACGCTTCGGCAATCAAGTCGGCATTGCGTGTCGCTTGTTCGGTCACTTCGACCATGCTGCTGCGTACATTGCCCACCAACTGGTTGTTGCGATCGACCATGGTGTTGATCTCTTCCGTTGAACGCGTGGTGCGTGAGGCCAGTGTACGCACTTCATCCGCCACCACCGCAAACCCACGGCCATGATCCCCAGCCCGCGCGGCTTCGATCGCCGCGTTCAGCGCCAGTAAGTTGGTTTGATCGGCAATCGATTTGATCGTGGTGACAATCTTGGCGATCTCTTCCGATTGGGTGTTGAGATCATCCACCAGCCCCGACGAACGGCGAATATCTGAGGAGATTTTTTCTGAATTATTGAGGTTCTGCTGCAAAATACTGGCGCCGCGTTCCGAGACTTGAGCCGTTTCCACCGACGTACTGTACGCCACTTCCGCCGCTTTCTGGATCGCCAATTGGCGCTCCATGCGTTCCGTAATATCGCACGCGATCTTGGTGACTTTGATCACCTTCCCGCGGTGATCAAATACCGGATTGTAGGTCGCTTCGATCCACACGCTATCGCCATTGCGACTCACACGGCGAAACAAGCCATTTTTCACCTGACCACTCGCGAGGTCGCGCCAAAAGCTCGGGTTCTGTTGATAAAATTCCGGCGGACAGAAGATCTCGTGATGCTGGCCTTTAATCTCTCTCAACTCGTTGTAGCCCAGCGTGTGGACAAAGTTATCATTGGCATCAATCACCCGGCCATCGACGGTAAATTCAATCACCGCATTGGAGCGATGAATCGCCTGCAACAATGCTTTGTCGTCCACCGACTCTTCAAAGTTTTGGGTGATGTCATTGGCGATTTTCATCACCCGCACCACGCGGCCATCCTGCTCAATCGGAATGTAGGTCGCTTCCAACCACACATCCTTGCCTTGTTTGTCCCGGCGCAAAAAAGTGCCTCGCTGCGGTTTGCCCTTGGCTAAATCAGTCCAGAACTGGCGATATTGCGGTTTGTCGACCAATTCAGGCGGACAAAACAGACGGTGATGCTGACCTTTGATCTCATCAAGGGTGTAACCCATCGTGCTCAAAAAGAGCGGGCTGGCATCAACCACTTCCCCTTCGGGAGTGAAATAGATCGTCGCACAGGAGTTGGCAATGCTCGACAGCTCCGCCTGCAGTGCATGAATGATTTGATGATTGTTATCTTTGGTTTGAGAATTGGTTTTACGAAATAACATGCTCACTCCCTTGCGTGGCCGCAGCGCGTGTTGAAACAGGTGGCACAACGCTGCATAAAAAATCAGCAAAACTCTTACTAAAGTTAACCTTATTTCGTGACATATCAATAAAATCACTTCAATTCTGACGTTCTATCCATGGCAACAATGGGTCATGCCGCGCGTCTAGCGCGGTACAGAAACAACAACGCCAGCAACAAGCGCTGGCGTTGGATGGGAATCGATGTCAACGGTGCCTTGCCTCAGCCAAGTACCTCGTCCAACGTCGCCTCGCTGACTGCCGCGCCGTTCATCAGCACTTGAATGCCTTTCTCTTCCAGCTCCTGACGCACACTGGTCGGGAAAGACGCATCGGTGATCACTGCGTCAAAGCTCTGAATATCGAGGGCGTGAAAAGTCGCCACTTTGCCGTATTTGGACAAAGAGAAGACCACCGCAAAACTTGAAGAAGGCATTTCAACCTCCGGGATCATTCTGCTGGTGACTGGTGCGGGCGGTGCGCTTGGCAACGTGCTACGTGAATCCGGCGCAGGCGCGGAGATCGCTAACCAAATTGCATCGCTGTCGATCTCACCGATCATGATTCCATTCATCATCGCAACATTGGTGCGCGTCATTCAAGGCAGCGGCACGGTGTCTATGATTACCGCGGCCTCGATTTCCGCGCCCGTGTTGGCGGAAATTCAAGAAGTGAACATGCTGTTTGCTGCATCTGCAGCGACCATGGGTAGCCTGTTCGCCGGTTACTTCAACGACAGCCTGTTCCACATTGTGAACCGCTTGATGGGTGTCACCGAAGTGCGTAAACAATTGGTGATTTGGACCATTCCGACCACCATCGCATGGGCGATCGGCGGCACGCTGATCATGACACTCAACCTGATTTTTGGCACCGCAGGCTCGATTTATGATCCGCTGCTACCGCTCGTCGTACTGGCCGGTTGCCTCTACTTTGTGAAGTCGCAAAGTCGCGCCGCCAACCACGTGGTCGCGCAAGCCAATCAATAACGTGCTCTCCCCCTTGTTCGCAAGGGGGTTCTTTTTTCAGTACCTGAGCACGCTTCTTCATTCTCTCTGTCGTCTTACGCCCTATTGCGCTCACTGCGCCGACGGCAGTGCTGGCGTGTTCTTAAAGCAATCGAGCAGCATGTACGAGTGCATACCGGAAATGCAGCGCGTCTGAAAGGTCTCGTTAATCAGTTGATTGAATGCCGTCATGCTGGCGCAACGCACTTTGAGCGCAAAATCGTGCTCGCCAGTGATCGAATAACATTCGTGGATGATCGGCGTTTGCTCAATCAGTGCCAGCAGCTTCTGGCGCGCATCCGGCTCCGACTTGCTGTATTGCACCATCACCAGCGCGTTGACATCAAACCCCGCTTTGGCTGGGTTGAGCACCACCGAATAACGCTCAATAACTCCCGACTGTTCCAGCCGTTTCAGGCGCCGAAAACATTGTGATGAGGAGAGATTCACGGCGTCAGCCAGTTCCAAACGCGGAATACGGCTGTCTTGGAGCAGCATTTCGAGAATGCGCACATCGAGGCGGTCTAGAGCAATGGAATGCACGATATCGTCCTTAATATCACTGTTTATGCTTGGTTTATCGCATTAACCTGCCCTTTTCAAGTGCAGATTGCCAAGAAGAACGCATGACATTGTTCGTATGATAGACATCATCATGTTCGCCAAGGAATGGAGCCACCATGCGCACACTCGACCTCGATTTTATTCGCCAACAATTTCCTGCGTTTGAACAACCTTCCCTTCAAGCTCAGGCTTTTTTTGAAAATGCTGGCGGCTCGTACCTGTGCCGCCAGGTGTTGGATCGCTTCGATACCTACTTTCATCAACTGAAAGTACAGCCCTATTACCCCAATGCGGTGTCGGGCAAAGCGGGTCAATGGATGGATGAAAGTTATCAGGCGCTTGCGCCTTGGCTGGGCGTTTCCGCCAACGAGATTTATTTTGGCCCATCGACTTCACAAAACACTTATGTGCTGGCCAATGCCGTGATGGGGTGGCTGCAACCGGGCGATGAAATCATCGTCACCAATCAGGATCACGAAGCCAACAGCGGTGCGTGGCGACGCTTAGCCGAGCGCGGCATTGTGGTGCGTGAATGGGCCGTCAACCGTGCCACCGGCATGCTGGAGTTAGATGCTCTGATGCCGCTGTTGAACGCCAACACCAAACTGCTGACCTTTCCGCACTGCTCAAACCTATTAGGTTACGTGAATCCGGTGGCCGAGATTTGCGCGCTGGCGCATCAGCACGGCGTGCGCACGGTGGTTGACGGTGTCTCGTTCGCCGGTCATGGCCTGCCGGATGTGCCCGCACTGGGTACCGATATCTATCTGTTTTCGTTGTATAAAGTTTACGGCCCGCATTTGGGCGTGATGGTGATTCAACCCGAGATGGCGGAAAAGCTCAGCAATCAAGGCCACTTTTTTAACGCCAGTGTGCGCGAAAAAGTGCTTTATCCAGCCGGTCCAGATCACGCGCAAGTGGCCGCCACAAAAGGGGTGGGCGATTATTTTTCGGCGCTGTATCAGCATCATTTCCCCAATGCCGACCACGCCAGTGACGCCGACAAAGCGCAAGCGGTGCGCACGCTGCTGCATGATGCCGAACTGGCCCTGCTAGCGCCGTTGATGACCTATTTGCAAGCGCATCCGGCCATTCGCATCGTCGGCCCGGACACGCTGGACAACCGCGCGCCCACGGTATCGATCACGGTCGACGGCCATGTGCCACTGGAACTGGCAGAAACACTCGGCAAGGCGGGCATTTTGTGCGGCGCGGGCCACTTTTACTCCTATCGCCTGCTGCAAGGCATGGACATCGACCCGGCATTAGGCGTGCTGCGTTTTTCGATGGTGCACAACACCAGCCCAGACGAGGTGCAGCATCTTATCGACACATTAGATGCAGTGCTGGGCGCGTAAACGACGCATGCTGATTCACTGAACAATTGACCAAGCAAGCGAAACAATCGCTTGGTCATCGCCAGATTTACTGCGACAATAGCGGCGTTTCTTTAGATTAAGGTTCATTATGAAACTTTTAGTTCGCAACCTCGCTCGTTCAACCACTGAACAGGACATCCGCAAGCTGTTTTCTGATTTCGGCACCGTCAAAGAGTGCACGCTGGTTCTTGACCAGGAAACTGGCCAGTCCAAAGGTTTTGCCTTTGTTGAAATGCCAGACGACGCAGAAGCCAAAACAGCCCTCAATGCGCTGAACATGACAAGCGTTGCAAAAAGCAAAATCCGCGTGAAAGCGGCGCAGCAGTAATTTCGCATTCTGCCGAGAGAGAAGCCAACCATTCGGGTTGGCTTTTTTGTACCGCAACGAAACGCGCTTAAGCGTTCTCCTCCCCCTGTTTCAAACGCGACAGCACACGCTGCGCATTGGTCGCGCAATCCACGTCATCCGGTCGCGATTCAATATCTTCGACAATCCGCAGCAGATGCGCTTTGGTTTCAGCCAGTTTGGCCTGCAGTTGCTCAATATCGGCTATTTTGCTGCGCAGCCGTGCTACCAGCACCTCCCCCTGCCACTGGGTGAGATCCGACGGCAACAGCGCGCCGATTTCCTCCAGACTGAACCCCGCCTGTTGACCGAGCATGATCAGCTCCAGCGCCAGCACTGCCTCTTCGGGATAGCTGCGATACCCATTGGCACGACGCTGGACCATTTTTAACAATCCAGCACTTTCATAAAATCGAATGGCCGACGGGGCCAAGCCCGTGCGTTTAGCCAGCTCTCCAATCTTCATGGTCTTCATCCTGTGGTGACGATGAGTCATTATAAAGTTTAAGTGAACTTGAAGGTCAATGCTGCTGAAAGCCAACATAGTCGGTTTACTCGAGTAAATTGTTGACACTATCAACAAAGTTTCGTTACGCTGCCCAAAATCATCTCGTTGATACAATCAACATAAAAAGGGCACGGCCTATGGCATCGGTGGAACAGATTCGCAGCGAACTGCGTTATCTGGTGCGTGAATTGGGATTATTGGACAAAAACTGCTGGAATTCGGGGCTATCGCTCAGTCAGGCACACCTGCTGACCTACCTCAGCAACAACGGCGCAACGCCGTTTTCCGAACTGTGTATTCAGCTCAACGCCGACAAAGCGTCACTCAGTCGCACCATCAACAAACTGGTCGAAAATGGCGATGTGCAGCCGATACCGCACCCACACGACAAACGCCAGAAATACTACCAACTCACACCAGCGGGCAGCGAAACCCTGCAGCGCGCCAATCACGCCGCCAATCACGCATTGGGTGATGTGATAAATTCGCTGGCTGAAGATGCACAAGCGGCGGTGCTCCATGGCCTGCGCACACTGCGCCTGAGCGCCTTTCACCACAATACCCGCCATCAGCAAGCCCGCGTACAAGTGGAGGCGTTGAATCCTGTTTATCGTGCCGAAGTCGAGCAGCTGGTGATGGATGTGTTTGCGCAGGAGCAGAAAATTCCGCCAGCATTGATTCCATTTGCAAAGGACAGCGATGTGAAATGGTGGGTCGCTCGCTCGGGCGAGTACATTTTGGGCGCCGTCGCCGCCTGGCGTGAAGGTGACGCTTGGCACTGGGGCCGCTTTGCCGTGAACCATCAGTTTCGCGGTTTAGGGATTGGGAAATCGCTGGCATTAGCCTCGCTGACGGAGCTGCTCGCAACGGCGCCGGAAATCTTGATTGAAGCGCGCGATACCACCGTCAACATCGTGCGCCAACTCGGCGGTGAGGTGCTGGGTGACGCATTTGATTTCTACGGCATGCCCGTCACGCCGATGCGTCTCACCGCCACGCGTTTTCGTGCCACGCAATAGCCGATGTGAGGCAGATGCAAGCTCTGCCTCTACAATATGAAGTCAGTACAGCGGCTGTCCCAAGGCACACCGCTTGGCGGTGTGCCTTTTTAGTTACGCTTTGCGCGCCGACACCAGCACCAGCATCGGACGTTCCGCCTCTTCCGCCAGTGCAGGCATCGCGGCAATTTGTTCGGCGCTTGGTCCCCACTCATCGATGTGTTCGAGCACAAAGCCTGCTGCGATCAGCGCATTGAGAATCGAGCCGAGTGTGCGGTGATATTTGATGACGCCCTCAGCCAGCCAATTTGACACGCGCTGGCCTTCATCCTGATAGCGATTCACAGCCCACGAACGTTGACCATCGGCATCGGTGAGCCAGCCTTGGCGCGGCGCGCAGGTGAAAATCGGGTGCTCCATGGAAAACACCAACTGACCGCCGGGTTTCAGCGCCTGAAATACAGTGGCGAAGATGGGGTTGAGATCGGGTAGATAGTGCAGCGCCAGCGAGCTGTAAACGAGATCGAACTGCGCATCACCCAACGTGAGGTGTTCCAGATCGCCGCGCTGATAAGTAATGCGCGCATCCGAAGTCATGGCGTGCGCTTTATCCAGCATCTTTTGCGACAAGTCGATTCCCAGCACTTTGGCTGCGCCTTTGTCGGTCGCCGCACGGCAAAACCAGCCGTAGCCACACCCCAAATCCACCACGCTTTTACCGGTGAGATCCGGCAGCATCGCTTCAATCGATGCCCATTCTGGCGCGCCGTCGAGTCCAAACTGCGAGCGCGGCAACTGCGCATAACCATCAAAAAACGCAGCGTTATCATAAATATTCTGAGACATGGTCTTCATTCCTCAATCTATAAAAATCAGTGACCTCAAATGCGAGGCATAAAAAAAGCGAACCGGGCTGGCTGGCCCCGTTCGCTCGTGCTGCCGACAAACGGCAGAAACAACAAGGGCCACGGTGAAACCTCATCCGTAGCCCTTGTTTCGCTCGCTATCGACATGACGTGATCTCTCCGTAAAGAGATCAGTCAAAACCATAGCGATGAATTTGTCGAAATGTTTATTTCGTTGGCTCTGTCCAATGTTTCATCGCAAACAATTGTCAGAGCTGACTCGGGTCACTCGCTGATCCGAGGCGTAAAGCGGTTGCATGGTCGTTTTCTTCAACTTGCTGTTTATAAATCGACGCTAATTTTATGCCGTTCGGGCATAGAGTCAAGTGCGGTGACTTGGTCAAGGTGCGCGACACGTGCTGATGGCATGGCATCGCCCTCAATTTCTTGCTTCAACCACTGAATAAAACAGCGCACTTTGGGTCGCTGTAAATTCTTTTCTGGTAAACAAATAAAATAGGCGGCTTGAGGCTGAGATTGCTGCACATCAATTCGCACCAGCGTGCCGTTTTGAATATATCGCTGCGCCAAACTGTGCTTAATTAAGCCGACCCCTTGCATCGCCAAAGCACTTTCCACCACAAACTGAGAACCATCGAATAAGAGCGTCGGCTGCTTCACCGGTTGGTGATGCTCATTCAGCCACGTTTCCCACCGCATGTCGGTATGAATATCTTCAATCAGCGCGGCTTTCTGCAAATCCGCCAGCGTTTCAATGCCGAATTCCTGCTGATAATGAGGATGACAGACGGGATAAATCGCATCATCCATCAACCATTCACTATACATACCAGCATACTGCCCTGAACCGAATCTCACGCACACATCCACGCGGGTGTCGTCGGGCGAGGTGAGGCGATTGGTGGGCTCGACCAGTATGCTGATGTCGGGAAACTGAGCGCGAAACACCTGCAATCGAGGGATCAACCAGTGATGAGCGAACGAACTGGGTGCGGAGATGGAGAGCTGGTTGGGGCGCTCATCCGCCGTCAATGCATCTACACCGGCCTGCAAATGGTGAAAGCCGAGTTTGACCTCTTGATAGAGGTTTTCTCCACTGGGCGTCAGACCGATGGTGCGATGATTGCGTGTAAACAGCGACGTGTCGAGCGTGGCTTCCAGTTGGCGGATTTGCTGGCTCACCGCCGCAGGAGAAACACATAAATCCTGAGCCGCCAATTTAAAACTGCCCAGTTCGGCAGACTTATAGAAATAAAGCAATCCTTGCAGGGGCAGGTGTCGACGTTTCAATTAACTCAGCCTTAATCAGAGGTAAGGAATGATCGTTTGCCAGATTAACACCGATTCATAAAGATATGAAACCAAGATAAGCCGCGCAGCTGATTGTCACGGGGGAACGACAAATTCACCTCTCCATCATGAGTCATCTCATCATAAGGATTCGTTTTGTATCGCAAACCATTTAGACATCACGTCGCCCCGATCTTAGGGACTATTTCCAATCGCGTTGGTTGTTATTTTCCTATCGCATCAAACAGGAATCGCACTTTAACGCCATCGGAGGTGAAACAATGAAAACCCTTAGCACTCGCTTGCTGCTGCTCTCATGCTCACTGGTATTGATGGCGCAAATGTCCACCACGTTGTACTTGCCCGCGCTGCCTTTGGTAGCGAACGAGCTCAACATCAGCCGCTACGGCGCTGAACTCTCGATTTCATTGTTTGTGTTCGGCGCGGCGCTTCCTGTCATTTACTGGGGCCATGCCGCCGAAAAGTACGGCCGCAGGCCCGCGCTCTCGTTGGCGTTGCTGCTGTTTATTGGTGCTTGCTTGAGTCTCTACATGGCTCAATCGCTGACCCAGTTATTGCTGGCACGCGTGATACAAGGTGCAGCCGCTGGCGGGGCCGCAATCATTGCTCGAATCGTGATTCGGGATTACTGGAGCGGTGACGTGTTGGCGCAAAAACTCTCGTTGTTGTCGATGGCCTTTATCGCCGCCTTGGGCCTGGGGCAGTTTGTGGGGGCGATGCTCACGCGCTACAGTGACTGGCGCGTCAGCTTTCTGCTGCTGGCGTTGATTGCTCTGCTGGCGCTGCTGACCACCTCTCGTTTCCCACTCAAAGGGCCAGCGCAACCCCAGCACACACCTAGCGCCAGCACCCACTACCTGACCATTCTTCAAGACAAGGGATTTCTTGTGCCTTGTGTTCAAGGCGGCTTGGGCTTTGCTACGATCGTCACGTTGCAGCAAGCCAGCCCGTTTGTCTTTGCCGAAACGCTGCACCTTTCGAGCCAGTGGTTTGGTGTATTTGGTTTGGCGATAGGCTTGGTTTACCTGCTGGGGTCACTGCACGTGAAGCGCCACGTGACTCAAATCGGCAGCCAGCCAATGCTGCGTCGCGGCGCCTATTGCGTGGCGATGGGTGCCCTGTTGATGTTGGGCCTGTGGCTACTGAGCGGTACGCTGCCACCGCACGTCCTGACTGGCGGTTATCTCGCGCTGTACTTGGTGATCATTTGGGGTCAAGCGGTGATTTTTCCCAACAGCATGTCACTGGCCGCGAGCCATTCTGCGCACAGTGGCGCACGTAGCATTGCCCTGTGTGGTTTCTTGCAACAATCGATGGCGGGCGTGGCGGCTATGCTGGCCGGGGGCGCAACTCAGAGCCACAGTTGGGTGTTTGGGGTGGCCATCATGAGTGTGGTGATCGTCGGACTGACTTGGCGCAAGCCGAAGGTGCACGCTTGTCAGTCATAACATTGTGAAGTGAAGAAGAAAGAGGAAGCCGTTCGCGCGATCGTCAATAGTCAATCGCGCCAAACGTCCAGCATTGCACCGATAGCGGCGCAATGCTGGCTGAGATTAGTCTTGCGGTGTCCGTTTGCTTTTCGGAACGTAGTTCAGAATCGAGATTGGCACTGGTTTTTTCGGTTCAAATCCTTCCACCACACGACGCTCAATCAAATGCCCCAGACGGCTTTCAATCATGCACAGGTTTTTGAAGTTGTCTTTAGAGACAAACGAAATCGCCTCGCCTTTGGCGTTTGCACGGCCCGTACGACCAATGCGGTGTACGTACTCATCCGCCGGGAATGGTAAATCGTAGTTCACCACGCGAGAGAGTTCGTGAATGTCGATACCACGTGCGCCCACGCCAGTCGCGATCATGTACTTGATTTTGCCCGCTTTGAAATCTTCCAGCAGTTGCACACGCACCGCCTGACTGCGGCCACTGTGGAACGCTTCCGCTGTAATGCCACGTTTTTCCAACTGGCTCGCCAGTTTTGCCGCGCCGTGTTTGGTTTCGATGAAAATCAGCGCCTGATCCCAGTTGTTTTCGGTGATCAGATGGCTCAGCAACGCAGATTTCTTGTCTTTATCGACCGTGATCAGCCACTGCTCGATGTTCGATTTTGATGCCTGATTCGCTGCGATACTGATTTCAAACGGGTCGTTCACCGCGGTTTTCGCCAGATCGCGCACCTTGTGCGACAACGTGGCAGAAAACAACAGGTACTGCGCATCTCGTGGCAGGCGATCGATGATTTTGTTGATCGAGTCGATAAAGCCCATGTCGAGCATGCGGTCGGCTTCATCCAACACCACCATTTCTACTTCTTCGAAGTAGACGGCGCGCTGACCGTACATGTCCAGCAAACGCCCCGGCGTCGCCACCAACACGTCCACCCCCTCAATCAGACGCTGTTTCTGAGCCTGCTCTTCCACGCCACCATACATCGCCAGCGTCGTCAGTCCGGTGTGTTGACCGTACTGTGCCACTTTGTCTGCCACCTGAATCGCCAGCTCGCGAGTCGGCACCAAAATCAGGGCACGAATGCGTTTTTTACGCTGCGTTTCACGTCCTTGTAGTTTGTGCAGAATAGGCAGCACGAAACTGGCGGTTTTACCCGTCCCGGTTTGCGCCGCAGCGATCAAATCCTGACCCTGCAAAATCACCGGGATGGCTTTGGTTTGAATGGTGGTTGGCTTTTGATAACCGAGTTCTGCCACTGCTTGTGTCAGGGCTTCACTCAGTCCAAGTTTGGAAAATGACATGAACAGACTCTGAATTGATAACCGTTAAAGTAGAGCATGCTCTACCACAGCGCGGAATTCTAGCATGATTGCACCGCGAGACAATGAATAACGACCCCATGAATCACGCACCAATGATAGCAGCAGAATGCGTTCTTAAGCACAGACGCTCATATCACGTAAAAGAAGGACGAACTGAGACAAAGGGATAGAGACGGAAAGCGTGCGGAAACTACTTCGCCTGAGGCAAGGTTTGCAGAAGCATTTTGACCTCATTCATCACCAGATCAGCAGAAATGGTTTGAATGTGTCCGTGAGTTTTCGCCACCAGCATCGAGGCAAATTCAGAGATTGGGTCACAATTTGCACGCCACTCTTCATTGGCTCTCATGATAAGCGTGCGCACGTCCAACGCTGATGCGATGTGCCCCATTGACGTATCCGTCGTAAGCACCAATGACATATCGCGCAGCCAATCGCCGGCATCACTGATCGACGCAGAACGAATGTAATTCACGCGCTCATCGTGCCCGTACGCCGCCAACTTGGCTCTATTTTCAGGAAGATCAAAGACACACACTTGAATACCCAGCGAAAGCAAACCGTCTAAAATGGAAACGGCTTGCTCATCGCTCAACGTATTGCCGGTTTGCGAACCACATGGGTTGAACAGCAATCGAATGCCTTGAGGCAGCGAATGCGCTTTGTCCGCAACGTGAGGGAGATTCAGGTTAAACGCCAGTTTCTCAGGTTGTTGCACACCGAAGTCCGGTAAAATACTCATCATGCGGCGCGTAAAGTGCGGCACCTGATGCTTGTTTTTCCCCACCACACCATTAAAGATATTCAGCGCAAACGGATCCAGCTTCTTCTTCTGTTTTTGTCGCGCTTCATCGGAATACGGCAAACTAACTTTCTGATTCGCCTTCATGCGATGGATGCGCCACAGCTCAATCCAGTTCCGACGTTCCCCTAAATACACCACTTTATCAAACTGTTGTTCATACAGTTCTTGACGTAAACGATGTTGGGAAAATGCGCGCTGCGGTTTTAAGTCGATATCGAGCAACCAACAACGGCTCAAGGCAGGATGATAACGAATGATCTCGTGGTTTCGCGAGCTGCATAAAACTTCTAACTGCCACTCAGGATGCGCCTGCTTTAATGCACTAAACAGGGGCGCAGTCATCACCATATCCCCAATCGCGTTGTAAGGGATAATCAAAATTCTTGGCTTGTCAGAATCCTTCACCTTTGACTGTTTAGGCTGACCAACGAAGTTAATACTCCATTTAAACAAAAGCTTGAGTAACATAAAAAGCGGGGATTCCAAAGCCAAAAAGTTGACGACAATAAACACTAAATGAGGAGAAAATGCTAAGTATTATACGGAATATTTTACAAACAGAAACAATATCCAGAATAAAAATAACGTAGTGATGCTAAGCGAATGATACTGCTGATGATACGTCAAAATTCCATCCATCACCGTAATGAAAAACAGTGTTCATTTTCCGTCTAAATCAGAATTCAGACCTCAAAATGACAACAATGTTCAACATCATTTCTGCACAGAATTTGAAATTGAACTAGCGACCAGCCAAACCCGGCGCCAAGACATCACCCAAACAAAAAAAGGCGCGACAGAGCGCGCCTTTACACTGTAAAGCGGGAGATTAAGCCAGCTTCAGGTCGAACTGCATGCGGTATTGCACCATGTCTTCAATGGTCAAAACAGGCATGTTGTGCAGTTTACCAAATGCCACGATTTCAGGCGTTTTAGCCATGGTGCCATCGGGATTAGTCACTTCGCACAGGACACCAGATGGCAGCAGACCCGCCATTTGCATCAGATCCACAGTGCCTTCGGTGTGGCCACGACGCGCCATCACGCCACCTTTGCGCGCGCGCAGTGGGAACACGTGTCCTGGGTGTGCTAGGTCGTCCGGTTTAGCGTTCGGGTTGATCGCGGTTTTGATGGTGGTCACGCGGTCTTTTGCAGAGACGCCGGTGGTCACGCCATGGCGCGCTTCAATCGTCACGGTGAATGCGGTTTGGTTTTTGCTGTCGTTCACTTGCACCATAGGTGGCAGTTCCAGCTTGTTGGCTTGCTCATCGGTCAGACACAGACACACGATGCCGCTGCATTCGCGGATCATCAGCGCCATTTGTTCGGATGTGAGGGTCTCTGCTGAGTAGATGATGTCACCTTCGTTTTCACGATCTTCATCGTCGAGCAGCAATACACCGCGACCTTCGCGCAGCGCTTGTAGTGCATTTTCAACACGGGTAATTGAGTCGCCGAATTCGGCAAGTAGCGATAACTGATTCATGGTTACTCCTAATAATGACCAGAATCAGGGCTGTTATGAGGGATCAAAAGCCAAAACCAAGTGCACCAAATCCAAGGAACGAGGGAACCTCAATCCATGCGGTTGGTGTGTTTGTCATTCTCTCTCATCCGGACTGTAACCGTCGGCCCTGGCGTCTCACCAGATCTGCTGACCTCGACGAATCGAGCGCTCGTGGGCTCGCCCCATAGGGCATACCACCGGTGGGGAGTTTCGCCCCGCCCTGAGAATACTTAAAAGATAGAACGTCGCGGCGTTCAGCACCGCGACTGCGAGTATGGTAGTGCTTTCATAGACGATTGAAAAGCGTTGCTGACACAAATCGTGCAAAAAGCGCCGCAGCACCTCTGCCATGGCCTGAGTTAACGCAGCACAAAACGGCTGAGTAGCTTCAGCCACAGTTTGCGGTGATTCAGCAACCAACGACTGCGCGGCAGCTTGCTGAGGGAATGCAGGACGGTTTTGGCGTGGGAGAAGGTTTGGAAGCCTTCGATGCCATGATAATGCCCCATTCCCGATTCCCCCACACCGCCAAATGGCGCATCATCAGCCGCGACGTGCAACAAGGTGTCGTTGATCGCCACACCGCCACTGTGGGTGCGTTTGAGGACGTAATCGATAATATCTTGATCATCACTCATCACATACAACGCCAGCGGACGTGGCTGCGCATTGACCCGTTCAATCGCCTCTTCAATGGTGCGATAACCGATTAAGGGCAGAATCGGACCAAAGATCTCTTCTTGCATCACGCGCATCGCATCGGTCACTTGCGTGATCACATGCGGTGCCATTTGTCCTTCGGCCAGTTCAACGGGATGGCTGAACGTACTCACCTCGGCACCCTGCTGACGCGCATCGTCCAGCAGCATGTGTAGTCTTTGATACTGAGTAGCGTTGATGATGTGCGTGCAATCGAGCTTGCCTTGCTTGTTGACGAAACGTTTGGCAAAGCGGCGCAAATAGCACTCGGTGAACGACGCCAACTGCGCCTCGGGTAACATCACGTAATCCGGCGCGACGCAGATCTGGCCACTGTTGGTCGCTTTACCCAACATGATCTGGTCAACCGCACGAGTTAAATCGGCATCAGGGGCGATAATCACCGGGGATTTACCGCCGAGTTCCAACGTGACGGGCGTGAGATGATGCGCAGCAGCCAAGGCCACTTTGCGTCCTACCGCCGTCGAGCCCGTGAATAACAGGTGCTGAAACGGCAACGCGCTAAATGCTGAAGCCACGTGCGCTTCGCCTTCAACACACAGTGCAATGTCCCCCAGCGCGGCCACGATGCGGCGCAACACCTGATTGGTGTGCGGCGTGTGCTCGCTGAGTTTGAGCATCACTTGGTTGCCCGCCGCAACGGCCGTCACCAGTGGCGCGAGGCTCAACACCACCGGAAAATTCCACGGCACAATAATGCCCACAACGCCCAACGGTTGATAGCGCACTCGAACGCGCGAAGGAGAAAGTATCAGCCCCGCTTTGCGTCGCTGCGGTTTCATCCATCGTTTGAGGGATTTAAGCGTGTAGTCGAGCTGACTGACCGCCGGAACGATGTCGCACAGCACGCTGTCAAAACGGCTACGGAAACCAAAATCTTGGCTGAGCGCCTCTGCCAGCGCATTCTGTTCGCTGAGCAAAGCCTGTCTCAGCGCCACCAAACGCTGCTGGCGCTTTTCCAGTGAAGGATACGGGTCGTTAGCAAACTGAATGCTTAAACGGCCAAATTGAGCGTCTAACAGCGCCACATCACCTACCGGCTCCGTGGTCACATCGGCTAACTGCGCCATAATCTCTCCAACTTATATCGCACAAATGAGTTCCGGGTTGATGCCGAAACTGGTTTTGTGTTCTTCAATGACAAATTCACTGCGGGTCTGAATGACTCCCGGTAACGTGCCTAGTTTACCCGACATAAAGGCTTGATAGGCTTTCATGTCCCGAACCCGCACCTTGATCATGGTGTCAAAATCTCCGGACAGTGAATAACAGGCCTCAATTTCCGGGACATCACGCACCGCTTCGGCAAAACGCTCAAAAATAGAAAAACTGGTTTGATCGAGGCGAATGTGAATAAACACCTGCACATCCAACCCCAGTTTTTCCGCATTCAGTTCAGCGTGATAGCCCTTAATGTAGCCCTCTTTTTCCAACCGTTTGACCCGGTCTGAACACGGGGAAGTGGTGAGATTGACCATCTTGGCCAACTCCACCACGGGCAAGCGTCCTTTGTCGTGCAGAATACGCAGAATTTGTTGGTCCACTCGGTCTAAATGCATAATGTTCGAATTCCCTGTGACACATCATTGGTGCATACCATACTGGCGAATCGACGCCGCACGAAGCGTTTCAATACGGGTTGTGATTGTCTTCACAGTGAAAAAATAAAGGGCATCATCAGATGCCCTTGGTAGTTTACGGTCAATCAAAGCCTAAAGCGGGATATTTCCTGCTCCAACTCTTTCGCAAGGCTGTGCAGCTCTTTGGCTTGCAGCACCGCATCTTGCGCTTCACTTGCCAACGCATCACTGACTTCACGCACCGATTCAGTATTGCCGTTGATATCAGCCGTCACCAACGATTGCTCCTCTGCCGCCGAAGCGATTTGCGTGGCCATGTCGCTAATCAACTGAATCGCTTCACTGATCGCTTGCAAGCTTTCGCCAGTTTGATTGACGTCCGTGACGCTGGTTTCCACCAGTTTGTGGCTTTCCGTCATCACGGTCACCGCATTCGCCGTCACTTTCTGCAGGCCAGCAATCTTGGTTTGAATCTCTTCTGTCGACGCATGCGTGCGCTGCGACAACACGCGCACTTCATCGGCCACCACCGCAAAACCGCGGCCTTGGTCGCCAGCCCGCGCCGCTTCGATCGCCGCATTCAACGCCAGCAAATTGGTTTGCTCGGCAATCGCGCGAATGGTCGACAGAATGGTCGAGATTTCGTTGGCGTGATCTTCCAGTTCGCCGATGATGGTCACCGCGCCCGTCAACTCTTGCGCCAACTGATCAATCGAATGCTTGCTTTGCTGCATTTGTTGGTACCCTTGCGCCCCCAGTTCGACCGATTGGTTGGCGTTTTTCGCGGTGTTGTCGGCATTGCCAGCAATTTCTGCGGTGGCCGATGCCATTTCCGTCACGGCGGTCGCAACCATGGTGATTTCGTCCTGCTGCGTTCGAATGCGCTCGCTACGCTGCCCCGCAGAGCGTGCCGCGTGGTTCGCACCGTCGTTCAACGCAACAGATACGTCACGCACATTTTTCACCATCACGTGTAGGCGATCGACAAACATGTTGAATTTATCAGCCAGCATGCCGACTTCATCATCACTTTTCACGGCCAGACGACGCGTGAGGTCGCCGTCGCCTTCAGCGATGTCACCCAGCGCCGCCGCAATGTTGCTCAGCTCATTGAGCTGACGCGCCACAAACCACGACGTGGCTAAAGCCATCACCAGCAGAATCACCAAACCGATCAAGGTTTGGGTCAACAACATTTGATTTAACGGCTGTTCCAGCACGGCTTTGTCCATCACCATCACCAACATCCAATCGGTGTTGTCGATGCTTTGTGCCATCAGCACTTTGTCTTTGCCGTTGATCGCCAGTGGTAGCAGTTGGTGATTATGCGCCACCCCTTGCAGCGCCGACACGGTTAAGCCCGGTGCGATGTCTTGCGTGGGTTTAAGAATCAAGTCTTTGTCTGGGTGCGCGACGATTTTGCCTTTTTGGTTCACCAGAATGGCGTAACCTTTGCCTGGCACTTCAATCGCCAACACGTCTTGAATCAGCTTGTTCAGTGCCAAGTTGGACGCAGCCACGCCGATCAATTGGCCGTTGAGGCGCACCGGTTCCGTTAACGTCACCACCAGCGTTTGCATGGTGACACTCACATACGGTTCTGTGGTGGTGGGTTTGCCCGCCGCTTTGGCTTCTTTGTACCAGCCGCGCTCACGAGGATCGTAACCTGCTTTATTGAGAGAGGGATCTTGGCGGAACATTTCGCCCTGTTCGTTACCGTAGTAACTGAGACCAAATGAACCGGATTCAAGGGTTTGGCGCAGGTGCGGCACCAAGTCGAGATTGGGGTTACGTTCGATTTCTTCGCGCAAGCCTTTTAACGCATGTTGCTTGGTCGCGAACCAGTCGCCAATCCCCTTCGCGTGAGCTTGCAGCGTATTGCGGCTTTCGCTTTCGATGGCACGCCAACTGTCCTGCTGGAAGGTTTTGTAGCCCGCGAGAACCAATGCGATGGCGGTCAGTGCGATCGCTATCACCACAGAGAAAACCATCTTTCTCTTTAAACTTAACTGCATGAATGGGCTCCTTCGTCATGTCATCAGATAAATTACCTACAGATTAGCTGAACGAAAAGAGATTACTTTGCGAAAGTTCCCAATAAGGGAAGAACAGAGAAGGCGTCAGGTGAAATCAGTGATCTACTGCCCATTGTGAGCACAGAAACAACCATGGCTTCCCTGTGTCACACGGAAGCCATCTTGTTGTCATCAAACTAAATCACTCTGGCACGAGAGAAATCGGCGGGCGAGAGATCCGATTGTTGGTTACACACGCGGCAAAACCCCTGTTTCTCCATTTTGTAATAGTGTTCACCGTGCATCAATGCTGCCATAAACTGCTGAAAACCCTGCCAGCCTGACACATCCTCCGCCTGGCTACGCCTCATTACAACTTTGTGCGGTGTGGTTTTTCGACAACAGTTGCAATACGCTTCTGGCATGGTGGGTCCTCCTATCAGTGTGCTCAGTTATTGACAATTGACGCATTTTGAATCGATTGGTTCCATTGTCCCAAACTTTAGTTTTAAGTTTGTGATTTAGATTCAAAAAACAACACCCACTTTCGATTGAGTTTCTGCTATTGCAGTGGGCTGACACAAGCACAAAAAAGCCCCACATCGGTGGGGCTTTGCGCAGTTGTGTCAATCGATGGTCAATTAATCGAGTTCAACCAAGTGCTTTTTGAAGGTCTTGTGTTGTTGTTTCACGGTTTCTTCTGGCTCACCCGTCAGCAGGCTCACTGCCACAATCGCGATAGTCGAGAAGATGATTCCCGGTACGATTTCGTACACGTCGTACCAACCACCGGACAGCTGTTTCCACACCACGATGGTGATCCCACCAACGAGGATACCGGCCAATGCGCCATTGCGGTTCATGCGAGCCCAGTACAGGCTCAGAACCAGTGCTGGACCAAAGGCGGCACCAAAACCAGCCCATGCGTAAGACACAAGGCCAAGAACCGAACTGTCTGGCGTCATTGCAAGAATCAGCGCAATGATGGAGATGATGATCACCGCCGCACGGCCAACTCGCACGATTTCTTCCGACGTCGCGTCTTTCTTAAACACTTGTTTGTAGAAGTCTTCAGCCATCGCTGACGACGACACCAACAGCTGAGAATCGGCGGTACTCATGATGGCCGCCAGAATTGCTGCCAACAAAATACCCGCCATCACTGGGTGGAAAATCGCGTTCACCAGCAGCATGAAAATTTTCTCGCCGTCATCCAACTGAATGTTGCCGTTGTTGGTCACGTAGATCAGGCCAACCAAGCCGACCAGCATCGCGCCAATCATCGACAAACCCGTCCAAATCACTGCGATACGGCGTGCTGTAGTCAGATCTTTGTTGGAACGTGTGGCTTTGAAACGAGCCAAAATGTGTGGCTGACCAAAGTAGCCCAAGCCCCACGCAACCAGCGAGACGATCGCCACCGCCGACAGCGGCTGGCCTTTCACGTCATTCCACATGGTCAGCAGCTCTGGGTTAATCGCCACCAGGTCGTGATCCAGTTTAGTCAGACCGCCGTTCATTGCCGCCAGTGGCACAATCAGCAACGCTGCTGCCATCAATAGGCCTTGCACCAAGTCCGTCCATGATACCGCAAGGAAACCACCAAACAGCGTGTACGACACCACACACACCGTACCGATAATCACGGCTGTGCTGTAATCCATGCCGAAGACCGTTTCAAACAGTTTACCGCCTGCCACCAAGCCTGAGCTGGTGTAGAAAAGGAAAAACAGAAGAATGAAGAATGCTGAAATGGTTTGAATCAGTTTCGAATTGTCGTTGAAACGACGAGACAGGAATTCAGGCAGGGTCAGCGCATCCGTCGTAATGCTGTAAGTACGCAGACGTTTCGCGGTGATCAGCCAGTTGGCCCATGTACCGATCAGCAGGCCACCCGCCAACCAGAATGCTTCAATACCTGCCGCGTACGCATAACCCGGCAAACCCAGCAGCAACCAGCCACTCATGTCAGAGGCACCGGCAGAAAGTGCTGCAGGCCACGGGCCTAACGAACGGCCACCCAAAAAGTAATCAGACGAGTTTTTCGTTCGCTGATATGCAATGACCCCAATCGCCAACATCAAGATGAGGTAGACGATAAACGTGGTCGTAATAGCAAAGCTATTTTCCATTGAAATGTCCTCTTATATACGATCGCCTTCCATGTCCCCTCACAAAGGGTGAGGGGAGAACTACAGAAAGGATTAGTGGGCCTCGTTCCCAAGCTCAAGCAAGGTCGCGTTGCCGCCCACTGCTGTTATATTTATTGTGCGCGTGCGTTCGGTAATAAAACGCAGCGATAAGTGTGGATCGTTCGCCACAGGCAATGCGGCGAAATCCGTTTCAGACACCAGGCTCACAATTGCGCCTGAACGTTTGGCTAACTGACGGTTGAGGCTACGCTCGACCGCCGTTTTACCGACATAACCCATGCAGCGAATGTCCGATTCCATCAACTGATGGTACGCATCGAACGTGGCAAACTGCAGCACGTTAGCCGGTAAGGTGGACTGCTCGTAAGCAGACGAAAGAGCGGACGTCAGCTCAGCATCATCGCTACACAAAACGACACTGTTGCCTGCGACCAGCGCAGCACACAGTTGAGCCGCGACCGCCAGTTTTGCTTCATTACTGCTGTCATCTTGAATGATGAGGGCAACACCGCGCCCTGCAGTATAAAGCTCGTTGGTTTCTCCAGTTGGCCCCACAAATTGGTGCGGATGCGCCAGTAGTGTGGAAGCCTGTTGAAGTTGGTAAGAAATCACTTTTGCCAAAGCTGGCATCGTGCTTTCTAAATTCTTTTTCACCGACAGCAGTGACTCACATTTCGAGTCAAAGCCAGTCAGATTCCAATTTTCCCAAGCCGAAAAAGCGTCAGAAAAACGAGTTACTTGATGCACCATGGTTAGTCTCCTTCGCTGAACGGATTAGCTGTACTGTACTTGTGTGAAACGATACAGGTAGTGTGGACCACCTGCTTTCGGTCCAGTGCCGGACAGGCCCTGACCGCCGAATGGCTGAACGCCCACCACCGCACCCACTTGGTCACGGTTGATGTAACAGTTCCCCACACGCGCATGTTTCTCGATCCAACGATAGGTGGTCTCGTTGCGGCTGTGGATCCCCATCGTCAGACCAAAACCGGTCTCGTTAATTTGCTGTACCACATTGGCTAATTCGCTCGCTTTGAAACGAACAATGTGCAGGATTGGGCCAAATTGCTCTTCGGTCAGGCAATCAATGCCCGAGATTTCAAACGCCGTTGGCGCCACGAAATCACCGTGTTCACATGCTTCACCCAGTTCCAGTTGTGCCACTTTCTTCTGCGTTTGCGTCATACGTTCAATGTGCGCCAGCAAGCCTTGCTTCGCTTTGGTGTCAATCACCGGGCCAACATCCGTGCTGTGCAGGTACGGAGTGCCCACAGACAGCTCCTGCATTGCGCCTTGAATCAGCGTAATGATGCGATCGGCGATGTCTTGTTGAACATACAGCACGCGCAGCGCTGAACAGCGTTGACCTGCAGAAGCAAATGCAGAGCGCAGAACGTCACGAACCACTTGTTCTGGCAGCGCGGTACTGTCCACGATCATCGCGTTCTGACCGCCAGTTTCTGCGATAAACGGCACCGGATCCGCATCACGCTCAGCCAAGGTTTGGTTGATGCGCTGCGCGGTTGCGGTTGACCCTGTAAACGCCACACCGGCAATCGCAGGGTGAGACGTCAACGCCGTACCGATTTGCGAGCCGCGACCCGGCAGCAGTTGAATGACGCCACCAGGGAAACCGGCTTCCAGCATCAGTTCCACAGCGCGCGCTGCGATGAGGCTGGTTTGTTCAGCGGGCTTGGCAACCACCGTGTTTCCGGCCACCAAGGCCGCGGTAATTTGGCCAAGGAAAATCGCCAATGGGAAGTTCCATGGGCTGATACACACGAACACACCACGACCTTGACGAGCCACTTGGCGACTCTGACCATCAAAACCGTCAATGGAGAACTGACCCAATGTATCGATGCGTTTGGCGTAGTAGCGACAGAAATCGACGGCTTCACGCACTTCATCAATGCTGTCGTGAATGGTTTTTCCGGCTTCCTGATGACAAATCGCCACCAATTCGGCCAAGTTGGCTTCCAACAGATCGGCCAGCTTATCGAGCTTTTCACCGCGAGCTTGCGCTGGCGCTTGGTTCCAAGCAGCAAACGCAGCGTGGGCAGTTTCGATCGCAGCGGAAACATGATCATGGTTCGCGTGGAAAATCTGACCCACCTCGATACGACGATCGTACGGCGCTTTCACCAACTCAGGTTGGGCAGCTGCCTTGATCATGCTTTCGAATTGGATCTCTCCGTTGATGATCGGTGACGCTTGCCATTGCTTGCTCAGGAACGCGTTCACTTGCTCTTCAAACGGTTTCGCTTCGCTTTCGATGTCGATGTTGACACCGTACGAGTTGCTGCGCTCAGGGAAGATATGCGTCGGGAGCGGAATTTTGGTGTTGTTGAGCGTATCGAACGCCAGCAACATGTCCACAGGGTGCTGTGTCAGCGTGTTGATCGGGCAACGCGCATCCACCAAACGATGGACAAACGAGCTGTTGGCACCATTTTCCAACAAACGACGAACCAGATAAGGCAGCAAATCTTTGTGGCTTCCCACCGGAGCGTAGATACGCACCGATTGCTTGTATGCGGCCATCACTTGGTTGTACAGCGCATCACCCATGCCGTGCAGACGTTGGAATTCAAAATCTTTGTGTTGCGCCATCACCGCAATGGCGGTCACGGTTTGCGCGTTGTGGCTTGCAAATTGTGGGAACAAATTGCCACGCACGCTCTCGCTCAATAGGAAACGCGCACACGCCAAGTACGACACATCCGTCGCTTCTTTGCGGGTGTAAACCGGGTAACCGGTGTAGCCACTTTGTTGTGACCACTTGATTTCGCTGTCCCAGTACGCGCCTTTCACCAAACGTACCGGAATCAGGTCGCCTTGATCTTTTGCCAGCGCAGTCAGCCATGCCAGAACTGGCAAAGCACGTTTGGAATACGCCTGAATCACCAGACCAAACTTGCCCCAGCCTGCGACTTTTTCGTGGCGGTAAACTTTTTCAAACAGCTCCAGAGACAGTTCGAGGCGATCCGCTTCTTCGGCATCGATCGTGATCGCGACATCCAGCTCCATCGCACGTTCCAGCAATTGGATCAGTGTGTCATGTAGCTCGGTCATCACACGGTCGCGGTTGGCGACTTCATAACGAGGGTGCAGCGCAGAAAGTTTGATCGATACTGAGGGTGCAGGGCTGGTATCTAGACCATATTTGTCGCGGCCAACCGCTTCAATCGCCATCAAGTAATCTTTGAAATATTTGTTTGCGTCTGCTGTGGTCAACGCCGCTTCACCCAACATGTCAAATGAGTAGGTGTAGCCTTTGTCGCGCATGGTGCGGCCGTTTTTCTGGGCTTCCGCGATGGTGCGGCCCAGCACAAACTGGTGACCCATGATCTTCATCGCCTGATGCATCGCTTTACGAATCACAGGTTCACTGAGCTTGTTCACCAAACGGTTGACCGCTTGAACCGGGCTGGTGCCTTCTGCATCGGCCAGACCCACAACTTTGCCCGTCAGCATCAATCCCCACGTGGACGCATTCACGAACACGGAATCGGAGTTTTTGAGGTGCGATTTCCAGTCGGCCACACCCAAACGGTCACGAATGAACGCGTCGGCGGTTTCCGTATCTGGAATACGCATCAGCGCTTCTGCCAGACACATCAAAAGAATGCCTTCTTGCGTATCCAAACTGTATTCAAGCAGCAGCGCATCGATCATCTGAATCGACTTTTTGTCTCTGCGAATGGCTTCGATCAGTTCAGTGGTTTTGACGGCCATCGATGATTTTTCTGCATCGCTTGGGGTCGCCAACGGTAAGAGTTGTTTTAGCCATTGGGATTCGTCCACCATGTAAAGTGGCGAGATCTGTGACCACAATTTGCTGAGCGGCTGCTCAACAAATTCTGCTTTCAACACATCAGTTGCTGTAAACATGCGTTTTCCTTAATCTCACACCCGAGAATGATAGGGTCGGGTTTCCTACAATGGCTGGCAGTGTATTTTGAGCGCGTGAAGAATACTTGTCAAAAACTCCGAGCTTTTTGCCAAAAACTCGGTTTTTTAACAAAACAAAAACAGAATCACATCAATTTAGACAAAATAAAATGCTGTTCATTTACCAAATTTCGCAAATAAATAACCCGAAACCGCGTGAACAGTTTCGGGTTATAGAATAATTCTCATTAAAATTCGCAATATTCAGCGTTTAATTACGACACATTTTTTTGTACTGGGACGGGGAAACCCCTTGAAGGCGAGAAAATGTATGAGCAAAGGTGCTTTGGTTCGAAAAACCGCTCAGTTCTGCCACTTGACCAAACGTCAATCGGCCCTGCTCGATGAGGTGTTTCGCCATATCCACGCGCTTACCGAGCACGTATTGGTGCGGCGTGATGCCCATTTGTTCTTTGAACAGCATATGGAATTGGCTTTCACCCAGAAACACGCTGCCCGCAAGCTGCGCCACTGAAATGCGGCTACTGATGTGCTGTTCGATGTAACGGTCAATGGCGTCTAAATCAAAGCGCGATTCTTTCCGATGGGTTTCAAACGCTGAAATATGCCGCTGCAACAGCGCCAAAACGGTGTCACCACAGGCGCGGCTAAGCAGCATATCTTCTGGGCTGTTTTGCATTTCCTGCACCAACATTTGCACCAGTTTCTGAATCTGGCCATCCAATTGGAAGTAGACATCAGCGCGCGATAAATCGTTGATTTTTTGCAACATCAACGGATCGTCTGCCGAAGCCTGTGGCATGTTCAGCACCAGAATATCCGACTGCCCGACAATGCCACCAAAGGCATGGTCAGAGCCTGACGTCACCACGCACCCCTGCCCCGGGCCGACAATATTGCCCATGCCGCTGACTTCAAATTCAGCCTGACCTTTTAAGCCGATAACGATTTGCGTGTAACTGTGATCGTGGCAGTGCATGTGCGAAGGCAAAGTCACCAGCTCCGCCGGTTTGGGCGACAAAAGTTTGGCTCTTTGCTCCAAAATGGGCGGATTGTGTGAAGATAAATTACTCATGATCGTTTCACCTCACGATGACAGGTCTGCATTTTATAACAAATTTGTCAGAAGCGAAAATCTCGCCTCTGTCGCCGCTCAGAAAGTAAACATACGCCAATTGGATGGGTCGACCGGGTGAAATTGACCGCGTGGAACATCTCGGAACAATGATCAAGTGCACATAAATTACGGTCAATGAGTGTTCAATTGAAAAACGTCAAACCAGATCGGGAATCGGAGCTTGCATATTTCGATAATCTGCTCAAAATGGAGTTTGCAGAGTTATAAGATTCACAAAATCAGTGGCCTATTGCCCGGTTTTGGTGATTTTTTTGCTATAAAAAAGAGCATTTGCATTACAAGAGCCAGCGTATTGATAACGCTGTCAAAAGTTTGTCTATTGCCACTGCTCCCAGTGGAACCATATCAATTTGTTGCAGGGACCTATGATTAAACATCGCCTCCCAGCGCTACTGCTTGCGCTAAGCCCAGTTTGGGTATCTGCATCGGTATACGCGGATGAAATAACACAGGTAGATCCTGTCGCCGCTATCGATGAGAAAATCAGTACAAAACAGAGCGAGATCGATTCTATCGTCTCTGAGTACGACACAGAAGGCTCAAAACTTCAGCAGCTGAAGAACGAACAAGCTCGTCTGCAGCGCGAAAGCGAAGAGCTGGATGCTAAACGTAACCGTGCCAAGTCGGCGCTGGACAAACAATATAGCCGTCTTCTCGAAGATCCGGACACCGACTTAGTCACGTTCCAGAAGAAGTATCAGGAAAGCTGGACAGCCGTCAAAGACAACCAGTCTGAAAAGCTGACCAACGATCAAGCGATCACCGAAAGCGAAATGCGTCTGTCGCAGATTAAACAGAAGCAAGCGCGTTTGAAAACCGAGTTTTCGAATCTGGAAGAGAGCAAAATCGAAGCGCGCGTCAAACGTCTGGATGCTGAATTGCGTGAAAGCGATGTGATGGAAACCAGTTATAAGACGGCGTGTTCCACCACCATGACGCTGGGCGAATGTTCGAGCCAAGGCCAACACCTGACCAAGCAGAAAGCGGTGAAAACCTTTCGTGCGAAGTTGTTGGATAACCTAACCGAATCTGTGATTGCGAAGCAAAACCTCAATGGCGTAGAACTCAACATTCACGTACAAGAGAGTCAAATCATTCGCAGTGGTTTCGAAGGCAACAACGAATACTTTACCCAGATGCAAGCGCAGCTTCAGGCCAAGCCAGAAGCGGTGGCGGCCTGTAAACTGCTGAACGTGTCGAGCCGCTACTGCTTAAAAGGCGCTTCTGATGAGAAGAACGTTAAAAAAGACAAGCAGTGGGCCAACGTGACCGTGCGTTCGGATCAGTACAATGATTCAGTGACCATCAATGGCATCAGCTACGGCAGTACGCCGGTTGAAATCGTTCTTCCTGCCGGTCGCCATCAGGTTACCGTGTCGAAAGACGGTTATGAGAGCTACAACCGCGTGATTACCGTGAACGGCAATGACACCGTTTGGGTGAAGCTTCGCCCAAATAAAGACAGCTAATCATCGGATTGGTCGTCGCGTATCACAACGCTGTCGTTTCAACGCCATTTTGTCACTAAGTTATTGAAAGATGACTTCTGACAAAATGGCGTTTTCGTTTAGAATACCGACAGTTTTTTCAACATTTAACTGAAGTAGACAACCATGCGACAAGGTTTACCCGCTCTGTTATTCGCACTCTCGCCTTGCTTGATTGCTGCGCCCACCATGGCTGAAACCGTAGCACCCGCTACCGTTGTGGCCATTGACGACGCGCTGTTCAGTAAGCACTCAGAGTTGCAGGATGCAAAAAAGGCAACCCAGACTCAGCAAACTGCTGTCGATAATCAGCAGAGCGAACTGGATCGCCTCAATCAACAAACGCAAAGCTTGGACGCAGCGCTGAGTACCGCCAAAGCGAATCTCGAACGCGATTATCGCAAGATGATTGATGAACCTGATCTGGATCTCTCGGTCTCTCAGAACGCCTATCAGGCCGCTTGGGCCAACGTCAAACAGAATCAGAAAGCGCGCTTAGCAGCCGAGCAGAAACTGCAAGAGCAACAAGCCGCACTGGTGCAAGCGCAAGCCACGCAACAGGTCATTGAGCAAAACATCGCACAGTTGGATGACGATAAAGTTCGAGCGCGGGTGGCACGTCTGCGCACAGAGCTCAATCGCAGCGGCGATCAAAAAGTTAGTTTCACGAACGCCTGTAAAGCCGACATGACGCTGGCACAATGTGCGAAACAAACCACCGATCTGGCGCTGCAGAAAGCGGTGAAACAGTTCCAAAGTTGGCTGATTGATGAAACCAGCGAAGCGGCTATCGTGAAACAGCATCTGTCGGACGTGTCGCTCAATATCCACGTGCTCAAACACACCACCACCGATTCTGGCTTCTTTGACGGTAGTAAATTCAAAACAGTTATTGCTGCACAGCTCGATGCGCGCCCTGCAGAGAACACACCGTGCAAGCTGCTCAATGTGGCCTCGCAATACTGTTTCGCCCCTGGGGACAACACGCAGACCAGCAAACAGCAAGAGATTGCGTGGGTCAGTTTGGCCGTGCGTTCGAATCAGTACAACGACAAAGTCTCGGTTGATGGCGTCAGCTACGGCAGCACCCCGGTTGAAATCATGCTTCCGGTTGGCAAGCACATGATTACGGTCGAAAAAGAGGGCTATCGTTCATTCCATCAAGAGCTGAGCATTCGCTCTGACCACACGCTGCGTGCCGTGCTGCGTGAACATGCAAACGTTTTAAAACAAGGCTTTAAGTTTGCTGACTCCCTCAAAGGCAACGTCAAAGCCCCTGAAATGATCACTTTGGTGCGCGGGGAATACCTGCTAGGCGAAAACGCATCTCGTCAAGTTCGCCTTGATCATGCTTTCGCGATTAGCGCCACCCCCGTCACCGTGGCCCAGTTTGAAACCTTTGTGAATCAAACCAGTTACCAAACCGATGCCGAGCTGCAAAACTTGTGTATCGCGGTCAACAACTCCGAAGTCATGCCGGTTCCAGACAGCTACTGGCGCAACCCCGGCTTCAAACAGTCGGCGCAATCACCAGCCGTGTGTGTCAGCCGCAACGACGCCAAAGCCTACACCGAATGGCTCTCGAAACAGACCGGCTTTACCTATCGTCTACCCAGCGAAGATGAGTGGGAAGTTGCGGCGCGTTCAGGGAGCAAAACCAGTTACTGGTGGGGCGATACATTTGGCAGCGGCCAAGCCAACACCGGTTGGGGCGGCACGCCATGGTCAAATAAGAGCACATCACCCGTGCGCGCATTTGAACCGAACCGATTGGGTTTCTACGACGTGGTTGGGAACGTCTGGCAATGGACCAACGATGACCGCGGCTTAGCCAAAGGCGGCGCGTGGAGTTTCTCGCCAGAAATGGCAAAAGCAGAAAGTGAGCTGTTCATTTCCCCGTCGGCGGCGGCCAATTACGTCGGTTTCCGCATACTTCGCGAACTTTAAGCGTCACTTTTTCACTAAAGGGGGGGATTTCCCCCCTTTAGTGTTTCAGGGAGCTTCAATATAGTTAGCTCCAAGCGTTAGGTCAGACCTACCGCCCGATATCTTATTGATATCTCTGTGTTTTCAGCAGACCCTCGCTGAAATCATGGAACCTCTTCTACACGTCGACAAGATATGTTTCTTGTATTTGTTGCCAGCCCGTCTTCAGGCTGGCTTTTTTTTCCTCCAGCTCATATCAATTCACTGCATTTCATTGCTTACAACCGGATTCACGCTTGCTATCATTAGCCCGTTGTATATGAGGAACTGTGTGTGTCTACTCCGCTGACTGCCGAACAAATTCTACTGTTTAAACAATTGCCCGGTTATTGGGGCTGTAAAGATCTCAATTCTGTCTTTGTGTATGCCAACGACGCATACGGTGAATTAATCGGGGTAGCGTCCGCCGAGCAGTGTGTGGGACGCACAGATTTCGACATGCCCAGCCCGACCGTCGCCTGCGCAGGCGATTTTCAAGAGCAAGATCGCTACGTCATGCAAACCGGCCGCTCACTGAAAGTGCTCGACATTCACCCCTACCCCGATGGCCGTTGGCACGCGCATATTTTTACCAAAAGCCCATGGCGAGACGCCGACGGCAACATTCAGGGCACGATTTTCTACGGCCAAGACTTAACGGACACCGCAATATTGGAAGTGGGTCACTGGGTGTGCCGCGCCACTGGCTTAACGGCACCATTCAAATCGTCGAACAGTCACAGCGAAACGCCCCTGCCGAAACTCACCACCCGCGAATCAGAAACGCTGTTTTTGATGCTGTACGGCAAGAAACCGCAGCACATTGCGCGCGTGATGGGCATTTCAATCAAAACGGTAGAAGGTTACGAAGCGCGATTGCGCAATAAGTTTGGCGCGCATAGCAAAGAGAATCTGCTCGATGTGGCGCTGGATCTAGGATTTGGTTCGGTGATTCCGAAAACGCTGCTCAAAACGCAGCTCTCTGTGGTACTAAAAAACGAACACGCCGCATAAGGCGGCGTGTGTTTGTATTCTTCAAAACGAGATTAAGGCGCTAAGCGATCCACGCTCCAACCCGCGTCTGCGTGGCTGTAGATGAAGCGGTCGTGCAAGCGATGTTCGCCGCCTTGCCAAAACTCCATACTTTCCGGTTTGATACGAAATCCACCCCAGAAACTCGGAACCGGAATTTCCCCTTTGGCGAACTTCTGTTTCAGCTCCAAGTATTTACCTTCCAACACACCGCGCGCAGAAATTCGACTGCTTTGATGGCTAGCAATCGCAGCGATTTGGCTCTCTTTAGGGCGAGAGGTAAAGTACTTCATGTTCTCCAGCGCCGTGAGTTTTTCCGCCGTGCCGGTAATGTGCACCTGACGTTCAAGCGGATGCCAAGGGAAATGCAAACTCACTTTGTTGTTGTGCTGAATGTGCTGCGCTTTACGGCTGCCTAAGTTGGTGTAAAACACAAAGCCGTCTTTATCGACGTTTTTCAGCAACACGATTCGTTGAAATGGTTGGCCGGTTTCATCGACCGTTGCCACCGTCATTGCTGTTGGGTCTGTTAATTTGGCATCAATCGCCTGCTGCAACCAAAAATTGAACTGGTCAATCGGGTCTGCAAGTAAGTCCTTTCTGCGTAAACCACCTTGAATGTACTCGCGGCGAATATCTGAAAGATCCATTTCTACTCCTCATTATTTTTTGCCGATTGTGCGCTTATACGCCTCAGAACTCAAGCCACAAGCGGACAAAAGGGTGCCTCACCAACGGCATAGAAAAAGGGAGCCACCGCTCCCTTTTCTCATTCCACTTTCGAGAAGATGGGGAAGTTAAATCCCGATATCCTCTTCATCGAGTTTCGATGACATCTGAATCTCATATTGATTAAACGTAAACACAGACGGGCCATGTACGCGTTTGGTTGTCACCCGTTCCTCGCCATATTGAATGCTGACATGGGTAAAGACTTTGCCTTTGGCTTCCACCGTGTTGCTTTCTAGCATCTGCTCAAACTCTTCGTTGAGCAGCTCCAGCGCCATTTTGACTTTTTCCATATGTTCAGAGGCATTCTGTTTCTGCTCATCGATGCTGAGCTCTTCTTCCTCCGTCCGTTCAGCTTTCGGGCGTTTTTTAAATTCCAGCTCACGACGAATCACATCCATCGTTTCTTCTTGTGCTTGTTTGTACTGATCTTTGTGTTTGGCGATACGCTCTTTGTAGCCACTAAAACGCGCAAACGCTTCGATGTTCGTCGCCGTATCTCCTTCTACCCCAAGATTGAGGCAGACAATCTTCCCGCCCACTTTGGCAGTGCCGCCACTGAGCGTGCCTTGCTTCTCAGAGCCATCCAGCACTATTAAATCGCCACCACAGCGCAATTCATTGCTCATGCTGTGCACGGCTAACTGAACGTTTTCTGCGGCTTGTAGCGTCGCATACTGCGCGTAGTTGGCTTTGATGCTGCCGCCCGATTTAACCACGCAACTTTTATCGTCCCCTTCAGACACGGTATGACCGATGATGCCTTTGCCCACTTCAATGTCACCCTGCGCCTGCACATCGGCCGATTCAACAAAGCCTCCAATGGTGACCGAACCGGTCGCACGCACAATCATGCCGGGTTCCACGTCACCCGCGATCACCACACAGCCTTTGAATTTTACGTGTCCCGTCGCCACGCTGACGTTGTTCAGACACAGCGCGTTATCGACATCAATGGTTTTGCCTTTGATGATTGGCATGCCAGATTGGTTGGCCAACAGCAGATTAGGATCGTGAGGAGAAATACTGGTGCCTTTGCCAGCCAACAGCGCCGAATCGTTGCCCGGTTTCGGCTCTATGACTTTGCCTTGCACGGTAAAGCCCGGCTCCCCTTTGGTTGCAGGTTTACGCCGCATGACTTCTTCATTGACGCCGACAGTGATGGTTTCGCCAAGGTTACGCATGTCGATTTTTTCATGGCTCTTACGCTCTTTGGGCGCGAGAACGCGTTTGGTCACGTCGTCCACCAGCGCAATAAATTGCGCATCCTGCCCTTGCACCGCCTCTTTGCCTTGGGCGACGGGCTGGGTAAAAGTTTCGCCGGGTTTGAGCGTGTTACTCATCAACAGCACTTTCTTGAGCGCCAGTTTGTTGATGCCTTTGATCACGTGCGATTGCGCCAATGCATGCACCAGCTCACTGCCGTAAAGGCCGCGTCCGCCATATGCCCCGGTGACCACCATGCTGGCCAGCATGTCCTGTTCACTCAACACCACTTCCACGCTGGCATTGCGCATTTCAGCGACCACGATGCCTTCGTAGACCTCTCCCTTTGACTCTTTGGCGCAGTTCACAAAGCGAGTCACTTCGCTGTCGAGCACCAAATACTTACGCGCGCCAATCTCGGCCAACGCTTCAACTAATCCGGCCGCCGAAAAAGATTTATCGACCGATTTATCTGAAGGCAGTTTGGCCATGACGCTTTTTTTGTTCTCAGAGAGAGCAATCAAATCCTTCCACATACTGCGTCACCTTACGGCATTCCTGTCGTTTACAACACAGTGTATAAAAAATGATACGGAGTCGAAATAATTCGATGTTCAAATTAAGGCTTGCATCACTTCTGGAACCAAAGTCTAGGTCGCGAATCAGGTTTTACAGTGTAAATGGTTAGGGAATGGATGACGGGAAAGGATGCGAACCGCTAAATACATACACGGCATGCACGCACTTGCCACCATTGGAATAGTGCAGCGACTCGCATAACTCAGACGCCAACAGGATACCTCGACCGTATGTGAAGTCGGCATCGACGCTGCGCTGCTGCTGACAATCAAACCCTCTGCCACTGTGTTCCAAGGTAAATTCAATCCGCGAACGGCTCGGCTGATAATCGACATCCAATCGAATCCAATGTGCATCATCGAGCGCGTTGAGTTTCTCTTCGCGCACTTGGTAGTAACGAATGAAGCCATCGGGATCGTCTTTGATGTCCGATTTCAGCGCCAGTAAGCCATGTTCAATCGCATTGGAAAACAGCTCCGACAAAATCGAACACAACAGATCCAAATGCGCACCGCCCAGCACAATGCCTTTAAGAAAGGTGCGCACTTCATTCATCACCACCACCTCACGCAACACTGAAGCTGGGAAACTGAGCGTACTTTTGACCGGCAACTTGCTCAACAGTAATGGCGGCGTCAATTGCACTGGGCTGATGTTGGTAATGGGAAACGTCATGGTCAAAATGGAGAGATCGTCGCTGGTGCCAGCTTTGGCAAATCGCTGCACTTCATCGTACAGCGTGGGAATCAGCTCGCCCTGCGGCACGCGGCCAAGCAGCGTTTCTAAACGTGCCTCACCATACAATTCACCAGCGGCATTTTCTGCTTCCGTGATGCCATCGGTATAACACACAATCCGCTGCCCCGGCTCCAATTTGACCTGCTGAATATCACTTTCAAATTCATGAACGTTGAGCACGCCAAGCGGCATGTGCGACGAGACTAAGCGTTTAATGATTTGGCCGGACTCATCCAACACATACCCTTCGGGTAAACCGCCGCCCCACCACGAGACTTCAAATCCATTGGCTCGCACTTCAAACACGCTCGCGGCCAACATCATGCCGGTCGGCAGGAAACTTTCCAGGGAGCGATTGAGCTCCGTGACGATTTCCCCCAGCGATAATCCCCGAGCAGCGGTCGAAAAGAAGGTGCGCGTGGCCGGAATGGTTGAGATGGCCGCTGGTAAACCACTGCCTGTCGCATCAGCAATCATCACATACACGCCGCCATAGGGTCGACTGGCCACCACAATCAGATCGCCATTGAAAATGGTGGAGGGGGTTGAAATGTATTCGATGCCAAAAATGTGCTCGACCTGCGCGCTCATCTCTTCCATCAAATTGGAGAAAATCGATTCGGAGATCGCGTAGTCGTATTGAACCTGTTCACGAAAGTGTTGCAGTTGATCGCGCTGCTCCGTCACCTCGTTGTGCATTTTCACCACTCGATAATGCGCCTGCACTTTGGCAATCAACACACTGCGTTCTACCGGTTTGAGAATGAAATCATCCCCCAGCGACAAGCAGCGTTCAAACGAGTCGTGATCATCCAGAACGGTGAGAAAGATGATGGGAATATAGTTGTCCGGAAATGCACGGCGAATGTCTTGCGCAGTGGCAAAACCATCTTTGATCGGCATCATCACATCCAGCAGAATCAAATCGGGCAGCGATGTCATCTGCTGCATCGCCTCGACCACGCCTTGTCCGTTTTCAAATACATCAATGTGTTCTGCCACATGTGCCAACATAAACCGGCACAGCTCTCGATTGGTGGCATGATCGTCGATCACCATCACTCGCATAGGGGTCGCCTCACGCTCTATTCAATGGAGAACTTCTTATCGAAGCGAGAAATCATCAGCACTTTCCTGACTTGCGGCAGCGTGTTGATGATGCGAATCATGCCATCTGGCTGTTCGAGGTAATTTTTCATGTTCAACAACATCCCCAAGGCCGCACTATCAATGTAGTTCACTTTGCGCATGTCGACGGTGTAACGGTGGTCAAAGCGTTTGGCATAACTGCTGCGAAAATCCTGCACCAAATTAAAACAGAACGAGCCTTCCACCGAGATAGTCACGTGCTTGTTCTCATTGTCGATATTGGTTTCAATGCCCATAGTTTCTCCTTAGAACAGCTCCACTTCACCTTCGTCCATGCAGCTCTGATTGGCCGCTGGCGCGCTGCGTTGGGACGAACGCTCCTCCAGCTGTTGAATTTGTGCCGTGACCGCTTCCAGCGCCTGTGTGTTGTGGCGCAGCATACTCAGCAAGCTAATGGCCTCTTCCAAGTAATTGAGTGAATCCTGCGCATAATCCCCTTGCTGAACCACGATGTCGGCAAATTGCAGCGAACGCACACCATCGCCAACGTGTTTAACCAACACTTGCCCCAGCTCTTGCATTTTTTGCACTTCACGCTCAATTTCGGTGTTCACCTGTTGTACCCCATGCAGCATGTCATCCACTTTGCCTTTGGAGGCTTCAACGTGTGACATATCAATGGATGCCATTTCACCCACAGTTTTATTGGCTTCTTTCACCGTTTGCTGCGCAATCTGAATCTCTTTTTCGATTTGGCTGTTGAGCGCTTCCGCTTTCACCGACAGGTTACGAACCTCTTGGGCCACCACCGCAAATCCGCGCCCAGCCTCACCTGCGCGCGCCGCTTCAATGGCGGCATTCAGCGCCAACAGATTGGTTTGCTCAGACAAGCCCCGCACCTGATCAAGCAACTGAAACACCACGTCCAACTTGAGTGACATGTCGCGAATGCTGTTGACGGCTGAGGTGCTCTTTTCCGACACATTCAACAGCGTAGAAACAAATTCATTGATGATGGCTTCGGTGCGCGGCAGCACCGTGGTTAAGCTATATTCACTGTTTTGGTTGGCCAGTAGGTTATTCACCAACGTACTGGAAATCGCCGATTGCTGTTCACTGACGGTTTGCAGGCCGAAAAAGCTCTCGTTGAGCAGTTCGACGGATTCATCGACGATGCGATGCTGCTTTTCCAACGGTTCGCGCACGCGTTCGATATTCAGGCTCACCACCGATTCAAGCCGTTCGCTGGACTGATGCGCTTGATTTGATGGCGGCTGTGATGTCTGGACGGCCCCGTTAGTTTGGCGCACCGAGGCTGCCGCAGGGGTGGCGTCAACCGTTTGCCTCGCCGACAACACTAACCAAGGCAATGCCGCTGCGACCATCGCGCCGAGCATGAACCACACGCTCTGTGCCAGCATCGCCAAACCGCCTAACACCACCACTTGGGCAAGCAGAATCAAGCCTTTTCTATTGCGTGTTTTTGTCTCTTTCATATCCGCTCCTGGGCACCACATCCAACGTCATTTTTTGTGCATTTGTATTTGTTCACAGATCCATTGCGGCACCGCATTGAGCGCGCGCACATCGAGCGCGCCGCCGAGCTCGACCGCCACTCTCGGCATGCCCCACACCACACTGCTCTTTTCATCTTGCGCCACCGTCGGAGCCCCTTGTTGGCGCATTCGCAACATGCCTCGCGCGCCATCTTGTCCCATGCCGGTCAGAATCACGCCGATGGCGCGATCGCCCGCCACTTCTGCCACCGAATCAAACATCACATCCACGGACGGTTTGTGGCGATTGACCGGGCCGCGGTCATCCAATTCGGCATAAAACTGCGCGCCGCGTTTGACCACCACCATGTGGCGATCGCCCGGCGCCAAATACGCGTGTCCTGCCAACAGTAACGTGTGCCCGCTGGTGACTTCCTGCACGTTGATGGCACTGTGATCATCCAAGCGTTTGGCAAATGATGGCGTAAACATGGCACTGATGTGTTGCGTGATCACAATCGGTGGCAACGTGGCGGGCAGCGCCGACAGCACACTTTTCACCGCTTCCGTCCCCCCGGTTGAAGCGCCAATCGCGAGCAGTTGGATACGCGTCTCCCCCGCCGTGAACGGCAACGGAGGCGCCGAAACCGCTTTGGTGGCAGTGGCGACATTTGCACCCGCCGCCATTTTGATTTTCTCGTTGACCAACGTTTTGTAATTGACCATGTCGGCGGTGTTGTCGACCGACGGCTTGGGGAAATAGTCAACAGCGCCAAGCTCCAAGGCGGCTAATGTGGCGTCTGCACCATGCTGCGCCAAGGTGGAAATCATCACCACCGGCATCGGACGTAGACGCATCAAATTGCGCAGAAATTGCACCCCATTCATCTTGGGCATTTCAATATCCAACGTCAGCACATCCGGGTTGTGGCGTTTGATCAGTTCACGCGCTTGATAGGGATCTTCAGCGCCTGCGACCACGTCAAGATCCGGATCCGAATCAATCAATTGCATCAGCAGCGCGCGAAACACCGGCGAATCATCCACGACCAACACTTTGATCTTTTTGCTCATTCAAACAGCTCCACTGGGGTCAACTCGGCATGTGTGGCTTGATCGAGTTGATGCGAATAACGCGCTTCATGACGTCGAATGGCCGTCACCTCAGCGCATGGAATACGCTTAATCCACACCTTGCCGCTTTTGGGATCAAACAGGACACGTCGCGGCTCAGACCCACCCAAATCCTGTGCTTGTACGCTGAGGTGCTCGCGTTTGACGTAATCGAGCACAAACTCCACGTTCTTAATCCCAATCAACGATTGAAAGCCCATCAATTGGGCACCACCAAACAACTTCACTTTCAAGCCGCGCCGGTCAGCCCCCATGTTAATCAGTTGGTTGATCAGCAGCTCCATCGCATAACAGCCATAGCGCGAAGCCGTCGAGAGAATCTCGTTGGGCTTCCAATGATGCAGTTGCGCGCTGGTATCAAACGGCAGCAAAAAGTGATTCATGCCACCCACGCCCGCTTTTTCATCCCAGATACACGCCGACACACACGAACCCAGCCCAGTACAAATGATCTCCTCTTGCGCTGTGGCATAAACACCGCCCGGCAGCACTTTAACCCACGGCATGTTGGGTTTTAAATTGGGAAAACGATCGTATTTCACGTTCTCCATTTTGATCGTCGAGGTGGCTGGGCTATCCATCGTGCTGCGCTACATCTTGACGTAAATCGTCTGGCCTAAATGGTGGAACATCGAACTGCAACGCCCCAAGCTTTCAGAATGACCCAGAAACAATACGCCGCCAGGTTTGAGTCGATCGTGAAACCGCGTGATCAACAGCTCTTGTGTCGGTTTGTCGAAGTAGATCATCACATTCCGGCACAAGATCAGATCGAATTCATCGCGCATCGGCCAGTGATCGACCAAATTTAACTGATGAAACTGCACAAATTGTTGTAACTTGCGCGCCACTTTGATCTTGCCAGCTTGGTCACCTTTCCCGCGTAGAAAACAGGGCTTGAGGTACGGCTTCGGAATGCTCGCCAGCGCGTCTTGCGAATAGATGCCGCGACGCGCGTGATCCAGCACTTGTGTATCGAGGTCTGTCGCCCAGATGTTAACGGATTCCGCAAAGTCGAACGTCCCCGACATCAGCAAAGATGCCGCCACGCTATACGGCTCCTCGCCCGTCGAGCAGCCCGCCGACCAAATGTTGATGTTGTGATTGCCCAAGCTGCGCCACCCCTCCACCACCACTTTTTCGAGGAATTCAAAATGATGATATTCGCGAAAAAATTGGGTCTTATTGGTGGTCAGCGTATTAATAAAGTGAATGCATTCCTGCTCATCGTGTTCAATCAACGCACGATATTCCGCAAAGCGGTTCAAGCCTCGGCGGCGCATCTGACGGCTGATGCGCCCGTAAACCATGGCTCGCTTGCGGTCAGACAGATAAATGCCAACCCGTTTGTGCATAAACCACTGGATGAACTTGAAATCTTTGTCCGTCAGTTCAAATTCTTGTTCATTCAAAGCCAACATCGCTGAGTCCCTTGTTAAAACTCTTCCCACTCATCACCATCGTCGTTCAAATCGAGCCTAGCATTCGCCACTTTGCCCGGTGAACGCAGGTCGCTAACATTGCTGCGTTTCGATTGCTTGGGCACTTCGGGTGCGGTCGACTTGCGTGTTTCAAACGTGGTGATGTTGCTGTCGGTGGTAAAGAAGTTCATCAGATTCAACAGCTCTTTGCCTTCGTCTTTCAGTGATTGGCTGGCCGCAGAAATCTCTTCCACCAACGACGCGTTCTGTTGCGTCATCTCATCCATTGCCGTCACTGCACGGTTGATCTCATCAATCCCGGTCGATTGTTCGATGCTGGACGACGCGATTTGGCCGATTAAATGCGACACTTTGCTGACTGCTTCTACGATCTCATTCAAGGTGGATCCCGATTCGTTCACCAAGCGCGATCCTTCGTCCACTTTCTCCACGCTGTCTTTGATCAAGCCTTTGATCTCTTTTGCTGCTGCCGCACTGCGCTGTGCAAGGTTGCGAACTTCGCCCGCGACCACGGCAAAACCACGGCCTTGTTCACCAGCGCGCGCCGCTTCAACCGCAGCATTCAGCGCCAACAAATTGGTTTGGAACGCGATTTCGTCAATCACACCAATGATGTCCGCAATTTTCTTGCTGGCGGTGTTGATTTCACCCATGGCGTTAATCGCCTGCCCAACCACTTCGCCTCCTCGCGTCGCTTTTTTCGCGGCATCGGTGGACACGCCGTTGGCGTCTTTTGCGTTGTCGGCATTCTGGCGCACTGTCGCAGTCATCTGTTCCATGCTGGCCGCCGTTTGCTCCAGATTGGAGGCTTGCGCTTCAACACGTTGGCTCAAGTCGTTGTTGCCTTCGGCAATTTCAGTCGATGCCGTTGCCACCCGCGCCGAGGATTTGGTGATCTTGTCAACCATGGCGCGTATGTTGGTGATGGACGTATTCACCGCTTCCGCCAACCGGCCAAATTCACCCTGATGTTCGTGCGGCATCTGGTTGTTGAGGTTACCCTCGGCGACCTGACTCATGACATCAATGCACTGCCCCAGCGGCTCCACTAAGGTATCCAGCAGGTTGTTAATGCCATCACCGAGTTCGCGCATAAAGCCGTTGTAAACTGAGGTATCAATGCGTTCGTGCAGCTCGCCATCAATCGCTTTTTGAATCAGGCTTTCCACCTGACGCTGACCATCACGCTGCTCGGTGATATCCACCCATTGCAGCGCCGGGCCAATATAGTTGCCTTTGCCATCACGCATCGCGATGCAAGTGAGGTTAAATTCTAATGAGCCCACTTTGATGTTCGAACTGAACGGCAGCCGATCCGGATTGCTGATGATGCTGCGCTGATGGGACGGATTTTTGTGGAAGGTGTCGATGCTGCGTCCAACCAGTTTGCTGACTTCAAAACCCGGAAACGCCTGCGCCAATTCGCTTTCTCGACTACGCAACAATGCCGCCAGCGACGGGTTGAGGTACTGAATGATGCCTTCTTGGTCGGCCATCATCAGGTTAGTGGTCATGCCCTCTACGGCCGACGCCAAACGGCCAATTTCGGTCTCTTTGGCCCGCTCTTCGGTGACATCGCGCCACTCCAGCGTGTTGCCAATGTAGGCGCCGCTGATGTCGAAAATCGCCGCGACGTTGAGCTCGATTTTCAACGGGCCAATCGTAATGTCGGTGCTGTAAGGTAAGTTATTGGGATCGCTGAGTAATTTGCGCTGATGCGCTGGATTACGGTGAAACTCATCGATGCAGCGTCCCATCAACCATTCCGACGACGCAGTAAAGCCCGACCATACCGTGCGCAGCGTCATTTCATGCTTGCGAAACAGCGTCAGTGTCTCTGTGTTGATATAAGTGATGTTGAAATCGCGGTCGATCATCACCATCGCCGTCTGCGCCTGATCAATCGCCGCCCGCAGACGCGCCACTTCATTTTCCTGCTGACGCAGCGCAGTCACGTCTTGCCATTCCAGCGTGTTACCGATGTAAATGCCGTTTTGGTCGATAATCGCCCCGACGTTGAGTTCAATCTTGACTCCTTTGATATCGATGGTCGTCACGTACGGCAAGTTGGCGGGCGTGGAGAGCATCTGGCGTTGATGCGCTGGATTGCCGTGAAAATTATCGATGCAGTAACCCATCAAAAATTCTTCATCGGCGCGAAAATTGGGCCACACCGATTTGAACAAACTTTCATGTTGCTGAAGCAAATTCATCGACTGCTTATTGAGATAGGTAATTTTAAAATCCCGGTCGATCATCATCAGTGCGGTCTGCGCCGCATTGAGCGCGGAGAGAAGCTGCTGATTGGAAATTCCCTTCTCGGCCTCGTTTTCAAACTCATCAAGCAATGAGTCGGCCGCAGGTGCGACATAGTGCTGTTCTTTTTGGGGGTTGCGATTCCAAAATGCCATGAGTGTTCCCTCACATGATTGCTTCTTCAATGGTGTGGTGATTGAGTTCTGCCACGTCAAACAGCGACTCAATATCAATCAAAATCAAATGACCGCTTTTGACGGCGGCAATGCCTTTAATAAACTGTTGTTTTGCTGCGCTCGATAAATGTGGGGCTGGTTTGATCTGCTCCGGATGCAGTTCGTACACTTCCGCGACCCCATCCACAATCAGCCCCAGCGGGCGTTTCTGACTGTCGTTGAGTACCACCACCACGGTGGTGGCCGTGATCTGTGCAGGCGACAGATGAAAACGCATGCGTAAATCGACAATCGGGACGTATTCCCCGCGAATATCCAGCACGCCGATCATGTAGTCTGGCGAATTGGGTACCGAGCGCACGTCATTCCAGCCGCGGACTTCGCGCACATCGAGAATCGACACGCCGTACTCATCCTCGTCCAAGACAAAACTGAGAAACTCTTGCGCCGCCATCACGCCTCCTCGCCCAGAATTCGGGCAATATCCAGCAGTGAATCGGTATCGAGCAGCGACATCACTTCCTCGCCAACGTTCAGTAATCCTTGGAGATACGGCGCCACGGACGTCTCGCCAATGGCGGGAAATAAGTCGTTATCGCCTTGACCAATCACATCGCTGACCGCATCGACCACCAACCCCATCAGCCGAGAGTGATCGCCCACATCACTGCGCAGCACCAGCACCACCGTCGTCGGTAAATAGTCATTGGTGCCTAAGCCAAAACGCAGGCGCAAATCCATGATCGGCACAATCATGCCGCGCAGATTGATCACGCCTTTCACAAAATGGGGGGAACGGGGAATCGGCGTGGGATGCTCCCACACGCGGATCTCTTCCACGTCGCGAATCGCGACGCCATAGAGTTCATTGGCTAAGCGAAAGCTGAGAAAATCGGCGCCACGTGACGAATCATCGTGGCTGGCCATCAGTGCAGCATGCACCATCGATTCATGTTGAAGTGGGTGTGCGTGTTCGATATCCATTCGTCGCTCTCCTTCACAACTAGGCGGCCATGCCTTTTTGGCCACCGAGACTGCGGCGTTTCATATACGTGGTGATCAATCCCTGAATGTCCAAAATCAGCGACACAGAGCCATCGCCCAAAATGGTGGCGCCAGAAATACCGGCCACCTTGGCGTAATTCGATTCGAGACTTTTGATCACCACTTGTTGTTGATCGAGTAGTTCATCGACCAGCAGCCCAACCCGATTGCCCGCGGCTTCAACAAAGCAAAGTAGCCGTCTGCCGAGCGCGCCACTGCTGCCCATTTCCAGTTCATCTTGCAAACGTAAAATGGGGATGTTCTCGTCCCGCAGGCGATACAACTCAACGCCGCCGGACGCTAACTTGACGCATGATGGATTGATTTGAATCGATTCCACGATGGTCAGCAGAGGAATGATGTAGACTTCGCTGCCGACACGCACCAGTTGGCCATCGAGAATGGCGAGCGTGAGCGGCAAACTAATGGTGAAGTGACTGCCCTTACCAAGGCTTGATTCCACTTCAATGTGGCCACCCAGCTCTTCAATGTTGCGTTTCACCACGTCCATGCCGACGCCGCGACCGGAAATGTCAGAAACTTGATCGGCGGTCGAAAAACCGGGCGCGAAAATTAGGTTGAGCACTTGTTTATCTGATATTTCATCCCGGCGGGAGTCGGCCGGTAACACCCCTTTTTCAACCGCTTTGCGCCATACGCGATCGCAGTCAATGCCCGCACCATCGTCTTTCACTTCGATGATGATGGAGCCGCCCTGATGATAGGCGTCGAGTTCGATCAGCCCCATTTCCGGTTTGCCCGCATCCAAACGTTGCTGCGGGCGCTCAATCCCATGGTCAATGCCATTGCGCACCAAATGCACCAATGGGTCGACAATGCGTTCGAGCACGGTTTTATCCAGTTCGGTATTCTCACCTTGGATCTGCAAATCGACTTTCTTTTCCAGACGACCGCACAAATCGCGCACCAAGCGAGGAAAGCGGCTAAACGCAAAGCTCATCGGCAACATGCGAATGTTGAGCACGTTTTCTTGCAGGTCTTTGCTGTTTTGCAATAGCTGCGCGAGCCCCGCTTGCAGTTTTTCCAGTTTATCCATCGAGAAGTCGTTGCCGATTTCAGTCAGCATCGATTGGGTGATGACCAACTCCCCAACAAGGTTAATCAGGCTGTCGACCTTATCGATATCGACCCGAATCGACGTCACGCTCGACTCCGATTTCGCCGCTTTCACGGGCGCTTTCTCTTTGCTTTCCTGACTTTGCGTTTCGGGGCGTTTTGTTTCACTCGGGGAAGTATCGTGGCATCGCCCATCGTCCATACTGGCTTTGGGCAGATTGGCGTCATGTGAAGGCGCAGCATGGCCGGTTTGAATGGGCGCTGCTGCCGAATGGTCAACTGTGTCGCTCGCCTTCGCGCTCACGGCTGGCGCCAACGATGCGCTCACCTCATCTGCACCAAGGGATGAGTCAACGGGCGTTCGCGTCAGAAGCAAATCACACTCATCTTCCACCCATTCGAAGATTTCACGAATAGCCGCCTCTTCCACCGCCCCATCGAGACGTGCTCGCCACGCGAGGTAGCAAAGCTCGGCTTCCATTTCGAGCAACTCCGGCAGTGCAGAGGCATCGGCTTCAATCTCACATTGCGGGTCAAGCTCATGCAGCTCGCGCAAAATACGCAGCGGATCGTTGCCGCTAAAAAACAGTTCTTGATGAGGCACAAAGCTCACCATCCAAGGGCCTAAGGCCTCATCGCACGCCTCATCCGAAGTTTGGTCACTCACCGGTTGCGCCGCCGCGTCAGGGGCAGCAACGGCCTGAAGTAACGCAGCAAGCTGATGACTTACCGAGGCTTTCAAGTCAACATCGACATCCGATCCGGTTTCGTGTCCTTCCAACATATCTCGAATCACGTCGCAGCTTTTCAGCAGCACATCCACGCTTTGCGCTGACAATTGTGTTTCCTGATTGCGAACTTTGTCGAGATACGCTTCGACCGAATGAGTGAACTCACTGATATCAAGCAAATTGAAGGTCGCGGCCCCGCCCTTGATGGAGTGAGCGGCGCGAAAAATGGTGTTAATGGTTTCGTGATCTCCCTCTTGTGGGTCAAGATGGAGTAGCACATTTTCCAGCACTTCAAGATTTTCACGACATTCTTCGTAAAACATCTTACGCAGCTGTTCCATGTCTAAAGCCATATTCAGTCCTGCCAATTGACGTTATCGAGTTTCAACACTTCCAAGTCGAAGCAAAAATTACAGCACGCGTTTTAGAGTTTTTAGTAACGTGTCCGGGTTAAACGGTTTGACGAGCCAGCCGGTTGCGCCCGCCAGTTTGCCTTCTTGTTTTTTCTCCATGCTGGTTTCTGTGGTCAGCATGAGGATGGGAATAAATTTGTATTGTGGGTTACCGCGAATCGCTTTGACCAATTCAAAGCCGCCCATGTTGGGCATGTTGACATCGGAAATCACCACATCAAATTTGGTGCTCTGCGCTTTGGTCAGGGCTTCGCGACCATCATTGGCAGTTTCGACGTCATACCCTGCATCCTTAAGGGTGTGGCTAACCATCTGACGAATAGAAATGGAGTCATCTACAGCGAGAATTTTTGTCATTACGTCTTCCTTGTTGCATCTTGAGATTCCATAAACCAGCGCTCTAGGCCCAGCACATCGATGCCTTCCTGTAACGCTTCAGAGATGTTTTCTAAACGGATGTCGCGCTCTGCCAAACGTGCAGACTCAACAAACGAGACCAGAAGCTGAATGCCCGCTGCGTCCACACGTGACACATGCGTGGCATCAATGACCAAAGGGGTGGCTTGTTGCAGCCATTCTTGATATTGGACTTTGCAATCAACCACATTGCTGATGTCCAGACTCTCATTTAAGGTGAACACAAGCCGAATTCCTTGTCATTGTGCGCTAATGAAGGTTCCTTTTTTTCTTTTGTGAGTGTAGAAAGGAATGCTTAATTAGCAAATTACATAATAGGGATTCATTTTGCTGGTCAATACAACTTTTGAGTTAGACGAGAAGATAAGACACTTAATCTAAAGGATTTTTTTTGGCGGTGACCAAAAAGGAAAAGCCCTACGAAAGTGAAGTAATACATAGGACTTTTTTGACATGGAAGCGCGGAGGGAAGCATTTACACTGTAAATCAACCTCACTCAAACCGATCTCATTGCGACGTTTTACACTGTAAATTTGTCAGTAACTTAGCGAGTGATTCACGAATTCTGGCTTCGATTTGTTTTCGGCCCGAACCATCAAATGCATTGGCACATTCTTGCCAAGTGTGTCGTTGCAAGACTTTGGCAATCAATACATCCGGCACCGCTAACCATTGTTCTGCGCTTAAACTCAGTAAAAGTTGTTCAATCCACGCGGCAACGCTTTCATAGTTTGCGCCGCCATTGGCGTAGTGCTGCAATAACGTCAGCGGGATGGTCGTTGTGACTGGCGTTTTGGCGTGGCTCATTAACTGACGCACCAATGCAGGCGTTAAGGTTCGTAACGTCTCACTGAGTTCATAGCTCAAATGAATCGGGAATTGCGCCGTCGCCTCTTCCACCCAAGGTTGTGAATGATGTTGAATCATCAACAGGGAGTGGCAGCCGCTGGCTTGGTCGCGCTGCGAGCCGATTTTGACGGCGAAAAATTGGTTGTGTTGCCAAAAGCGAACCAGTTCAGAGGTGGCGCCAAAGCTGGTGGCGTAGTAATCGGCAGGATGACTCGCCACAAAGTGCGATAACAACGACGAACCGACACCGCGCTGCTGTAACTGAGGATGGATGGCAATGCGCATGATCCGCAAACACGTTTGCTGGGCGGCGACGGCCATGCCCAGTTGATTGGCTAACGTCACCGGTGCAAGATGACCTTTAGGGCGACGTTGTCCGCGCTGAATCTGTTCAATCAATGTGTCATCCAATCCCCCTTCCCGCACCGCCAATATGCAGCCAATTACGCGCTCGTCGGCGCGCGCAACGAACACGCACATCGCATCGTCTCCCAGAAGGTGCAGCACATCATTGGGCGATGTTTGATAATGGGCGTTCACCAGCAAGGCAAAGATGTCAGCCAGCAAAGCGGGTTGTTGAAGTAACTCAACTTGGGGAATGGCTTGATAGCGCAGTGACGTCAGGTTGAGATCACGGGGCAACAATGCAACATCAGAATCAAGTAAGAACGCGCGCCGATGCCATGCTTCCAGCGAATCATCAGGGCTCCAGCGTATCGGATGGTCAAGGTGCAACGTGCGCATCTGCGGTCGCTGCTGTTGCAACCACTGTTGGAACTTCAACGTGAATCCTCGCCCACACCCTTCATAGCCGTGGATGGTGGTCGAGAACACCGCGCGGTGATAACGCTCAGCAAAAGTCATCAACATGGGTAACGGCAGCGCTGCCGCTTCATCAACCAATAACACATCACATTCTGGCTGATGCAAGATAATCTCATCCGGCGCCATAAAACGCAGTTGCGATGCCTGATAATGCAGCGCATCTTTGGATGCCTGCGCCAACGGAAGACATCGCGCGGCGTGCTGAAATAGCGGCGCAACGTTGGCCAGTGTGGGAGCCGTCACGATGATGTTCAGCGAGCGGGACTGCATCAATTGCGCCGCAGCGATCCCTAACGCACTGCTTTTACCTCGCCCGCGATCAGCTGTCAGCACCAGCGGTCGTTTACGGTGCCCTTCCACCACGCGGACGACCAGTGCAATCGCCTCGGCTTGCTGAGCAAAGGCATCTTCAGGCGCAGCCACGTCGACCTTCGGCAAAGACGGCAGCGTGGTTGGAGTAACTTGCAGTAATTCTGCAAGCGCGGCGGCCAGCCATTGCTGAGCCGGATTTTCGCTCGCCACTTGGTCGCCAATCAGCAGCAAGAGACCACCGCCGGTCAAGGTTCCCAACGCAGCGCTAAAGCTGTTGGCATCAAATCCCTCGCTGACATCGCAAATCAGCCATTGGCATTCACGCCCCAAGAGATACTGGCCTTTATTGAATGCCACTGGCGTTACGCCCGCACGAGCCTTGCCGCCCAATTGAAACACTGTGCTATCGCTCGCGAGCTGCTGCATCAACGCATCCACAACGGCGTGTTGCCATTCCAGCGTTCCTTGTAGACGCACACCGAAACGGCCATTGCACGTAACGGCTAAATGCTGAAGCTGATCAAAAAATTGCAAAATAGTTGCGGTTGGATTTGCCATAAAAAACCGTGAGTTGTTGCCATTGCACCATGGTAGCACACGCGTGCACCTGCGCCATATTCCGTCCTGATTAGCCTGCACGCGGTTGCACCAAATTCGTCATTTGAAGGCTAAAATCTTTTTCCATAACGACAAATTATATTTGCTTTATTGCGCTTCTCATTTCACTAATGATGCATGCGAAATCCAGCGTGGTGCTGGCCTTTAGGAATCAAAATACAATGAAAAATTTCATCAAAGGATTGGTACTCGCTGCAGTGGTCGCTTCTAGCCAAGTGAATGCAGAGACAAAAACGCTGAATGTCTACGCTTGGGGAGGTTACCTGCCCGAAGCATCACTGAAGAAATTTGAGCAGCAAGAAGGCGTCACCATTAACTATTCAACCTTTGAGAACAATGAGTCAATGTACACCAAACTCAAACTTCTGAAAGGCGGCGGTTATGACGTGGTGTTTGCATCAGCTTACTTTATCGAAAAGATGGGCCGTGAAGGCCTGTTGGCTGAACTCGACCACGCACAAATCCCCAACATGAAAGATACGATGCCTTCCCTACTCGGCCAGGCGCACGATCCACAAAACAAATATTCGCTGCCGTATATCTGGGGCGTTACCGGTCTGAGCTACAACGAAGCCATGATTCCGGAAGGCATTACCCAGTGGAAAGATTTGTGGAACAGCAAATACGCACAGCAAGTGATGTTGATTGACGACATTCGCGATGTATTTGGTATGGCACTGAAACTCAACGGCTACAGCATCAACACCAAGAACGAGAAAGAAATTGAGCAAGCGTATCAGTCGCTGGCGGCGCTGAAAGATAACGTGCTGCTCTACAACTCAGACGCACCGCACGTGCCGTATGTGTCCGGCGAAGCGTCACTGGGCATGCAATGGAATGGCAATGCGTATCAAGGCCAACAAGAAATGCCAGAGCTGAAATTCGTGATGCCGGCGGAAGGCGCGGTTTTGTGGATGGACAATTTCACGATTCCATCAGGTAGCGAGCACAAAGCGTTGGCGCACAAGTTCATTAACTTTATGTACCAACCTGAAAACCAAGCGGAGATCGTGAACAGCCTTGGCTACGCCTCAGCGACCAAAAGTGGTCGCGCGTTACTGCCTGAAGCGCTGCGCAATAACGCCACCATCTTCCCTGCAGAAGAGGACATGGCGAAGGGTGAATTCATCAATGATGTTGGCCCCCAAGCACTGGCCATTTATGAGAAGTACTGGCAGCGCCTAAGAAACCAATAATTGCGATAAGCAGTAAAAAACCACCGGCATAGCAGGTGGTTTAGGAATAGAAAATACAAAGCCCGCGAATGCGGGCTTTTTGTTTAACTCAGTTTTTGTTCGACAAAGGCAAGAATTTCTTTCATCAGCGCGTCATCGACTTTTTTCAGATTCAGCGCCAAATTGGACCCTTTGCGCGAGTAACTGACGCGCCCTTTGACCAAATCGACTTTGTTGCTGACCGCGCGTTTTGGCGGTACCAACTCCGCAATCCACTGTTCAATCGTCTCAGTCACCTCTTTGGTGATACGAGCCACGCCTTGTGATTGGCAGCGCTGCCACACCAAACCTTCCGCCTGATGGCACTTATTGAGCAACTCCGTTTGTTGCTCGGCGCTCAAATCGTTGAACTGCTTGTGCAGCTTCACGATGGTCGGACGGCCCAGTTCAACCACATTCGGGTACGCTTGCAGCAGCTCAAGGGGCAATGCCGCAGCTTTCAACGCGCCGCTCACCAACGCTTCGCTGCATTGGAACATTTTCGCGAGCGCTTTTTGATCTTCCGCTTCACCGCTATCGAGTTTGGCCTGCATTTCGCGCCCTTTCTCGTACAGCGACAACGGTTTATGTGCGTTCGCGACATCCGACAGGAATTTCGCATGTTCGCCATTGATGTTGTCAGCGACGTAAACCAGGAACTCCTGATTGGCCAAAATACACGATTTACGACGACGGCTGCCATCAAGCACTTCGATTTTGCCATCGGCCGTTTTGCGGCCCACAGCTGGGTATTGCTGACCGCGTTCACGCAGTGTGCTCAGCACGTCCGACAGTGCGTGTTCGTTGAGAAAGGCTTGTTCACGGGCATTTTCCGCAAACACCGTGGTACGTGTCGCCACCTCTGCGGCCGGAATACGCACCAGTTCAAACGTCACCAGCTCTTCACCAGCCACAGACAGCTCAATCACTTGCGCTTGGGCCTTCGCGGCCGCCTGCGCTTCCTGTGGGGTTGACGCACGACGCTTGTCCGCTTTGCCAAAAAGTTTTGCGTTCAGATCCGACGTTTTAATTGCCATGTGTTACTTACCCCTGATTAAGTGAAGTCCAGTGTGAATGAAGTACGCGTTCCAGTTCCAGCGCGCTCTTTTGTACCGCATCTTGCGCGGTGGCCAAGGTTTTCTTACCCCCTTCAAAATCGCTGGTGGTTAAGTCAAACACGGTACTGTAGGTGTCGGCACACGTTTCAAAGGCGCGGCTGCGGGGAATGGTTGCCATCATCACTTGGTCGCCCAGCAGGTAGTTCATTTCCGTCAGCACGGAGACTTGCTTCTTGTTGTCGTCTTCAAACATGGTCGGCATCAAACGTACAAACTCCAGCCCTTTCCAATCGTCCGGGAACATCTCGTATACGGTTGGCAGGTGTTGGAAGAAGTTCACGGTTGACGCCCAGTCCAGACGCTTGGCCGCACATGGGATCAACAAGGCATTCGACGCATACATCGCGTTCCAAACCAGTGGGTCCACGTGGGGGCCAGTATCAATCATGATCACGTCAAATTCGTCAGCGATTTTGTCAATCAGCTTCTCTTTCAGCAGACGCACGATATCCAGCGACTGATTTTGAGACAGGTATTGCCAAGCTTCGGCGTTAAACATGGCATCTTCTGGGAACGCAGAGATGGTCTTCAAGTTGGGATACTGTGTTGGCAGCATGACGTTCTTTTCCAAAAACGCCTTATCCACTTCAACATCTTCCGGCACGTTATCCAACATGATATCGACGGCAGAATAAATGTTACTGTGTTCAGCCAAGCTAATTTGTGGGTTTAAGAACAAACGCAGCGACCCTTGCGGGTCCAAGTCGATCAGGCAGATACGGTAACGCTTGTCGAGATTCAGCGCCAAGCAAGCCGCCAAATGCACAGCCGTCATCGATTTACCGGTGCCGCCCTTCTGGTTTTGGACGTTGATAATCCACGGTTTGTTTTCAGTATTCTTTTTACGCTGATGGAATTTAGGCACGCCCGCCGCATCCATGAGCATGTGCGCTTCCGCCAAAGAAATGGAGTAATGGTTCGCGTTGTTTTTAGTAAATTGATGCCCCGCTTCTTCCATCTTGGCAATGGCTTCATCAAGCTTACGACGCGTCAGTCCTGAACGGGTTTCCATTAAGGCTTTCGACATCGGAGGGAAATGCTCATCACGACGCTCTTCCAATACAATCTCAATGCGGTCCGCTTGAACCTGTTGAGTCAGTTCAGCGAGCGTATAGAGATTATCTATGGTTTGTTCTCTTTTCATAGCCAAATTCCGTAATTAGTGCCTATCAGCAAATAGTACAGCAATATTAACCATATACAACAAAAAGGTGAACAGACAATTTTAGATAAAAATCACATTAAATAGATTTTTAACACGAAATTCATTGAATCATGAAGATTTGCTGAATAAACCGCCCCAAAACTCAGCGGATAAATCCTCTCAAACTGCGTCAGATTTTAAATGTTACATCGTCACTTATTTACATTGTAAACCTCATGAACCACCTCGTGGATGACATCATCTCGATTTCCCACCGGAACGATTAAGTCAAGTGGTTAAATTACGGCGCGTGTCATTTCAATCTCCATTTCGTAACACTCGTTGCATTTCATCAACATGATGACGCATCCATACACACTCATGCCATACGCTATACTGATTTGATCCAAAGAGGGCTCTGCCGAAAGCATGATCAAGGGGGCTCTCATGATCATGTTTCCGTTTGAAATCTATCGCAAAGGAAGAATGATCAAGGGATTTTAACGCATCACACGTCATCGCCGAACCATTGTTTCAAAATGATCCAAGATCGGATCAATGATCAAGAGATCATGCGTGCCGGAAGCATGTAAATTTCGCGCTGAATTACGGACGATGTCAGACAGAATAGGGCTTGTGGGCAATTCGCTGTGTCATTGGCCCGCCGCAAGCGCCAATTGAACCAACAGGCCTAGCCTGCCATTCACCATGATCATGCTTTCGTCAATTCGTCGTTTGTGCCTTGTATCACGGCATTCGTCAGTCAACATGCAGACCAACTGCACGAACGATGGAATCTTGTACGAAAATGGTCTTTTCAGCGCTTCTCTTGATCATGTTTCCGACCCCGTGTGTCGATGAAACGACAAAACAGCCCGTCGATAGGGGAGAAGAACTCGAAGATGAATCAGGGGGTTGTGGATAAGGTGTGCGTCCACCTTGATCATGGTTTAGGGAGTTCGTTGATCATTGATTCGTGATTGTCATGATCATTGATCGGGAAGGGTTTGATCATGCTTTCAATGACTTAATGATCATCGTTTCAGTAAACTCATGATCATGCTTTCGCGTGTCATTTTTAAAAGCATATTGAAAACAGTAAGTTACAAGCAATCTTTCGCTCGGATCATATAATCATATAGATCACTCTATATCAGAATAATCAAAAAGATCAGTTATTTAAAACCAGCAATTTTTTCTTTATTTATGATCTCTTTTTCTTTATTCTCTTGGAACTATAGCGATATTACGGCTAGTGTGATACGGATCTAATAATGACATCAGAAGAAAAGTTGCTGATCAAAGCACCCAGAAGCCACAAAGATGGTCATCTCTTTGAAGTTTCTGAAACCGCAGTGGACTGGATTGAACAATATCAGCATTTCAAAGGGGTGACGAAGAGTATCGTCGAACTCCTGAATTTGATCTCGCTGCGTGGCTTTCGCAGCAAAGATGGTCTGGTATCCACTACCGAATTGATCGATGCAACCGACGGTCAGTTAACACGGGCGGCCATTCAGCAACGCCTCAGAGCTGCGGTATCGATCGGGTTATTTAAACAGATCCCAGTGCGTTTTGAAGAAGGCCTCGCGGGCAAAACCATGTTGCACCGTTTCGTCAATCCCAACCAATTGATCTCGGTATTAGGATCCACCAGCTTGGTGACCGAATCGGTCAAGCAAAGTGAAAAGCGCAAACGTTCAAAAGCATTGGCGCAAACGCAGGTCAATCAACGCTTGCTCACCGAGCATGGCTTGAATACACCGCCAGCGATGAAAGACGAGGCGGATCAGTTTGTGGTTTCGCCCACCAATTGGGCGGGGATTATTGACCAAGCACTGGCGCCACCGCGTACGCGTAAAAGCTACCAAAAATCCATGGTGTCGATTTCAGGCACACGTGCGGTGATCGAAACGCGATCGTCTAAAAATATCATGACGGTCGACGATCTCATGACCCTGTTTGCGCTGTTCACACTGACGGTTCAATACCACGATCATCACCATGAAGATTATCAGCTCAACGCAAGCCACGTGCCAAACAAAACCCCGCTCTACATCACGGATATTTTGTCGCTGCGCGGCAAAAAGGACAGCGGCCCTGCACGTGATTCGATTCGTGACAGCATTGATCGCATTGAGTTTACCGATTTCCAACTGCATGAACTGACCGGGCGTTGGTTGAGCGAAAACATGCCGGAAGGATTCAAGAGTGATCGTTTCCGTTTTCTGGCGCGCACGATCACCGCTTCGGAAGAAGCGCCCACGGAAGGCAGTGATGGTGAGATCAAGATCAAACCGAACCTGTACATTCTGGTGTGGGAGCCGTCGTTCTTTGAAGAGTTGATGACACGTGATTATTTCTTCCTGTTCCCGCCAGAGATTCTGAAACAGCACACCTTGGTGTTCCAGCTGTACTCCTATTTCCGAAGCCGCATGTCGCGTCGTCATACCGATGTGATGCTGCTGAGCGAGCTGAATCAAAAACTGGCACGCAACATTGAATGGCGTCGTTTCTCGATGGATCTGATCCGCGAGCTGCGCCGTTTGTCGGAAGGCAAAGGCAATGACGATCTGTTTGTGGTCAATCTGTGGGGCTATCACCTGACGATCACCACGTTGATCGACAAAGGCAAGTTGAGCGATTACCAAGTCGACATCAAATGCGATGTTGAGGAAGTGCTGCGTTATTCGCGGGCGAAAACCACCAACGCGGGTAAACGCAACATGGCGCCGACGTTGCCAAACCCGCTGCGTCACGAAATGGTGTCGAAACAGAAATTACAAGAGCTATCAGAAATCATCGATGGCGAATTTGAACCGATTCAGCGTAAATCCCCGTCACCACGAGGCAAATTGGGCCGTCGCGTGAAGCTGCGTAAGCACTTGGTCGAGATCAACGCAGACGAAATCACCATTACGTTATCGAAATATACCTCTCCAGAGGCCCTAGAACGCAGTATAACGGCTTTAGCGGCGATGACTGGACATGCGCCTTCATCAATCCGAGAAGAGTGTGTAGAGCTGATTGACAAGCTCGATTGGCTGCGCGTGGATGAGAATGTGATCCCGTATGAGACGTTGAGCAAGTTGATCGAGCTGTATAACACCCAAAATGACAACAAGCATTTGTCGATCGAGCGTTTGATCTCGGGGCTGGCCGTGCGACGGAAAGTGTGTAAACAGGTACACGAAGGGCATCTTGATGAATCTGTTTTTCGGGCATTAGATGAAGTTGCCATTGGTATTTGAAACGGAAACTACAGTATTGATACACAACGTTGACATATGTCTGACAATGTTAAGCCGTCGAGTGGTTAAAGTTTATCTCGAATAGACAACCTTTTGTCCTATCTGATGAATTAATAGATTGGCTCATATTGTTACATTCGTTCTGAATTAGTTTGCGAGTTCTTCCTGAGAGCTCGCTTTTTTTTGCCTGAAATTCAGCTGCTTACCGAAATAGACCTCTTTTACGCCTTGATCATGCTTGCGGATCGCCCGCCGATCAGCGCTTTTCCCTTGATCATGTTTCCTTGTTCCTCATCGCGATCCTGATCCGCTCGTTGCTGCTTGCCGTGATCGCGTGCCTTGATCGAGTGGTGTCATGACTCGCTATCACCCCGGCGCCGACGCGGGCATCAACCCCCCATGATCATCGTTCCGTCTGTAAACGGGGAGAAGAGGATAGGTTTGCCGAGAGACGACCTGGAAACCTTCGTTGGGCGTGCTAAAGTCAGAGAAACATCGCGGGTATTCTCGGCGGTGTAGGTGTGTTTAATATGCCCACTGAGCATGCTAAAAAACTGAATGAAAAATCACCGCTGAGGCTAAGGGACACAAGGGATGGTGAGTGAAGAAGTGAGAGGTTGATCGGCTTCTTTTTTACGCGGGAATCCTTTCAATGTACTTCGACATTTTGGGGAGCGCAAAACATAATTGAGCCATTTGTAGATTAGATGTCTGAATCCTCGTTGGAATCACATTCTTGCTCAAATCTTCTTAACAAGAATTTGGGGCTTTGCTACAGATTACATGTCCCTGGCATGGTTTGTTCGGAGGTTACAATGTCCATTAATTCAATTGACCATGATGAAATGACTAACATCGCAAATAGTTGGGACTTCACGGAAGAAGTCGTCGCTCCACGCCCAATGAAAAATCTGAAATCAGCGGAAGCTCGTCGTCGTATCGAGACACTAAGAGAAATCCGTGAAAGTGGATTAACCATTGAAGAAGCAAAGGAATTGGGCCTGCTTCACTAAGCAGGACCAGTTGGCGAATTGAGAAGGGTGGCGAAAGCCACCCTTTGTATTTTTAATGCTTTTATTGATTAAAGCCGCTTAAACCGACATTTTGACTCTTAATTTTTTCCATTCCTATGATATATTTCGCTCCACGTTTTTATCGACTGTGGGCTTACTAATGTCTTTCAACCTCGCATTGCTAGATGCTTCAGAGAAAAACAAAATAGAACTCGACAAACAGGCTTCTTTTTTAGTTTGGAAGATGAAGCAGGCAAAAAGTGGATCAGAAGAGATCACTAAGCAGCTAACCAAACTGACTTCCGAGCAGGAAAAAGAGTGGTTTCAACATTCGATAGATAAATACAAACGAGTGATGGGCGTGGCATAACGCTTGGCTCTCAGCAGAAGCGAAGACTATCTGCTAAAATCCGTCGCATCAAATTTGAACTAGAGAGAACATCCCGATGGGAAGAAGTTTTGAAGTGCGCAAGGCCTCTATGGCGAAAACTGCAGGCGCAAAAATTAAAGTTTATTCCAAATACGGTAAAGAAATTTACGTGTGTGCAAAGAACGGTGGCAGCGACCCAGACATGAACTTGTCTCTGCGTCACCTGATCACCAAAGCGAAACGCGATCAGGTTCCTGCGCACGTGATTGAAAAAGCACTGGATAAAGCAAACGGCGGCGGCGGTGAAGATTACCAACCAGCACGTTACGAAGGCTTTGGTCCTGGCGGTACAAGCGTGATCGTTGACTGTCTGACTGACAACGGCAACCGTACGTTCCAAGATGTTCGCCAATGCTTTGTTAAAGTGGGCGCGAAGATTGGTGTGGAAGGTTCTGTATCGCACATGTTCGATCATCAAGCGGTATTCCAATTCAAAGGCGAAGATGATGAAATCATTCTTGAAACGCTGATGATGGATGATGTTGATGTCACTGACGTTGAACTCGAAGATGGTGTGATCACGGTTTTTGCGCCTCACAATGAGTTCTTTAAAACCAAAACAGCACTGAACGCTGCATTCCCTGATCTGACCATTGATGTGGAAGAAATCACGTTCGTGCCGCAAACCCCAACACCAGTGACGGGTGAAGACGCAGAGAAATTCCAGAAGTTCCTTGACCTTCTTGATGACTGCGACGATGTTCAGCAGGTATACCACAACGCTGAAATCGAATAAGCACGCAAAACAAAGAAACCGAGCCTTACGCTCGGTTTTTTTGTCTCTGCTGCTGCGGTTTTTTGACGTGATTGGGCGTGGAAAGCCAAGCGGCCAACTTGCGGATCTGCGGCAAGGCGGTGAGGTTAAGGAGCAATGCGACCGGCCAGGCCACGCTAAAGCCACTGAACCACACGGGTGGCCATTGGGCATTGAATCCCTGCTTGTACCCTGACAACACGCCAGACATGATCACGGCCATGACAAACGACGTCATCAGCGCTGTTAGCCAAAACTGTTTTCGACTCATCATTCAGAAGTTTCTCTTTGGTTTCATCTTGGTGATATCTAGGATATAACTGTCCATAACTGAGAAAAATCACCAAGAAAAGAAGTATGAATTCCATATTCGGAAACATTGATGATCTTTACTTATTCTTCTGTGTGGTGGAAGAGGGCTCGTTGGTTTCGGCGTCAAAGAAACTGAAGTTACCGGTCTCAACCATGTCTCGCCGTTTATCGGCACTGGAATCGCGCCTCAACCTGCGCTTGCTGGAAAAGCAGGGCCGAGAACTGGTGGCGACGCAAAGTGGTCAGCAAGCCTTTCTGGCGATTCGCAGTGGCATGGAGAATTTGGAAAGCACTTTCAGCCAAATGCTCTCGGAGAGCCAAGACGTGACAGGCAGCGTCAAATTGGCGATTCCGCATAATTTTTACCGCGCGTTTGTTGGTCGCGTGGTGGAAGAGTTCGTGCGTCAGTATCCAAAAGTGAATGTGGAATTGGCGCTTAGTCAGGAGTCTGTGGCGCCGGAAACCAACCGCGATCTGTTGATCACGTTCGAGATTGATCATCTCGAAGGTATGATCGCGCGGCCGCTGTTTCAAGCGCATCACGGCTTTTTTGCCAGCCCAGACTATTTAGCCACATGTGGGCCAGTCACGACGCTGGATCAACTGGAAGCGCTGGATTGGATCTCGGTCGATCGCGCACAAGCCGTCCCAGTTTTCAGCGGTGACACGTTTGTGCGCTTGATTCACATCAAGCCCAAATTGGTCGTCAATGATATCCAAGCCATTGCGGGCGCTGTTGAACGCGGGTTGGGCGTGGCATCACTGCCATATCGCCATGTGTCACCCAACATGAATATTGTACAGTTATTGCCGGATTATCATCGCAGTGCCAAGCGAGCACATCTGGTTTATCGGGATAGAAAGTATCAGCCCAGGGCGCTGACCTTGTTGGTGGAGGCGTTGCTTGACGCTGTCAGCACACGTGAGCAAGGCGCGCCCGTTGTAAAAGGAGATTAACATGAAAGTCAGTTTTATTGGTTTAGGGGTCATGGGGTATCCGATGGCAGGCCATTTGGTGAGCGCCGGATTTGACGTTTCGGTGTTTAACCGCACGCAGGCGAAAGCGCAGGCATGGGCAGCGCAGCACGGTGGGCGCGCAGCACCGACTGTGGAAGCGTGTGTGCGTGAGGCGGATGTGGTACTGATGTGTGTCGGCAACGATGACGATGTGCGGAGCATGGCCACCAGCGAACAGGGCGCGTTAGCGTTTATGAAGCCCGGAGCGATTTTAGTCGACCACACCACGACGTCTGCGTTGTTGGCAGAAGAGCTGGGTATTGCAGCGCAGCAAGCGGGGGTTCGCTTTATGGATGCTCCCGTGTCTGGTGGTCAGGCGGGCGCGGAAAACGGCGTACTCACCATCATGTGCGGTGGCGAAGCGGATCTGTTTGATGCACTGCAGCCTGTATTGAACGCGTATGGTCGTTCTTCGGTGCTGATGGGCGGTGTGGGTCAAGGCCAGCGGGCGAAAATGGTCAACCAGATTTGTATTGCGGGGGTGTTGAACGGTTTGTCGGAAGGCTTGATTCTGGCTGAAAACGCTGGGCTGGATATTCCCACGCTGGTCGCGTGTTTGAAAAACGGTGCGGCGGGCTCATGGCAAATGGAAAATCGCGCCGTGACCATGGCAGAGAATAAATTCGACTTTGGTTTCGCCATTGATTGGATGATCAAAGATCTGGGCTTTTGTTTAGATGAAGCTGAGCGTCAGGGCGTGCGTTTACCGATGACCGAAAACACCATCGCAGCCTATCGCAGCCTGTCTGCTAATGGGGAGGGTCGTATGGACACCTCGGTATTGATTAAAGCGGTCAAGCAGGCTGACAAACAATAGCCCACCTTGTCGTGTAAAAAGCCCCCGAATTCGGGGGCTTTTTCATGGCGGTTTACAGTGTAAAACTGGTTAAACTTTAAACCGGGCAACCAGATCATACAGTTCGTGCGCGCGGCCGTTCAGCCCCTGGCTGCCTTGACGGTTTTCATTGGCCAGATCGGCGGATTGGCTACTTTGATCGGAGATCACCACGATGCGCTGTGAAATTTCTTGCCCAACCAAACTCTGCTCCTCGGTCGCCGTGGCGATCAGCGAGTTCATATCCATAATCGTCCCAATCGACTGCTGAATCTGCTCCAGCGCCTTGGCTGCGGCGTTGGCTTCTTGCACCGTAGAGACACTGCGATTTTGGCTGGAATCCATCGCGCGCACCGCTGCGTCGGAGGCGGCTTTCAACTGCTCAATCATGGTGTGAATTTCGCCGGTGCTGTCTTGCGTGCGGCTCGCCAGTTTACGCACTTCGTCGGCAACCACCGCAAAGCCGCGTCCTTGATCGCCTGCGCGCGCTGCTTCGATGGCGGCATTGAGTGCCAACAGGTTCGTTTGTTCAGCAATGTCTTGAATCACCGCCAGAGATGTTGAAATGTTCTTCACATCGCTCTCCAATTTGGAAATCACGCTGCTCGCTTCTGCGACTTCCTCTGCCAGCGATTGCACCGAGCGCGCTGCGGTATCGACAATGGAATGTGCTTCTTTGGCATTGTCATCCGCCTCTTTGGCCGATTGGGCAGCCTGGCTGGCATTATTGGAAATTTCGTGCGCGGTGGTGGTCATCTCCGTCATGGCGGTGGCAACCTGTTCGGTCTCTTCCCGCTGACCGGAAGCTAAATCATCGACCTGAGTCGCGCGCTGGGTCATGGAGTTAGTTTCGTCCACCACTTGCTGGCCGACCAAGTTCACTCGTTTGATGATGTCTTGCAGGCTGGCGACAAAGGCGTTGAAGTTGTCACTTAACTGGGCAAACTCCGGCACGCTAAAACGTTCCATGCGCGCGGTGAGATCGGCATCGCCGCTGGCAAATGAGCGAATCGACTGATCAAACAGGCGCAGCGGATGCAAAATACTGCGGTTGATGAACATCGCGACAATCCCCACCAGCACCAGAATCACCACACTAACCGTGGTTAACGTCCATAAGCTATGGGTCAACTTTTCCGACGCCAAGGCTTCCATTTCAGCAATTTCCGCATCGACATCATCGGTATAGAAGCCGGTGCCGATGATGAGATCCCATTGCGGCAGATAGACGGAATAACTTAATTTGGGTAACGGTTGGCTCTCCCCCGGTTTGGGAAAATAGTACGTGGTGAAGTCGCCGCTTTTGGCATTTTTGATCAGATCCCGCACCAGATAATTGCCTTGCGAGTCTTTCAAGTCCATGAAGTTATCGCCGAGGCCCGTTTGCCCTTTGCCGAGTAGCACACGATTCCCTTGGCTGTCGTAACCAAACAGATAGCCATTTTTACCAAAGGCGATTTCTTGCAGAATGGTTAATGCCTCTTCGCGACTGGCTTGGCGATTTTTCAGTGGGGTGAGGGCGCTCTCTGCGATTTGCAAATAGGCTTTCAGCTCTGCTTTTTTCATGTCCATCATCGCTTCGCGCGTGTTGGCCATTTGGGTTTTGCTCAGGCTTTGGGTTTCAGTGAAGGTCAAATACATCATGCTGATGGCAATGATGAGCAGCGGCACGATCGACAAAATGTAGAGTCGATGACGAATGGTTAAACTCATAGCGTTTCCCGTCCAGTAACAAGTGGGTGATGGTCTCGCGTTCTGATGAAGCGATTTATTGTTGTTTTACTCAGTAAGCGTAGCGCAGTTTTTCGACGGGGGAGGGGCGTTGATTGGATTTTGTTATTTGGGTCGACATTGGCCCTGCGGGCAGCGGCGCTGACCAGTCAGCCAGCCGGAGAGGGTGTAGCGGTGACGCGCAAACCATAAATAGGCGCGATCGGCGAGAGGGCGAATCAAAGGCCAGCGCGTGAGGGCATATAGCCACGGTTTTCCAACCAGCGTCCATGCCAAATGCAGCGTGTCCAATCCGCGTACCAAGCGACCTTGTGCATCGTAGGCCAGCAAAATCCGCTGCGCTTCTTCAAGATCGATCGCCGGATAATCTGCCATGTCGGGGCTGTGGATATCAATCAGTGTGATGCAATTGTGAACATCTTGTTGTTTTAATGCGCACATTTCGCGAAAACAGAGCGGACAGCGCCCATCAAAAAAAATCGTAATTTGTGACATATTTCGAGCTTATTAACTTTTTTTCTTAGCACAAAAGTATGACAGTTTTTGATCTAAATCAAAGAAACTTTTTATAGATAACAGGTGTTTGAGGGGGATATCCCTGTATTAGTAAAGGATTTATTTTACTAATGATTCCATTTATGAAAGGTAAGATTGCAATTTGATCTACTGTGATTCGGGTGTATTGCCCGCATAATGCGCCGGATGTAACAAAATGTTTCCGACTGTGACATTTGTGTTTTGGCGTGAGTTGAATTGTTGGACGTATGTCGATGTTCATGACTTGCGTGCACGCGAATGTTACCTCAAGTAAACATTTGTTCAAGCTCAACACACATAAAAATACTCATAAACATCAACCGCAGATTCCAAAAAGTGCCAACTTTTGTCGGTGGAAATCTGCAAATACAGTCGAGAAAGTCAATGGAAGCCTCAAGATACAAAAACATCTTGTCGAGAGCGGGATTGTTTTTTGCAATTTTGCTCCTCTCAGGATGTCAATCTGCTTTGCTTGATCCCAAGGGCATGGTAGGGGTACGTGAAAAAGAGTTGATCATCACCGCTCTTGTTCTGATGTTGATTGTCGTCATCCCCGTGATTCTGATGACAATTTACTTCTCCTACAAATACCGTGCGAGCAACACTGACGTAGAGTACACACCAGAATGGTCTCACTCGACCAAAATCGAAGTGGTGGTTTGGACGATTCCAATCATCATCATCGCGATTTTGGGTGTGATTACCTGGCGTTCTACGCATGAGCTGGAGCCATCCGTCCCACTCCAAAGCGACGTCAAACCGATGACGATTGAAGTGGTGTCACTGGACTGGAAATGGCTATTCATCTATCCAGAGCAGCAGATTGCTACCGTCAACTACGTCGCATTCCCGAAAGATGTTCCGGTGAAGTTCAAAATCACGTCTGACAACATCATGAACTCCTTCTTTATTCCGCAACTGGGCAGCCAGATCTACGCGATGCCTGGCATGGTGACTCGTCTGCACCTGATTGCGAACCACGAAGGTGAGTTCAAAGGTATGTCTGCCAGCTACAGCGGCGAAGGTTTCTCTCACATGAAGTTCGTGGCCAATGCATTGCCTGATCAACAGAGCTTCGACAACTGGGTGAACGACGTGAAATCACAGCCAAACAAGCTGCATGATTTCAGCGATTACCAAGCGCTAGCGAAACCAAGTGAAGACGTTCCTGTGACCTACTTCTCCAGCGTGCCTCATGATTTGTTCTCGGCTGTAGTGATGCAGTTTATGGGTTCTCACGACATGGGTGGCGAAGCGAAAGAAGCGCACGGTCATATGAACATGGCAGAACATAAAGGGTAACAAACGATGTTTGGAAGACTAACACTAGATTCCATTCCATATCATGAGCCTATCATCATGATCACGATGGCCGTGATTGCGATTGTGGGCCTTGCGGTCGTGCTGACCATTACGCGTATGGGCAAATGGCAGTACCTATGGAATGAATGGTTTACTTCAGTAGACCACAAAAAACTGGGCTTTATGTACATTGCGGTTGCGATGATCATGTTAATTCGTGGTTTTGCTGATGCCGTGATGATGCGTAGCCAACAATTATTGTCGTCAGCGGGTGAAGCGGGCTACTTGCCGCAGCACCACTACGACCAAATCTTTACTGCGCACGGCGTGATCATGATTTTCTTCGTGGCCATGCCGCTGGTCATCGGTTTGATGAACATCGTGGTGCCGCTGCAAATCGGTGCTCGTGACGTGGCGTTCCCTTACCTGAACAACTTGAGCTTCTGGCTGTTTGTTGTCGGTGTCATTCTGACCAACATGTCGCTGGCTGTGGGTGAGTTTGGCCGTACGGGTTGGTTGGCTTATCCGCCACTATCGGGCATTGATGCTAGTCCGGGGGTCGGGGTCGACTATTGGATATGGGCGCTGCAGATCTCCGGTGTCGGTACGACGCTGACCGGTGTGAACTTCTTCGCGACGATTCTGCGTATGCGTACGCCGTCGATGCCGCTGATGAAAATGCCAGTATTCACTTGGGCATCGTTCTGCGCCAACATCCTGATCATCATCTCATTCCCGATTCTGACCGTGACCATCGCACTGCTGACGCTCGACCGTTACCTCGGGATGCACTTCTTCACCAATGATATGGGTGGCAACATGATGATGTATGTCAACCTGATTTGGGCTTGGGGTCACCCAGAAGTGTACATTCTGGTGCTGCCGGTGTTCGGTGTGTTCTCAGAAGTGACGGCAACGTTCTCGCGTAAGAAACTGTTCGGCTACACCTCGCTGGTGTGGGCAACAATCGTGATCACGGTTCTTGCGTTTATCGTGTGGCTGCACCACTTCTTTACCATGGGTGGCGGCGCGAACGTGAACGCGTTCTTCGGCATCGCGACCATGATCATCTCTATCCCGACAGGGGTGAAGATTTTCAACTGGTTGTTCACCATGTACCGTGGTCGCATTCAATTCACCACGCCGATGATGTGGACGGTTGGCTTCCTGATTTCGTTCTCTATCGGCGGGATGACTGGCGTACTCATGGCCGTACCGGGCGCGGACTTCGTGCTGCACAACTCGGTCTTCCTGATTGCGCACTTCCATAACGTGATTATCGGTGGTGTGGTGTTTGGCTGTTTCGCAGCGATCACGTACTGGTTCCCGAAAGCGACCGGTTTCACGCTGAATGAAACTTGGGGTAAACGCGCGTTCTGGTGCTGGCTGACTGGCTTCATTCTGGCCTTCCTACCGCTGTACGCGCTGGGCTTTATGGGGATGACTCGTCGTATCAGCCAGAACATTGACCCTGAGTTCTTCCCGTTTTTGGCGGTGGCTGCCTTTGGTACCGCGATCGTCGCACTGGGCGTGCTGTGTCAGTTCATTCAGATCTACGTGAGTGTGCGTGACCGTAAACAGAACCTAGACCTGACGGGCGACCCATGGGGTGGCCGTACTCTGGAATGGGCAACGTCATCACCACCGCCGTTCTACAACTTTGCCGTGTTGCCAAAAGGCGACGAGTTGGATGCTTTCTGGTACCAGAAAGAGCGTGGTGAACACGATCTGAATAAAGAAGTGGAATACCAGCCAATTCACATGCCGAAAAACACGCCAACGGGCATGTACGTTTCTGCATGGGCGCTGATCTTTGGTTTCGCGATGATTTGGTACATCTGGTGGCTGGCGGCGATTGGCTTCATCGGTATCGTCGTGACCAGTATCAAGCACAGCTTCAATGAAGACCTCGACTACTACGTTCAGGTGGATGAAATTAAAGCGATTGAAGAAGCGCATCGTCAACGTGCCGCGCAAGCGACAGCGAACCCAGCGTCTGGCGACCAGGGTGACGATGAAGATATGGAGGTGACCTATGCACGCTAATGCTCACAGTGCACATGACCACGATCACCACGACACTGGTGGCATCAAGCTGTTCGGTTTCTGGATCTACTTGATGAGCGACTGCGTTCTGTTTGCAAGCTTGTTTGCAACGTTCGCCGTGCTGTCGAATGCGACCGCAGGCGGTCCAACCGGCAAAGAGCTGTTTGAACTGCCATTCGTTTTTGCTGAAACCATGCTGCTGCTGTTCAGTAGTATCACGTTTGGTTTCGGGATGATTGCGATGAAACGCAAAGACATCGCAGGCCTGAAACGCTGGCTGGCGGTGACCTTCCTGTTGGGTGCTGGCTTTATCGGCATGGAACTGTACGAGTTCCATCACCTGATTGCAGAAGGTGCAGGTCCGCAGCGCAGTGCATTCCTGTCGGCGTTCTTTACGCTGGTGGGCACGCACGGTCTGCACGTGACCTTTGGTCTGATTTGGTTGGCCGTGTGTTACTGGCAGCTGAATACCAAAGGCCTGAACGACATGATGGAAACCCGCTTTAACTGCTTAAGCTTGTTCTGGCACTTCCTCGATATCGTTTGGATCTGTGTATTCACCATCGTCTACCTACTGGGAGTAATGTCATGAGCAACCAACATGTAGATTCTGGTAAAAGCGATTACATCAAGGGCTTTATTGCGTCACTGATCCTGACCATTATCCCGTTCTACTTTGTCGCGACTCAAAGCCTGCCTGAAGCGGTGACTTTTGCACTGATGTTTGGTTGTGCGATTGTGCAAGTGTTTGTGCACTTTGTGTACTTCCTGCACATGGAAACGCGTACCGAAGATGGCCGTTGGAACCTGGTGTCTTTGATGTTTACCGCCCTTGTGGTCCTGATCTTGATTGGTGGTTCAATCTGGATCATGTGGAACCTCAACATCAACATGATGATGTAGTAGGTCATCTATGATCAAAGGTTACATCTCTATCACCAAGCCGGGCATCATCATCGGTAACCTGATCTCAGTCGCTGCGGGGTACTTCCTCGCAGCGAAATCTGAGGCGGCCGATGTGGCTTTGCTGGCATACACCTTGGCGGGTGTGGCAATGGTGATTGCGTCAGGCTGTGTGGTGAACAACATTTTCGATCGTGATATCGATTTGCGAATGGATCGCACCCGTGGCCGCTTGCTGGCGCAAGGGGAAATCAATGTTGACCACGCGTTTGTCTACGCCATCGCATTGTTGCTCGGTGGCACGGCTCTGCTTTATCGCATGGCGAACCCGCTGTCCACCGTGGTGGTGTTGCTGGGATACGTGTTTTACGTGTTCTTCTACACCATGTGGTACAAACGCACCTCGGTGTACGGCACGTTAGTCGGCAGCGTCTCTGGCGCTGTACCACCGCTGGTGGGTTACTTGGCTGTCACCAACTACATCAGCTTAGAAGCGGTACTGCTGTTTGCACTGTTCTGCCTGTGGCAGATGCCGCATTCTTATGCGATTGCGATGTTCCGTATGCAAGATTACAAGGCTGCTGGCATTCCTGTATTGCCGGTTGTCTCTGGCATTGAAAAGGCACGCAAACACATGATGGCGTATGTGGTGGCATTCAACTTGGTGGCTTTAGCTTTATTCCTGCTTGGGGAGTGTGGCTATGAGTACCTGGTGATTGCGGCTGCCGTATGCTTCATGTGGACCAAAGTGACTTTCAAACCGGTGACCGAAGACAACTATGTCGCGTGGTCAAAAACGGTGTTTAAAGTGTCACTGCTGGTGGTGATGGGCATCAGTTCTGTGCTTGGCTTGGAACTGATTCCTCTGACTATCTAGCTTACAACCCGTCACAAGCTCAAAGGCGCCCTTTCTGGGCGCCTTTTCTTTTCTGCGGTCGCGGAATATTTGTTGGTGAGAAAACCGTTACGCATTGGCGCATTGTGCTATACTCCGTGCCCGATCTACAAAGAGGGTTTTTCCATGAGTCTAAAAAACGACATTCAACAAATGCATAACCGTCTCGATACCTGCCGTCACAAGTTGGATGCTGCTAAGACTCGCGGCGATGACGCGATGATCAGCAAATTCACCGATGAGGTGGAAGAGCTGTCGAAGAAGCTGAACGGCCTGAAAGGCAAAAACGATTACGAGACCAATAAAGAGCGTAAGAAATTGGCGGATATGCCTTTCTCGCGCGAAATCACCAAAGCTGAGCAAGCGGATCTGGGGAAACTGAAAAAATCAGTCAAAGGTCTGGTTGTGGTGCACCCGATGACTAAAGTCGGTAAAGCGCTGCGTTTGGAAGTGATGACCGGATTTGCGCCAAAGCCGTTCTAAGGCGACGCCGAAAACATAAAAAAGAGCCAGCGATTGCTGGCTCTTTGCGTTTCTGAAGGTGGGTTAGTACCCCATCAATTGCAGCAGGTTCTCTGCGGTGCGAATCGCCTCTTTGCGGTTGGCGATGTTGAGCTTTTGATACAGGTTGCGAATGTGGGTTTTGATGGTGGTGCCCGCCACATCCAGCTCTTGCGCGATCTGTTCATTACTAAAGCCAGAGTAGATGAGGCCCAACACCTGCCATTCACGCTGCGTCAGCGGGCTAGTGCGCACTAACTCCGGAATGTTCGGGTGGTTGATGAGCTTCTCGACAAACTCCTCGTCAAAATGCACTGAGCGGCTGCGCTGGGTGGTGGAGATTTCTTTCATCAACTGCTGCGCGCGGTGGCGCTCCAAATCACCTAGCTCAACGCGATGTACTAGTTTTTCCAGCAGATGACCAATCTTGTGTCCATCAACTAGGAAGTTGCCGATCATGCCGGTTTGGTTGGTCAGGCGCAGCGCCTCTTTGATTTTTTCGCGCGCCAACTCTTCTTGGCCACATGTGGTCGCTAGGTTCGCTTCCACAATCAGGTTGCGGTTGATGTCGGTGATGAGCTGGTACTGCTCCGCTTGCGCTTGCATGAAGGTCAGCGTGTGCTGCGCATCATCAAACTGCTCTAGGTTGATTTGCACGCGTGCAATGTTGCGCCACTGCAATTGAGAGAAGTGGTTGCAGGCGCGTTCTGGGCGTGTGGTGGTTTCGAGCCACGTTTCCATCGCATCCATATCACCACGCGCTTGCCAGTAAAGGATCAGCGACAGCGACGCGTTCGCCGTCCAGTCGACGTGGTAGTTCGACTGTTTCATTAAATGCTGAATCTGTTCGATAAAGCGGCCGGCTTTATCCAGCTCACCGCGACCAATGGCAATGCGCGCCAGCATGGAATAGCTGTGCAAGTGCTGACTTGGCGAGTGATTGCCAAGCACATCCAGCCCTTTATAGGCGCACTCTTCGGCTTCATCTAACCGGTTCCAGCACCACAGAATTTGCGCGCGAATACGCAGCAAGAATTCGTGCAGCGGCACTTGGTGCAGATGCTGCTCTTCGACCAGTTTGAACGCATTGTCTTGCACCTCGAATGCAGCCTGCACGTACCCTTGTGCGATCAGAATCTCGCTTTGTTGCAGCAGGGCCCACAATGCTTGATGGTAGACCTGATATTGACGCGCCAGTTTCTCGGTTTGCTGCATCATCGACAGCGCGCGGCTCAGTTGCCCCAGCACGTGATTGACTTCGCCTACCACCGAGGTTGCCACGATGCGGCTGCGATAAATGGTGTTGTCGAGCTGGCTCAGGGCCAGTTCCGCCAGCTCCAAGGCTTTTTCCGGGGCGTTTTGGTTGATGGCCACTTGCGCGCGCAGCGCATTGAACTCCCCTTGTTGCCTGTTGCTTGGCTCGACATTCAGCGCTTTCATCTCTTTGTCGGCGCGAATCAGCATGTCGCCGACATCTTCATAGCGGTGTTGGCTCTGGGCCAGCCAAGCTTGCAGCAGGCACAGCTTCGGTTCGCTGTAGAGCTGCGTGGGTGTGAGTAGGTTAATCGCCGCTTCCAATACTTCCAATTCGCCTTGGTTGAACATTTTCCAGCCGTACTGGGTCAGAATACTGGCCAGCAGATCGGTGTCTTGCGCAAGGTGGGCATGGCGCAGCGCTTGATGTGGTGTGCTGGCTTCCAACCACGCGCGTGCAGCGGCGCGGTGCAGCTCTTGTTCTTGTTGCGGAATGCGCGCCATGCGTTGGTGAGCCAGAAATTCAGCAAACAGATTGTGGAAGCGATACCAGTTTTGCTCGCCTTCCAGCGGGTAGATAAACAGGCCGTAGCGATTGAGCGACTCAATCATACTCAACGCGTCGTCACGTTTGGTGAGGGCGGCGACCAAAGCGTCATTAAAGTGATCCAGCACCGAGCACTGCATCAGGAAGTAACGGGTCTCTTGGTCAAGCAGATCAAACACCTCTTCCACCAAGTAATCCCACAAATGCGCATGGTTAAAGTGCGACACCGATTCGGCGGTTTGCGCCAAGGTGCGTTTTTGATGCTGCGCTTGCAGGGCGATCAACTGCAGCGCAGACGGCCAGCCTTCAACATAATTACGCAGGCTCACGGCCGTGGTGTCGTCGATGCCATCCGCAACACGCTGATTAAAAAAGCGGGTGGTCTCTTCGTTATCAAACGCCAGCAGTTCGTTGCCGATCTCAATCATCAGGTCGCGCACGCGCAGGTTGGCGGTCCCCAGTGGCGGCGTCATGCGACTGGTGACCACTAAGGTGAGGTTATCCGGCATGTGCTTGAGGAAAAAGCGCATCGCTTCATGGATCTCTTCATCGGAAATCAGATGATAGTCATCGAGCACCACGAAACACTCGTGATGCAAATTCGACATTTCGGCGAACACTTCACTGAACAGCGAATGCAGCGATGAGAATTGGCGACGCTCAGCCAGCTTTTGCGCATTGGGGCAGCTTTGCGATGTGGCTTTATTCAAGGCTTGCAGCAGATAGTTCATGAAGCGGAACGTGTCGTTGTCGCTTTCATCGATGCTGTACCAACCCACATTGGGTTTGTCTGCCAGCCACTGCGCTGCCATGGTGGTTTTGCCATAACCCGCAGGAGAACGGAACAATACGAGCTTATAGCAAGGTGCTTGTTGCAACAGTTCTAACACGCGCGGCCTGACGATGGCGTTATGCAGCCGTCCGGGGCGAGTTAATTTCGAGGGTATCCACATCGTTGTACTTCCCGTTTCCGTCTCGTGGTAATCAGTAGTGAGGGCTAGCTCACGGTTTAATGATGAAGATGTTACTTGATGTCTTTCCCTACGTTTATTGATCGCCCACGAGATTCCTGCAGGTTTCACACTTCCCGGACAACTACGCCCCAAATTTGTGAGGTTTGTCACCAAAGTGGTGCGTGAGGGCCAAGGTGAAGTGTCCACCCTCTACGAGATTTCATGAAATCTGCGTAACGAATGCGAAGATTTTGTGAATCCCGCCGCACATTGAGCAAATGGTTTCAGAGCCAGAAACCTCTCTTTCATAAATCTCCACTAGGGTTAGGAAGATGATTGTCGTGATCCCAGTCACTCATAATTTCGCTCTTTGCTAAATCATTGAGAGGCAGATCACTCCAACTCAGGTGCGCCTCCTTCTACGCCCTTGCTCCTCCTCCCAACTTCGGCCGGAAACAGGAGGATGTTTTGCTGGCAGAGCAGATGCACGATATGTCGCAGATGGATTAGAACCGAAAAGTGAGATTTCTCAATGAAACCTACTCAACAAAAAAGTTTTGATAAAGCTTTGTTCCAAGAAAACGTAAAACGCCACCTGACTGCAACCTATGCCACCACGATTGAGCACGCATCGAGCCGCGCTTGGTATTTGGCGATGGGCCGCGCATTGGCAGAATTAACCACGTTTGACCTGCTGCAAACCGAGCAGGACGAGCGCATCGTGAACGCGAAAAGCCTGAACTACTTGTCACTGGAATTTCTGATTGGCCGTCTGACAGGCAACAACCTGATCAGCATGGGTCTGTACGAAGAGATTTCAGCAGCGATGACCGAACTGGGTCAAAGCCTGACTGATCTGCTGGAAGAAGAGCGCGACCCGTCATTGGGTAACGGCGGTCTGGGTCGTCTGGCTGCATGTTTTATGGATTCTTGTGCTGCACAAGAATACCCAACGGTCGGTTACGGCCTGCACTATGAATACGGTCTGTTCAAACAGTCATTTGATGAAGGCCACCAAAAAGAAGCACCAGACGCATGGCGTGGTGTCGAAGGTTACCCTTGGGAAGTCGCTCGTCCTGAATTGAAACAGGAAATCGGTTTCTACGGCCACGTGGATGTGTACCAAGACAACGGCAAAGAAAAACGCCGCTGGGTACCGGGCATGATGGTTCAAGCCATGCCGTGGGACTTACCGATTGTTGGCTACCAAAGCGAAACGGTTTACCCGCTGCGTCTTTGGGAATGTCGTGCAATTGCGCCTTTCTCTCTAGAAAGCTTCAACAACGGTAACTACTTTGAAGCGCAGCACGCGTTGATTGACGCGGGCAACATCACCAAAGTGCTGTACCCGAACGACAACCACGAAAAAGGTAAGACACTGCGCTTGATGCAGCAGTACTTCCACAGTGCCGCGTCGATTCGCGACATTCTGCGTCGCCATGAAGCAGCAGGTTTCACACTGGCAGACTTGCCAAAGCAAGAAACCATTCAGCTCAACGACACGCACCCAACCATCGCGATTCCTGAGTTGATGCGCATTTTGATCGATGAACGCGATCTGTCATGGGATGCCGCGTGGGCGATCTGTTCAAAAACTTTCGCTTACACCAACCACACCTTGTTGCCAGAAGCTCTGGAAACATGGAGCGAGTCTCTGATTCAGCGTCTGCTGCCGCGTCACATGGAAATCATCTACGAGATCAACCACCGCTTCCTGCAAGAAGTGCGTGCGAAATGGCCGGGTGATGTGGCGAAACAGCAAAAATTGTCGATCATCCAAGAAGGTTTCCACCGCATGGTACGCATGGCGAACATGTGTGTGATTGGCTCTTACGCGGTGAACGGCGTTGCGGCGCTGCACTCTGAGTTGGTGAAACGCGATCTGTTCCCTGAGTTCAATGAACTGTATCCGGGCCGTTTGCAAAACGTGACCAACGGCATTACGCCGCGTCGCTGGTTGAAATTCTGTAACCCAGGCTTGTCTGCGCTGATCACCGATAAAATTGGTGACCAATGGCCGGCAGATCTGGATCAACTGGAGTCGATTGCTCAGTTCGCTGACGACAAAGCATTCCAGAAGCAATTCATGGCTGTGAAGAAAGAGAACAAACAGCGTTTGGCGGATTGGGTGCAAGAGAACATGGGCATCGAACTCGATACCAATGCGATCTTTGACGTCCAAATCAAGCGTCTGCACGAGTACAAACGTCAGCACCTGAACATGCTGCACATTCTGTCGCTGTACCACCGCTTGCTGAACGATCCAAGCTTTGACATGCATCCTCGCGTGGTGTTCTTCGCTGCGAAAGCGGCACCGGGTTACCACCTAGCGAAAGAGATCATCTACGCCATCAACAAGATTGCCGAGAAAGTGAATAACGATCCGCGCATCAACAACAAGTTGAAAGTGGTGTTTGTGCCGGATTACCGCGTCAGCATGGCTGAAATCATCATTCCAGCGGCGGATGTGTCTGAGCAAATCTCGACTGCAGGTAAAGAAGCATCGGGTACCGGCAACATGAAGATGGCGCTGAACGGTGCATTGACCATCGGCACCATGGACGGCGCGAACGTTGAAATTCGTGAAGAAGTGGGCGACGACAACATCTACATCTTCGGTTTGGAAGTGGATGGCGTGGAATCACTCAAAGCCAACGGTTACAACCCGTACGACTTCTACCACGCGGATCCGCTGCTGAAAGCGTCGCTGGATCTGCTGGTGGGCGACGAGTTTACGCCGGGTGCACCGGGCAAACTGCGCGCAACCTACGACAGCTTGCTTGATGGCGGCGACCCGTACTTGGTTCTGGCGGACTTCGCGTCTTATGTGGCGGCTCACGAAGCGATTGACCAGCAATACCGCGACCAAGCGGGCTGGGCGAAGAAAGCCATTCTCAATACCGCGCTGGTCGGCAAATTCAGCTCAGACCGCAGTATTCGGGATTACGTCAATAACATCTGGAAACTGGAAGCGGTGAAACGCTAAATCAGCCCAAAAAACAGCCAAGGCCCGTGCCTTGGCTGTGTCACAACCATATTAATTACAACACCCTACATGTTTTGAAGGGGAGAGTTGTCCCTTCGGAGAGAGCGATGAAAGAACAAAATGCATTAAAGCAAGTCGCAGCGATGGCAAAGATTGCCGATCACTATGTGAGCGCATGGGGCGATGAAGCGCGCGTTGAAGACGACACTATCCGTCGTCTTTTGGCGTCTTTGGGGTATGACATCACCAATGATGACACCTTACTGAAATCGGCAGAGAAAAAGCACAAGAAAGACGTGTTGGATCCTGTTCTGGTGATTCGTGAAGGTGAAGCGGTGGAAGTTCCGCTCTATCTGGGCGTGAGCGCACGCGAAAGCGAATTTAACTGGCGTCTTGAAACCGAGCAAGGAGAGGTACTTGAAGGCTATCTTCAATCTCAAATCGTTCGAGACGAGCGTGCCGAGGGTGGCCCTCTAGTGTTTGCCCTGCCAAGCGATTTGGCGTGGGGCTACCATACGTTGCACATCACACGTAAACGTCGCAAAGCGCCATATGAAATGACGCTGATCATCACGCCGCCGGCCTGCTTTAAGCAACCCGCTCTGGAACAAAGCAAAAAACTGTGGGGCCCAAGTGTACAGCTGTACACGCTACGCACTCAGCATAACTGGGGTATTGGTGACTTTGGCGACTTGAAACAACTGGTTGCCGACATCGCATCGCGCGGTGGCGATTTTGTGGGTCTTAACCCCATCCATTCCCTGTTCCCAGCCAATCCGGAAGGCGCGAGCCCATACAGCCCGTCGTCTCGCCGTTGGTTGAACATTCTTTACATCGATGTGAGCTCTGTGCCGGAATTTGCGCTGAGCGGTGAAGCGCAGCAACGCGTCGGTAGCCCTGACTTCCAGCAACGTCTGCAAAAAGTGCGCGAAGAGCACTGGGTGAATTACACCGAAGTGGCGCAAATGAAGATGAGCGTATTGCCGCTACTGTTTGCGGAGTTTAAGACACGCCATCTCGATAAAAATACCGATCGCGCCAACGCGTTCCTCAACTTTGTTGAAGAGGGCGGTGAGAGCTTGTTGCATCAAGCAACATTTGATGCGCTGCATGCTGATCTACATGCCAAAGACAGCCAAGTGTGGGGCTGGCCGGTATTCCCTGAGAAATATCGCCGTTTTGACAGCCCTGCCGTGCAGAAATACATTGAAGAGAACCAAGACAGCGTGCATCTCTACATGTACCTGCAATGGATTGCGGACACGCAAATCAATGAAGCACAAGCGCTGGCGGAAGAGAAAGGCATGTCTGTTGGCTTGTACCGTGACTTAGCGGTGGGCGTGTCGGATTCAGGTTCCGAAACGTGGGCGGATGAAGGCAACTTGATCCTCGATGCCAGCATTGGCGCGCCGCCAGACATTCTGGGCCCACTGGGTCAGAACTGGGGGCTGCCACCGCTGAACCCGCAAGTGCTGCAAGCCACGGCGTACGATGCGTACATCAAGCTACTGCGTGCCAACATGAAACATTGCGGCGCGCTGCGTATTGACCACGTTCTGGGTCTGCTGCGTTTATGGTGGATTCCTAAGGGCGAAAACGCGACCAAAGGCGCGTACATCTACTACCCAGTGAAAGATATGCTGGCGATTTTGGCGCTGGAATCTCACCGTCATCAGTGCAGCGTGATCGGCGAAGACTTGGGCACCGTGCCGGATGAAATCGTTGAACTGCTGCGTGATGCAGGCGTGCATTCGTACAAAGTGTTCTTCTTTGAAACGTCAAAAGATGATGGCGGCTTCATTTCGCCGAAGCATTACGCTGAGCAATCTATGGCAGCGCTGTGTACGCATGACATGCCGACGCTGCGTGGTTTCTGGCATTGCGACGACCTGAAATTGGGCGGTGAAATTGGTCTGTATCCAGACGCAGAGCAATTGGCGGCGCTGTTTGACGATCGCCTGAAGTGCAAGCAAGGCATTTTGGATTCAGTGGCATGGCACGGTTTCTTGCCTGACGGCGTTGGCCGTGATGCCAGCCTCGTCCCGATGGATTCCTACCTCAGCGAAGCGCTGCAACTGCATGTTGCGGCAGGTGCTTCAGCATTGCTGAGTGTTCAGCTTGAAGATTGGTTGGAAATGGATAAACCGGTCAACATTCCGGGCACGGTCAATGAGTACCCGAACTGGCGCCGTAAGTTGTCTATGAATCTGGATGAGATTTTCGCCCGTGACGACGTGAACCGCATTGCGTCGAAACTGACGGAAGTCCGTGCGAAAGCGAGCCGATAAGATTGACGGAGTGATTTAGCATTTTCTCATGAATTACAACGAGAAGTTGAGCTTAGGTCACTCCAAGTCAAACATGAGTTCGATAAGATGGTTTAACGCTAGCAAGCCCGCACTTTAGCGGGCCTTTTTTTCTTTTTAGTGAGTTAAGGTTAGGAGTCGATATATTGAAAACGACAAAAAAGAAGCCGTCCAAACAGCAACAGGCCTATCTACAACTTTCCCGTGCCGCGTTTGCTGATCCCTTCGCTTTTTTAGGTCCTTATATAACGGGTGAACACGACGCGTTGCGTGTTTGGATGCCCGGTGCTGACGGCGTTGAGCTGGTGATTGACGGCGAACCCCGAATCGCGCTGGCGCGCGAAGATGAGTCTGGATTTGTTCTCAAATCATCCCGTGACCTTCGTTTTACTCATTATCAACTAGCGGTGAATTGGGCGGGTGTTGAGCAGCTCATTGATGACCCGTACCAATATCATTCGATTTATGCTGAGTTTGATGATCTGCACACTCCTAAGCAGATGTATCATTTCCTAGGGTCGCATTTCACGACACAAGAACGTGATGGCAAACAGATTACCGGGGTTCGCTTTTTAGTTTATGCGCCGCACGCGTCATCGTGCAGCGTGATTGGTTCGTTTAACCAATGGGATGGTCGCCGCCATCCGATGCAACGTCTGGACTACGGCATCTGGGGCTTGTTTATTCCCGGACTCGAAGCGGGCGCGCAGTACAAATTTGAACTCAAAGGTCCAAACGGTGAAGGCTTGCCTCACAAAGCAGACCCTTGGGGCAGTTATGCCGAGCAATACCCATCGTTCGCCTCCGTGGTTTACGATCACGATGCATATCAATGGCAGGATGCGGTGTGGCAAACTCGCCCGGTGACTGAAAAACGCAAAGAAGCCCTGTCGTTTTATGAGCTACACGCGGGTTCGTGGAAACGCGGCGAAGATGGCCGTTTCCTCAACTATCGTGAATTGGCGGATCAACTGGTGCCTTATTTGGTCGATATGGGTTACACCCATGTGGAGCTGATGCCGGTGTCTGAGCATCCGTTTTACGGCTCTTGGGGTTATCAGCCGGTGGGTTTATTTGCGCCAACCAGTCGCTACGGCACGCCTGATGATTTCAAATACTTCGTCGATGCCTGTCACCAAGCGGGGTTGGGCGTGGTACTTGACTGGGTACCGGCTCATTTCCCATCGGATGACCATGGTTTGGCTAACTTCGATGGCACGCCGCTCTATCACGACCCGGATCCACGCCGAGGCTGGCATCAGGATTGGAATTCCTACATCTATGATTTAGGGCGCGAACACGTGCGCCGTTTCCTCGTTTCCAACGCGCTGTACTGGTTTGAGATGTTCCACATTGATGGCATTCGCGTTGATGCAGTGGCATCGATGCTGTACCTCGATTACTCGCGCAGTCACGATCAGTGGATTCCCAACGTCGATGGCGGCCGTGAGAACTACGATGCGATTGCGACGTTGAAATGGATGAACGAGGAGGTGTACAAATACTTCCCCAATGCGATGACCATTGCCGAAGAATCCACTGCGTTTCCGGGGGTCTCTGCGCCAACCTTTATGGGCGGTTTGGGCTTTGGCTTTAAATGGAACATGGGTTGGATGCACGACAGCCTGTCGTACATTCAGGAAGATCCGGTGCACCGCAAGTATCACCACAATACGCTGACGTTCCCGCTGATTTACGCCTTTAGCGAAAACTACGTTTTGTCGCTATCGCACGATGAAGTGGTGTACGGCAAGCGCTCTCTGATCTACAAAATGCCGGGTGATGAATGGCAGCAAACCGCCAACATGCGTGCTTATTTGGGCTACATGTATGGTCAGCCGGGCAAAAAACTCAACTTTATGGGCGCAGAAATCGCTCAGACGGCGGAGTGGAATCATGACGATCAGCTGCAATGGTTCTTGTTGGACTTTCCTCGTCACAAAGGGGTGCAAAGTCTGGTGCGTGATTTGAACCATCTGTATCGCCATGAAGCGGCATTGCATGAGTTAGATTGCGATCCGAAAGGATTTGAATGGCGTCTGCAAGATTCTGCTGAAGCCAGCGTGATTGCCCATGAACGCTTTAGTGAAAATGGCGAGCGCATTCTGGTGGTCACGAACTTCACGCCTGTACCGCACGAATCGTTCCGCCTTGGCGTTCCGAATACTGGGCGTTATCAGTTGTTGCTTAACAGCGATGCCACTCAGTACGGTGGCAGTGGTTTTGAGGTCAATACGCTGGTGGCGACGGAGAAGGTAGCCAGTGAGGGGCTGCCTCAGTCACTAAAACTGCGTGTGCCGCCTTTGGCCACCTTGATGTATAAGTTGATCGATTAACGTCATCATTCCGCGATTCAAGCCCGATTTTACAATGTAAATCGGGCTTTTTTGTATCGTAGGATCCTTGCCCGACAAGCAAGATCTTGCTTGCATAAAGGCAGTTTGTTGCTCTAATGGCAATGGTTTTAATATAACTGATTGATTTTAATAGAATGCTAAAGTGGCATCGACTTTGCTCCCTTACTCACTGAATTCGCGCTGAGCGCACTTACATCACGAACGTTTTATCGAATGGCAAAGGTTGTCTTAACCCGTTGCCTGATAAACAACCAGTTAGAAAGGAATTAGCAATGCCAACTCCATGTTATATCTCTATCGAAGGTCAAACTCAGGGTCTTATCACTGCAGGCGCTTGTACTGCGGATTCTATCGGCGATTCATTCGTTGAAGGTCATGAAGACGAAATGCTGGTTCAGCAGTTCGACCACATTGTCACCGTACCGACTGACCCACAATCAGGTCAGCCTTCAGGTCAACGTGTGCACAAACCATTCAAATTCACTGTGTCTCTGAACAAAGCCGTTCCTCTGCTGTACAACGCACTGGCTTCAGGCGAGAAGATGACGACTGTTGAACTGAAATGGTACCGCACGTCTATCGAAGGCAAACAAGAAAACTTCTTCACCACCAAGCTGGAAAACGCGTCTATCGTGGATATCCAGTGTGAAATGCCACACTGTCAAGATCCAGCAAAATCTGATTTCACTCAGAACCTGACTGTTTCGATGTCTTACCGCAAAATCACGTGGGATCACGTGAACGCGGGTACTTCAGGCTCAGACGATTGGCGTAAACCAGTCGAAGCGTAATTTACGCGCGAGCTGCGTTGCCCGTCTCAAGGCGGGCAACCTTGTGAACCTTAAGCACAAAGCATCCAACCCGCACCCTAGCATCCGCTCGGTTTCGGGTGTTTTGCGCTTAAGGTTTCACCATTTTTACTGAGTATGAAGGAATGGCAGGATGGCGACGTTAAAGTATCAGTTTCATGTGGAGGGTCTGGAGGACGACACGCTGGTGGTGCGTGGGTTCGACGGGCAGGAAACGCTTTCCAGCGAACGCATGAATGGGCAGCTATGCCACGGTTTTCGTTATGAACTGGAATTGGCCAGCCGGCTTGCCAATTTAACGCCGGAGATGGTGGTGGATCAAGTCGCGGAGCTGACGCTCTATCGCGACGATGTGCTGGTTCAGCGCGTGAACGGCATCGTGCGCCGCTTTACTCAGGGCGATACCGGCCATCACCACACCTTCTATTCACTCACGTTGGTGCCTGCTTTAGAGCGTTTGTCTCTACGCCACAACAGCCGCATCTTTCAACTCAGCACCGTGCCGGAAATCATCTCCATCCTGCTGCAGGAAATGGGCATCAACGATTACGCCTTTGCGCTGACCCGCGACTGCGCGCAGCGTGAATTCTGCGTTCAGTACCGTGAAACCGACTTAGATTTTCTCCATCGTTTAGCGGCCGAAGAAGGGTTGGTGTACAGCTTCATTCATGAAGAAGGCAAACACACGCTGATATTCAGCGACGCCTCCGACAGCCTACCGAAGCTCGGTGAGCCAATCCCGTATAACACGCTGGCAGGCGGCATGATTGAATCGCCCTACATCTCGGCGCTGAGCGTGCACACCCAATCGGAGGTGAGTCAAACGGCGTTGCAGGATTACAGTTTTAAAAAGCCGACATACTCGTTTGCCCAGCAAGCGGTCGGGACCGAAATGGACTACCAGCAACCTGATTACGAACATTTCGATGCACCGGGGCGCTATAAAGACGATGTCAGCGGCAAAGCGTTCAGCCAGATCCGCCTCGATTACCTGCGCCGCAACGCGCACACCGCAACGGGCAAAAGCAATCAACCACTGCTGCGTCCGGGGGTGAAGTTTGACCTGCAAGAGCACCTCGACGACACCCTGAACCGAGATTGGTTGGTGGTGAGTGTCACCAGCCAAGGCACGCAGCCTCAGGCGCTGGAAGAAGCGGGCGGTAATGGCGCGACCACCTACGCGAACCAATTCACATTGATCCCGGCGCATCACACTTGGCGCGCCACACCGCAAGCCAAACCTCAGGTTGATGGCCCGATGATTGCCACAGTTGTAGGCCCAGAAGGCGAAGAGATCTTCTGTGATGAACACGGCCGCGTCAAACTGCATTTCGCGTGGGATCGCTATTCCAACGGTGATGAGCACAGCTCCTGCTGGGTGCGTGTCTCGCAGGGTTGGGCGGGCAGCCAATATGGCATGATCGCTATACCGCGCATCGGCCATGAAGTGATTGTGTCGTTTCTCAATGGCGACCCAGATCAACCGATTGTTACTGGTCGTACCTATCACGCCACCAACACCGCGCCGTATGCGCTGCCGGATAACAAAACCAAAACCGTGCTGCGCACCGAAACCCATCAGGGTCAGGGCTATAACGAACTCAGTTTTGAAGACCAAGCGGGCAGTGAGCAAATTTACCTGCACGCGCAGAAAGACTTTGATGGCCTGATTGAAAACGACCACACGAGCGTCATTAAGCACGACAAACACCTCACGGTGGAGAACGACCGCTTTACTCAGATCAAAAACAATCAGCATCTGACGGTGGGCGGCGAAAGCCGCACCAAAATCGCATTAGATCAAAGCATTGAAATCGGCGGATCGCTGCATCAGAAAGTGGCCGATAAGACCATTTTTGACTCCGGTAACGAAGTACACCTCAAAGCAGGCAACAAGTTGGTCCTCGATGCGGGCAGTGAACTCACCATCAAAGCCGCAGGCAGCTTTATCAAAGTCGATGCTGGCGGCGTGCATGTGGTTGGTTCTGCAATCAACCTCAACTCTGGTGGCAGCGCCGGATCCGGCTCGGGTTATGGCGGTAAAATGGCCGATTTGCCATTTGGATTAGAGGCACTAAGTGCACCAGATGAGATAGATTTTATCTTGCCGACAGCAAGTTTAATCCAGCAAATCATCGCTGATGTAAAAATAGAAATGCCGATCACTCAGGTATGTCAAAAGCGCTCTGATGGCACCTGCCCGTTAAGTGATTGCCCTTGTGGAAACAATAAATAATGTTAGTTCTCGATAGCCATTGTAATGGAGATCCAGTTAACTGGTTCGCACTAGTCAATCATTACCATAATATGCACGCTGAGGTTTATAACAGCATATCTGGGCATTTGGTCGAGCCGTTATATTTATCGACGCCAGTTGAGTCATTACTAGATCGCAGTCCTTTGTTGATTGCATTGTATGAGCAAGATCCAATGGCAAACATTTTACCTAAAGAGCATACACTGTATTTTTCTGCACCACTTAATGTCTCTTTTGATGTTGCCTTAGCTCAACTAAGGAATCGATTACATATTCAATTCTCAGGTAATCGAAGAGGGCTGTTTCATTATTATTTTCCTTCGGTGGCAAGTTATTTTTTTGAGCGTTCAGATACGATCGATACTGGCAAATGGTTGGGATGTTTCAGCAGCCTTTATTTTTATCGTCAAACATGCAGTGATTTAGCGAACTGGAGCAAAGTCGTTGGTGAGGGGGGGAAGTTTGTTTTAAACCTTTGGCTTCTTACAGAATCTCAGGAAAATGCGCTCAATGATAAATATCATGAAAATGAGATCGCGCAGTGGGCTACAGAAAACAATATTAAAGAGTTGAATTGGCAGAAACAGAAAATGGTTCATTTATTCTGCTCACAACACCAGATAACAGAGCCTCAAATTTTTTCTCGATTACGCCATTTAATACAGCGCTATGATGTCGCCCTCAATGATCTTAATTTTCATTCGAAATCGCATCAAACATCAGAAAATATTGTCGAACACATAGAACACTTAATGTCTAGGGAGAATGCATATGCCTACTAAGTTTGCTTCAAGTCCGAGCTGTGATGGTAAAAAGTTTTTTATTGAAGTAACGGGTATACAACATGGCTCCGAACAAGAATTTGAGTTTTATGACTTAACTGATATGTCACAGCAGGCCGCTCTAGAAGCGAAAAAGAGTATTGATCCTGAACTTGATGAAAGTACGGTATACAGTTGGGATTGGTGTGATGAGAGTGCCAATCGAAATGTTTGGCTGAAAATTGAAGCGGAAGGTGAACCAATCAAATTACCGCTTTTTCAAAATGTAGCAGACATACCAAGAAAGAAAGACGAGCAAGATTATTTGGTACATGCAGTTTTACCTTTAACGCTTTTACCTACTTATCAATCATCGTTAACCTATAAAGACAGGATTGCTCCTGCTCGAGCCGGTTTTATTTATATCTTTTACAACCATAAAGTATGGCGTGAAATTCAAATTAGCCCAGAAGATAGCGGTGATTACTCTCTTAAAGATGTCCATCTTTACCAATATCGTACTGGGAGAGATAAACCGTTTAAAGATGAAGCTCGAATCGCAACTGGCGTGGCGCTAAAAGAGATTTGGATACCGGCTAAAGAGAATAACAACGGTACACGGATCCATCTTGCCTTTTCAGAAGTTCAGTGGAGTGCACAATATCTTAATTATCTTGAGGCGAATCAAAACGAGTTAGTTCAACGAGCTGTTGCATTTCATCAGTTGAATGTGGATAGCAATGTCGATGTATTGAAAGCTAGCTTACTTCCGGCAATGCGAGTAAGAGCACCGGAGTTGGAGTTGTTTCTCGCTGAGCCTAGTAATCTCAACCGTGATCTCTCTGGGGAGTGGGTAACACGCACTTACCAAACCATCAAAGAGGACATATTATCCGCTAATGAAGATGGTGATAAGGCGGTACAGGTTTTTAAATATTCTCAACCTTATCGATATGAATACGCTATTAAGCAAGCCGCATTGATTGACATCATCAACTCAGATCCAAAACAAGCTAAGCTGTGGACTATTGGTGACTCGAAAGATTTTTTAGAAGACGCGAAAAAGCGTCATCTGAGAGCAATTGTATTGGACGATCCTCTGTTTGACTTAAGACATCACGCTTTTCTTACTCAATCTGCTGTTGGGTATTTACAGCAAGTCTATATCGATATGAGTCAGCAAAAGTACTATCGCAGTGCAGAGCTAGTGCAAAAGTTGGTGGTTCCAGCCAAGTTCGGACAACAAGAAAATCCTTATTATCAATATCGTAATGACATAGACAATTACTATGGAGGCGTTTTCCATAGAACATTACGTACCACTGAACGACAGTTTTGTTGCCAAGATGTAAAGGTATTGCAAGAGAAACTCCAATTGCAGGTGAACCAGAAGAGATTGGCTCAAGTGCTGCGTGATATCAGTTCAATGAACGATATTAACGCATCGGCTGCGCATGTGATTGTTGGCTATGCGCTGAGTGCTCTGAGTGTGAATATTGATAAATTGGATCAAATGTCAAACCCTGAAAACGACGTTCGTTCGCCTTATTTAGAAACCGCTAGACAAATCCTCTCTCCAAAAGATAACCATCATTTGCACCGAATATTATTTCCAGAAGAAGGTACGATAAATTTGGAGCAAGCTAGCTATAGCGCACCACCGCCATTTAACTCGGGATCTGGATTTGCAACGCTTGAATCATTAGCTTTGTGGTCGAAAGAGGAGATGCTCATTCAAGATGAGCAGTTACAAGTGATGGATCTGGCTTTTATGTCGCCTTCCAATAGCAACCAGGAAAAGGCTTTTAACCTTGAACGGCGTATTGCCGGTATCATGAATGATATTTTAAAGGGTTACTTTGATACGTTGCTGAGCCTAAGCCAAGATCTCATCAGTGAAGCGAAAGTGATCCAATTTAACGCCGCTTATGCCCCTGTACTCGGTTTAATGAAAGCCTCTAATGCCAAAATGTGGGGTGATATCACTTATGTACCCGTCAGTGGTTCAGAGTTGAAAGGTATTGTCGTTGGTGTACACGGTCATGGTTTGAGCTATGGGCTAAGCGCTGCTGATCGTGAATTTGTCGACTCGAAAAAGAAATCAGCGTTTGGTCGTTTGTATGATCGTTCGGGTAAATTGGTGGTATCGACCAATAAAAATGCTTTTAGCTCCAGTGATCTGATTTCAGAAAGTCGAGGTTCAGTCGGGGCTAAATCACCACTTAAAGTGGTGGTGGTCTCTCAAGAAAGCCGCATGGCGGCGGCCCTCAATCAAGCGAATACGCAAAGAGCGCTACGCGATATGAATCGTACGGATCTCAACGTCAGTAATGCTTATGAAAAATTCAGAATTCCTTACTTTATTGCTGTAGTGGAATTGATTAACCTGAAAATTAATCAGCAGCATTTTGAGAAAGCGTTTAAGCGCACAGATACTCTCTACTCTTCTGCTAACGCGCTAAGTATTGTTCTGGATCTTGGTATCGCCATTACCCATGCTTCAAATCTTTATACGAGAAATGCCTCTGGTTTGGCGACAGCCTCACATAAAACCGCAATTGTTATGCCTGATTTCCTTGTGAAAAAAATGACGTTTAGAAATGATAAGGTGCGTTTGGTTTCCAGCATCAGTCGATTAGGTGTCATAAGTATTGCTGCTGGTTTTTTAACTGCGGGTATTGCTGGTTGGGATGCGATGCGCCGTTGGCAAGAAAATGATCTTGATGCCAGTGTTGCGATGGGGATGGTGGCGATAGGGACGCTGACCACCACGGTTGCAACAGGTTTTTTTACCACCAGCGCTCCGGTGTTATTTGGTATGGGACCGGTGGCATGGTTAGGGATTGGGTTGTCTGTTGCAGGTTTCGCGCTCTACATGTTTTGGAAAGATATCCCAATGGAGGCGTGGCTGAAAAATGGCCCGTTTGGTCAGTCACCCTCGGCGACTTACGCACATTTGCAAGACCCGACGACGGCGTTTGAGCGGTTTATTGGGTTGATTTTCAATCTATCGGTTAAAGCGTACCGATTAGGCGCACAGACCGAATTCTCCGAAGCGTTTACTCAGCAGATGCAAGCATTAGGTGCTACCCATGTTATCCATGTCAACACCAATTTAGCGGCGTTACTCAATGCTCAATCGGTCACGGTTGAGTTTTATGCTCGACAAGCGATTGAAAAAAAGACCATAACAAGTAGCCGAACAGGTTCAAGGGAAAGCAGTGAACTGATTAACTTAGGCTCGCACAATGTCGCTGTTATCCATCAAGAGCAGCGTAATGAAGGTACTGCCTATTTTGTTAAATATGATTTAACCGTACCAGAATACAGTACCGATTTTAGCCTGCTGATGATGCGTTCATATCAGTACAGCTACCAGCCCGTTTTTGTGCTCAGAACCAAGCTGCACGTTGAACAGGCTTGCTTTCCGACATTAGCATTAGAAGAGCGTGATGATTCGCGCGCTGTGAATGTGGTTCCAACGTTTGCTTTAGATAACAACAGTGATCAAGATTGGGCGCAAAATACCGTATTGGCGTAAAGCGTAGCATCGGTCATCAAAAACATTAGGAATGATAATGGCTTATAACTCAGAGCAATTAACCCTCCAGTCGCCTAAAGAAGCGCAAGGTTTTTTACGGCGTGTCTTAACCAAAGGGCAGGTATTTCCTTTTACGAAAGCCAATGAGACCATTGCTCTCTCTTTAGCTGGGGAAATTACACCTTCGTATATCAAAGAGACTGAAAAGGAGGATAAGCTCTCTTATTGGGATGAAAATTCTCTAGAGAGTGAAACTTTTTCGAATTGGACTCAGTTGTACTTATTTATTGTAGGTTTAGCAAAAATGTCGCTAGTGGTTATCTTACCGCTTCTCTACCTGATCATGATTTCTGGCATGATATTTGGCCCGTATGGATGGAAAGATTGGTCTGGCGATTTTGGCACTGTTACTTTGTATACAACACTTCCTTGTTTACTTATTTATGGTCATTTTAAGTTGGTTAGTGCTGGGCTTCTTTTTTTGGCCCCCTTTTTAAAAAGTAAACGAGTGTATAGCCTTAATCGCCAAACTGGCATGGTGACGCTGTTTAAAAAAGGCAATAAAGAGCGTTTTAGTCATCCATTTATTGAGTTTGATTGTGTGCTGATGTCCGCCCCTAGTCCACAAGGGCACTTAAATTACAACCTGATGTTGGTGCATCGATACCATGATTATTCCGTTGGAGTACCGATTGGCAACCTGATCGGCAGTAATGAGAGGGTAGCAGAGTATTATCGGTTGTGGAATATGATCCAACGTTATATGGATATCAGCCAACCCATGCCCGATATTTTAGTGCTTGAGCCTGCACGTGAAAGAGACCCAACCACTGCCGCCTATGATAAGCAGACTGGACGCAATCCGCGATACTGGCGTGATATGAGTGATGAAGAATATCAGCAAACCCTGAAAAAAATCGCAGAGCAGCAAAAAAATCAGCCAGATAGTGGCCCAGCATTGAATGTTTTTTCACCATCTTAGTATGGATACTGCCTTTATCTAAACGAGGCCGATTAATTATAATTTGTATGGTTTGTGCAGTATGAGCAAATAAGTTTCCCCTAGCGCCGCATTGCGGCGCTTTTGCTTCCTCTGATTTGCACTTACACTAACTGCGTCAAACTGTAAACTTCCCCTAAAATAGTGGCAAACCTATCAATCCCAGTGGCTAAGATTGGCAAGGTTTGTGAAAGCGTCTGATTTAAGTGGTGAGAATAAGTTAATTTCTCGGAAGTTTGATGAGGTTAGTGAGAAACTTTGTAAGAATATGGTGCTAACTCGTTATGATGAGTCATTCCAGAGCGGCCTGTTGGCTGGAATTAAAAAGCCAACCCAGTATTTTGCTTACCCGATCGGTCTTGTGCAAAATCCGGTGGTCGGTCAAAAATTGCAAATATGGCTAGAAACAGAGTCACAAAGTGAGCTAGTGAAAAAGAACGAAACTATTATCAATTGGAGTATCCATGAAGCCTTATCCTAATCGACTTACCCAGTTTGTCTTGCTGCTGAGCATTATGATTGGGTTGGTGGGATGCAAGCCTAACCCACAAGACGATATTGCCCTATTTCAGCCATTTATTACTGAAAATATTAATAAAAAACCAGCTGATCCTTATATCTCGAGCACCGTAAAACCGGGAGATAAGATGTATGACATATTGGTCAATATTCAGCATGGAAAATGGAGTGTAGCAAAGAGTGGATTACTTGTTCTAATCGAAGAAGGTAATTCTGATGCTATGTTGTGGTACGCAAAAATGATACTTTTAGATAATTATAAGAGACGTGAAATTACCAATTTAATTTTTAAATCATTAGCCTTGGGCAATCCATACGCAGCTTTAGCTATTTCAAAAAATAGCCTTGCTTGTGCTTATTTAGGGTCAGGTTCATTAGATAGTCAGGTTGCTCAATCCTTAGGAATTAGTGATCCAAATTCAGCTCGACTTTGCACAGACGATAATTTTAAAAAAGCCATCGAACTTTTTAAACCTCTCGCTGCGCAAGGGGATCTGCGTGCTCAATATTTTCTACTACAACAGCAAGAGTTAGAGAAATCGAAGGAGACTCGGGCTCAGTATATTCAAGAGGTGATTCGCTTTTCTCAAAATCATTATTACCAACCCTTAATGGACTATGTAAATACTATTTTAATTTATTCGCCGAGTAAAAATAAGTCTGAAGCCAAAACTGTAGAACAGTACCAATTAGCCATCGATTTGTTAACAATTGCTGCCAATAATAATTATATACCTGCTATATATAAATTATCTTCTTTGTTAAAAGATACAGCACAGGAAGAAAGTGAGAGATTAATAAATATAGCTTTAAAATTGGGATCTACAAAGACGGTAGAATATAAATATCTTTATTCTGAAAAAGAATCTGAAGAGAAATACTTCTATAATGCTCTTTATAAAGGCTTGTCAGGGAAATATGCTTTTGATGTTCATACCTTAAATGAGGAAGAAAAGGCTAAGGTAAATGAAAAAGTTAAGTTATTTATGAAAGATATAACACCAATGGTATACATAGATGGTTTTACTAGCCGTGATGATTGGGTGGACTGACAAGATATGCCCATGAAGTTTTTTCAATCGGCCCGTTTTGTCTTGCTGATTAGCTTTATAGTTGGGCTGGTTGCTTGCAAGCCTAACCCACAAGACGATATCGCCCTGTTTCAGCCATTTATTACTGAAAATATTAATAAAAAATCTGATGACCCTTATATCTCGAGCACCGTAAAGCCGGGAGATAAGATGTATGAGATATTAGTCAACATTCAGCATGGTCAATGGGATGTCGCAGAAGGTGGCTTATTAAGCTTGATAGACGAAGGCAATCCAGATGCCATGTTATGGTACGCTCGTATGTTGCTGTTAGATAACTACAAGAGACGCGAAGTTACTAACTTAATCTTTAAGTCGTTAACCTTGGGCAATCCATACGCAGCTTTAGCCATCGCAAAAAATAGTCACGCTTGTGCCTATTTGGGCACTGGTTCATTAGATAGTCAGGTTGCTCAATCCTTAGGAATTCGTGATCCAAATTCAGCTCAACTTTGCACAGACGATAATTTTCAAAAAGCCATCGAGCTTTTTAAAACTCTCGCTGCGCAAGGGGATCTGCGAGCCCAGTATTTTTTACTAAAACAGCAAGAGTTAGACCAATCGAAAGAGACTCGAGCTCAGTATATTCAAGAGGTGATTCGCTTTTCTCAAAATCATTATTACCAACCCTTAATGGACTACGTAAATACCATTTTAATTTATTCGCCGAGTAAAAATAAGTCTGAAGCCAAAACCGTGGAGCAGTACCAGTTAGCCATCGATTTGTTAACAATTGCCGCCGATAATAATTATATACCTGCCATAAATAAATTATCCTTCTTGTTAGAAGATGCAGCACAGGAAGAGAGTGAGAGATTAATAAATATAGCTTTAAAGCTGGGTTCTACAAGCACAGTGAAATATAAATACCATCGTTCTAATGAAGGCAGTGAAGATGAATACTTCTATAATGCGCTCTATAAAGGCTTGTCAGGGAAATATGCTTTTGATGTTCATACCTTAAATGAAGAAGAAAAGGCTAAGGTAAATGAAAAAGTTAAGTTATTTATGAAAGATATAACACCAATGGTATACATAGATGGTTTTACTAGCCGTAATGACTGGGTGGATTAAATTGTTATAGAGCTTTCAACTATATTCAATTTTCTAGATATTCGTGTTTAGGAACGGTTATGGTCACAACACGATATGC
>NZ_JBICMV010000020.1:0-525 GCF_043106745.1 Vibrio sp. CJQ_6 | reverse complement strand
TCCCACTGCTCTTCGCCGTTTAGTGCGCCTAGTGCAGAACCTTGGATAACTGGTAGGTCATCACCTGGGAAATCGTATTCAGACAGAAGTTCACGTACTTCCATTTCTACTAGTTCTAGTAGCTCTTCATCGTCAACCATGTCACATTTGTTCATGAATACGATGATGTAAGGAATACCAACCTGACGGCCTAGTAGGATGTGCTCACGAGTTTGTGGCATTGGACCATCTGTTGCAGCAACAACTAGGATACCACCGTCCATTTGCGCAGCACCTGTGATCATGTTTTTAACATAGTCAGCGTGTCCTGGGCAGTCTACGTGTGCGTAGTGACGGCTTGGAGTGTCGTACTCTACGTGTGAAGTAGAGATTGTGATACCGCGCTCACGCTCTTCTGGAGCGTTGTCGATTGACGCGAAGTCACGAGCTGCACCGCCGTACACTTTAGCCAGTGTAGTACAGATTGCTGCAGTTAGAGTTGTTTTACCGTGGTCAACGTGGCCGATAGTACCAACGTTTACGTGC
>NZ_JBICMV010000001.1:0-375 GCF_043106745.1 Vibrio sp. CJQ_6 | reverse complement strand
GGACTGTCGCCGTGAACGACGTCACGCCCGCTGGCACCGTGATCAGACCCGTTTCGCTGTCGTACGTCACGCCATTGCTGAACGTCACACTGCTGCTGTAGTCATCGCTGCCCGCTGTATCGGTCGCGCCACCCAAGTCGAACTCGTAAGTGGTCGCACTGCTGCTCGCATTGCTCAACGTCACGGTGAACACCGCGTCTTGACCTTCATCCACGGTCGCATCGTTCGCCGAGACCACCGCATCGCTCACGCTCGTGATCGTCGGTGCCGCATCGTCGTCGATGATGGTCGCTGTGCCTGTCGCAACATCAGTGCCATTGCCTACCGTCAACGTGAACGTTTCATTCGCTTCGTCGATGGTGTCTTGTGTGGTTT
>NZ_JBICMV010000019.1:0-128702 GCF_043106745.1 Vibrio sp. CJQ_6 | reverse complement strand
TTTTGAAAACCCAGTCTTTGACTGGGTTTTTTGCTATCTGGCGTTTAGAAAACGCACCGAATCTCCATCCTTTATCTCAGCGCGATTGCTCATTCAGCTCCCCTTCCCCTTCTCACGTCATGCTGCTCTAGCTTGATGATGCAATCTACACCGTATCGTGCCACCTCCGCTCCCATCCTTTTATGAATTGCACATCATGATTAGATTCCACACCAATGACCCCGTTACTGATTGAACCCATTGCTGATGGTGCGCTATTGAGGAGGTCTATAGGGAGTCCCTCAAGGGCGGGACAAACCGATGAGACAACATGTGATTTGAGGGAGCGCTCGATGGAATGTTGATATGGGAGAGTAGGCTGAGACAAAAAAGTCGATGCACAGGCATCGGCTCAAAGAGAGGGAGTCGCTCAGAGGATTTGTTTCAGCACGCGGTCGGCTTTGACGCGGGTGATTTTACGAATCAAACGCTGACGCTGAATGGTTATCGAGGCGTTCTCAACGTTGATCATCCCTGCTTACCTATGTTCGTAACAACTGACATGCCTACTGATTAAAAGGATAAACTGGAGAAGGAAGAGGAAGGATGTGGCGGCAATAAAAAAGCAGCAACTAAGTTGCTGCTTTCACCATGGATGACGACGGTGCCTTTAAACGTTTTGTTCTTGCTGTTCTTTGGCTTGTTCTGCGTTGCTTTTTGCAACCTGCAGTTCGTGTTCCATTTCTTTTTCCGCTTGCTTCGCTTTCTCAATCATTGGGGTAATGGTTGAGCCTTGAATCAAGATAGAGAACACCACCACGGAATAAGTCATCACCAGAATCAGCTCTTTCACGTCAATGAGCTTGTCTGGAATCACCATCATGCCAGATGGAATTGATAGTGCCATTGCGAGCGCCAAACCACCGCGCAAGCCACCCCACGTCAGGATCTTAATCGACCAAGGGTTGTATTTCCGGTAACGCTTAAAACCGATGTAAGACATGAACACACTCAGGTAACGCGCGCACAGAACTAGTGGAATCGAGATGGCCATCATGATCCAGTCTTCCTCGTGGAATTCAAATAGCAGCATCGACATACCGATCAGCAGGAACAGTACGCCGTTAAGGAATTCGTCGACCAATTCCCAGAAGTGATCCAAATGTTCTTCACTCTCTTTCGAGAAACCGATAAAGCGGGTCCAGTTACCAATCATGATGCCCGACACTACCATTGCTAGCGGGCCAGAGACGTGAATCACATCAGCAAACACATAACCTGCGGTTGGAATACCAATGGTCAGTAACAGCTCCATGGAGTGGTCGTCAGTGGCACTGATCAAGTAGTGGAAAATTAGACCTAATACGAAACCATACAGAATGCCGCCCATGGCTTCTTGTGCAAACAAACCAAACACACTGCCGACGGTTGGTGTTTCATGGCCGAATGCGATGGTAAAGATGGTCACGAAGATCACCAGACCAAAGCCGTCGTTAAACAGCGATTCGCCTTCGATTTGCGTGGAAATACGTTTTGGGGCGTTGAGTTTTTTGACGATGGCCAGAACAGCGATGGGGTCGGTTGGTGAAATCAGTGCGCCAAACAGCAGGCAGTAGACTAAATCAAATTGGATACCGATAAGTTGACAGAGACCGTAGAGACCGAAACCAATGAAGAAGGTTGAGAAGAGCGTCGCACCCAGTGCTAAAACCGTAATTTCCCACTTTTGATCTTTCAGGTTCGGCAGTTTAATGCCCAGACCACCGGCGAATAGAAGGAATCCTAAAATACCTTTGAGGAGGAAGTTTTCGAAGTTGATGCTGGTGACTGTTTCAGTGGCAATTTGAGTCAGATGAAACCAGTTATTCTGACCGGCGATGAGGATAAGTAAGGAAAGCAACATGGACCCGGCAGTGATTGCAATCGTGGTTTGCATCTTACCTATCTTACTGTTTAAAAAGGCGATCATCATTGCCGCAGCAGATAGAAAGCACAGAGTATAGTAGACCGACATTTTCTTCTCGTTGTGTAACAAAATATGAACGAAATTGTCCTTCGATGCTGGGTAAATAGCAAACACTTTTTTATATACCCTTTTATCAATTCGCGGGTCAATGAATCGAGTAAATTTGCTGTTTTAGACGTCTAGATTTCTATTCAATGTGTGATAGGATGGGAAAAAAGCAAAAGGAATGAGGCTGTATTGTGGGAACTAATGTAAGACACCAAATTGAATCGCAACTGCAACAGCGAATCTTGTTGATCGACGGTGGTATGGGCACCATGATCCAAGGATATAAGCTGGAAGAGCAGGATTATCGCGGTGAACGTTTTGCCGACTGGCACAGTGATCTGAAGGGAAATAACGACCTGTTGGTACTTACTCAGCCTCAGTTGATCAAAGAGATTCATACCGCTTACCTTGAAGCGGGCGCCGATATACTCGAAACCAACACCTTCAATGCCACCACCATTGCGATGGCGGATTACGACATGCAATCGCTGAGTGCTGAGATCAATTTGGCAGCAGCGAAGCTCGCGCGTGAAGCGGCAGACGAATGGACGGCGAGAACGCCGCATAAACCTCGCTATGTGGCTGGCGTGCTTGGCCCAACCAACCGTACGTGTTCGATTTCACCGGATGTGAACGACCCCGGCTATCGAAATGTCACCTTTGATCAGTTGGTTGAAGCGTATTCTGAATCGACGCGCGCACTGATTAAGGGCGGCAGTGATCTCATCCTGATTGAAACCATCTTCGATACACTGAACGCCAAAGCGTGTGCGTTTGCGGTCGAGTCGGTATTTGAAGAGCTGGGCATTGAATTGCCCGTGATGATTTCAGGCACCATTACGGATGCCTCTGGTCGTACGTTGTCGGGCCAAACCACTGAAGCTTTCTATAACGCCCTGCGTCACGTGCGCCCAATTTCTTTTGGCTTGAACTGTGCGTTGGGCCCTGACGAACTGCGTCAATACGTGGAAGAGTTATCACGTATTGCCGAATGTCATGTCTCTGCTCACCCCAACGCCGGCTTACCCAATGCCTTTGGTGAATACGACCTTTCGGCAGAAGAGATGGCCGAGCACATTGAAGAATGGGCCAAGACGGGTTTCCTCAATTTAGTGGGCGGTTGTTGTGGGACGACGCCGGAACACATTGCTGCAATGGCGAAAGCCGTGGAAGGCGTGACGCCTCGCGCGTTGCCAACGCTCAATGTGGAATGTCGTCTCTCGGGCCTTGAGCCGCTGAACATCGCCAAAGAAACGCTGTTTGTGAACGTGGGGGAACGCACCAACGTGACCGGTTCGGCACGTTTCAAGCGCCTGATTAAAGAAGAGCTGTATGACGAAGCGCTCGATGTCGCGCGTGAACAGGTCGAAAATGGCGCGCAGATCATCGACATCAACATGGATGAAGGCATGTTAGATGCCGAGGCTTGTATGGTGCGCTTTCTGAACCTCTGTGCGTCGGAGCCAGAGATTTCGAAAGTTCCGGTGATGGTCGACTCATCCAAGTGGGAAGTCATCGAAGCGGGCCTGAAATGCATTCAGGGTAAAGGTATCGTGAACTCCATCTCCCTCAAAGAGGGAAAAGAGAAATTCGTTCAACAGGCGAAACTCGTACGTCGCTACGGCGCCGCGGTGATTGTGATGGCGTTCGATGAAGTTGGCCAAGCCGATACTCGTGAACGTAAATTAGAAATCTGTCGCCGGGCTTACCATATTCTGGTTGATGAAGTGGGTTTCCCACCAGAGGACATCATTTTTGACCCGAACATCTTCGCGGTCGCGACCGGTATCGATGAACACAATAACTATGCGCTCGACTTTATTAACGCGGTTGCGGACATCAAACGCGATTTGCCGCATGCCATGATCTCTGGCGGTGTCTCCAACGTGTCGTTCTCCTTCCGCGGCAACAACTATGTGCGTGAAGCGATCCACGCGGTGTTCCTGTATCACTGTTTCAAAAACGGCATGGACATGGGCATCGTGAATGCCGGCCAGCTGGAAATTTACGACAACGTGCCAGAGACGCTGCGGGAAGCGGTCGAAGATGTGATCCTCAACCGCCACAACGACGCGACCGAACGCCTACTGGAGATTGCTGAGGCGTATCGCGAAAACGCGGTGGGCAAACAGGACGATGCGTCTGCGCTTGAATGGCGGACTTGGCCAGTTGCGAAACGTCTGGAACATGCGTTGGTCAAAGGGATTACCGAATTTATTGTTGAAGATACCGAAGAAGCACGCGTCAATGCGAGCAAGCCGCTGGAAGTGATTGAAGGCCCGCTGATGGACGGCATGAACGTGGTGGGCGATCTATTTGGCGAAGGCAAAATGTTCCTGCCGCAGGTGGTGAAGTCGGCGCGCGTGATGAAGCAGGCGGTGGCGCACTTAGAACCGTATATCAATGCTGAAAAACAATCGGGCTCAACCAACGGTAAGATCCTGCTTGCGACAGTGAAAGGCGATGTGCATGACATCGGTAAGAACATTGTCGGTGTGGTATTGCAGTGTAATAACTACGAAATCATTGACCTGGGTGTGATGGTGCCGTGTGAACAGATCCTTAAAGTGGCGCGTGAGCAGAACGTCGACATCATCGGTTTGTCTGGCCTGATCACACCATCGCTGGATGAAATGGTACACGTCGCCAAAGAAATGGAGCGTCAAGGGTTTGATTTGCCGTTGCTGATTGGCGGTGCGACGACCTCGAAAGCGCATACCGCGGTGAAGATTGAGCAAAACTATCATCAGCCTGTGGTGTATGTAAACAATGCCTCACGCGCGGTGGGGGTGTGTACCTCATTGCTGTCGAATGAGTTGCGTCCAGCCTTTATTGAAAAATTGGATTTGGACTACGAACGCACACGTGATCAACATGCGCGTAAAACGCCGAAGACGCGTCCGGTGACACTTGCGGAAGCTCGGGCAAATAAAGCGCCGATTGATTGGGACAGCTACACACCGCCAGTGCCTGCCAAACCTGGCGTCCATGTGTTTGAACACTTTGAGCTATCTACATTGCGTCAGTACATCGACTGGACGCCATTTTTCATGACTTGGTCGCTGATGGGCAAATACCCGGCGATCTTGCAACATGAAGAAGTGGGCGAAGAGGCGCAGCGTCTGTTTAAGGATGCCAACGAATTGCTGGACAAAGTCGAACGTGAAGGCTTACTCAAAGCCAGCGGTATGTGCGCGTTATTCCCAGCCGCGAGTGTCGGGGATGACATTGAAGTGTACCGCGATGAGTCGCGTACGGAAGTGGCACACACGCTGTATAACCTACGCCAGCAAACCCACAAGCCCAAAGGGGCAAACTACTGCTTGTCGGATTACATCGCGCCGAAATCGAGTGGTAAAAAGGATTGGATTGGTGCATTTGCGGTCACGGGCGGGATTGGCGAACGTGAGTTGGCGGATCAATACAAAGCGCAGGGCGATGACTACAATGCGATCATGATTCAAGCGGTGGCGGATCGTTTGGCTGAAGCATTTGCGGAATATCTGCATGAAAAAGTGCGCAAAGAGATTTGGGGCTACGCGACGGATGAAAACCTGTCGAACGACGAACTGATTCGCGAAAAATATCAGGGGATTCGTCCGGCGCCCGGTTATCCCGCGTGTCCTGAACATACTGAGAAAGGCACCCTGTGGGAGATGCTTGAGGTTGAAGAGACGATTGGCATGTCGCTGACTACCAGTTATGCGATGTGGCCGGGCGCGTCAGTATCGGGCTGGTATTTCTCGCATCCGGATTCGCGCTACTTTGCCATTGCGCAGATTCAAGATGATCAGGTGCAAAGCTACGCTCAGCGCAAAGGGTGGGATCACCTCGAAGCTGAAAAATGGCTTGGGCCCAATATCAACGGCTAAGCACGGAAACAGCAAAGCACAGAAACAACAAAGGTCACCCACGGGTGACCTTTTCTTTATACGTGTGACACATGAAATGATTGATTACTCGAACAGATCTTCATGCAGTTTCTGAATCACGTTCTTCGACACGGGAGCATCGACCAAGAAACACAGGTTGTGATCACTGGCGCCGTAGCAAATCATGCGCAGGTTGAAGTCACCCAATGTGCTGAATACTTGTTTGGCGTAGCCTTTGGTTTCCATCTGGTTACCGATCAACGCGACCAGACACAGGTTGTGTTCCACCTCGACTGTCGCCAATTCTTCCAGTTCTGCACGAGCCTCTTGCGGCAGCTCTGGTGCGCCGCCAGCAGTGTCGGTTTTGTCCAATGTCAGCGAAACACTGATCTCTGAGGTGGTGATCAGATCGACGGAGATTTTGTACTTGGCCAGCACCTCAAATACTTTGGCGAGGAAGCCGTAAGCGTGGAACATCTTGGCGCTGCGCAGCGTCACCATAGTTTGGTTGCAGCGCAGGGCCAAGGCGCGAAATTGTGGCGAGTTTTCCACTTCTTGGCGAATCCAAGTGCCGCCTTTTTCTGGCTCTTTTGACGAACCGACAAACACCGGGATGCCGTGACGAATCGCCGGAACCAGCGTCGAAGGGTGCAGGATCTTGGCGCCAAAGTTGGCCATCTCTGACGCTTCGCTGAAGCTAATCTCTGGAATAGGGGCCGCTTTGGGGGCAATGCGTGGATCGGTGGTGTAGATGCCTGGGACATCCGTCCAGATCTCAAGGCCGCTGGCTTCAACAGCTTCGGCAATCAGCGCCGCAGAATAGTCACTGCCGCCACGACCTAGTGTGGTGGTGTTGCCTTGTTCATCTGAACCAATAAAGCCTTGCGTGATAACCACGTTTTGCTGGCACAAAGGCACCAGTGTTGCTTTTGCCAGACGCTTAATCTCGTCGAGCTGAGGTTCCGCACGGCCGTAATGATCATCGGTGCGCAGCACGTCGCGAATATCAAAACGTACCGCATTGACGCCTCGCTCGCGCATCAGTTGCGCCAAAATATGCGTCGACATCAGCTCACCACACGCCACTAGATGATCGGTTAGTTTTTTGCTGGATTGAAACGAGGCTGCTTCAGCCGCGCTCGCGATGCTGTCTAAAATCGTGTGTACCTCTTTTTCGACCTGAGTCGGATCCGCCAATTGGTCAATGATGGCATGATGAATATCTGCCAACTGTTTGAGGATCAGGGCGCGTTGTTCTGACTCTTGCACGCCATTGGCCAGTTCAACCAATAGGTTGGTCACACCTGAGCAGGCACTGCTGACCACTAATTTGGTGTGTGGATTGTTTTCAATGATGGCAGAGCAACGGCTCATGGCTTCGAAATTTGCAACACTTGTACCGCCAAATTTGGCGACATTGAATGCACTCACGGCATTTCTCCCAGACTTCCCAGAAAATAAAATGGTTGGTAATCCAACGTCCAATGTTTTGAAGAGAGTGTTCTTAGAGCAAAAAAGAGAGGTGTACTTTGACAGGTTTCCTCAGAAGCTCTTCATCAGCGTTGTACTGATGACAGTTGAAGGGATTCAGCCCATTCAACCGACAAACCAGAACCACAATTCTGATCCATCTCGGCACTGCTCCCCCTGAGTGTTCTGTTTTGGAGTTGAGGCTCCACAAAACACCTGCCTGGGCAGTGCTCCTCTTCTGCTAGATAGCTCAGACATTGAACGGGTTTATGTACTTAATGTCAATCGTAAATGTCTTAGCAAATGAAAATAATTATGCACTGAATGTGACAGTGGTTCGACCTCTAGACCTCCGTCGAATTGTGGTGGCGAACGAATTGGATTAACCTTGATTTTCCTCAACCCCCAAAGCAAGGAGCACTTATGACCATCCGCAGTTTCATTCCCCCACACCGCATTTTGATGGGCCCGGGGCCATCGGATATTTCCCCTCAGGTTTTGCAGGCATTAAGCCGCCCAACAGTTGGCCACTTGGACCCGCTGTTTGTCGGCATGATGGATGAACTCAAGCAGTTGTTGAAATATGCATTCCAAACTCAGAACGATTTTACCATTGCAGTCTCCGCGCCAGGCAGTGCGGGCATGGAAGCGTGTTTCGTCAACTTGGTTGAACCGGGCGATAAAGTGATCGTGTGCCGCAACGGTGTGTTCGGTGAGCGCATGCGTGAAAACGTGGTGCGTTGCGGTGGCGATGTGGTGATTGTGGATGATGCATGGGGCGCCCCCGTCTCGGTTGACAAAGTGGCTGACGCGATCGCACAACATCCTGATGCGAAGATTCTGGCATTTGTGCATGCGGAAACCTCGACCGGCGCGTGCAGTGATGCCCAAGCGTTGGGCGCATTGGCAAAGCAGCATGGCATGTTGACGATTGTCGATGCGGTGACTTCACTCGGCGGAGTGCCGTTGCTGGTGGATGAGTGGCAACTGGATGCAGTGTATTCGGGTAGCCAGAAGTGTTTGTCGTGTGCACCGGGTTTATCGCCGCTGACGTTCTCTGCTCAAGCGATTGAGAAAATACAGTCACGCAAGACGCCGATTCAAAGCTGGTTCCTCGATCAGAGTTTGGTGCTGGGGTATTGGAGCGGGCAGGGTAAACGCAGCTATCACCATACTGCTCCTGTGAATAGTTTATATGCGCTGCATGAAGCGTTATTGATGCTGAAAAATGAAGGGCTGGAAAGCGCCTGGGCACGTCATCGGCAGATGCACGAGAAACTCAAAACGGGTCTAGAACAGCTCGGATTGACGTTTGTGGTGGATGAAGCCAGTCGTTTGCCGCAGTTGAATACGGTTTACATTCCTGAGGGGGTTGATGATGCCGCGGTGCGCAATCACCTATTGAATGAATACAACTTAGAAATTGGTGCAGGTTTGGGGGCGTTGGCGGGGAAAGCGTGGCGTATTGGCGTGATGGGTTATGGCGCGCGAGCGGAAAATATTGCGCTATGTCTTAAGGCTTTGGAAGATGCTCTGACGCAATAAATGGCGACGTTGCATGGCAAAAAGTTTTACTGCAAAAAAAGGTGGCCGAGGCCACCTTTTTTATTCGTCATCATTTACTCGTCATCGAGATTCGGTGCGCTCGAGACTGCCGCAGAGGGCGGCACGTAGTGCACAGTGGTGAAGTCTTGACGAGGAAACAGGAATTCTGCTTCGGCACGGATCTGTTCGGCGCGGCTGTGATCGCCCAAGCCTTGGTAGGCCAGAATCAGGTTGCTGTAAAACGCAGGGCGAGGTTTGTGTTTGATGATCGCCAACGACCAATCAATATAGGGCTGAATGTATTGCGGCTGCTGACTGTACAAACCGATATTGAGGTAAGTGCTGTAGACGTCCCAATCATAGCGATCCTGCCATACCACGGGATTGGTGACCTGATTCAACAGCTCCGGATTCTTTGGATGCGAGCCTTCAAACTTCATCAGAATGTAGTTGGTGTGTAATGCGCTGAGCATATACACCGCCGTCAGGAACGGCAGCAACAAACTGGTGATGCGCAGGGCGGACTTGCTGATTTTGCTAAAGCGCGCAAAGCGATATTTTGCGACGCGCTGGTCGATCCAAAATAGGAGGATCACAAAGGTAACCCAGTGAATGGCAGAGTGATAAAACGGATATTCCAACTGGCTGTGCAGCACCATCGGCAACAACAGCGCAAACATCGCCAGTCGCGTGCCTTTTTTGGCCGAACGGATGCGCATCAACACAAATCCTGCTGCAATCGCCATACCGAGGATCGGCAGCAATCCACCTTCGACGCCCCAATACAGGATCTCATTGTGCGGATGATCCATCGCAGGCAAACCGGGCGGGTAGCGGTTGTTCAGTTGATGCTGACGCGCGGTATACAACATGTATTTGGCTTCGAAATTCCCGTAACCGTATCCGGTAAATGGTTTCTCGATCAGCATGTCCACCGCTTGAGGAAAGGTGTAACGGCGCGGACTGTCCAAATCAGCTTTTTGCTCAATCAATTGTGCAGTGCCCGCAGAGTGCCCTGCGGCGAGACCGAGCAGGACACCAGCGAGGGTGGCCAGCAGCCAGTTGATAAAACGCTGACGCGTTGAAAAGCGGTAGAGATACGGCAGAATTAACGCCACCCCGAAGAGGGCCGACAACCACCCTGTCCGCGATGCCAGCACAACCAGCAGGGGGAGCGTCATGAGCGGGGTTAAATAGAGCAGGCTGACTTCACTGAGGTGTTTGTTGTATTTCTTGGGCTGGCGAGCGAGGAGATACCCTGAAAGTACCAACCCCGTGGCCAAGAAGCTGGCCATCACATTCGGTTGTTGGAAAATGCCGTAAGGGCGATTAGCCGTGGTGTTGTAGCCAAAGAGATTGCCGGGTTTGAGCTCAAAGTATTGAAACAGGCCAAAGGCGGCTTCTATCAGACAAGCCAGAACGATGAACCAGAGCAAGCGTTGTTTGTGCTTGTTGCTGAAATAAAATTGCTGGAGCACAACAAACAACAGCATCCCTGCCCATAGTCCGGTCAAGCGGCTCAGTGCGCCTTGCCAATTGGCGTTGGTGTAACACATCGGCAGCGTCATGATCACGCAACTGAGTACAAATACGACCGTCAGTTTGGAGTAACGCAGCTTACGGGAATTGGCCAGTTGATAGAGGCCAACGGCGAGCGCAATGCTCAGTACCAGCCACGTGGTGACATTGAACGATAATGCCAATCCGGCGCCGCCCGGATTGGGCATAAAAAAGTGCATGGCGAGCAGGTACACGCCCCCCAACGCAAGCAGAAACGGTTTATTCAACGGAACACTGGGCGCTTGCGGTTCGAGTTGAGTGCCACTCAGTAACAATGTTGCCATAATGTCTCACAACCAAATGGAAAAAAAGAAACCAGCGTGAGGTCGCTGGTTTCGTCACTTTACCGCTTTTTTTTATTTCAACATAGGCTTAAGGAAGCGCGCTGTGTGTGATCCTTCGACCTGCGCCACATCTTCTGGCGTGCCTTGCGCAATAATTTCACCGCCCCCTTGTCCGCCTTCTGGCCCCAAATCGACAATCCAGTCCGCCGTTTTGATGACGTCCAAATTGTGCTCGATCACCACCACGGTGTTGCCGTTATCACGCAAGCGATGCAGCACATCCAACAACTGCTGAATGTCATGGAAGTGCAGGCCAGTTGTGGGTTCATCAAGAATGTACAGCGTTTTACCAGTGTCGCGTTTAGACAGTTCTCGCGCCAACTTCACTCGCTGCGCTTCCCCGCCAGACAGCGTGGTCGCCGCTTGACCAAGACGAATGTAAGACAAACCGACATCGATCAGAGTTTGCAGTTTGCGCGCGATCACCGGAACCGGTTCAAAAAATTCACGCGCATCTTCCACCGTCATGTCCAGCACTTCATCGATGGTTTTGCCTTTATAACGCACTTCCAAAGTTTCGCGGTTGTAACGCTTTCCTTTACACACGTCACATGGCACATACACATCTGGCAGGAAATGCATTTCGACTTTGATCACCCCGTCTCCCTGACACGCCTCACAGCGACCGCCACGGACGTTGAAACTAAAGCGCCCCGGTTTGTAGCCGCGAGAGCGCGATTCTTGCGTGCCGGAAAACAGTTCGCGGATCGGCGTGAAGATGCCGGTGTATGTGGCCGGGTTAGAACGCGGTGTACGGCCGATCGGGCTTTGATCGATGTCGATCACTTTATCGAAATGTTCCAAGCCTTTGATCGATTTGTACGGCGCTGGCGTTGAGGTTGTTGCTCCGTTGAGCGCCACATGCGCAATGTTGAAGAAGGTGTCGTTGATCAGGGTGGATTTACCTGAACCGGAGACGCCCGTGATACAACTGAACAAGCCGACCGGAATCGACAGATTCACGTTTTTGAGGTTGTTGCCGGTCGCGCCGATGAGCTCAACGGTTTTCTTGGCATCGCGAGGGACGCGCTGTTTCGGAATGGCAATCGCTTTTGCACCGCTCAGGTACTGACCGGTTAAGGAGTCTTTGTTCGCGATGATCTCATCCACGGTGCCTTCTGCCACCACAGAGCCGCCATGTACGCCGGCACCCGGGCCGATATCAATCACGTGATCCGCCAAACGAATGGCATCTTCATCGTGCTCGACGACCAGCACCGTATTGCCCAGATCGCGCAAATGGTTAAGGGTTTTGAGTAATCGTTCATTGTCACGCTGGTGGAGGCCAATCGACGGCTCATCCAGCACATACATCACCCCCACAAGACCGGCACCGATTTGGCTCGCGAGGCGAATACGTTGCGCTTCACCGCCAGAGAGTGTTTCGGCACTGCGCGACAGGTTGAGGTAGTTGAGGCCGACGTTGACCAGAAATTGCAGGCGGTCGTTGATCTCTTTCATCACCTTCTCGGCGATTTGCGCGCGTTGACCTTCTAGTTTCAGCGACTGAAAGAATGCCAGCGCATCTGCAATGCTCAGCTCGACAATTTGCGGCAGGGTGGTGTCGTTGACAAACACGTTGCGCGCTTCAAGGCGCAGGCGTGTGCCTGCACAGCTCGCACACGGTTTGTTGGAAATGTATTTCACCAACTCTTCGCGTACCGAGCTGGATTCCGTGTCACGGTAGCGACGTTCCAAGGTATTGAGAATGCCTTCAAACGGATGACGTTTGACACGAATATCGCCACGGTCGTTGATGTATTTAAATTCTACTTCCGTGCGGCCCGAGCCGTGCAGAATGATCTCCTGAGTTTTCTTGGGCAGTTTGTTAAATGGGGTGTGTAGATCAAACCCATAATGATCCGCCAACGAAGTCAGCATTTGGAAGTAGTAGTAGTTTTTCTGATCCCAACCGCGAATGGCACCTTGCGCAAGGCTGAGGTTGGCATCTTGAATCACGCGAGCCGGATCGAAGTATTGTTGCACCCCCAAGCCGTCACACGTTTGGCAGGCGCCCGCAGGGTTGTTGAATGAGAACAGGCGAGGTTCGAGCTCGCGCATGCTGTAACCACAATGCGGACACGCAAAATTGGCAGAGAAGACCTGCTCTTCGCCTTCGCCTTCCATCGGTGCGACGACCACAATCCCGCCGGACAGCTCCAGCGCGGTTTCAAACGATTCCGCCAGACGTTGTTGTAGATCGCTGCGCACTTTAAAGCGGTCGACCACCACTTCAATGGTGTGTTTTTTGTGCAGTTCTAAGGTCGGTGGATCGGACAAGTCACAGGTTTCCCCATCGATCCGAGCGCGAATAAAGCCCTGAGCGGCGAGGTTTTCCAACGTTTTAACGTGTTCGCCTTTGCGCTCTTTCACAATCGGAGCCAGCAGCATCAGCTTGGCGCCTTCGGGCATTTCCAGCACCTTATCCACCATTTGGCTGATGGTTTGCGCGGTCAGCGGGACTTTGTGCTCCGGACAACGAGGTTCGCCGACGCGAGCGTACAACAGACGCAGGTAATCGTAGACTTCGGTGATGGTTCCGACGGTTGAACGCGGGTTGTGGGATGTCGATTTTTGCTCAATCGAAATCGCCGGAGAGAGGCCTTCAATGTGGTCGACATCCGGTTTTTCCATCAATGACAGAAATTGACGTGCATAAGCTGATAGGGATTCGACGTAGCGACGTTGCCCTTCGGCGTACAAAGTATCAAACGCGAGTGACGATTTGCCTGAGCCGGAGAGGCCGGTGATGACAATCAGTTTGTCGCGTGGAATGGTGAGGTTGATGTTCTTGAGGTTATGGGTACGAGCGCCACGTACTTCGATTTTATCCATCAGATTTGCTCTATGTCATACCAAGTCGAACAAGTATTACATAGAGTGAGATTTGTGCAAAGAAGTACTGGATAAAAAAACAGTTAAAAAGAAAGCCATCGTTTCCGATGGCTTTCATGCGTTCTGCTCAAAAAGGATTACGCTTTTTTGGTTGAATGTTTTGCCAATTCAACAGTTTGCTGGTCTTTTTTGTACAGGTGTTCAAAGCAGTAGTTGGTTGCTTCGATGTAGCCTTCAACGCTACCACAATCAAAGCGTTTGCCTTTGAATTTGTACGCCAGAACACACCCAGCTTTCGCCTGTTTCAGCAGCGCGTCGGTGATCTGAATTTCGCCACCTTTGCCCGGTTCGGTGTTTTCGATCAGTTCGAAAATATCGGGGGTCAGGATGTAACGACCAATGATCGCCAGATTGCTTGGCGCCGTGCCTGCCTCCGGTTTTTCGACCATGTCATCGACACGGAACAGATCGTCTTTGATCATTTCGCCAGCAATCACGCCGTATTTGTGGGTCTCGTTTTCAGGGACTTCTTGTACGGCCACGATTGAGCAGCGGAATTGCTTGTAGAGCGCGACCATTTGCTCAAGGACACCTTGATCTTCGTTGACGCACAGATCGTCTGCCAGAACCACAGCGAAAGGTTCATCACCCACCAGTTCACGTCCGGTGAGGATCGCATGGCCCAATCCTTTCATTTCGCGTTGGCGAATGTAAGTAAATTGCGCGGTTTCGATAATGTGGCGAATATCGACTAATAGTTCTTCTTTGTTGGTCCCACGAATCTGGTGTTCCAGTTCGTAGTTCATGTCGAAGTGATCCATGATCGAGTGTTTACCACGGCCGGTCACGATGCACATACCCGTCATGCCCGCTTGAATTGCCTCTTCGACGCCGTATTCAATCAGGGGTTTGTTGACGACAGGCATCATCTCTTTTGGCATGGATTTGGTTGCAGGTAAGAAACGTGTGCCATAGCCAGCTGCCGGGAATAGGCATTTCTTAATCATAATTAAAGCCCTATTTTTTATTAGATTTGCGTATGGGGAAGCAAAGATTGCGGGCACTTTATCATGTTCTCGATGTGAACTTCAGCACATTCTCAGGTCTGGGGCGAGAAAATGTGCTGATTGACCCAATTATGAGAGCAGGTTTTGGTTGGCCCATGTGATGGCTTGGGTTCGGTTCTTGACCGAGAGCTTTTTAAAGATCTGATAGAGGTGCGACTTGACGGTAAATTCACTGATGAACAGGCTCTCCGCCATCTGCATGTTTGAGGCGCCCGTCTGCAAGCTGCGTAGGATTTGTAATTCACGTGTGGTGAGCTCGATGGTTGCTTGCGTGTGATGATGCTGGAAAATGTGGCGATAGTAATGCAACAACTGACTGCTGACATGGCGTGGCAGCCAATTCTGACCGTTGATGATTTCCGCCAATCCCTGCGCGATCGATGAGGGCGCGTCATCTTGATAAAACAAGCCTTTCAGGTTGCCAAAGGTGAGAAGTTCTTCCGTGCGCAGGCGTTTTTCTACACCAAATAAAATGGTTTCCAAGTGGGGGCTGGTGATGGGCAAGGGGCCTAAACGCTGGCGAATCGCGTCATGTTCACCATAATTAAACAGTAGGATTTTATGTTTGTCGGCTTGATACGCTTGCAACAGTTGTTCGGGTTCAATCTGTGGCACAGGCAGGGCGAGTCGTGTGAGTGCGTCACCCAATGGGGGTGGCGGAGGGAGGGTGGCATCCAGACACAAATAGTAAATCGTTCGGGCATAATTGGCGCGTTGCATGAGCTCTTCCTTGAGGGTGCAAAGTATGAATCGGTTACCTTGCCGAACTTTGTGCGTGCAGGCGAATTTTTACTGAGTGTTTGCGTGAGAATTCAATCTGTGGCGTAAATGAGCGTCCTATCAAAACTGAATTTTTCGATGGATGCCGAAAAAAGAGCGACGTTGGCGTGGATTTTTAACTCGGGACCGATAACAATCCGGCGGATGATTGGTACGCGAATGAAAGCGTGTTATCCTTGCGGACTTATCTAAAAAACACCAGATTTGAATACGGAGCAGAACATGGCAAGCCGTGGCGTGAATAAAGTAATTTTGGTTGGCAACCTTGGTAGTGATCCGGAAGTTCGCTACATGCCAAGTGGTGGTGCAGTTGCAAACATCACTGTAGCCACGTCAGAAACATGGCGTGATAAAGCAACTGGCGAACAGCGCGAGAAAACAGAGTGGCACCGTGTTGCTCTGTACGGAAAACTGGCGGAAGTCGCGGGTGAATATCTACGCAAAGGTTCTCAGGTCTACATCGAAGGTCAACTGCAAACACGTAAGTGGCAGGACCAAAGTGGTCAAGACCGTTACTCAACCGAAGTGGTTGTGCAAGGTTACAACGGCACAATGCAGATGTTGGGTGGCCGTCAACAAGGCGGCATGCCAGCACAGGGTGGCGGCATGAACCAACAGCAACAACAAGGCGGTTGGGGTCAACCTCAGCAACCTGCGATGCAGCAGCATAAACCGATGCAGCAGCAAGCACCTCAGCAATCTCAGCCTCAGTACAATGAACCGCCAATGGATTTTGATGACGATATCCCATTCTAAGCGTTCTGTTTCTGAAAAAAGCCGCGAAATTCGCGGCTTTTTTATATAGTTAAGTATCCATCTGTTCCATTAAGTGTTTGAAACCCAGCTCGGTCTTGTGTCCTCAACCGATGAATAGGAAGGGAATTCAGTTTCATGCGGTATACACCGACTCTTAAATTGAGTACGCGTTTGGTCGCGTTTGTCACCCTGATCGTCACCAGCGCCATGTTCATCTTGTTCATTGGCGGCGCACTTTCCTTTCAGCGAATGGGGCAGGAATACCTCAATCACTACTTGCAAGGGATCGTGGAAGTGGTGGATAAAGAGCTGGAAGATCCGGACGCTGCCTATTCAATGCAGCGCTGGATGCCGAAAATGTTGCAAGCGTCAAACATCGTTGAAATGCAGCTCTCTTCTCAAGCGGGCACCATCTACCGTTTCAAAGACACCTCCTCAAAAGCAGATCCCGATCGGCTTTATGCCGTCGACCTACCTTTGGCGCGTAACCAAGGCTATTCAATTCATTTCAAAGCGGTGCCACCGTACCTCGGATATGGGTATTCGATGGGCGCGATGTGGTCGATTTCTTTGGCGGTCGCGTTGATCGTGTTCTGTCTGGTTCGCAGCATTAAGTGGTTGCGTGAGCAGTTAATGGGGTCTGAATTGCTGGAGGAGCGCGGGCGCATGATTTTAGCCGGGCGTGTCGAGCAGTTCGCCAAAGGGGATGAGCGCGAATGGCCTTACACCGCCAGTGAAGCATTGGACGTGCTGATTGAGGAGTTACAAGATGCGCGCCAAGAGCGCAGCCGCTTTGATACCTTCATTCGCAGCCAAACCTTTTTGGATCAGCTCACCGGTGCTGCCAACCGAGTGCTGTTTGACAGCAAGTTAGAATCGGCACTGCTTGAAAGCGGCGCGCGTGGTGGCGTGATCATGATTCGTTTGGATGAGTTAGATGCCGCGCGGGAAGAGCAAGAAAAACGCACCATCGATGAATTTGTGGTGGAAGTGGGTGAGTGCATTTCCAACGTGATTGCGCGTTATCCGGACGTCATTTTGTCGCGTTACTACGAATCCGTGTTCGCCATCTTTATGCCGCATCAAAGCTCTAAAGATGTCGCGCACGTTGCCACGCAATGTCTGAAACTGATTGAGCGTTTGTCGCCGCCTTATCCGCTCGATGCGGATAATTGGTTCCACATCGGCGTCAGCATGTATCAGGAAGGGGAGCGCCGAGGCCGTATTATTGATGAAGCAGAAACCGCGCTGAAGAGTGCTGGCCTTCAAGGCTGTAACGCGTGGAGTAAGTTTAAAAAAGTCGCCAAAGTGGAGGATGAGCGCGGCAGTGTACGCTGGCGTTCCTTATTCAATCAGTGTCTTACGCCTGAGAAAATCAGATTATTCCGACAGTCGTGCTATTTATCGGAAGAATTGAATGGATTAACATTGATTCACGACGAGCTGTTTGTTCGAATCTACGATCCTGAGCAAGGCATCCTGAAAGCATCCCGCTTCAGCGCCGCCCTGGAAACGGTCGGTTATGAAATGGTGTTGGATCGCGCGGTATTTGTCCGTGTGTTACAACTGCTGAAATTGACCGATTTCACGGGGCACTATTCCCTGAACATGAATGTCACGCCATTTGCCGATAAGCGTTATTTACGTTGGTTCCGCAATGAATTGATGCAACTGCCACACAGTTTGCGTTCGCGCTTGTCGTTTGAATTCTCTGAAGGTCACTTAGTGCAGCACCTCGACTACATGCGCCCGGTACTGAAAATGATTGCGGGGCTTGGCTGCGATTTAGTGGTCGGCCAAGCGGGTCGGACGATCGTCGCAACGCATTACATTAAAGATCTCAACATTAAGTATTTGAAATTACACCGCAGTTTGATAAAGAATATCGATCAGCGCCATGAAAATCAGCTGTTTGTACGCAGTATGATTGGCGTCTGTGGTGGTACACAAACAAAAGTCATTGCCGTCGGCGTAGAAAATGAGACCGAATGGCAAACCTTGTTATCGCTGGGGGTTGATGGAGGGCAGGGACGTTTGTTTGAAGCGGAACAAGCGCTGTTACCTGCACCACTCGATCAGGCTGACACACACGTGAAACCGGGTAAACGCAATCGCTGGCGAACCAAGTAAGTGACCAATGAACATTGATGCTCTGATAAAGAAACTGCTCCCCAAGACTCTTCCTGACCGCTCTATTTTTGCCGTGGTTCAGCCAGATGCCATCTATTTTTCCTCGTCGACGGACCTCGTGTTACCCGACAGTGTTCCGCTTGCCAATCTATCATGGCCTCAAGCCTTAGCGCAGGAGCTCAAACAGACTGCAGCCAAAGGCGTGACGGTCGATGTGGTGTTGCATTCTCAGTTGTACCACAGTTATCAAATCGAAAAGCCGGCGATTCCGCGAGAAGAGTGGCCGGCCGCATTGCCGTTCCTACTCAAAGATCTGATCAATGAAAAAGTCACCGAAGTGGTGGCTGATGCGCATCCGCTGACGGGCAGCAGCAAAATTCAAGCGTATGTGATGGCCAAAAAGCAGGTGTTGGAAGTGGCGGCCGCGCTGGAAGGGCTCGGGTGCCAACTCGGCCGCATGCTGCCAGAGCAAGAAGTTTGGGCGCACTGTTTACCGGACTTGTCCCATTTTCTGTTGCTGCAACGCAGCAAAGGCGGCTATTTCAAACTCGATGCCTTTGTCGATAAACGGTGCAACTTTCAGCGTACATTACGCGGCATCGTAGCACCGATCACGGGCGTGGCAAGCAGTGCGCTGCAGTTGGATGGTTTAGCGCTTGAGCTGCAACGCTCTATCGATTATCTCTCGTCGCAAATGAAAGGGGTGGCCCTTCATCAACTGCGCGTGTGTTGCGATGACGAAGACCACGCCGAGTTAGTACAAGCGCTGAATGAGCGTTTGAACGTCAAAGTGGCGCCGTTATGTGAAGATGAATGTTCGTCGGAATCGGGCCGAGTGCTGGCGCAGCATACGTCGCTCACACCGACAGATACGCTTAACTTTTATCAGGATGCACTGAAACCAAAAAAAGAGTACTTCACGTTAACGACGATGGTCGCAGCGTGGGGCGCGGTATTGGTGTTGATGCTGATGACGGCAGGATGGTATGGCTGGACCACCGCGCAGCAAGCAGAGCAGCTTCGCGTGGTCCAACAACAAGCGTCGCAATTGAACCAACAATTTAAAACGTTGAAGCAGGACTTGGATCGGCATCAGCCGTCTGCCAGCAAAGTGGCGGCGGTGGCGCGGCTGAAAAAAGAAATTGAAGCCAAACAGGCCTCTTTAAATGCGATTCATGATTTTGACCATGCACAGCAAGTGGGTTATTCCGGTGTGATGGATGCGTTGGCAAAATTGGCGCGCCGCGATATTTCTCTCAGTCAGATTGACATGGATCAACAGCGCTTTGATATTCAAGGCTTGGCGCGCGATGCCCAAGTGGTGCCGAGTTGGATCGCAGCCTTCCAAAGTGAATTACATCTGGTTGGACGCAGCTTCGATCAATTGGTGATTGGTCGCAACGACGAAGATGTTGTGACGTTTGAGCTCAAAACCAAACAGGGAGCGAAATAATGAAACAGCAGTGGAATGCGTGGTCTGACGCATTTGACAAACGCTCACCGCGAGAAAAATGGTTGATTGGTTTGTGTGGCTTGATTGCTGTGGTGTTGCTGCTACAAACCCTGCTGGTGGACCCGCTGATGGCGAAACATGGTCAGCAGGCCATGCAATTGCAGGGGCTGACCTCGTCCAATCAAAGTATGCAGCTCAGCATCGAGCAGCTGCAAGTGGCGTTGAGTCAGGATCCCGATGCCAGTGTTGATCAAGAATTAGCAACCTTGCTGGAGCAAAGTCAGTCCCTATCGATGGATCTGGCGCAGATCACCGAAACCTTGGTATCGCCAACGCAGATGGCGCAACTGCTGCAAAGCGTGCTGGATAGCAGCAGCAAATTGAAGCTGATTAGTCTGCAATCGTTACCCGCGGAATCGATCATTCCGGCTAAAACCAATTCGTATGCGGTGAAATATTATATTCATCCCGTTCGCATTGAACTGACGGGCAATTATTTTGCGATTCGCGACTACTTGTTGGCTCTGGAAAGTTTGCCTGTGAAGTATTTTTGGCGCAGCTTTAAATATCAAGTGGAAACCTACCCACAAGCCCGTTTGATTTTGCAGGTGTACACCCTTGGCTCTCGGGAGGAATTTATCGGTGGTTAAAGCAGGTGTATTGCTGGGCGCGTTACTGTGTTCAATGACGCTACAGGCCGCAGAAGACCCGACGGCTCCGCTCGGCTACGCGCCGAGTCAGGTACAAAAGAAGGCGCGTCAGTATCCGTTGCCAGAACTGCAAAGCATCATTTGCCAGCAGCAGTGTTCTGCGATCGTCAATGATCAGCTGGTGGCGGCGGGTGACAGCATTCGTGGTTATCAGGTCGCGAAAGTGACGCCATCCACGGTCACGCTGGTTCGCGGTGGTCAACGTTGGGAGCTTGAGCTTTTCTCCCTGAATATCAAGAATTAAGGTATGAATGTGCATATGCGTAAAGTGGCTATCGGTGTCATGATCACCGCCTTGGTGGGTTGCTCCATGGGACACAGAGATCCCGTGGAAGTGAAGCAGTCGTTGAATCAGTCGATCAACGAGGCCAACAGTCGCCAACTGGAACAGTTGCCTGCGTCGGTGGAAGCGGATCTAATGCCTGATCTGACCCCAAGCGATTCAGCCGCTGCAACGCACTTAAAGCGTTTTCGTATTCAGGCCAATAATGTGGCAGCGAAAGCCTTCTTTGCCAGCTTGGTGCAGAACAGCGAATACAGTGTGGCGCTGCATCCTGCGGTCGAAGGCCGCATTACCGTTAACCTGACCGATGTCACGTTGGATGAAGCGCTAAATGTGGTGCGCGATTTGTACGGATATGAGATTGAGAAAGTCGGCAAAGTGATTCAAGTCTATCCGGCGGGCCTACGCACGGTGACCATTCCGGTGGATTACCTGCAATTCAAGCGCAGTGGCCGCTCATTAACGGCGATCACCACTGGCACGATCACCAACACGGATACCAATTCGAACAACTCAAGTTCTTCGAGTTCAACATCGTCCAGTTCAAGTAGCAACAACAGCAGTTCCAGCAACAGCAACAGTACGTCAGCACGTGGCGGGACTGAAATTGAAACGCTCAGTGAAAGTGATTTCTGGCCACAATTGGAAAAAGCCGTGTCACGGCTGATTGGCAGCGGCCGCGGGCAGAGTGTGGTCGTGACGCCGCAAGCCGGGGTGTTGACCTTGCGTGCCTATCCTGACGAAGTGCGTGAAGTGCGTCAGTTCCTGAACGTGTCGCAGCAACGTATGCAGCGTCAGGTGATTCTGGAAGCCAAAATTCTGGAAGTGACGCTGACCGATGGCTATCAACAAGGCATCAACTGGTCAAATATGTCGTTTGGCAATGGCAAAGTGGTGATTGACCGCATTGGTTCTTCGGCGTCGACCCTGCCGGGATTGGATGCGATCGGCACGCTGCTGTCCGGCCAGACCAACATTACCGTCTCAGATGGCAGTTTCTCCTCGGTGCTGAGCTTTATGGCGACGCAAGGGGATTTGAACGTGCTGTCGAGCCCACGGGTGACGGCCGCGAACAACCAGAAAGCGGTGATCAAAGTCGGCAGCGACGAGTACTACGTGACCGATTTATCCAGCGTGGTTGGCTCGGGTGACAACACTCAAGCTGCGCCAGATGTTGAACTGACGCCCTTCTTCTCAGGGATCTCCTTGGACGTCACGCCCCAGATCGATGACAAAGGCAACGTGCTGTTGCATGTTCACCCCAGCGTGATCGAAGTGACCCAACAAGATAAAGAAATTACCTACAACGACAGTACATTTACGCTGCCGTTGGCACGCAGTTCGATTCGGGAATCGGATTCAGTGATCCGTGCTCAAAATGGCGATGTGGTGGTGATCGGGGGGCTGATGAAGACCAACACCAGCAATAAAGTCTCGAAAGTGCCTTTCCTGGGGGATATTCCTGCGTTGGGGCATCTGTTCCGCAGCACCACGGAATTGACCGAAAAAACGGAATTGGTGATCTTGTTGAAACCAACGGTGGTTGGCGTGAATACGTGGCAGAAAGAGCTTGAACGTTCGCGTGATCTCCTACAAGAGTGGTTCCCGGACGCGGAGTAACGCGGATGTACTTGGAACACTTTGGCCTGACTCAGATGCCGTTTCATCTCACGCCGGATACGCGCCTGTTCCTTGGGCTTGCGCCGCATTTTGAAGCGATTCAAACGGTGGGGGCGGCGCTGTCCATGGGTGAAGGTGTGATCAAAATTACCGGTGAAGTCGGGACGGGAAAAACCATGGTATGTCGCATGTTGCTGACGCATTTAGCACAGGACATTGTGTTGCTCTATTTGCCTAATCCGGCACTCAACGGTGCAGAATTGCGTCGAGCCGTCGCGACCGAGTTGAAGCTCGACATCGCGGATGAGGGCGATTGGGTTGAGGGCATTCAGACTGAGCTGATGCGGTTGCATTTTGCGGGCAAACGGGTGATTGCCATGGTTGATGAAGCGCAAGCCTTGTCCGATGACGCGTTGGAAGTGCTGCGCTTGTTTGGCAACTTGGAAACTGAACAAGCCAAGTTGCTACAAATCGTCCTGATTGGTCAGCCTGAGCTCGATGTGCGGCTTGAACAACATCATTTGCGCCAGTTTCGTCAACGCATCACGTTTAGCGCGCACCTGCGCCCTTTAACGCTGAATGAAACAGTCGCTTACATCGACAACCGCCTTGAAAAATCGGGCGCGCAGCCGAGTTTGTTTAGTCTTCATCAGAAAAAGGCCCTGTGGCGCGCTTGTCGCGGGGTGCCGCGGTTGCTGAACCAAGTGTGTCATAAGTCGCTGCTGCTGGCGTATTACGCGCAGCAACCCCGAGTTCAGAATCAACAATTGTTTACTGCGGTGCACGATACGTTTGATACGTGCAAACCGAAATTTAAAACCCCGATGCTGTGGGGATGGAGTCACTGATGAGTGAGATCAACAAAGCGTTATCGCAGCTCGCAACACAACACCATGCGACGTTGGATCAAATCCAAGCCGCGAATGTCCCATCGGTGCGTCAGCGCCCGGCGTGGTTGTGGGCGGTGGGCGGCTTTGGGTTGAGTTTGGCGGTGGGCGGTTGGGCGGTGTCGCAACAAGCCCCGGTCAACGACATCACCACCTCCGTGAGCGTGCCCGTGGCGGTGCAAACCAGCATCGTATCACCCACGCAAAAAACAGCCGTTTCTCCGGTCGCTATTTATCAGCAACGGAACAATCATCAGCAACCTCAACATGATGTGCCAGCTCAACGGGTAGCGCCGCAGGAACCGTCATCCGTGCATGTCGCTGCTGCGTCGCAAACCGCGGCTGAGCATTCGTCGGAACCGCTGCTTCTTGCCAGTACGGCGAGTGCGCAGCCTGTAGAACATGCGGCGCTCACCTCAGCGGAGCCTGCACAAATTTCGATTGAGCAAGTGGAACTGACGCCACAACAGTTGGCGGAAAAGGCGGTGGTGCGCGCGAGCAAAGCGTTAGACAGCAACGATTTTCAATCCGCAGTGAGCGCTTACAGCGAGGCGCTGCGTTACACCCCAGAAAATGAACGCGTGCGCCAAAAACTGGCGGCGCTCTATTACGGCAAAGGCGATGTTCGCCGCGCGTTTGATCTACTGCAGGTCGGCATTGAGCTAAACCATGATGGCGAAACATTACGTATTGCGCTCGCGAAGTTGTTGATGAAAGAGAAACAAATCGAAGCCGCGTTATCGCCACTGGCCTATTTGCCGAATTCGGCATCGGTGGACTATTTGTCACTGCGCGCGGCGCTGGCACAAAAGAGCCAACACAACGACCTTGCGCTGGAAAGCTATCAACAACTGACGCAGCAAGACGCCAACAACGGGCGGTGGTGGTTGGGGCTGGCAATTCAGCAGGAACGCGCGTTTGAACTGCCACAGGCCAAACAATCGTATCAACAAGCGTTGTTGAAGGTGGGATTGTCCACGCAATCGCAAACCTTTATTCGCGACCGTCTGGCGGTGCTAGCCAGCCTAGAGGAGACCCAAAGTGCAAATTAAGCTTCGTAAACGCCTGGGTGACTTGCTGGTTGAAGAAGGCATTGTGACTGAGCAGCAGGTGGACCAAGCGCTGGTGGCTCAACGCCAAAGCGGCAGTAAACTGGGCAGCACGCTGATCGAACTTGGCTTTTTGACCGAGCAGCAAATGCTGAGTTTCTTGTCTCAGCAATTGTCGTTGCCGCTGATTGATTTGAGCCGCGCTCATGTCGATATCGACGCGGTGCCGTTGCTGCCGGAAGTGCATGCCCGTCGACTGCGAGCGTTGGTGATTGGCCGCCATGGCGACACACTGCGTGTGGCGATGAGTGATCCGGCGGATTTATTTGCCCAAGAATCATTGCTCAACCAACTGCCCAACAACAACTTTGAATTTGTCATTGCACCAGAAAAACAGCTGGTGGAAGGATTTGACCGCTATTATCGCCGCACGAAAGACATCGCGACGTTTGCCGAGCAACTGCATGCCGAGCATCAGGTCAATGATGCGTTTGACTTCTCCATCGGCGATGCCGATAGCGAAGAAGTCACCGTTGTTAAGTTGATCAACTCGTTGTTTGAAGATGCCATTCAGGTGGGCGCATCCGACATTCATATCGAGCCTGATGCCAACATGCTACGTTTGCGTCAGCGGATTGATGGGGTGTTGCATGAAACCTTGTTGAACGAAGTCAACATCGCGCCCGCATTGGTGCTGCGTCTGAAATTGATGGCGAATTTGGATATTTCCGAAAAACGTCTGCCTCAGGATGGGCGTTTTAACATTCGTGCTAAAGGCCAATCGGTGGACATTCGGATGTCGACCATGCCAGTGCAGCACGGTGAATCGGTGGTGATGCGTTTGCTCAACCAAACGTCGGGCGTGCGTAAGTTGGAAGAGGCGGGCATGCCCACGGATCTGTTGGTACGTTTTCGCCGCCAGTTGAAGCGCCCGCATGGCATGATCCTCGTCACCGGGCCAACCGGCTCGGGGAAAACCACATCGCTGTATGGCGCGTTGTCTGAGCTTAACACGCCGGGGAAAAAGATCATTACCGCAGAAGATCCGGTGGAATACCGCATCGAGCGAGTGAACCAAGTGCAAGTGAACTCAAAAATCGGCCTTGATTTCTCGACGCTGCTGCGCACCTTTTTGCGCCAAGACCCAGACATCATTTTGGTCGGCGAGATGCGCGATCAGGAAACGGTGGAAATTGGTCTGCGAGCGGCATTGACGGGTCACTTAGTGCTCTCGACCTTGCACACCAACGACGCGGTCGACAGTGCGCTGCGTTTAATCGACATGGGCGCGCCGGGGTATCTGGTTGCCAGTGCGGTTCGCGCAGTGGTGGCGCAGCGTTTGGTACGCAAAGTGTGCCCAGATTGCAAAACCGAAGACACGCTGGATGATGCGCGTCAGCAATGGTTGTCGGTGCGTTTCCCGAATCAGGTGCAGGCGAGTTTTTCCAAAGGTCGTGGGTGTCAGAACTGTAACCTGACGGGGTATCGCGGCCGTATTGGTGTGTTTGAAATGCTGGAATTGGAGCAGAACATGATGGACGCGCTGCGCGCCAACGATGCCGTTGGTTTTGCACAAGCGGCGCGTGCATCTGATGACTACAAGCCGTTGTTAGCATCCGCGATGGAACTGGCGCTGCAAGGGGTGGTAAGCCTTGATGAAGTGATGGCGCTGGGCGAAGGTGACGCTTCGGGTGTCGCACAAGCCATTTATCTGTAGGACAACGCATGCCAACGTATCACTACTCCGGACGGAATTTAGACGGCAGCAAAGCCAACGGCTCCATTGAGGCGCCGTCAGAAGACATCGCGGCGGAAAACTTGCTCCATAAAGGCGTGATTCCCACCTCGATTTCGCATGGCAAAGGGCAGGGCAAGGCTAGTGTTGATTGGCGTGCCTTGCTGGTGCCAGCGGTGCCCTTGGAAGTGTTGGTGATTTTTTGTCGTCAGTTGTACAGCTTGACCAAAGCCGGCGTGCCATTGCTGCGTTCGATGAAAGGGTTAACCCAAAACTGCGCCAACAAGCAACTGCAACACGCGTTGGAAGAGGTGTGTAGCGAACTGACGAATGGCCGAGGATTGTCGGCATCAATGCAGATGCATGCCGGTGTGTTTAGCCCGCTGTTTGTGTCGATGATCAACGTGGGTGAAAATACCGGTCGTTTGGATGAAGCGTTACTGCAACTGGCAAACTACTACGAACAAGAGCTGGAAACCCGCAAACGGATCAAAACCGCAATGCGGTATCCGACATTCGTGGTGAGTTTTATTGTGATTGCGATGTTTATTTTGAACGTCAAAGTGATCCCACAATTTGCCAGCATGTTTAACCGCTTTGGCGTAGAACTGCCACTGCCGACGCGCATCTTGATTGGCATGTCGAATTTCTTCGTCAATTACTGGATGGTGATGTTGGGCGCGATGGTGGCGCTGTTTTTTGCTTTTCGCGCCTGGCTCAATACTTCGTCAGGGCGAGAAAAGTGGGACAAAATTCGTCTGCGGATGCCGATTGTCGGCAACTTGGTGAATCGCGCTCAGTTGTCACGTTTTTCTCGCACGTTTTCTTTGATGTTGCGTGCGGGTGTGCCACTGAACCAATCGCTGGCGTTAGCGGCGGAAGCGCTGGACAACAAATTTTTGGAAGCGCGCTTACTGGAGATGAAAGCGGCGATTGAAGCGGGCAGCAGTATCTCTGCAACAGCGATCAACACCGGTATTTTTACACCGCTGGTGATTCAAATGATCGCGGTGGGCGAAGAGACCGGTCGAATTGATGAACTGCTGCTGGAAGTGTCGGATTTCTATGATCGCGAAGTGGATTACGATCTGAAAACTCTGACCGCGCGTATTGAACCGATTTTGTTGGTGATCGTGGCAGGCATGGTGCTGGTGTTGGCTTTGGGGATTTTCCTGCCGATGTGGGGCATGCTCGATGCGATCAAAGGGCAGTGATGATGGGGGCTGAACGCTCGCGTTTGATCCTCTGGGCATTGGTGGTGTTGAGCCTGATTGCCGTTTTGCTGATGGCGTGGCAGCCGATTAATCGGGAGCTGGATGCCACCGCGATGGCGGTGGCAAATCAACGTATCATTGAGCGCGCAAATGTCTACAAGCAAGAATGGTTGCTGCGGGGAAGCCCTGATGAAATGGCGTTTGATGGACAACGATTGACGTTCTCGCCGACGGGATGGGTGTTCCCTCGACAAGATGACAATATTGATTGTGGCCGCTTGTTGCAGTGGCTTTACCCGGATGAAAAAATTCTCAATATTGCGCCGATGATTCATGGTGAAAATCTAAGCGATGGTTACATGTGTTATTTCGATTTTTACGCACATCATTCAATCAAAATTATTTTACAAAACAATAGGTTTACATCGTCCGTCATCCCTTCGACGTAATCCAATTATTTGACGATCAGCAGATGTTTGTTCGCAAGGTTCCGCTTATAATAGGCAGCGTTAATGAATGTGGTAGGATGTGAGATGTACAAAAAACAGTCGGGCTTTTCCCTTGTGGAATTGGTGATCGTGATTGTGGTCGTCGGCCTGTTGGCGGTGGCGGCATTACCGCGTTTTCTGGATGTGACCGACGAAGCTAAAAAAGCCAGTATTGAAGGTGTCGCAGGTGGTTATGCAACTGGTATACTATCTGCGCGAGCGCAATGGGAGGCGAAAGCACGTCCTTCCGTGGTAGTCGGCGCCGAGCGCTACAACACCGTGAATTATGACGGCGTTGATTTTTGGCTGACGCGTTCTCAGGATAGCAGCGGAGCGGATACGGATTTTCGCGATGGGTATCCGGTTGCGCTCAATCGCGACAACGCAAGTTTTCCGAGCAGTTTGAGTGATCAAAACTGCATCGATTTAATGGAAAATCTGCTGCAAAACCCACCGGCGGTTGATACGGTGAGCAATGCCAGCAGCAATTCCAATATCAAGTATTCTGCTCAGGCGGATGGGGGCAACTGGACGTGCACGTATGTGCAGCAGGAAGGGAAAAGCGCTCACCAGTTTGTGTATGAAGTAAAGACGGGCCGTGTCACGGTCACATTGCAATAATTCATTATATGTTGAGCTAAGAGAGAGAGTCATAATGAAAAAACAAGGCGGTTTTACCCTTATCGAATTGGTAGTGGTTATCGTAATTCTGGGTATTCTCGCAGTGACTGCGGCCCCACGTTTCCTTAACCTGCAAGGTGATGCTCGATCTGCATCATTGCAAGGTTTGCAAGGTGCGATGAAAGGTGCAGCGGGAATCGTGTATGGTAAGTCTGCCATTCAAGGTATTGAGAAAAGTGAATCAGGCAGTATTTCTGTTGATGGCAAGACTGTCGATGTTGTGTATGGTTACCCAGCAGCGACTACTTCTGGTATCGGCGAAGCGATGGAACTAGATACAACAACAGAATGGACGTTGTCTGCAGAATCAAATACCACATTAGTTGCAACATTTTTTAGTAGCTCTGTAAGTGGTGCAACAGCGATCAAGAACACCAACTGTTACTTGACCTATACTCAAGCGGCTTCATCTTCAGCTACACCATCAGTCGTTCTAACCAAAACTGGTTGTTAAGACTAAATAAAGGCCAGCGTTGCTGGCCTTTATGCTCTGTCAGATTAGACTGAAGTTCGCCCATGGCCTGTTGCTTGGTGGGCGAGTTGGTTACACTCCTTTTCCTTCTTTCGAGCCGAGATAGCGATGCGAGCATACACACGAAAAGCAGGCGGTTTCACCTTAGTCGAGCTGATTGTCGTGATTGTGCTGGTCGCCATTTTGTCGGCTTACGCCGCCAGCCGCTTTATCGGTGTGTCCAGTTTTTCCGCATTCGCTGCTCAAGAGCAGGCCATCTCGATCATTCGCCAGATTCAAGTGAGCCGCATGCAATCAAATTTGTCGGACACCGCATTGTCGGCGGTTGCCGATGCCGACAACTATTTCACCCTCGCCATCACGGCAAGTTGTCTCGGCTCCGTGTCGGCATGCAGCGCTGCGAATGACGACAGCCGCAGCGATGTGCTGCGCGGCAACAATCTAGCCTTCTCTTCCTCCGTGACACTGAGCAATCAGCGCGTGCAGTTTAACTTACTGGGCAACCCCCAAGGTAACGTTGCCGCCGGAGTGACGGTGACCATTTCAGCGCCCGACAGCTCCGCTGCGGTGTGCATCAACGCGCAAGGTTACGTCGCAAGAGGCGCCTGCTTATGAAGCGAATTACCGGCTTTACCTTAGTCGAAAGCATTATCGCCATGGTGATCCTTGGGCTGGCGATGGTGGTGCTGATTAGCTTCTTGTATCCCCAAGTGGAACGCTCTGCGACGCCTCATTACCAAACGCGCGCTGCCCATTTGGGCCAAAGCTTGATGAGCCAGATTTTGGCGCGTGGGTTTGATGACAACAGTGATTTTGATGGCGGCGCCATTCGGTGTGGTGAAGCGTCAACAACGTGTTCATCGGTGCTTGGGCCTGAGGGAGAAAGCTCTCCCGCCCAGTTTAATGATGTCGATGATTATATCGGCTGCTGGTACGGCGACCGTGCCGCTGATTGTGGTTCAGTCACCCGTACGCAGTCATTAACCAATATTTTGGGCGAAAATATCGCACCGAATTACCGCCATTTCACCGTGTTCGTTGACGTCACCTATGTGAATAGCGATTTTCAACCGGTGACCTCGATCACCGACATGAAACGAGTTGAGCTGGTGGTGGATACTGGTCGTTACGGCCGCTATTCCTTCGTTGCCTATCGAGGGAATTACTGATGCGTACTCGTGGCTTTACCCTGATTGAAATGATCCTCACCATCATTGTCGGTTCCATTTTAGTGCTTGGCATCGCTGGGTTTGTCGAGTTGGGCAGCCGTGGTTACGCCGATACCGTGGCTCGTCAGCGCATTCAAACCCAGGCGACATTTGTGTTGGAGAAGATGACGCGTGAACTGCGCCACGCGGTACCCAACAGCATTGCGATTTCTGTCGATACCAGCTCACAACAATGTGTGTCGTTTTATCCTATTGTTTATTCAGGCTTCTATGCGCTAAATACCGCCGATGACAAGCAGTTGTCGTTTATTGTGGGTAACCTGTCTGGCAGTACCGACGCACTGAATTTTGATGGGCTGACGATGATCATCAACCCCAGCAATCAGGACGAATTGACGTCTAGTGCGGCGATTGCCATGAGTGGCAGTGACAAAACCATCACGTTAAGCACGCCATTGGCGAGTCAATCGGTGGCGCAGCGCTTTTACATTTATCAACATCGGGTGGAGTATTGCCTCAATTATGGCGCGAGCACTATCACGCGGAATTTGATCCAGGTTGCGGACAGTGTGTCGTCGGGGGCGTTTAATTATGACGAGCCGACGCTACAACGGGGTGGGGTGGTGCATTTATCTCTGGCGTTTGCGCAAAACGGAGAGGTGAGTGAGTTTGAACAAGATGTGCAGGTGCTGAATGTTCCCTAAAATCAAAAAACAAGCGGGTAATCTGTACATCGTGGTGATTTTTGTCATCGTGGTGATGGGCTTTCTTGCTGCCGCGTTGGGGCGGATGGAATGGTCGAATCAAGATGCGTTGTCTCGTGACCTTCTGGGCACCAAAGCGTGGTTTGCTGCACATTCCTTAAATGAGTTGGCACTCACGCAGCTCTATCCGGTGGGGACGTCGTCTGCTGTGAGTACGACCTGTGAAAGTCATTGGAATGCTGTGCAAAATGCAGCAACGCGTTTGATTGCGCAATATGCGGGGTGTTCTGAGTCGATCACCTGCGATTCGCTCGGCACGTTAAATGATGAGGATGTGTTTAAAGTGGAAAGTCGCGTGGTGTGCGGCTCTGGGCGCTACCAAGTCGAACGTGTTCAAGAAGTGTTGGTCAAGGAGTAACGTGATGAGCCAATGTTGCCGTGTTTTATTCGTGCTTCTCGGGGCTTTGTTGTGGTCTTCGATGAGCTATGCTGCATACGATGCTGCGACGTGCGATAACTTAACCTCGACAAGCGATTTCGGGATTAATTTTTCAATCGATCGTGCCAATCTCAAAGAAACCGTCAATGCGCTAAAGGGGGTCGGCAGTGACACCAAAGCCACGGTACCTTTGTGGAGCAATGACAGTACCGTGTCCTCTCCTGTAATTCGCGATGGCATCACTCAGGAAAACGGCAGCTATGAAGTGTGGCTTAAATATGAAGCGAGTAACGATACAAACAAGACTGGGCTGTTGAGTTACTACTTGCTGATTGATGGACAGTGGAAATTGATCACGGCAGATCAAGAGGCTGATTTACGAGATCTAAAATCAGTCCATGTCAAAGTCACCCATGTTGGCGTCAATGAAATGGCTTGCGGAAATACCGCAACGCCACCTCCGATTACACCCACTTTCGATAAATGTGAATACTTTCCCGGTCCACTGCAAGGGAACCGGTATAGCGCGCAAAAACCTTGGGCAAGCACGTTGAGTATTTCTGGGGGCTCTGGGAAAGGAAATCGGATTTATCTCGACAATGGCTATGTCATTCCTTTTGCGACGTTGCAATTTGACTCCAATAATCCAAATAACAACCCGGGAGAGGGAAACGGCTGTGTTTACGGCGGTTCGGCACCGGATAGCAGTACAACGCCAACGATGTGTACGATTGATTCTGAGGCGATTGTTTTTGGAGGTAATCCCCCTCTTCCAAAAACATTTACCACGAATGGGCAGGCCATTACTGTTCCAGACAACAATGCCAATTCACCAATGGTGTTAAATGCAGGTGAGTACAAATCGATCACTTTCGGAATGAATGGTAGTACGCTGATGCTGAGTGCCGGTGAATATTGGGTTGAGGCGTTAAATCTGAACAACAACAATGCTCAACTGAAAGTGAATGGCAAAGTCATACTTCATTACAATACGATATCTGTCTCGGGAAACTCGATTCAAATCAATGCTCAGGGCAGTGCGGACGATCTGAACATCATTGGTCATGGTGAAAGTTCGAGTCTTATTCTCAATAATGCCAACGACTTTACCGTCACTGCAAACTGGTATATTTCACCTGAAGTTTCAGCATCAGGAATCGATGCGAATAACGTTGCACGCTTCCATTACACGGGGGCAATTAGTACGCCATTTTTGTATTTTCGGGCTTCAGATGAAAGTTGGATCAATGCGACTGGTATTAATTCGTGTGATACCTCTCCGCCAGACAGTGATTATCAATTGGTGCTCCAACCCGCGGAAGCCTACGCGCTCATTTGCGAAGATCAACGGCTCGAGTTTCAGGTGGTGGATAACAATAACCAAGCAACGGGCGATTTTACCGGAACGATTTCAGTAAGCCCTGCCTCTGCTAGCCTTGCCTTGGTTCAAGGAAAAGGGTCGGGCAGCAATGGGAGCTACACGGCCAATGCAAATGGGGAATTGTGGTTTGATTTAAGTGCCAGCGCGAGTCAAACCGTCACGATTACTGGTACTCTGAACCCACAAGGCGACAGCGATTCGGTGTCCGGCACGTATCATTTTGTGCCCTACAAGCTTGCGGCGGACGATCAATATGTGATTGCCAATAAACCGCAAACAATCGAGCTGAAAGCGTTGGCGTGTAATGATAACGGCGGCGTGGTGGATATCAACTACGCGGGCACCCCGACGATCCAATCGGATTGGGTGGCGCCCACCTCGGGAGTGGGAAGCCTGACGTTTGCACCAAGCTTTACTCAGGGAGTTGCCAGCAGTGAGCTGACGATGGAAGATTCTGGCATTCAAACCGTTACCATGACCGACAAGGACTTTGATTGTTCAGGGTTGAGTGAGTGTCCGGTGGAAGGCTCCGGAACGTTGCAAGGCAGTTTTACTGTCTACTCACGCCCATGGACGTTCGCGATCTGTTCACCCGATAACAATGCGATGGATGGCAATATTACCGATGCTGCGAGCGAAAAATTTACCGCTGCCGGGAATACCTTTGCGCTCAATATTCGCCCACTGCGTTGGGTCAGCAGTTCCGGTGACGACAGCTCGCCGCAAGCGGGTGGCAGCGCGATTGAAACGTCGGCCTACTGCACTTCAGCCGTGACGCAAAACTTCTTTTCGGATCAGAGTCAATTAGCGGCGTTAGTTGTGCTCAGTCATCAGGTGGCGCAACCGGATAATGGCAATGATGGCACGTTCAATGGCACGCTTGAACAACTCAACACCACGGGGGGCAATAGTGAGTACTTGCCGTTTTCGGGGTTGAGCTGGAGCGAAGTGGGTGTACTGCGCGTGAACGCGGATATCAGCGGTACCTATTTGGAGATGAAGGTGAATCAGGGCTACCGCGAGATCGGCCGTTTTTCGCCTGATCATCTCGCATTGATCAGCAATGATTGGGACTATGCGGATGGTCACACGGGTTTTGTGTACATGAATCAAACCATTCCTTACCAGTTCATCGTCGAAGCGCAGAATTTACAAAATGAAGCCACGACCAACTACAGTGCTTTTTCTGAAGCCTTGATTGCCGATATCAAATTGCTGGCGGTTGACAGCCAGGGAGAAGAGCTGGGCGATCGCATTCAAGATTACGATCTGCAATTTTGGGATGGCTCGGGCGTTGGTGCTTGGTCGGGGGCGTTGTTCTCCCTGAGCAGCAATAATGCGTTTACGTTCTTAAAACAACAGCAATCGGCGTCGCCTTATACCACCAGTGTCGATGGTCCTTATCAAAGCGGATTTGGCTTGCGTGTGACCGATAAAGTCGACGGGGTCGATTTTGCGTCGGCAGATTTAGATTTGAATGCATCATCGACGCTGCTCGACACCGGAAAGGCCTTTGCCACTCAGCCGGACATTCGATACGGCCGTATGGCGCTGAAAGATGTGGGCGGTACGTCCGTAAGTACGATTAACATTCCTTTGCGCGTAGAGTATTGGCAGGGCAGTCGCTTTGTGACCAACAGCGATGACTCGGGATCACACTTTGCCACGCCGGAGGACTACATTTGTCGCCAAACCGTTTGGTCGCAAGTCAGCAGTAGCGCAAATGCCACTTTGTCGGGGTCGGATACATCGTCCAACTGGACAAAAGTGGCCTCCGGGCAAAGCTCAAAGCTGTTTGCGAAGCCAGCGAGTTCGGATGAATCAGTGAATGATCGCCAACAGATCCGCTTTTGGTTGCGTCTCGATGATGACACGAGCAATGCCAGTGACGACACGCGTTCACCGCAAGTGGGCGAAACCGGGGTGACTTGCGGGGCGCAATATACCGCTCAACCTTGGTTGCAGTACAACTGGCGTGACAAAGGGGATGAGGATCCGTCGGCCGTGGTCACTTTTGGGATTCATCGTGGTAATGACAAAGTGATTTTCCGTGGGGAAACCCGCCTGACCGGACAATGATTCGCAGTTTTTTCTAACTCAGGTTAGGAATCTGTTAGAAATTGCGTGTTTCAGTCCATGTTTATACGTCAATGCCTTGCTGTGATCGCAAGGCATTGGTACATTTAGAGCAATTTTCATCTTCATATCTTGCAGGACGAGCGAAGAATATGTTCAAAAAACTTCGTGGCATGTTTTCAAACGACCTATCTATCGATTTAGGTACAGCCAACACTCTTATTTACGTCAAAGGACAGGGCATTGTTCTTGACGAGCCTTCCGTAGTCGCTATTCGCCAAGACAAAGGCCGTGGCGGAAAAACCGTTGCCGCCGTCGGTCACGCGGCGAAACAAATGTTAGGTCGTACGCCGGGCAATATTTCTGCCATTCGTCCGATGAAAGACGGCGTGATTGCTGACTTCTATGTGACTGAAAAAATGTTGCAGCATTTTATCCGCAGCGTGCATGACAACAGCATTCTGAAACCAAGCCCACGTGTACTGGTGTGTGTGCCTTGTGGTTCCACACAAGTTGAGCGCCGTGCGATTCGTGAATCGGCACTGGGTGCGGGTGCACGTGAAGTGTATTTGATCGACGAGCCAATGGCCGCGGCGATCGGTGCTGGCCTGCGCGTTTCAGAACCGACCGGTTCGATGGTGGTCGATATCGGTGGTGGTACCACAGAAGTGGCGGTGATCTCCCTGAACGGCGTGGTGTATTCATCGTCTGTGCGTATCGGTGGTGACCGTTTTGATGAAGCGATCATCAATTACGTGCGTCGTAACTACGGCAGCTTGATCGGTGAAGCCACCGCAGAAAAGATCAAACACGAAATTGGTTCCGCTTACCCTGGCGATGAAGTTCAGGAGATCGAAGTTCGTGGTCGCAACCTTGCTGAAGGTGTGCCGCGCAGCTTTACGCTGAACTCCAATGAAATTCTTGAAGCGCTACAAGAGCCACTGACGGGCATAGTGTCCGCGGTGATGGTTGCGCTGGAACAGTGCCCACCAGAACTGGCTTCGGATATTTCAGAAAACGGCATGGTCCTGACGGGCGGTGGCGCCCTGCTGAAAGATCTGGATCGTCTGCTGACGGAAGAGACCGGCATTCCGGTGGTGATCGCTGAAGATCCACTGACCTGTGTGGCTCGTGGCGGCGGTAAAGCTCTTGAAATGATCGACATGCATGGTGGTGACCTCTTTACCGACGAGTAATGGCTTGTCAGGCGCTCGTAAGAGCGCCCGAATACAACTCTAGGATTGTTATAAGATGAAGCCAATATTTGGTCGTGGACCATCTCTTCAACTGCGTCTGTTTTTCGCGGTCATTTTATCAGCCAGCCTCATGCTGGCTGATAGTCGTTTAGGCGCATTCACTCATGTGCGTTTTTTACTCAATAGCTTAGTGGCCCCCATTCAGTATGCTGCCGACCTGCCGCGCAGCATGTTTGATGGTTTCTACGAAAACTTCAATTCCCGTCAGCAGTTGATGGAGTCGAACCGCGCACTCAAACGGGATGTGCTGACGCTGAAAAGTGATTTGATCTTGTTGGATCAATATCGCGAAGAAAACCAGCGTTTGCGAAAGCTGTTGGGCTCGTCGTTCGTCCGTGATGAAAAGAAAGTGGTGACCGAAGTGATGGCGGTGGACACATCGCCTTATCGCCATCAGGTAGTGATCGATAAAGGTCGCATTGATGGCGTGTACGAAGGGCAGCCGGTGATCAACGAAAAAGGCATTGTCGGCCAAGTCACGTTCGTGGCGGCGCATAACAGCCGCGTGCTGTTGCTGATTGACCCTAACAACGCCATTCCGGTACAAAACATTCGTAACGACATTCGCGTGATTGCTTCTGGCAATGGGCAGACGGATGAAATCCAACTCGAACACATCGCAACCAGCACCGACATTGAAGTCGGCGACATGCTGGTGACTTCGGGCCTTGGCGGCGTGTACCCAGAAGGGTATCCGGTGGCTTACATTTCCGAAGTCGATAAAGACACTCGTCGCGAATTCGCGGCCATTAAAGCCACACCAGTGGTGGACTTTGACCGTCTGCGTTATCTGCTGCTGATCTGGCCGAATGAAGATCGGCAACAAAAAGCGATGAGTGCGGAAAATCAACCAATGACTGGGGATGTCAGCAATGGCCAATAATGATTGGGCCGGCCGTTTGGTTATCTGGGCCTCCTTCTTTTTCGCGTTAGTCTTGCAAACCATTCCTTGGCCGGGCTCCCTCGATTTACTGCGCCCGTCTTGGTTGCTGTTGGTGACCTGTTACTGGGTGCTGGCGCTGCCGCATCGTGTCAATGTCGGGACGGCGCTGGTCATGGGTTTGCTGTGGGATTTGCTGCTCGGGTCGACGCTCGGCATTCGCGGCATGATGATGGCGATTGTGGTCTACATCGTGGCGATGAACTTTTTGGTGCTGCGCAACATGGCGTTGTGGCAGCAAGCGATCGTGATTGCGTTGTTGTCGATGGCACTCGAAGTGCTGATCTTCTTCGGCGAATATTTGATTCAAGATGTGACATTCAATCCTTTATCACTCTGGAGTGGCTTGATTAGCTGTATACTTTGGCCATGGATGTTTTTATTGCTGCGTCGTGTACGGCGCCACTGGCACGTGAAATGATGGCCGACCATGACTAACCGAAAACTGATCCTGGCATCGGGTTCGCCTCGCCGCCGGGAATTACTGTCGCAACTGGGGTATTCATTCGAGGTTCTGGTGCCCAATGTGGAGGAATCCCAGCAAAGTGACGAAAACGCAGCGCAGTACGTCGAACGTTTATCACGGGATAAAGCGTTGGCAGGGTTGGCTCTCGCCAATGCCGATGTGGTGGTGATCGGTTCAGATACCATCGTGGTTCAAGACGGGCTGGTACTGGAAAAACCGCGCGATTTTGCAGATGCCGAGCGCATGCTGCAACACTTGTCGGGCCAGCGTCATCAGGTCATGACGGCTGTGACCGTTGCGACACAACAACATTCTCGCTCTGTGGTGGTGACCACGGAGGTGTGGTTCAAGGCCTTGTCACAACAAGAAATCGAACAATATTGGCAAAGCGGCGAACCTTGCGATAAAGCTGGCAGTTATGGCATTCAAGGATTGGGTGGACGATTTGTAACAAGAATTGAAGGTAGCTACTACGCTGTGGTTGGGCTACCCCTCTATGAAACTGACCAGCTCTTGCACGAATTCTTATAATTTAAAACTATTGAGGTGCGCTCATGAGTGCAGAGTTGCTCTTAAACGTCACGCCGAGCGAAACTCGCGTGGCGATGATTGAAGGCGGTGTCCTTCAAGAAATCCATATCGAACGTGAAGCAAAACGGGGCATTGTTGGCAATATCTACAAAGGTAAAGTCAGCCGTGTCCTACCGGGAATGCAAGCCGCCTTTGTCGACATCGGGCTTGATAAAGCGGCATTCCTGCATGCCTCCGACATCGTTCCTCACACTGAATGTGTGGCGGAAACTGAAAAACAGCAGTTCCAAGTGCGCGATATTTCTGAGCTGGTTCGCCAAGGGCAGGATATCGTGGTGCAAGTGGTGAAAGATCCACTCGGCACCAAAGGCGCACGTTTGACCACCGACATCACACTGCCTTCCCGTTACTTGGTGTACATGCCAGGGGCGAGTCATGTGGGCGTGTCGCAACGGATTGAAAGCGAAGCCGAGCGCGAGCGTCTGAAAAATGTGGTGGCGCATTATTGCGATGAGCATGGCGGCTTTATCATTCGCACGGCGGCTGAAGCGGCGAAAGAGCAAGAACTGTCACAAGATGCCGCGTTCTTAAAGCGCTTGTGGGGCAAAGTGATGGAGCGCCGCGAGAAATACAAAAACCGTTCAACCTTGTATGGTGAATTGGGGCTCGCGCAACGTATTTTACGTGATTTCGTCGGTACCGATTTGACCAAAATTTTGGTCGATTCACGGCTGGAATACGAAAACTTGTTGGAATTTACCTCCGAGTTTGTGCCGGAGTTAACCGACAAGCTGGAGCTGTACGAAGGCGACAAACCGATTTTTGATATGTACGACACCGAAAATGAGATTCAACGTTCGCTAGAACGTAAAGTGGAACTCAAATCCGGTGGCTACCTGATCATCGATCAAACGGAAGCCATGACCACCATTGACATCAACACCGGTGCCTTTGTAGGTCGTCGTAATCTGGAAGAAACCATCTTCAACACCAACATCGAAGCGACACAAGCGATCGCGCGTCAACTGCGTCTGCGCAACTTGGGCGGCATCATCATTATCGATTTCATCGATATGCTGTCGGAAGAACATCGTAAGCGAGTACTAACTTCACTGGATGCCGCGCTGAACAAAGATCGCGTCAAAACCAACATCAATGGCTTCACGCAACTGGGTTTGGTGGAGATGACGCGTAAACGCACGCGCGAAAGTATTGAACATGTGCTGTGTTCGACCTGTCCAACCTGTGAAGGGCGTGGCAGTGTCAAAACGGTGGAAACGGTGTGCTTTGAAATTCTGCGTGAAATTACACGTGTCAACCGCGCTTACGATGCCGACCAGTTTGTGGTGTATGCATCGCCTGCCGTGGCGGAAACGCTGCAAGGCGATGAATCGCATTCGCTGGCAGAGCTGGAAGTCTTTATCGGCAAGGAAGTACGTATTCAGGCAGAGCCTTTGTATGTGCAAGAGCAATTTGACGTCGTGATGATGTAATAGGACAACGGGTGATCTCAACCTTAACTCGCCTTGGGCGGATTGTACTGTGGCTGCTGGTCAGCTGTTTGGTTTTGTTGGCGATAGCCATCACGGCGCTGCGCGTGCTGTTGCCGGAGATGAACCGCTTCAAGGACGAGATTCAAGACTGGGTGAGCGAACAGAGCCACATTCAGTTTGTGATCACCGATGTGCGTGGCTTTTGGCGTAACACGCACCCGTCCTTGGCGCTGCAAGGGGTTCAAGCCAATTTGCCCGATGGCAGCCAAATCCAGTTCGATACCGGACGGATTGATGTTGAATTCGATCTGGTGCAGAGCGTGCTCCAGCGCCAACCGGTGATCGCCAACCTCATCATTCACCAACTCAAACTCGATATTCGCTCCATTGACTGGACGCGTCTCAACCAAACCGATGGCCAGTCCAGTCAAGCCAACACGCAGGGCAAGATTCTGCGTCGTCTTGATGATCTGTTCCTGCGTCAGCTAGACGACTTTACGGTGCAGGACTCGACCATTCTTTATCAAACGCTGGCCGGCGACATGCGCCAGTTGAACATCGAAAAACTGCACTGGAAGAATCAAGGCGCTCGCCACTTTGCCGATGGTGAAATCAGTATCGCCGATACGGAAATTAACTCTTTGCAAGTGAGTGCTAACTTCGAAGATCACGGTTCGCTGCAGGATATTTCGGGCAATTTCTACCTCAGTGCCGACAAGCTGCGCGTTCGCCCGTGGCTCACCCGCTATTTGACCGACGAAACGGGCATCGAGCGCGGCGTGGTCAGCTTTAATGCGTGGATGACGCTGAAAAACAGCCAACCGGTGGATGGCTATGTCGAACTCAAACCCTCGGAATTGGCGTGGCAAAGCGATGAACGTCATGAGTTGCTGCTTGAATCCGGCATTGTCCAGCTTTCACCGACTGAAAAGGGCTGGCAGGTGAATGCGCACTCACTCAAATTGCGCACAGACGACACGCCGTGGCCGGAAGTGGACGTGGCGCTCGACTGGCAACCGGAGCAATGGCGTCTGAACGTCTCGCAACTCGACATTCAAGCGCTGCTGCCGCTGATGAAGTTGGTGCCTGAATCGAAGCAAACCAATCAACTGCTGAGCGAATTGAACCCCAGCGGTTTGGTGGAAGATTTACGCATCGCCCAAGGGGCACATCAAGCGCCGCTGCGCTACTCCGCCACGGTGACGGATGCAGGCATTTCGCAATGGGAACTGTTGCCGGAAGTGCATCATTTGCAGGCGCGCATTTCGGGTACACCGACGAAAGCGCTCATTAACGCCTCGTTGATTGATGACACGTTGCCGTATGGCGATGTGTTCCAAGCGCCGCTCAATATTCGCCAAGGGCAAGTGGATTTGGTGTGGCAAAGCGATGACGCAGGTTGGTCATTGTGGGCGGACAAAGTCACGGCAGCAACGCCGGATCTGCAAGTGCTGGGCGCGTTTCGTCTCGATTTCCCGAATGACAAAAGTCCATTTTTGTCATTCTATGCCGAAGCGGATGCTTACAACGCCGGTGAAACGTGGCGTTATCTGCCGACGCTGGCATTGGGCCACGACCTGACCGATTACCTCTCCACCGCGATTCAGGGCGGGAAAGTCACGACCGCGAAGCTGGTGTGGTACGGCGAATTGGATCATTTCCCGTATCAACATCACAATGGCATTTTTCAAGCGTGGGTCGGGCTCAAAGAGGGCAAATTCAGTTTTGATACCGCGTGGCCGGCGATCACGGACATGCAGTTAGATTTACTGTTTGAAAATGATGCCATGTATCTCGATTCCCATGCCGCGACCTTGATGGATGTGAAAGCGACGCGCATCACTGGCCGAATTCCCGAGCTGGCGCCTGAGGGTCACATTGAAATTGAAGCGACTGCGGTTGCCCAAGGCAATGCGGTGCGCGACTACATGACCGCCACACCGCTGGTGGATTCCGTGGGGGCGGCGTTAACCGCGATTCAAGTCAGCGGCGAAGTGAATTCCGAATTCCGGCTCAATATTCCTTTTACCACCGATAAAGAGCCACGCGCTTGGGGTTGGGCGGATCTCAAACGCAACCATGTTGAGATTGATGCGCCGCCCATGGTGCTCGATTCAGTGTCGGGACGCATTCAGTTTGATAACGATGTGGTGACGGCTGCCGGGTTGTCGGCTCAATTGCTCAAACAACCGATCTCATTTGATTTCAAAGGCGAAAACGCCCAACAAGGGTATGCGGTCAATATTGATTTGGTCGGCGATTGGGACATCAAACCGCTCACGCCTTATGTAGGCGAGCGTTGGTTAAGCCGCCTGCAAGGTCACGCGCCGTGGCAAATGGGCGTGGATATTCAGCTCAATGATGTCGGCTTTACCTACCAGATTGATGCGCAAGCAAACCTGAACCGCGTGGCCAGTCGTTACCCGTATCCGTTGTCGAAAGCACTCAATACGCCGGGCAGAGCCCGTTTGCAAGCGTCAGGTAATCAGGAAGCGATTACCGCGCGTCTGCAACTGCCGAATGCCAAATATCAGGCTGAAATTGACATCACCAAAGCGACGCCGGTCTTGACGGCGACGAACGTGGTGCTGGGGCAAGGCAGCTTTAAGATTAGCCCCGTGGTGGGCCATCACGCGCAGATTCGAACGGATAAGCTCAATCTCGATGACTGGTTGGCTCTGGCCAATGAAACGCCACAGACCAAAGCGAATCAACAAGCGGCGTTGGCGACGCTCAATACGCCGGAAATTCCTATGCCACAGCGGGTCGATCTGAAAGTGAAGGATCTGACGTTGGCCGGTTTGGAATGGCACGATGTGAACTTTAACGCACGCGAGAAAAATCTCGGTTGGCTGTTGAACCTCGACAGTCAGGAAATCAAAGGCCAAGCGAACTATATTGAACCGTATGATCTGTCGGTCTCTTTAGAGCGTCTGCATGTCTACCTTCCGGAGCTTGATAACCAAGACGCCAAAGCGCCGCTGGTGGATGTTGAGAAACAAAATACCCCATTGATCTCGGATTTTGATCGTCAATTCCACGCGATGATGCCGAATCTCACCTTGGTGATCGATGATTTTTGGTTGCAGGGATATAAGATCGGCAAGCTCAATATGGATCTTGAACGCCATGACAAGACGCTGATGTGGAAGCGCATCGATGTGGCGAGCGGCACCAATCAAGTACACATTAACGGCAGTTGGACGTTGACCGATACCACCAGTCATACCGAAATGAATCTGGACATGAAAGGCGACAACAACAGCGATCTGATGGAGCGCTTTGGTATCAGCTCCGGGATTCAGAAAGCCCCCTTTGAGATGTCGAGTCGCACACAATGGGACGGTGCACCGTGGTCGATGAAGGTCAACACCTTGCAGGGCAACCTAGAAACCAAGTTGGGGAAAGGCGTGATCTCCAACGTCAGCGGTGCCGCGCGTTTGCTGGGGCTGTTTAGTCTGGATTCGATCATTCGCAAGATGCAGCTCGACTTTAGTGACGTGTTTGATAAAGGGATGGCGTTTAACTCGATTACCGGCAGTGGCGAGATTTCTCAAGGTGTCTTTCTGACCAACAACATCAAAATGGATGCGGTGGCCGGTGAAATGACGATCAAAGGATTGGCGGATCTCAATACCCGCATGGTCGACGCGGAAGTGAATTTCGTGCCGGACATTACCTCCGGCATTCCGGTCTTGACCGCGTTTGCCGTCACGCCAGCCACGGCGCTGTATGTGCTGGCGGTGACCACAGTGATTTCGCCAGTGGTCGAGATCTTTACGCAGGTCAATTATGAAGTGAAAGGTCCGCTGGATTCGCCGACGGTGAAAGAGCTGTCGCGTAGCAAAGGTGAATTCAAGTTACCGAAAAAACTCAGAAAGCTGGTTGAATAAGGATAAACACATGGAACGTGTCGGTATCATCCAAATGACTTCAGGGCCGCAGGTCGCAGACAATTTGGCGTTTATCGCCAAGCACGCGAACCGATTGGCGACGCAAGGGGCGCGTTGGATTGTAACGCCCGAAAATGCAGTGGTGTTTGGCAATCGCAACGACTATCACCAGCACGCTGAACCGATGGGAAACGGCCCAATTCAACGTGAACTCGCCCAAATTGCACGTGAAAATGGCGTGTGGTTACTGGTCGGCAGCATGCCGATAGCGCGTGCTCACGGCGTGACCACCACATCGATTTTATTCAATCCACAAGGCGAACCCGCAGCACATTATGATAAGCTGCACATGTTTGATGTGGATGTCGCAGACAGTCACCAACGGTATCGCGAGTCGGAAACGTTCACGCCGGGCGATGCGCTGACGGTGGTGTCGACCCCGATGGGATCGTTGGGATTGTCGATTTGTTACGATGTGCGTTTTCCGCATCTGTATTCTCAGTTGCGCCGTTTAGGCGCACAAATTTTAGTGGTGCCTGCGGCATTTACCGCGGTCACCGGACGTGCGCATTGGGAAATCCTGCTGCGTGCCCGAGCGATTGAAACCCAATGCTGGGTGGTGGCTGTGGGGCAAGGTGGGCACCATGTGTGCGGTCGAGAAACTTGGGGGCATTCCATGGTGATTAGCCCTTGGGGGGACATCGTGGCCTCGCTGGAGCAACCCGCGGCAACGTTGATCGCCGACATCGATTTGCATCAGGTGGAACAAGTGCGCCTGACCATGCCGATCATGGCGCACACGCGCTTTGATAATCAATTTAAAGAGAAAAAGAGTTAGCTATGAGTATTACCCGAATTGAAGAGGCACTATTAACCCCTGCAGGGCTGACAGAGCAAGATATCGCTGACACTCTGGCGACCATCGCCACTCGTGAAATTGATTATGCGGATATTTACTTTCAGTCCAGCTGGCATGAGTCGCTGGTATTGGAAGACAGCATTATTAAAGACGGCTCGTTCAACATCGATTGTGGTGTGGGTGTGCGTGCCGTGACCGGTGAAAAGACCGGTTTTGCTTACTCTGATCAGATTCAACTCGATGGCTTAAAGCAGAGTGCCATTGCCGCGCGCGGTATCGCTCAGCAAGGCCAGAATGGCCGCGTGCAAGCGTTTAAACGTTCAGACAATCAAAGCTACTACGCGGCGGATAACCCACTGCAAAGCTGGGAAAAGCAGAAAAAAACCGAACTGCTGATGCAGTTGGATGCCTACATTCGAACCAAAGAGCCGCTGATTCAGGAAGTTTCCGTCAGCTTGAGTGGTGTGCACGAACAGATGCTGGTGGCCGCAACCGATGGTACGTACGCCGGTGATATTCGTCCGCTGGTACGTTTGTCGATCAGTGTGCTGGCACAAAAAGGCGATCGCCGTGAACGCGGCAGCGCGGGCGGCGGTGGTCGTTTTAACTACGATTACTTCCTGACGGAAGAAAACGGTCAGAAAATGGCATTTGCTTACGCGGATGAAGCGATTCGTCAGGCGTTGGTGAATTTGGAAGCGGACGCGGCACCTGCGGGCACCATGCCGGTGGTTTTGGGTTCTGGTTGGCCGGGCGTGCTATTGCACGAAGCGGTTGGCCACGGCCTTGAAGGCGACTTCAACCGGAAAGGCTCGTCGGTGTTCTCAGGCAAAATGGGCAAGCAAGTGACCTCAGACCTGTGCACCATTGTTGATGACGGCACACTCAAAGATTTACGTGGCTCGCTCAACGTCGACGATGAAGGCGTGAACGGTCAGTACAACGTGCTGATTGAAAAGGGTGTGCTGAAAGGCTACATGCAAGACAAGCTCAACGCACGCCTGATGGGCGTGGCGCCTACAGGGAACGGCCGCCGTGAATCGTACGCGCATCTGCCGATGCCTCGTATGACCAACACTTACATGCTACCGGGTCAGCATACGCCGGAAGAGATCATCTCCACCGTGAAAAAAGGCGTCTACGCGCCCAACTTTGGCGGCGGTCAGGTGGATATCACCTCCGGCAAGTTCGTGTTCTCGGCGTCGGAAGCGTATTTGATCGAAAATGGTAAAGTGACGCGCCCGATTAAAGGGGCGACCCTGATTGGTTCGGGCATTGAAGCGATGCAGCAAGTCTCGATGGTGGGCAACGATCTCAGCATTGACCGCGGGGTCGGTGTGTGTGGTAAAGCAGGTCAAAGCGTTCCCGTCGGTGTGGGGCAGCCTACGCTTAAACTTGACGCATTGACCGTTGGTGGTACCGAATAACCCGAAAAAGCAGCGTTGAACGCAGCTTTTTTCTTGGCGCAGAAAGGCAGAGCGCTTCCTGAGATCGTTGATGGCTATGTTCATGCTCGTTGATGGTCAATGGAAGCGTTTGCGGCTAGAAAGATCGCGTGGAGATCACTTTGTGGCTGGCAATTCATGACGATCCATGCCATATTTCGTCGCACTGAAATTTGATCCAACTTAACCATTCTGGAGCCACATTTATGTCTCACGAAGATGAATATCTGTCCGTTGAAGATTTTATTGAGATTCAAAAAGAAGAGACTCGCGACATCATTCAAGCGCTGCTCGAGGATGGCAGTGATCCAGAAGCTTTGTATGAGATCGAACACCACTTCTTCGCGGAAGATTTTGACAAGCTAGAAAAAGCGGCTGTGGAAGCATTCAAACTGGGTTTTGAAGTGTTGGAAGCGGAAGAAGCGGAAGACGAAGATGGCAATAAACTGCTGTGTTTCGATGCGACCATGCAATCTGTACTGAATCCAGAAGCGATTGATGCACAAGTTGAAAAACTGGTGAATCTGGCTGAAAAATACGACGTGATCTACGACGGTTGGGGGACTTACTATGAGGGTGAAGACGCTCTGTACGCCGACGAAGATGAAGATGACGACGAAGAGTAATCATTGATGATTTGTAAGATACCAGCCATACGGCTGGTATTTTTTTATGCAACTGACGTTTGTGTTAGCGAAATGAACTGTGTTTAAATGGCGCAAACCCTGACGACCGACCACTGATTATGCAGCTTTCTCTCGCCGGACTCTGGCAACTTTCTCCGCTGACCGATTTATCCATTCCTCAAGATGACGTGACGTTTCCGGCCCCCTTGAGTGCGGTGCTGCCTGACAGTTTGTCGGAATCGGCCATTGCCGCACAGGAGTGGCATTTGATGCACGACATCGAAGTAGACGACGCGCTGCTTGGGTTTGCCGCGATCGATTTGGTGCTAGAAGGGGTCGATTATCACGCTGAGGTGCGTCTCAATGGGGTGGCGCTGTTTGATTGCGATGGCTCTCTGGCGGTGTATAAAAAAGATATTCGTCCGCTGCTGAACCCGGGGCGCAACCGATTTGAGATTCTGTTTCTTGAACAGGAAGACGACTGGTTGGTTGACGACGAGGAAGCGGACGGCGCTTTGTGCTCACTGGCGCCCGCCAAAGCCGAGCCGTACGATGCGCGCATGGGGATTTGGCGTGCGCCTTACTTGCAATGCATTCGCCATCTGCGCCTTGAGCATGTCGCCACCGAGCAAATCTGGCACCATGGCGGCGGCTGTGAGTTGTTGGTGAATCTGTTTTTTACGACCTATTCGCCGGGCTTAATTTCTGCTGCCGTGCGCTTTGATAGCATGACTTATCACTTGCCGATTGATGTGCGCAGCGACCATGCCAGTGCGTTGTTTCAGGTTGAAGCGCCGAAGTATTATGACGTGAATCATCCAGATCCGCGCGATCTTTACGAGGTCAGTGTGGAGTTGGATGGTCAGCGCCAAGCTTTTAAATTGGGCCTCAGCCACTCCCAATGTGTCACCCATTTTCCGGTTTGAATGCAGAATGCAGTGAATCGTCAGCATCGCGTTTATCTTTCGAAGACCATTTCTTTTTAAAACATGAAGCCCCGCATTCGCGGGGCTTCATGTTTTAATCTTAGTGGGCACATTGCCAAGGTGCAGCGCTGGCGTGTTTGCTTTGCCATACTTTTTCATGAAAGTAGTACGCACAGGTGTTAAAGCTCGGTTCAATCAGGGCCATCACACCACCCACCAGAAAGCTACCCGTTAACAAGTAGGCGACGTTGAACGCCACGGTAAAGTGAATCACGGCAAAGCTGGCCGTTTTCAGGCGCGGGTTCGACGCATAGCGTTGCAAAGGGGCATACTGGTTCCAAGCTTTCTCGTGGAAGTAGAAAGCAACCGTGTTCACCATCGGTTCAAGCATTGCGATCAGGCTACCGATGATAACGTCACCGGTCAGGGCGTACGCGACGGTAAAAGCAATGCTAAAGTGGATAGCAGCAAAACTCAGTGTCTTTTTCATGGTAATCGTCCAATCTCGTTTCTCTTTGATGGAATTATTATTGATAATTATTCTCATAAAAGAAAATGGGAATGAACGATTAGTGTGATAGTTAAAAACGAATAAAAAAGGCGCATTGAGCGCCTTCATCGAATCATTGTGAGTTTCAGCCTTGCGGTTTGACCACCAGAACGTTGATCGGGGAGTGTTCCACCACTTTACTGGCGACAGAGCCCAGCATCACTTTGTCGATACGTGAACGCTTGTGACTTGGCATCACAATCAGATCTGCACCCAGCTTCTCGGCATAGTCGAGAATGGTGGTGTAAGGTTTGCCTTCGGCGACGTGTAGTTTGTACACCACATCTTCGACGATGTATTTCTCGGCGAACGCTTTGAGTTGCGCGCGAACGTCATCTTTCATTTTGGCAGCCGCATCTTTGGGAAAATACGTGGCAACCATCGACATGTGAATGCCCGGCAGAACGTTAAGCAGATGCAATTCGGCATTGGATTGTTTTGCGTGCCACACGGCATGCTGAACGGCTTTGTCAGAAAAGCCTTTTTCGTTCAAATCAACAGGTACCAAGATGTGTTTATACATTATTCGTTATCTCTGTTTAGGTTGAGCCAGATGGCAACAAGTCTTTGGCTTGAGTATATGCCCTGCTGACACAGGGCATTTTGATTAAGCGCGGATTTTGTTAAACATTAAGTACGAATGGTCTCTTTGGCGGCCCGTCGCTTCTGGTTCCAGCCCAGGAGCAAGGTGAGCAGCAGCGCAGGGACAAACACCCATTCCTTCATCGGGCGATCGCTATCGACGACGATAGAACGAATCTCCCAACCAAAATCAATGCCTGCAGATTCTGCCGGACTGCCAAACTCCACCATGTCGATCATCATGCGATTGTTTTCAGGATTGAGCATCAGGCCCATCGATGAGATACGTTCCTGCGCGGTACGGGCGCGGTCATCAAACGGCAGAATCACGGTTTTCGAAACGTAATCGCCCTCTAATGTTTCACCAGCCACCAACATCGCGACCGATTGTCCGACCGGTGTTTTCTCCACGATGTGCGCCAATTCAGTCCCCGGGTAGAGTTTTTGCGCCGGATAGATCATGTCCCACCAGAACCCCGGACGGAAGAAAGTAAACGTCAGCAGCAGCAGCGCCGCGATCTCCCACCACTTGGTTTTAGTGAACCACCACCCTTGCGTGGCGGCGGAGAAGAGCAACATCGCGATGATTGAAGAGCCGACCGTGAGTGCCAGATGCCACCAAGAATCAATGCCCATCAGCAGGAGCTGGGTATTGAACACGAACATAAATGGCAAGATCGCGGTACGAATATCGTAGGTAAACCCTTGAATACCGGTACGAATAGGGTCCGATTTCGCAATCGCGGCGGCGGCAAACGCGGCCAAGCCCACCGGCGGGGTATCATCGGCGAGAATCCCGAAGTAGAACACGAATAAATGCACGGCGATGAGTGGAATGATCAAGCCGTGCTGCGCGCCCAGCGTCACAATCACCGGCGCCATCAGCGTCGATACCACAATGTAGTTCGCGGTGGTTGGCAGGCCCATGCCCAGAATCAAACTGATGACAGCGGTAAAGATCAACATCATGATCACGCTGCCGCCGGAGATGAACTCAACAAAGTCGGTCATCACCAAGCCGATCCCCGTTAGCGTCACGACACCCACAACCGTCCCCGCGGCGGCGGTGGCCACACCGATCCCGATCATGTTGCGCGCGCCAGATACCAAACTTTCGAGCAAATCGGTCACGCCAGCTTTTACTTCACGTGTGAGGTCACCTGTCTGATTAAAGACCGCCATCAACGGACGTTGTGTGAGCAGAATAAAGATCATGAACACGGTGGCCCAGAATGCAGACAGACCCGGCGAGAAGCGTTCAACGGTCAAACACCACACCAACACGACAATGGGTAACAGGTAGTGCAGGCCAGATTTCACGGTCGGGCCGGTGTCAGGAATCTCTTGCAGATCTTCGTCGATCGCCAGTCCACCTTCCGCCGCATACTTAGACGAAATACGCACCAACAACACGTAAACCACGAGCAGGGCAACGGTCACGATGGGTGTGGCGGCTGCGCCAAAGACGTCTTTGGTCCAGCCGACACCGTAATAGACCACGGCACTGATCACACACAGCCCCAAGATGGTGCCGGTAAATGACAGCAGGCTTTGCAGCAGCGTTGGGTTGTGACGACGTGGCAAGCCTTCCATACCCGCTTTACACGCTTCCAAATGGACGATGTAAATCAAGGCAATGTAAGAAATCAACGCAGGCAGCAGCGCCGCGCGAATCACTTCTACATAAGAAATCCCAACATATTCAACCATCAGGAATGCTGCGGCGCCCATGATCGGCGGCGTCAACTGACCGTTGGTTGAGGCGGCGACTTCCACCGCACCAGCTTTGGTGCCCGGAAAGCCAACCCGTTTCATCAGCGGAATGGTAAAGGTCCCCGTGGTCACCACGTTCGCGATAGAGGAACCGGAGACCAGCCCCGACAGACCTGATGCCACGACGGCCGCTTTAGCCGGACCGCCGCGCATGTGACCAAGCATGGAGAACGCGACTTTGATGAAGTAAGCCCCAGCGCCGGCTCGTTCGAGCATGGCACCAAATAGCACAAACAGGAATACGAACGAGGTTGATACGCCCAGCGCGACCCCGAATACCCCTTCGGTGGTCAGCCACAGGTGTGACATCGCTTTATTGAGACTGGCCCCTTTATGGGCAATCACATCCGGCATGTAAGGGCCGGCAAAGGTGTAGAGCAGGAAGACGGCGGCAACGGCCATCAACGGAGGACCGAGTGCGCGTCGCGTTGCTTCCAGTAGTAGCACCATGCCCATCACGGAAACCACCACGTCCAGCGTGGTCGGTGCACCAGAACGACCGGCCAATTGTTCATAGAAAAGATAGATGTAGGCGGCCGAGAAGCTACCGGCGAGCGCCAAAATCCAATCGATGGACGGAATGTGATCGCGTGATGAGTTTTTCATCGCCGGGTAGGCGGTGAATGCGAGGAAAATAGCAAAGCTGAGGTGAACGGCCCGAGCTTGCGTGTCATTGAGTACGCCGAAATCGAAAATGAATGGCAGTGGCGATGCGTACCACAACTGGAAGAGTGACCAGCATAGTGGCACCAACCACAGAATGCGACCTGGGATGCCGGTTGGGTTCCTTGCACCTGTATCAGCCTGTGCAACCATCTCTTGCACATCTTGCGACGGAGTGTTTGTCTGCGTCATGCACGTTATCCTTATTATTTGATGGTCTTAAAATATCGAAAGGTGGCCTGTCAAACGGAGTCAAAGCCAAGAGAGTGATGACCGCGCGCAACGTGGTGACGCGCTGAGCGGCCATACTAATAAGGAGGCACCCGGCCTCCTTATTTATGGAGTGGTGCGTACTGAATTATTTCAGTAGACCGACTTCTTTGTAGTATTTCACTGCACCTGGGTGGAGTGGGATAGAGATACCTGCTTTCACCATGTCCTCTTTTTTCAGGTTGGCAAATGCTGGGTGTAGGCGAGTGAAGGTATCGAAGTTTTCAAACACGGCTTTGGCCACGTTGTACGCGACTTCGTCAGAGACATCGGCGCTGGTGACCAAGGTTGCGGCCACACCGAAGCTTTTCACGTCCATGTCGGTGCCACGGTACATGCCTGCAGGCACGGAGGTGTATGCGTAGTAGGGGTTGTCTGCCACAACTTTATCGATTTCTGGACCTGTTGCCGGCACCAGTTTCGCATCACAAGATGTCGTCGCTTCTTTGATGGAACCGTTCGGGTGGCCCACCATGTAGATGAAAGCGTCGATCTTGTTGTCACACAGGGCTTGTGAACGCTCAGAGCCTTTTAGCTCAGAAGCCAGTTTGAAGCTGTCGTTAGTCCAGCCAAAAGCATCCATCACGACCTGCATGGTCGCGCGGTCGCCCGAGCCTGGGTTACCAATGTTCACGCGTTTACCCGCCAGATCCTGTACGTTGTTGATGCCAGCATCAGAGCGCGCGATGATGTTAAAAGGTTCTGTGTGAAGAGAGAACACAGCGCGCAGTTTCTTGTATGGACCTTGCTGAGCAAATTCGCTGGTGCCGTTGTAACCGTGGTATTGCCAGTCAGACTGAACGATACCGAAGTCCAACTCGCCAGAGCGGATCGTATTGACGTTGTAGATCGAACCGCCAGTGGATTCTACAGAGCAGCGGATATTATGTTCTTTGCGGTCTTTGTTAACTAGCTTACAAATCGCACCGCCGGTTGGGTAGTAAACACCCGTGACCGAACCCGTACCAATTGTGATGAATTCCTGAGCGTTAACCGCGCCTGCGCCCAATACTGCAGCAGCAATCGCACCGACCTTAATTATTGTATTCAATGCCATGAATTTCCCTTCCTTCTTTTCATTATTTGCTCCCAAAACAAGTGTAGTTGCTTTGGGCGTTTCTTCATCGAGAAACGGAAGCTTTTTCAATCCATTTGTTGAAAAAGTGACTGAATAATACCAAAAAATCGAAAGATAATTATAGGAATGTAAAAATATGTAGCCAAACAGGCTAGTTATTTCGCCAAAACTCAGCGGAGTTGTGCGAGGTGATATGTCTAAAAATCAATAAGTTAAATTGAATTTAATGCAGGTGAAGAGAGTTGGTTAAGATGTGATTGGAGTCACGCGTCACGGACTTTTCGTGACTCCATCGTTCTGTTTTATATACAGTTTCTCAATAATGAGATCAGCCAGCGTACTCGAAAAGTTCACAAACGGACTTAAACAGCTGCTTGGTTGAGACGTTCAGCGTTGGCGTAATGAAGATCGTGTCATCGCCAGCAACCACGCCCAAAATGCCTTCGGATTTACCCAGTGAGTCGAGTAAACGGGCAATCAACTGTGCAGCGCCAGGGCCGGTATGGATGACAACCAGCGCGTTGTTGTGGTCGATATCAAGCACCAGTTCACGCAACGAACTTGAAACTGTAGGAACGCCGAGTTCAGCGGGTAAGCAGTACACCATTTCCATTTTGGCATTGCGAGTTCGAACGGCGCCGAACTTTGTCAGCATGCGGGACACCTTCGATTGGTTGATGTTATCAAACCCTTCGTGTTTCAGTGCATCCACAATATCGCCCTGAGAGCCAAAGCGTTCCTCTTTCAGCAGAGCTTTAAAAGCTCGGACTAGATTGTCTTGTTTGTCTGTATGGCGCATCGTCTTCTTACTATCGCTATTCATAACTGCGGTGTATTTTCCCATAGGTCGGGTATCAGTGCCAAATTATCGCTCAAAACTGTCTTAAAGGTCACTGTAAATATGGTAAATATTCGGTTAGATAACACTTTAACTCTTTGTCATCGAAGAAAAATAGACTCATAATCGGGCCCGGAGTTGTCGCACACGAATACGTAGTTGCGCAAAGTCGCAAAGCTGAGGTTAATTGATTGTAATCAACTTGTGATTGCTATAGCTTCTTGGGGTCGGATACTAGATACCCTACCAAAAACATTTATAAGAGATTTACTCTCAAGGAGAACTACGATGAAAGTCGCTGTTATTGGTGCCGCTGGCGGCATCGGTCAAGCCCTAGCCCTATTGTTGAAAAACCGTCTTCCTGCAGGTTCTGATCTTGCGCTGTATGATATCGCGCCTGTAACTCCGGGTGTTGCAGCGGACCTAAGCCATATCCCAACGCCGGTCTCTATTAAAGGCTACGCGGGCGAAGATCCAACACCGGCACTGGATGGTGCGGATGTGGTTCTGATCTCTGCGGGTGTTGCTCGTAAACCGGGTATGGATCGTGCGGATCTTTTCAATGTGAACGCAGGTATTGTCAAAGCACTGGCTGAACGCATCGCGGTAGTTTGTCCTCATGCATGTATCGGTATCATCACCAACCCAGTGAACACCACTGTGCCAATCGCAGCGGAAGTTTTGAAAAAAGCAGGTGTGTACGACAAGCGTAAACTGTTTGGTATCACGACGCTGGACGTGATTCGTTCAGAAACGTTCGTGGCTGAACTGAAAGGCCAAGATCCAGGTCAGGTTCGTGTTCCTGTAATTGGTGGTCACTCAGGTGTAACCATTCTGCCATTGCTGTCTCAAGTTGAAGGTGTGGAATTCACTGACGCTGAAATTGAAGCGCTGACTAAACGTATCCAAAACGCGGGGACTGAAGTGGTTGAAGCGAAGGCGGGTGGCGGTTCTGCGACACTGTCAATGGGTCAAGCCGCATGTCGTTTTGGCCTGTCTCTGGTGAAAGCACTGCAAGGTGAAAGCGTGGTTGAGTATGCTTACGTTGAAGGTGCTGGTGAGCACGCACAATTCTTTGCACAACCAGTGAAACTGGGCAAAGACGGCGTGGAAGAAGTACTGAGCTACGGCCAACTGAGTGCATTTGAAGAAGCCGCACTGAACGGTATGTTGGATACGCTGAAAGGTGACATCCAAATCGGTATCGATTTTGTGAAATAATCATCACGCTTCTCGTGAACGATTTTCAAAAGCCGCTTGTCGCAGGATAAGCGGCTTTTTTACGTCTATGCTTTGCGTGAACCGCCTGCATTCTAAACATGCGCGATTGTTGAATTAATAGTCATAAAATTTATCTGGCTTCGAGTTTCTATTTAAACATTCCATCAAAGTTGTATTATTCAGAGTTTTTTACCAACTACAGACAATTTTGCGTTGATAAGTGTGTGACTTTTTGATCGTTGGCAATGAATGTGTTGTTAAAAACACTTTCTCGGTGATGTGGATCACGCACTGTATGCATCCTTTCATCATTTGCCTTTAAAATAACGCCCTTCTCGAAAGCAGAATCGGAAATAACCATGGATAACAAACTGGGTTTAGGCTCGTTAACCGCACTGGTCATTGGCTCAATGATTGGTGCTGGCGTTTTTAGCCTGCCGCAAAACATGGCCGCCGTGGCGAGCCCTCTGGCCGTGATGATTGGCTGGATGATTACTGGGGTCGGCATGATTTTTCTTGCACTCTCTTTCCAGCAGCTCGCAATGCATAAACCGCACATCAACAGCGGCGTGTTTGGTTATGCGCGGGAAGGTTTTGGTGATTTCACCGGCTTCTGTTCTGCCTGGGGGTATTGGTTCAGCGCGATGGTGGCCAATGTGTCCTATCTGGTGATCGTGTTCAGCACGCTCGGCATGTTGTTTGATACACCGGATCGCACGCTGTTTGGCAGCGGCAACACGTTGTTGTCGGTGGGCGGTGCGTCGGTTCTTCTTTGGTCGGTGCACTTGCTGGTGCTACGCGGTGTGCAAACTGCAGCATTGATTAACCTGATTACCACATGTGCCAAGATGGTGCCGCTCTTGCTGTTCATTGTCTGCGCGGCGTTGGCATTCAAATGGCAGACGTTCACCGTCGATTTCTCTGGGCTGCATTTTGGCGACCAGCATGATCTGTGGTCGCAGATCAAAGCCACCATGTTGATCACGGTCTGGGTGTTTATTGGTGTGGAAGGGGCTGTTGTGGTGTCTAACCGCGCTCGTCATCGCAGAGACATTGGCCGTGCGACGATCCTTGGCTTACTGACCGCGTTGTCGATTTATGTGTTGGTGACGTTGTTGTCGATGGGCGTGATTCGTCCGGTTGAGCTGGCGCAGTATCACAACCCGTCGATGGCGAAAGTGTTGACTGAGATCTTGGGCCCGTGGGGACAATACATCATTGCCGGTGGTCTGCTTGTTTCGGTGTGTGGCGCGTTCTTGAGTTGGACGGTATTGGCGTCCGAAGCGCCTTATCTCGGCGCCAAAGACAAGATGTTCCCCGCGCGTTATGCGAAGCAAAATGAGGCGGGTAGCCCGTATCAAGCCCTGACGTTGACCAACATCTGCATTCAGGTGTCGCTGATCTTGGTGATGTTTGCGGGCAGTACCTATGACACGCTGCTGGTTTTGGCATCTGAAATGATCCTCGTGCCTTATTTCCTTGTCGGTGCTTACACGCTCAAATTGGCGCTGGATCGCAAGGATCGTGGTCGCATGTTAGCGATTGGTGTTGGGGCGAGCTTATATGGTATTTGGTTGCTCTACGCATCGGGATTGAATTATTTGATGCTGTCCGCGCTCTTGTATCTACCCGGAATGCTGTTTTACGTGAAAGCCAAGAAAGAGCAGGGCAAAAGCCCATTTATGGGCCGAGAGCGTTTAGGGGCGTGTTCGTTGACGGTGGTTGCCGTATTGGCCTGTGGCATGCTGTGGCAAGGCTGGATGTAACACCTCGAAAGATGAAGACCACATAGACGTTAACACAGACGTTAAAAAGCCTCGCGATGCGAGGCTTTTTAATGTCTGTGATGCGTCCGATTTCAGTCGTCAGCTGGCGATTACTTGTTGCGGTTGACCGCCATATGCGCGAGAGCAATCAGCGCTTGTTTGTAGTCGCTTTCGGGCAAGATGGCCAGTTCAGTGATCGCTTTGTCCGCTTCTTCATTGGCTTTGGCGACGGTGTATTCCAACGAACCTGTTTCTTTCATTGCCGTAAGAATCTCATCCAGACGTGCCATGCCGTTGGCTTGTTCAATCGCTTCGCGAATCATCGCTGCTTGTTCGGCGTTCCCGTGGCGCATCGCATATAAAAGCGGCAGGGTAGGCTTGCCTTCCGCCAGATCGTCACCGACGTTTTTACCCATCTCTTTGCCATCGGCGGTGTAGTCCATGACATCATCAATCAGCTGGAATGCGGTGCCCAAATATTTACCGTAGTTTTGCAGTGCGGTTTCAATCTCGGGTGACGCATCGGCTAAGATGGCTCCAATTTGCGTGGCCGCTTCAAACAGACGGGCGGTTTTGGAGTAGATGACCTGCATGTAGCTGGCTTCCGTGGTGTCGGGATCGTTGCAGTTCATTAATTGCTGCACTTCACCTTCAGCAATGACGTTCACGGCTTCACTCATCAGTTGCAGGATCTTCATGGATCCGAGTTCAACCATCATCTGAAACGAGCGAGTGTAAATGTAATCGCCGACCAACACGCTGGCGGCATTGCCAAATGCCGCGTTTGCGGTGGCTTTCCCACGGCGCATGTCGGATTCATCGACGACATCGTCGTGCAGCAGCGTGGCGGTGTGAGTAAATTCGATAAATGCAGCGGCGAGCGTATGGCCTTGCCCTTGGTAACCGAGGGCTTTGGCAGACAATACTGCCAGCAATGGGCGCAGTCGTTTTCCCCCTCCGCTGACAATGTAGAAGCCAAGTTGGTTGATGAGAGAAACGTCAGAGTTGAGTTGAGCTTGAATTGTTTCATTCACTTTTGCCATGTCATTGGCAGTAAGCGTTTGGATAGCTTTAAAATCCATCGTAAATCCGGCTGAAGTTAGAGCGTGTAAGGCATTTTGTTCTTCGATAATCAGTGAATAATACACTAAAAAACATTGATTAATACAAGGCTTAAAGGCATGATTGCGGCACTTTTGATTGGCGATTAGCTTTTCGCCAATTTTTTTAAAATATGGCTTGTCATAGGTGCGCCATTCACGTAGAATCTGCGCCCTATTGATGATTAGTTTAGCGCACACCCTTATTGCTCAAATTATAAGCATGGCTGTGCGGAAAGAGCGGAGTAAAATATGTACGCTGTTTTCCAATCTGGTGGTAAACAACACCGTGTAAGCGAAGGTCAAACTCTTCGTTTAGAGAAATTAGACGTTGAAACTGGTGCAACTGTAGAATTTGATAAAGTTCTGCTGGTTGCTAACGGTGAAGAAGTAAAAGTTGGCGCTCCTCTTGTTGAGGGCGGCAAAGTGACTGCAGAAGTTGTACAACACGGTCGTGGCGATAAAGTTAAAATCGTTAAGTTCCGTCGTCGTAAGCACTCTCGCAAGCAACAAGGTCACCGTCAGTGGTTCACAGAAGTGAAAATCACTGGTATCAACGCTTAAGTTATTAGGAGAGTTTAACAATGGCACACAAAAAAGCTGGTGGTTCTACTCGTAACGGCCGCGATTCAGAAAGTAAACGTCTGGGTGTTAAACGTTTCGGCGGTGAATCTGTTCTTGCAGGTAACATCATCGTTCGTCAACGTGGCACCAAGTTCCACGCTGGTACTAACGTAGGTATCGGTAAAGACCACACTCTTTTCGCTCTATCTGATGGTAAAGTGAAATTCGAAGTGAAAGGTCCTAAAAACCGTAAATTCGTTAGCATCGAAGCTGAATAAGTTTAGTTTCTCGATGAATTTAAAAGCCCTGCCGTTAGGTGGGGTTTTTTATTTATCTGGAGAGAAGAGCCAATAACAAGAGGCCCTGCTCCGTCAGAGTGGCTTGTTATCTGTTCCCAAGCAGAAGGTCTGGACCGTTTATTGCGGTGATACTTCTGCTAAAATTTATATCATTGGTAAATGATGATATTGCAACGCAAGTAATGCGGAGTAAGTAATGAAATTCGTTGATGAAGCGGTAATTAAAGTCGAAGCGGGCGATGGCGGTAACGGTGTTGTCAGCTTTTGGCGCGAAAAATTCGTAACGAAAGGTGGCCCGGACGGCGGCGACGGCGGTGATGGTGGCGATGTCTACATCCAAGCCGATGAGAACTTGAATACACTGGTGGATTATCGTTTCCAGCGTTTTTACGCGGCAGAACGTGGTCAAAACGGTGGCGGCGGTAACTGTACTGGTAAGCGTGGTAAAGACATTACGTTGAAAGTGCCTGTCGGGACGCGCGCAGTGGATATCCACACCAACGAAATCGTGGGTGAAGTGGCTGAACACGGCAAGAAAGTGATGGTTGCTAAGGGCGGCTGGCACGGTCTGGGTAACACCCGTTTTAAATCATCGGTGAACCGCGCGCCACGTCAAAAGACGATGGGGACGAAAGGTGAAGTTCGTGAACTTCGTCTTGAGCTGCTCCTGCTGGCGGATGTCGGTATGCTTGGTCTGCCGAATGCTGGTAAATCCACTTTTATCCGTTCTGTTTCAGCGGCGAAGCCAAAGGTTGCGGATTATCCGTTTACAACCTTGATCCCAAGCTTGGGTGTCGTGAGTGTTGTTCCTGAAAAAAGCTTTGTTGTGGCAGACATTCCGGGATTGATCGAAGGTGCTGCAGAAGGTGCAGGTCTAGGAATCCGATTCTTGAAACACTTGGAGCGTTGTCGCGTGCTGCTGCACATGATCGATATTTTACCGATCGATGGCAGTGAACCCGCACAAAACGCGTTGACCATCATGGATGAGCTTGAGCAATACAGCGAAAAGCTTGCGAAGAAGCCGGTTTGGTTAGTCTTTAACAAAACGGATCTGATGTTGGAAGAAGAAGCGGAAGAAAAGATCCAAGAGATCTTAGACGCGCTTGCATGGGAAGGCCCATACTTCAAGATTTCAGCGGTCAATAAGCAAGGAACGGCGGAACTGTGTCGTGAACTGGCTGACTTCATGGAAACGCTCCCTCGCGGCGCTGAAGAAGCGATCAGCGAAGAGCAAAAAGTCGAGTTTATGTGGGACGATTACCACAAAGACGCCATGGCGGGTCAAGACGTGGTGACTGAAGACGATGACGACGACTGGGATGATTGGGACGACGAAGAAGATGACGGTCACGTGATCTACGTTCGCGAATAATTCATTTCTGATGAAATCATCAAAAGCCGCATAGTATTTGCGGCTTTTTTGTGTCTAAGTCATGTTTCGTTGCGTGATTTTCATGCAGACTAATAACTTGTACTCAGAATGGAGTACGCTTTGATTGAATCATTTTTGTGGTAAGTCGGACGTTAGGAAAGGAATCATGGCATCCAAACAGAGAGCAGTTTCTCGTTTGATAGCGCAGGCTGGGCAAATGTTACTGGCCCACGGCGCTGAAAGTACGTTAGTCGGCGATATCATGCGCCGAATTGGATTGGCCAGTGGCATGAGCGAAGTGGAAGTGTCGTTGTCGGCCAGTTCGTTAGTGGTCACCACGGTCTATCAAGAGCATTGCATCACCACCACTCGGCGTTGTCCGGATCGTGGTATCAACATGCGCGTGGTCACGCAGATCCAACGGATCTGCATCATGATGGAAAAGAGATTGCTCGATCATGAGTTGGCCCAGAAAAAACTCAATAAGATCAACCCGGAACGATACAACCGCTGGTTGGTGGTGTTGATGATCGGCCTCTCTTGCTCGGCCTTTAGTCGCCTCGCAGGCGGGGATTGGACCGTCTTTGCGATTACCTTTGTCGCCTCTTCGGTTGGGATGTTTGTCCGCCAAGAAATCGGCCATCGTCATTTCAACCCGCTGCTCAACTTTGCCGCCACTGCATTTGTGACTTCGGTGATATCGGCGCAGGCGGTGATCTACCATCTGGGCAACAAGCCCACCATTGTCATGGCCTCATCGGTGCTGATGCTCGTGCCGGGTTTTCCATTGATTAACTCGGTCGCAGATATGCTGAAAGGCTACATCAACATGGGCATCGCCCGTTTTGTGATGGCCAGTTTGCTGACGCTGGCGACGTGCCTTGGCATCATCGCGGCGATGAGCGTCACTGGCATTTGGGGGTGGTAACATGTTGAGCTGGCAATTATTTTTTGGATTGATCAACGATATGTTCTTTGCCGCGATTCCGGCGGTGGGGTTTGCTTTGGTATTTAATGTGCCATCACCGGCACTAAAATATTGTGCGTTGGGTGGCGCCATTGGCCACGGGTCGCGTTATTTGATGATGCATTTTGGTGTGCCGATCGAGTGGGCTAGCTTTTTTGCCGCCACGATCGTCGGCATGGTGGGGGTGCAGTGGTCGCATAAATTCCTCGCTCACCCGAAAGTGTTCACTGTCGCCGCTCTGATCCCGATGGTGCCTGGTGTGTTCGCCTATAAAGCGATGATTGCCATGGTGGAAATCAACCACCTAGGGTTCACGCCTGAATTGCTGGCCACGCTGATGGAGAATTTCCTCAAAGCGATGTTCATTATTGCTGGCTTAGCGGTTGGCCTTGCGGTTCCTGGGCTGCTATTCTATCGCCGCAAACCGATTGTATAGATGCCACGCCATCCGGGTGGCCAACGCTTAGGAACGAATTGATGATCATCAGTATGATTGCCGCGATGGCAAGCAACCGAATTATCGGCAAGGACAACCAGATGCCCTGGCATCTTCCAGCGGACTTTGTCTGGTTTAAACGCTGTACCATGGGCAAACCGGTTGTGATGGGACGCAAAACCTATCAATCGATTGGCCGTCCACTGCCGGGGCGTCAGAACATTGTGATCAGCCGTGATTCGAGCTTAGTCATTGACGGTGTAGATGTGGTGACGTCAATCGATGCGGCATTGGACAAAGCCGGCGCGGCTGATGAAGTGATGATCATTGGCGGCGGCAGTATTTACACCGAATGTCTGCCACGCGCTGGCAAACTCTATATCACGCTGATTGATGCCGACCTCGACGGTGACACTCAGTTTCCAGCGTGGGGCGCCGAGTGGCAAGAGACGCATCGTGAACATTATGACGCCGATGAGAAAAACCAGTACGACATGGATTTTGTGATTCTAGAGCGCTAATCGCAAATCAAGCATCTCGAATCAAGTACGGCGTATGATATGAAAAAGCCCGGTTTCACCGGGCTTTTTGCTGTTTAATTGGCGCGACTTAACGCCGCTTGTTCAAAGTACGCTTTGTCTTCCCAGCGCAACAGCGTGAGGGTGGCGCCCCATACACAACCGGTATCGAGCCCGATGACGTCATGGCCACGATATCCTTCCAGCGCTGCCCAGTGACCAAAGAGCACGGTTTTTTCCAGTTTCACGCGGTTGGGGAGCGCAAACCAAGGCAGTAAGCTGCCGTCGGTGACTTCGCTGGGAGGCAGTTTGCATGCCATGTCCAGCCGCCCGTCAGGAAAGCAAAACCGCATGCGGGTGTAGCTGTTGATGATGTAGCGATAACGCTCAAGCCCGCTCAACGCATCGTGCCACATGTCCGGTTGATTGCTGTACATGTGTTCAATCAACCAGTCCCAATGGGGGCCCTGCAAGAGCGTTTCAATCTCTTTGGCTGCTGTACGTGCGGTCTGCAGATCCCACTGCGGCGAAATGCCGGCGTGAGCCAAGACAAATTCCTCGTGCTCCTGCAGCAAGGGCTGCTGGCGAATCCAGTCCAGTAGTGCTGGGCCATCATCGGCTTCCAAAATCGGCAAGGTTTTGTCTTTCTTTTTGACTGGATGAATGCCGCGCGATACGGCCAAAAGGTGCAAGTCATGATTGCCCAGCACCACTTTCGCTGCGGGGCCTAAATCACGAATAAAGCGTAAGGTTTCAAGTGATTTGGGGCCTCGGGCAACCAGATCGCCAGCGACCCACAGGGTGTCATGTTCGGGATTAAACGCAACCTGTTTGAGTAACAGTTGCAGTTCATCAAAACAGCCTTGAATGTCACCCACAATGTAATTTGACACACAAACTCCGTTAATTGAGGACGTTGGGAACCGCGAGGCGGAATGGCTCGATATCGGCAATAAATTCCTCACCCGCTTGATTGTGCATGATGTAGTGGCCTTGCATGACGCCAACCGGGGTTTCTAGCGCGGTGCCGCTACTGTAGGTATATTCGTCATTGGCTGGAATCACGGGTTGTTCTCCGACCACGCCATCACCTTCCACGGTCATCTGTTTGCCGTTGGAATCAGTGATGAGCCAGCGACGGCTGATCAGTTGTACGTTTTCATTGCTGAGGTTTTTAATCGTGATCAGATAGGCGAACACATAACGCTGGTATTCAGGGTTGGATTGTTCAGGAATGTATTTGGTGTGAACCTGAATCTTGATACAAGGATTGGAAATATCCATGAAAACTCCTTATCCGGATATCGAGGCGTGAAAACAGACAAAGGATGACACTGAGGTCATCCTTTGTATTTATGCCTGTTGCACGTGGTTGGCGTCAAGCCAGTTGGCCATGGCCACGAACTGTTGCAGGGTCAAATTCTCTGGGCGCATGCCAGGATTGACACCGAGCTCTTCCAACACCTCAAGCTCAAGCAAGCCTTTGTAGCAGTTTCGCACGGTTTTACGGCGCTGGTTAAAGCCTTCACGCACCACGCGATCTAGCCATTTCAAACTGGTGGTCGGGTGCGGTAGGTTTTCGTAAGGCACCAGACGAACCACGGCGGAATCCACTTTTGGTGGCGGAACAAACGCGGTTGGCGGCACTTCTAGTACAGGCACCACTTTGCAGTAGTACTGCGTCATGACGGTCAGACGGCCATACGCTTTGCTGCCAGGGCCTGCTGCCAAACGGTTAACCACCTCTTTCTGCAACATGAAGTGCATGTCCTGAATATCTTTATGAAATTCGAACAGATGGAACATCAGCGGCGTGGAGATGTTGTAGGGCAGGTTACCGAAGATGCGTAGTTTGTTGTTTGGCTTCACCAACTGGGTGAAGTCAAAACGCATGGCATCGCCTTCGTGAATGGTCAGTTTATCGGCCAATTCAGGGTGGTTACGTAGACGTTCAGCCAGATCGCGGTCCAGCTCAATCACGGTGAACTTGTCGACTTCGCGGCCAACGGGTTCGGTGATCGCGCCCAGACCCGGACCGATCTCAACCAAGTTTTGCCCCGGTTGAGGGTTAATCGCTGACACAATCCCATCAATGATGTAAGGATCGTTCAGGAAGTTCTGACCAAAACGTTTACGCGCTTTGTGTCCTAAGTGGACATCGTTTCTCATAGTGTTCTCGACATTCTAGATCATCGACAAGAGGATGATTTCTTATCAACTAATTCAATCGCTTGAGCGAGTGCTGTTCTAAAACTTCCCACATCGGCCAAGCCACTGCCGGCTAAATCGAGCGCGGTGCCGTGGTCGACGGATGTTCGAATAAAAGGCAGACCCAGCGTGATGTTCACGGAGCGGCCAAAGCCTTTATATTTCAGGACGGGAAGAACCTGATCGTGGTACATGCCCAGAACAGCATCAGCTTGCTGCAAATATTTGTCATTGAAGATGGTGTCGGCCGGTAATGGACCAATCAGTTGCATGCCATCTTGCTGACGTAATTTTTCCAGGGTCGGTGTAATGGTGTCGATTTCTTCGTGACCCAAAACCCCATCTTCCCCGGCATGTGGATTGAGGCCGCATACATAAATGGTAGGCGCTTCAATCGCAAATTTCTCGACCAAATCCTTGTGGAGAATATGAATGATCTTTTCCAGACGCTCGCTGGTCACTGCTTTAGACACATAAGCCAATGGAATATGTGTCGTCACCAGTGCCACGCGCAGCCCTTCGGTTGCCAGCATCATCACCACCAACGGGGTGTTGGACTGCTCCGCAAAGAACTCAGTGTGGCCGCTAAACGCCACGCCTGCGCGATTGATCACTCCCTTATGAACGGGACCGGTGACAATAGCATCAAATTCATCATTCATACAGCCTGCAGCGGCTCTTTCTAGTGTTTTTAACACATAATGGCCGTTGCTTTCGTCCAATTGACCGGCAACCACAGGCGTAGCGACCGGAATATGATCGACAATTAAGGTCCCCGCTTGCTGCGGTTTCGGTGCGGCAGAGGCATCGTAGTCGAGTAGGGTGACTTGGATGCCCAAGGTTTCAGCGCGCTGAGCCAGGACGGTTTTATCAGCACACACCACCAGTTGGTGAGTCCAGTCTTCCGTCGACAGGGCCAAAACTAAGTCCGGGCCGATGCCCGCCGGTTCACCGGCGGTCACTACGATTCGCTTAATTGTCATCGTCTTCATCCTTCAACACTTCCACGAACGCGCCTGCGCGCAGTTCTTGTAGCCAGGCGCTGGCTTCTTCGTTGAACTTACGGCTGAACAGAATACGATATGCTTTGTTTTTCAGCGCGGAGTCGGTTCGGTCGACTTCGCGGCGATCCAGAACTTCCACAATGTGCCAACCGTGCACGGTTTTAAAAGGTTGGCTGATCTGGCCGACGGGCAGTGTTTCTACTTGGTGTTTGAACTCAGGCACGTACAGATCCGGCGTTTGATATCCCAACTCACCGTTTTGCGCTGCAGAACCTGGATCTTGGCTATATTGTTGAGCCAGTTCCCCAAAGGTGGCCTCTCCGGCTTGAATACGGCGTACAAACTCATTGAGTTGTTTTTGAGCGCCATCATCGCTCAGAATGATGGTGGGTTTAATCAGAATATGGCGCGCATTGACTTCGGTAACGGCTACGGTTTCTAGGCCTTTGACGTCATCAATTTTAAGAATGTGGAAGCCCACACCGCTGCGAAATGGCCCAATGATGGTGCCTTTGTTCTGCATCTTGATTTGGTCAGCAAAAATCGTCGGCATCTCTTCTTTACGCATCCAGCCCCAGTCACCGCCATCCAGCGCTTTTGGACCTTTGGAGTAGGTGATTGCCATGGTGCTGAAATCCGCGCCCTTGTTCAGTTGTTCAACCAATTTCTTTGCTTGAGCTTCGACTTCAGATTTGTCTTGTCCGTCATTAAAGCGCAGTTGAATGTGGCTGATTTTGTACTGAATGGTGGCGTTGGTCTCTTTGGCCAGCAGATCCGCGAGCGTGTTCACTTCAGCGGGAAGAATGTTGATGCGGCGGCGAACCAAAGCATTGCGCGCTTCACTGGCTGACATCTCTTTACGAATTTGCTCGCGAAATTCTGGGTAAGTCAGTCCTTCTGCTGCGACAGACACGCGCAACTGCTCGGCGGTTTGATGGTTCTCTTTTGCGATGTCATTGATCGCTTCGTTGAGGCGGTTGTCGTCGATGCGCACCCCGATACGTTCAGCTTCTTGTTGTTGTAACGTATCAATGATCAGCTTCTCAACCACTTGTTCACGCAGCACCGCTTCGTCTGGCAGTGCGCGGTTATTTTTCTTGGCATTGGCTTTCACGCTCAGCAGCGCGGTATCAATGTCACTTTGCAAAATAACACCGTTGTTGACGATGACCGCGACGCGATCCATCTCAACCGGTTGGGCTTGTACCAAGCCAATGCTCATGAGACCCAGCAGAGTCAGTAGCGTGTGTTTCCACAATTTCATTAGAAGTCCTATCAAAATCAACGGCCTGACTCTTCAGACCGGATGGTTCGTTATTAAGAAACTCAGTTATTCAAGAAGAATGGTCGACCGTAGCCTAGAGAGCTATCCGACGTATCGATGCCCGTCATGCTTTCGCTGGAGCCGATACTGGTGCCAAATCCAATAATGCCGATGTTAAAGCTAAAGTTGTTTTCGTAAATGGGGTCATCAAACGATGCGTAACCACCTTTCAGGGTTTGGTTCCAGTCTTTCAGCTGGTTGCTGTAGGAGAAACCGATGTACCAGCAGTCGGAGGTATAGCGAACGCCTGCCAGCCACTCCAGCGCTTGGTTGGTGGTTAAGTCATGGAAATATTGTCCGCCAATGTACCATTTCGGTGACACCTGATACCCAGCCAGCAGGCCGGCTTGCGAGATGCCATCTTCCGTAATGGTGTCGATGTCGTTGAGCGTATCGCCCACGGTATCTTCAATGTACTGCTTGGTCACGTAACGATAGTTCGCTTGCACGAAGCCATCATCAAAGCGGTATTCCAAGGTGCTGTTGGCGAGCTGCATTTCGCTGGTGTCCACGTCGTACTGCACACCACCGTGGTAGAACAGGTAATCATCGTAGTTGAAGTCCATCTCAACCGCCCAAGCTGAGTAGCTCGATTGGGAGTCTTCGTCGGTGGATGAGGAACCGGTTTTTAGATTTTTATCTATGTAGAAGATCTGACCAAAGGCGATGTTGAGACGCTCTTTGTACTCGTCGTCAAAGAAACGGGTTGAAGCCCCGTAACTCAGCTGGTTGGCGGGTGCGACGTAATCGACGCTGCTGTATTTACGGCTGCGGAACAGACCGTAGTAATCCGCTTGCAAAATGGTGGTGTCGTACCAAGCGATGTTGCTTTGATCTTCTTTCGGCACGTACAGGTATTGGATCTGAGGTTCGAGCGTTTGCGTGTAGTTATCAAACAAAACGGTATCGCGTTCCAGAACAATACCAGCGTGACTGCGGAATTCGGGAATCACGCGGGTGACGCTTTCTTCGAGATCACGATAACTGTCGGAACTGGTGTCGACGCCATCAAGATCTTGTTGATAGTAAGTGCCAAGTACGCGCGCTTCCGTGGTCCACGTCCCCCAAGTGGTTCCCAATGGAATGGTAACCCCTGGCTCTACGTGTACGCGCGTGGCGGATGGCTTGCCCTTCGCATCGGTCTCAAAACGAGCCACATGGCTCTTCATGTCCAGATTGAGGTAACGCATCACTTCAGGCGCGTAATAGTTAAAGGATAACTGCGGCATGAGGCGATAAGGTGAGTTATCTGTGGTGGTCAATACTTGAAAATCACGTGCCATCAACGCAGCATCCCAAGAATGCGTGCGGTAGGTAATTTTACCTTGTTGAATCAGCTGACCATCTTCACGGTTACCAATGCCTGAGCTGAGGTCGGAGAAATAATCGACGTCACTGACGCGTGAATAATCGGCTTCCAGTTTCCACGCTTCGTTGTAAATACCGCTGTGTTGGTATTGGAATGCCCAGCGTTTACCTTCGTCTGGGTTGAGCGAGTCATCGGGAAGGTACTCGGATTTCAGGCTTCCTTCCCCCAAATCGGTCAAATAACGGAACACGGTGTTGAGTTGCGTGCCGCGTTTTTCCATGTAACGCACTGACGTTTCTAAATCGTAGTTGGGTGCCAAGTTCCAGTAAAACGGCACTTCCAATTCAAAACCATCACGCGAACCGTAAGACACTGTAGGGTAAAGGAAACCGGTTTTACGCGTGTCGCCAATTGGCACCGTTAAGTATGGGAAGTAGAAGACGGGGACATCCAGCACTTCTAAGCGCGGGTTATAAAAGGTCGCTCTTTCTTCGTTTTGATCAACGGAAATACCGGACGCTCTCAATCGCCAAGCACTGTCGCCTTCCGGACACGAGGTTATCGAACCATCTTCGATTTCATACACCGCTTTCCCGGTTTTGGATATATACGCGGCTTCACCTCGGCCCTGTTCACACAGGAATTTATACTTGGTGTTCTCCAGCGTCATTTGATCCGTGGTGAGATTATTGGTGGCTTTATCTGAGGTGGCTTTGACCTGACCATCGCTAAAGTTGACGTTGCCTTCGGCCACCACCACGTTGTCTTTTTGGTGCAGTGTGACGTTGTCAGCACGAATCTGTTTTTTACCCTGAATCACCACCACATTGCCGGAATAGGTCGCGCGTTCGCCATTAATTGCTTCTAGCTTATCCGCTTCGACATTGATAGGCTGTTCATTCGGATTGTCAGCCTCGGGCTGGTCAACTAAACATTGATCGATAGTGGGCAGTTCCTGCACACTGTCATCCACCGTAGCGTCTGCTTGAGTCTGAGGCGCAAAGAGCGCGGCGCTAATCGAAGCGGCTAAAAACGTGCGGGAAAAACGTGACATCGAATTGTACTATCCTGTTGAAATTGTTTGAGTCCGATATTGGGAGAATTGATTCATAAAAAACGCTTCCTATCATAAAGGAATTTCACGCTCCCGGCACTATCAGACCACGACACACCTAAAAAATTCATAGATTGAGAGCACATAATGCATATTTTTGGCAAAATTCTCGGCGCTTTCTTTGGCTTCCTATTTGGTGGCCCGCTTGGCGCAATCTTTGGCCTATTTCTCGGGCATCAATTTGATAAAGCCCGTCGTTTTAATCAAGCTGGGTTCAGCACCAGTGGATTTGGCAATGGCCCCAGTCAGGCTGAACGCCAAGAAGAGTTCTTTAAATCAGCCTTTGCGGTCATGGGCCATGTGGCGAAGGCAAAAGGGCAGGTAACGCAAGAAGAGATTCGTCTCGCCAGCATCATGATGGACCGCATGAACCTGCATGGCGAACAACGCCGCGCGGCGCAAGATGCGTTTCGTGAGGGTAAAGATGCAGATTTCCCCCTTGAACAAGTGCTCAATAAAGTGCGAATTTCGAGTGGTGGTCGTTTTGATTTGTTGCAGTTCTTTTTGGAGCTGCAAATTTCCGCCGCATTGGCTGACGGCGACATTCACCCAGCCGAGCGCAATGTCCTGCATAAGGTTGCGAGCGGTTTAGGTTTTTCAGCCGACCAATTAGAACGCCGTTTGCGCATGCACGAAGCAGCGTTTCGCTTTCAACAAGGTGGCGGCTTTGGCGGTTCGCAGGGGCAGCAGCAGTATTCGGGCGGCGGCCAGTGGCAACAAGCGGCTAGCAAAGATCGCTTGGCGGATGCGTATTCTGTGCTGGGCGTAAGTGACAGTGCCGATGCCAAAGAGATTAAACGTGCTTATCGTAAACTGATGAATGAACACCATCCCGATAAATTGATGGCCAAAGGTCTGCCGCCAGAAATGATGAACGTTGCCAAAGAGAAGTCACAAGAGATTCAACATGCTTACGACTTGATCAAAAAGGAAAAGGGCATCAAGTAAGGCACGATACGGTGAGAAGGCGAGCTGAGGCTCGCCTTTTTTATGGCGTTGAATCCACGAGCGGTTGTTTCGCGATTCTCACCCAATCACCCAATCATCTATTTCAGCACTTGATGTGATGAGGCGGATGAGCGCATGCATGCGATGGCCCTGCGGTGTCGTGTATCTCTGAGCTGAACTGAAATGAAGGGATGAACATCGAACCGGTCGGGAAGGGCAGATAAAAGAAAAGCCCAGTCGTTAGACTGGGCTTTCTCAAAGTGGCTCCCCCTGCAAGACTTGAACTTGCGACATACGGATTAACAGTCCGCCGTTCTACCGACTGAACTAAGGGGGAATAGATTTTGTAATGGTGCCGACTACCGGAATCGAACTGGTGACCTACTGATTACAAGTCAGTTGCTCTACCTACTGAGCTAAGTCGGCCTTTCAACAAGCTGATGTGTCAGCTTACTGATAAAGTGGCTCCCCCTGCAAGACTTGAACTTGCGACATACGGATTAACAGTCCGCCGTTCTACCGACTGAACTAAGGGGGAATAAATTGTTAGATAAATGGTGCCGACTACCGGAATCGAACTGGTGACCTACTGATTACAAGTCAGTTGCTCTACCTACTGAGCTAAGTCGGCACACTTAATCTTGTTGCATGCTCGTGCGTTACACCAACATCTAAAATATGGTGCCTCGAGGCGGAATCGAACCACCGACACGAGGATTTTCAATCCTCTGCTCTACCGACTGAGCTATCGAGGCAACGGGGTGTATTAAACGAGTTTTCGCTTTGGTCGTCAACAGCAAAATGCAAAAAAAAGATCGTTTGTTGCTTTTCTATACTTAGTGGCCTGTTTTTATCCATTTTTGTTAGAAAATATCGTGTAAACAGGCCTCAAAAACGCAGCGCAGTAGGTTTGACCGGATGATGAAGCGGGATTCCGTGGCTGAAAGCAGGTAAAAAAGCGTGCTTGATGCCAAGGAAAATGACGGGCAAATGTGAAGATGAGTGTAGCGTGCACATCGTGGTGTGGTCGCGGGTGAATATGATGCTGCTTTCTCGTGGTGGGTGTTGAGTCGCAATCCATACATTTGATGCTGGTTGGAGAGGCATGTACGCATCTTGTTGTGTGTCACTCGTTGGTTTGAAGGCGTGAAGGTGTGAATCGCGATCGAGTGATGACTGGATGGCTGTGGTGAGCGATACGGATGTGAATGACTCGGTTTTTTTATGGCACGGTTTTCAGTGATGTGAGTTGAAATAAAATGTGGGTGTTGATGCTCTGGGCTAGCGTGGGAAGGTGAGGGGAATGGCTTGGGGCAGATAAAAGAAAAGCCCAGTCTTTCGACTGAGCTTTCTGAAAGTGGCTCCCCCTGCAAGACTTGAACTTGCGACATACGGATTAACAGTCCGCCGTTCTACCGACTGAACTAAGGGGGAATTATTTGTGTCACTTGCGTGAAGTGATGCACCAAATAATGGTGCCTCGAGGCGGAATCGAACCACCGACACGAGGATTTTCAATCCTCTGCTCTACCGACTGAGCTATCGAGGCAAAAGAATGGTGCCGACTACCGGAATCGAACTGGTGACCTACTGATTACAAGTCAGTTGCTCTACCTACTGAGCTAAGTCGGCACACTGTATTCTTTGCTAAAAACTGTTCGTGCTATGCACCAACAATCATCAAATTGTGGTGCCCGGAGGCGGAATCGAACCACCGACACGAGGATTTTCAATCCTCTGCTCTACCGACTGAGCTATCCGGGCAACGGAGCGCTATTAAACGGATTTTCCCTTCTGCCGTCAACCAGTTTTTCTAAAAAAATTAAAAAACTGGTTTGTTTGCCGCTATTTTAAGCAAGTTGATGGTTTTTTCTCAACCTGCGTTAAATTCTTTCTTAAATTGAGTCACTTTTTCCAAATAACGGCGTGATTCCGCATTGGGATGTTTTTTGGTGAGCGCCCAATACACTTGGTTCGGTTGCAGGGCATTTAAGTCGCGCATTGCGCGTTGACGATCGCGGCTAAAGGTATTGAGTACGCCCCCGGTGCCGCCGTTATAAGCTGAAATCATGCTGTATTCGAGCGATGTCGGGTTGCGAACATCACGTAAATAGCGATTTTTCAGTATATAGAAATACGCTGTGCCAGTGTCGATGTTGTTTTCTGGATTAAATAGATATTCCGGCGTCGGCTCGCCAGCACGGTTTTTTACCAGTTTGAAGACGTCGCGTCCGGCCGTTTTGGGAACCACTTGCATCAGACCATACGCGTTGGCCCAGCTCACCGCATAAGGGTTAAAACTACTTTCCGTTTTGATGATGGCGTAGATCAGATCTTCGGGAATGTCGTATTTGCGCGATGCGCGCTGCACGATGTCGGCGTATTGGTAGCTGCGAATTTGAATCTGATCGGCGACCATCGGGATTTCGACATAGTAGGCTTTTTTGAAATCGACCTGTTTCACTTTGAGTTGATTGGCAATCAGGTAATCGGCAAAGCGGTTGGCACGCCAACTCCATTGAATGGGCTGATTTTCTTGGTCTACCACTTGGCGATAAAGGAACGGTTGGCCTTTGAGCTCAATGTTTTTGGATGAAAACAGATCGACGTGCGCCGGATCATCAGGGGTCAAGAGCGTTGTGACGATCGCATCTTTCAAATGGCCTTTGGGATCGGTCGGCGACACGGTTTCGATGATGATCTTGCCATCGTCGAAATTCACTTCGGTTCGGCTGAGGTAGTTGTCGATGTATTTGACGTAATTGCGTTTGCCGGCAATCTTGACTTCGCGGCTGCCCCAACGCTTTTCGATATTGCCCGAAAAACTGTTGATCAGCGCATCCAGGGCCGCAGTATCTTTTTGAAACTGGCCGGGTAACTGAGCCAAATTTTTTGCAAAACGGTTGGTTGGCTCGTAGTTGACGTCGTAAATGCTTTCAATGAATTCACGACTGCAGCCCACCAACAGCATGGCGGCAATGCAATAAACTAACTTTCTCATGCGCTCCCCGGCGGTTGTGGATGAAGGGGTCAGACAAAAAAAAGAGACATCATACCAGAAGGTGATGATGTCTCTAGAAATAACCTTGCTAACCTTAAGATTATTGTTGGCTTGGTGGCGTGTAGCCTTCAATGTGAACGTCTTTCCCTTCAAACAAGAAGTTCACCATCTCTTGCTCAAGCAGTTTGCGGTGCTCTGGATCCATCATGTTGAGCTTCTTCTCGTTGATCAACATGGTTTGTTTGGTTTGCCATTGCGCCCAGGCTTCTTTCGAAATGCTGTCGAAAATACGTTTGCCGAGTTCGCCTGGATAGAATTGAAAATCCAGACCATCCGCTTCTTTTTGTAGTCGAGCACAAAATACAGTGCGGCTCATAATGACTTCCTCTTTAATTTTTTCGTGTGAATGTCGTTTGGCAAACTTTGCCATTACGGCTTCACCGGATTTTTTCAGGTTGGCTTAAGTTATACCAAAGACCTGTGTTGGCTTCCATGATGATGTCGGGATTGCCTGACAATTCCAGCAAAATCGATTCCAGCACAATCGATGTTAGGTCGGATGCGGGTGGCGGAATCGGCCGCTGAGCCAAAGGTGTGGGGTGGCGCTGAGGGGGCTTATCACGGCCACGCAGCGAGATCGCATGATGTATCAGAGATTTGATTAAATTATTTTTTATTTATCTAAACTTTTTTTGATTTCGCACCTTGAGTCTGATGGACATCGGCGTATTTTGACGCCTTCCGTCCATTCAACCCGAACTCTCTCTATGAATAAGCGTCTTGTTTCTCTCTTCTCTGCTGTGCTTCTTTTCACCGCGAGTGCCTCAGCATTGGCGAGCCGTACCATTGTCGATCAACTGGGTCGCACTGTGACAATCCCTGACCACGTCGACCGCGTAGTGGTTTTGCAACATCAAACGTTAGATTTACTGATGCAACTGGGGGCGAAAGAGCAAATCGTCGGCGTGCTGTCCAGTTGGAAACAAAATTTGGGGGCCGACGTGGTGCGTTTGTATCCCGCTTTGCCGTCATTGCCCATGCCGGGTGATTTGACGCAAGTGAACCTCGAAAGCCTCTTGAACCTTCAACCTCAGGTGGTGTTTGTGGCGAACTATGCGCCGCAAGCCATGATTCAGCAGATGACAGATGCTGGCATTCCGGTGGTGGCCATTTCATTGCGCAAGGACATCCAAAGTCAGGCCAATAAAATGAATGCCTCCATGGTGAACGAAGAGCAAACCTATAACGAAGGCTTGAAAGAAGGGATTCGTTTAATCGGTCACATTGTCAATCACGATCAGCAAGCGGAAGATTTAATTCAAGCAACCTTCCGCAATCGTGCCCAAGTGGCTCAACGTTTGAACGCCATTCCTGACGAGCAGCGCATTCGTGTTTACATGGCCAACCCGAATCTCACGACATATGGGTCGGGCAAATACACTGGGTTGATGATGCAACATGCGGGGGCAAAAAACGTCGCAGCCAGCACCATCCAAGGCTATCAACAAGTGTCTATTGAGCATGTGATGATGTGGAATCCGGACGTTATTTTTGTCCAAAGCCGTTATCCCGATGTGGTCGACGAGATCAATCATGATCCCCGCTGGCAATTGATCGAGGCTGTGAAACAACATCGTGTTTATCTGATGCCTGAATATGCCAAAGCTTGGGGTTACCCAACGCCAGAAGCGATGGCATTGGGCGAGATGTGGATGGCTAAAAAACTCTATCCTGCCCAATTTAAAGACATCGACATGTCAGCAATGGCGAACGATTATTACCTGCGTTTCTACCACGTTCCTTTCGATCACGCTGCGTTCGATCTTGCGCCACGCACTGTGACGCAATAATGGTGCAGCGATACACGCGATTGTCGCAAAGTGCCCTGATCCTAGGCACGTTTCTCATTGCGCTGTTGTCATTGGGCGTGGGCACTTACGCCATGGGCTTTGTGTCGGTGGTCACCACGTTACTCCACCCCATCATGCATGTGGCGCCAGCGCCTTCTGCCATTGAAGCGCAGATTATTTGGAACGTTCGCCTGCCCAGAGTGCTGATGGCGTTAGGTGCGGGGGCTGGGTTGTCGCTGTGCGGCGCCACTTTGCAAGGGGTGTTTCGAAACCCCTTGGTGAGCCCGCACATTATCGGAGTGTCTTCGGGCGCTGCGTTTGGCGGTACGCTGGCGATTTTGCTTGGATTTGGGCAAGTGGGATTGCTGTGTTCCACGTTTAGTTTTGGCGTGTTGGCGCTGATGTTGGTGTTTGTGATCGCGAAATTATTTGGCCAACATAACCGATTGGTGTTGATTCTCGCCGGGGTCATTTTAAGTGGCTTGTTCAGTGCATTGGTCAGTTTAGTGCAGTTTCTTGCCGACACAGAAGAAGTGCTGCCCAACATTGTGTTTTGGTTGTTAGGGAGTGTCGCGACCGCCAATTGGCAAAGTTTGCTCACCATGGCGCTGCCGCTGAGTCTGGCCAGTGTAATGTTGCTGGGCATGCGATGGCGCATCAATGTGCTGTCGATGGGAGAAGATGATGCCCGTGTGCTGGATGTGCGTGCACATCGCACGCGTTGGCTGGTGTTGATGCTGTGTGCGGTGATCATCGCCAGCCAAGTGGCGGTGAGTGGCAATATTGGTTGGATTGGGTTGGTGGTGCCTCATGTGGGCAGAATGCTCGTCGGCCCCGATCATCGGCGGTTGTTGCCCGCGTCGATGTCGATTGGCGCGTCCCTGATGATGGTGGTGGATGATCTGGCGCGTACCATCACCGATGGTGAAGTGCCGCTGGGAATTTTAACCGCCCTGATTGGCACGGTGCTGATCATGGTGCTGGTTTATTTGAATCGCCGGGAGGTGTTGCGATGAATCCCATCACCTTGAAAACGGAGCAACTGGTTTGCGGTCATCGCCCAAATCGGCCGTTGTTTGACCCCGTGGATCTTGTGTTATCGCGGGGCGAAATCACCGCGATATTGGGGGGCAATGGGCAAGGCAAAACGACCTTGATGAAAACGCTGTTGGGCGATCAACGACCGCTGCAAGGCCGCGTTGAGCATACGGGGCGGATTAATTTTGTGCCGCAACGTTTTGATTGCGCATTTTCGTATGCCGTTCTCGATATGGTGTTGATGGGTCGAGCCAACGCCATTGGCCTGTTTTCCTCGCCAAGTCAGCATGACATCACCATGGCTCAGCGCGCCTTGGCGATGCTGTCGATTGACCACCTTGCGCACGAGGCGTTTGATCGATTATCCGGCGGTCAGCAGCAACTGGTGCTCATCGCCCGCGCATTGGCAAGTGAGTGCGATGTTTTGATTCTTGATGAACCGACGACTGCGTTGGATCTGGCCCATCAAGCCACGGTGATTGAATTGCTCCACGCGTTGGCGAAAGAGCGTCAGATCAGCATCTTGTTTTCAACGCATGATCCGGCGCAAGCGCAGTTCATTGCGGATCACGTGGTGTTGCTGATGAGAGATAAACGGTGTTTGACGGGCCCCAAACATGAGGTGTTAACGGAGCACCACTTGACCGAGTTGTACGGAGTGCCGATTCAGCAATGCCACATCCAACGTGGGCACCAGAGCTACACCACGTTCTTGCCCGATTTAGGTCGTTTCCTTGGGGAATGACCTTGTTTGAAAGGCGCGCTAAATGCTGCTTCGGGCAAGTGCCCGTCCTCGATATGTGAAGCGCGCCTGTCCCATCTACGCTTGTGTCTTCACGTGTTTTTCGATGAAAGTGCGAATCGGTTTGGGTAGGCCGACATCATCCAACTGGTGCAACGGCATCCATTGCTGTTGGGGATTTTCGACGCCCAATTTATCAATTTGCCACACTTTTCCATCGAGTTTGTAATGTGTAAACGTATGTTTGAACTCACCTTTGAGCTTGATGTGCTCCCCAAGCTGCTCCGGTTCAAGATAAATCTGGGGTAAACACCAGAGCGCGCCCCAAATGCCATCATCCGCTCGTTTTTCGAGCAATAACTTGCCATCGGATTCGAGCCAGAGAAAATGTCCGGGCTTGGTTGGGGTCACTTTCTTGGGTTTGGGCGTCGGCAGTTCACTCACGCGGTTGGTCTGATAAGCCTTGCATGTGGTTGTGAAGCTGCAGGCATCGCAGGCTGGGTTTTTGGGTTTGCAGAGGGTCGCTCCCATATCGAGAAGCCCTTGCGCATACTGGCGATTATTGTGAGTCGGCGTATACGCTTCGGCTGTGCTCCAGAGCTGTTTATCCACGGCAGAGGTTCCCGGTACACCTTCAATGCCAAAATAACGGCAAAACAGGCGTTTCACGTTGCCGTCGACGATAGGGCCATAGGTATTGAAGGCAAAGGCGGCGATCGCGCCTGCAGTGTAGCGCCCGACGCCAGGGATGTTTTGCAGGGCGTTGACGTCAGCCGGAAATTCACCGTTCCATGTTTCTTGAATATAGAGGGCCGCTTTGCGTAAATTGCGCGCTCGTGAGTAGTAGCCTAGCCCTTGCCAATGATTCATGACGGCATCTTCCGTCGCGTTTGCGAGCGCTTCGATGGTTGGGAAACTCGCCATCCAGCGCTCAAAGTAGGGAATGACCGTCACGACTTGCGTCTGTTGCAGCATCACTTCAGACACCAGCACACGATAGGGTGATGGGTTTTGTTGCCACGGCAGATCGTGTCGGCCATGGTGGCGTTGCCAAGTGAGCAGGTGCTCTTGAAATTGCTTCGGTGTGAGCGACGGCATGGTCATTCTATTTAGTCATCCGATGGGGTTAAGTGTTACTGATCAATTCAACGCTGAACGGCGTCGTTCAACCGCGCCGTCTTGCATGGCGCGTCCGATTGTTGGTGGCCGTAGCCGAATGTTGCGCCTGCATGCCTCATCCTTGGTAAACATTGCGTTTGCGAATCGAGTCACAATTTGCGCGGCATGCATGAGCGTGATGGGGCAAAATTGCACCATAGAATGACAAAGATGTAAAACAGATGATCCAAATTTCAGCGTGATGAACGCCCTTGGGGTGCAAGCGGCAGCGCATGGCAAACACGAGCAAAGGACGCGTGTTAGCTGGTGGCAGAAGCACTTCGCGTGCCCGCTTGTCGCTTAGGAGTGGATTTCAACGACAATAACACTTGCGCCCAAAGCAATTCTTTGGATAATCACAAGCCCTTTGAGTCGAGACTAAAAATTGAACAGGCAATACCAATGACTGAAGTAACCAAAAACGAGTTCACCGAAGACGGCAAAATTGTGCGTAAAATCCGCAGTTTCGTGCGTCGTGAAGGCCGCCTGACAAAAGGTCAGGAAGCAGCGATGAAAGAGTGCTGGCCAACAATGGGAATTGATTATCAGGATGCGCTGCTGGATTGGCAGCAGGTGTTTGGCAACAACAATCCTGTGGTACTGGAAATCGGCTTTGGTATGGGGGCGTCACTGGTTGAAATGGCCAAAAACGCACCTGAGAAAAACTTCTTTGGCATCGAAGTACACAGCCCAGGCGTGGGTGCGTGCCTGTCCTCCGCTCGCGAAGCGGGCATCACCAACCTGCGCGTGATGTGTCACGATGCAGTGGAAGTGTTTGCCAACATGATTCCAGACAGCAGTCTCGCGACGCTGCAACTGTTCTTCCCCGATCCGTGGCACAAGAAACGTCACCACAAACGCCGTATCGTTCAGCTCGAGTTTGCTGAAATGGTGCGTCAGAAGTTGATTCTGGGTGAAGGCGTGTTCCACATGGCGACCGACTGGGAAAATTACGCAGAACACATGGTTGAAGTGATGAATCAAGCGCCGGGTTTTGAGAACATCGCGCAAGAGGGTGACTTTGTCCCTCGTCCGGAAGAGCGTCCGCTGACGAAGTTTGAACAGCGTGGCCATCGTCTGGGACACGGCGTTTGGGACATCAAATACAAACGCATCAGTTAATACTGGACAAGCCGCGGCCGAGCGGCCGATACTAGCTCGGCACGTAACGTGAACGAAAGCCAACATTGCTGCAATGTTGGCTTTTTTGACTGTGTTCCTCAGGAAATCACCGTGGATTTGGTGCGCTCCGCTGGAATAGGGACGATAACAATAAGAAAGTAAAGCCGACACAATGAAACCGACACCAGAATTACTGGCGAGCATATTGGATGACGTTCGCCCACTGATCGGACAAGGAAAAGTCGCGGATTACATCCCGGCACTGGCCCAAGTGCCGAACCATAAATTAGGCATGGCGGTCTACACCAATCAAGGTGAGGTCATCAAAGCCGGAGATGCAGACGAAGGATTTTCCATTCAGTCGATCTCCAAAGCCCTGAGCTTGACGCTCGCCATGGGGTTGTATCAACCGGATGAACTGTGGCGCCGCGTGGGCAAAGAGCCCTCTGGGCAAGCGTTCAACTCGCTGATTCAGCTCGAAATGGAGCAGGGGATTCCACGGAACCCGTTCATCAATGCGGGGGCGATTGTGGTGGCCGATATGCTGCACAGCCGATTATCGGCGCCGCGCCAGCGTTTGTTGGAATTTGTACGCCAACTGTGCGGCGAAGAGCAGATCATCTACGATAAAGTGGTGGCGAACTCGGAAATGCAGCACAGCGATCGCAATGCGGCGATTGCCTATCTGATGCGCTCGTTTGGCAACTTTGACAACGAAGTGCTCCCCGTGCTGACCAACTATTTCCACGCCTGCGCGCTCAACATGAGCTGTGTTGAACTGGCGAAAACCTTCAGTTATCTCGCCAACAAAGGTGTGTCGGTGCTGACCCATGAACGCGTGATCACTGCGACACAAAGTAAGCAGATCAATGCGCTGTTGGCGACTTGTGGTTTGTACGATGGGGCGGGTGAGTTTGCTTATCGGGTCGGGATGCCGGGCAAATCTGGCGTGGGCGGCGGCATTATTGCTGTCGTGCCGGGCGAAATGACGATTGCGGTTTGGTCGCCCGAGCTGGATCCGTCCGGCAACTCGCTGGCAGGCACCAAAGCACTGGAGTTATTCGCGCAGCGCATTGGCCGCTCGATCTTCTAACTTCAAATCCCGTTTAATACGCATTGGGTTGGCCATGTCCCAAAGGGCATGGCGGCACTCCCGGTTCCAAGAGCGCGCGGCGCTATCACCATTTGGCTCGGCATGAAGGACTGAGCCAAATGGCGATTGTTGAGGGGAAGGGCGGTTACTCGTCGTCTGCCATAAACGCTTCCAACAGATCGTTCAGAAATAGTTTTCCTTTCTCGGTGATCTGCCAGTGGGTCTCCGTTTCACTTAGAAACTCTTGTTCAATTGCCCAATCCAATGTGGGTTGAATCACGCTGATCGGCAGGCCGGTGGTGGCGCTGAAATCGGCTTTCGGGCACGGTTCAATCAGGCGAAAGCGGTTCATGAAGAACTCAAACGGCCGATCCACATCCGCCACCAACTGCTCGCTGTCGAGGTAAGGTTTCGCTAGGTTTTGATACGCCGCCAGATAACCGCGCGGGTGTTTGACCTTGGTGGTGCGCACAATGCGCCCGTCAGCAAAACTCAGCTTACCGTGCGAGCCACACCCGATGCCAAGGTAGTCACCAAAACGCCAGTAGTTGAGGTTGTGCTGACACTGATAACCCGGCTTGCTGTACCCTGAGATTTCATACTGCACATACCCCGCTGCGGTCAGTTTCTGATGACCGAGCTCGAAGATGTCCCACAGCGCGTCGTCGTCTGGTAAGGTCGGCGGCTTGAAGTAGAACAGGGTGTTCGGTTCAATGGTGAGCTGATACCACGACAGGTGCGGCGGCGCGAGTTCGATGGCGCGGTCGAGATCCGCCAGCGCTTGCTCTAATGTTTGATCCGGCAGGCCGTGCATTAGATCGAGGTTAAAGCTATTTAAGCCAATCTGATGTGCCAGTTGGGCGGCTTTGACGGCTTCATCGCGGCCGTGAATACGGCCCAGGCGAGTGAGTTTCTCCGGTTCAAAGCTCTGCACCCCAATCGAAATGCGCGTCACACCCACTTGGCGGTAACCGGCAAAGCGCTCTGCTTCGATGGTGCCCGGGTTGGCTTCCATGGTGATCTCGATGTCGGGTTTGAACGCAATACGCGCTTCAATCCCGCGTAGCAAGCGGCCGATGCCGTCGGGCGAGATCAAACTTGGCGTGCCGCCGCCGATGAAGATCGAGTGCAACAACCGCGGATCGCCCGTCAGTTGATAGCGCTCGATATCGGTGTCGAGATCTTCCAACAGCGCATCAATGTACTCGGTTTCCGGAATGTCGGCTTTGAGCGCATGCGAGTTAAAATCGCAATACGGGCATTTCTGCACGCACCACGGAATGTGTACGTAAAGGCTGAGTGCCGGCGGGGTCAACATCACTGCTTTTGCTCTTCAATCGCCTGAAATAGTTTTTTCAACGCCTGACCGCGGTGCGACAACTGCTTCTTGCGCGCCGGTTCAAGTTGAGCCGATGCGCAGTTGTCTTCCGGAACGAAGAAAATTGGATCGTAACCAAATCCGTTGCTACCGTGCGCTTCGGTGAGAATGCGACCTTCCCAGCTGCCGTGGCAAACCAGCGGCGTCGGGTCGTTCTCATGGCGCATCAGTACCAAAACGCAGTGGAAACGCGCCGTGCGCTGCGCTTCTGGCACATCTTTCATCGCATCGAGCAGCTTGGCTAGGTTCTGTTGGTCTGTGGCGTGTTCACCCGCGTAGCGCGCAGAATAAACGCCGGGCGCGCCGTCAAGGGCATCCACTTCTAGGCCGGAGTCATCAGCGATGGCCGGTAAGCCGGTTTCTTTGGCCGCGTGGCGCGCTTTGATGATGGCATTTTCGATAAAGGTGGTGCCGGTCTCGGCTACCTCAGAGACATTGAATTCGCTTTGTGCGACCACATCAAACCCAAAATCAGCCAACAGGTCGGCCATTTCACGGACTTTGCCTTGGTTTCCGGTGGCTAAAACAATCTTTTTCATCGCATTCTCTTTTCGGTTAACGGTTACGGTTCAACGTAAAACTTCTGCGTGAATTTCAGCTTGCCAGCGCCTTTGAGGCCGGCGTTGACATCAATATCAAAGCGAAGCTCCTCTTCATTGCTGATCGGAAATTCGGCCAGATAGTAAATCGCATTGCCTTCTTTGACTTCGCTGAATGCCAGTTCGCGCATGTTGCCGATCAGGTTTTTGACCTGACCTGACAGCGTCGCTTCCACGGCGGGTTTGCCCACGGTGCTGGTATCGAGCACGCTGATGTTGAGCACCGCGGAATACCCATTTCGGGTCAGTTGGTAGCTTTTGGCCACCTGCGGCGTCAGAAACGTTGAGTTAAAAGCGGAGTAGTGTACCTCAACATCCTTGATGTTGATCAATTGCTCTGCACTGGCGGGGATGGCCGCGCATGCAAGCAACAGGGCGAGTGTCCATTGACGCATGGTTTTTCTCCTTCTTAAAAAAATAGTCCCCGCCATAGGAGGCGGGGAGCTGGCTATCTAGTCGAGGATGGCTTGAACTTCGGGCGGTATCTGAGCCGGCGTGTGGATGCGAATCTGTTTATGACGCCCCAACTCTCCTTTCTCTATATCGATCAGGCCCTTGGCAACTTTACACTGTTTGGCCAAGTATTTACTGAGATGCGCATTGGCTTTTCCGTCCACCGGTGGCGCGGTGATCGCCACCTTCAGTTCATCCCCGTGTAACCCTACAATGCTGTCGCGGCTGGCCTTGGGTTGAATATAGAGCCGCAGCAGTAGATCGTCCCCGTCAAACCAAGCTGCTTTCATTATAGCTGATACCAGATGGGGCCAATGATATCGCCCATCAGGAAGTTGGCAAATTGCAGCACGATAAACAGCACCAGCACGCTGAGATCAAAGCCGCCCATGACTGGAATAATGCGGCGAATCGGCGCCAGCATTGGCTCTGTCAGTTGATGGAACACATACTCCACCGGGCTGCGACCTTGGCTGACCCAGCTGAGAATCGCTCGTAGCACCAGCACCCAGAACAGTAGGCCGCCAGCGGCTTTCACCAGAGACAACAGACCCAGCAGCAGAAAATCAGCACTGAAGACCACACCGCCGCGTGAAGCGATCAGGATCAATGCGACGTACTTGAGAATACACAGCACGTAACCAAACAGCACAGTGGCCAGATCCAGACTCCCGATTGATGGGATCACGCGACGCAGAGGCCCCACGACCGGTTGCGTTGCTTTGACCACAAACTGAGAAAATGGGTTGTAGAAATCTGCACGCGCTGCTTGTAGCCAGATTCGTAGAATCACGACCATGATATAAATATCAAACAGGGTGGAGATTAGAAAACTCATTGCATTCATAAGAAGCCCTTACTACAGATAAAGGTCACCCATGGGTGAGTGACCGTCAGATTAAAATAATTTTTCCATCTCTTCGGCGCGGCTGACCGCTGCGCGCATTGCTTTCGCCACAATCTCCGTTAACTGATGGTCGTTAAAGGTACGAATGGCTTCGGCGGTGGTGCCGCCTTTCGATGTCACTTGCTCGCGCAGTGTGGCGAGTTCGATGTCGGGGTTGGCTTGCACCATTTCGGCGGCGCCCAGCGCGGATTGTTGTACCAGCAGGCGCGCGGTGTCTTTATCAAATCCTTGTGCCATCGCTTCGGCTTGCATCGCTTCCATAAACAAGAAGAAGTACGCCGGCGCGCTGCCCGCCGCTGCAATCACGCTGTTGATGCCCGATTCCTGTTCTACCCAGCATACTTTGCCCACGGCGCTCATCAGCTCGGCGGTAAAGGCTTTATCGGCGTCGCAAACCGACGGCGCAGCGTACAGCCCTGCCATGCCGCGATTGACCAGCGATGGCGTGTTTGGCATCACGCGAACCAAATTCAGTGTACTGCCGAGCATGGCATTCAAACGTGCCACGGACACACCTGCGGCGATGGAAATCACCAGCTTGCTGGAAAAGTCGATCGCGTGCAGCGGCTGACAGACGTCGGCCATCAATTGCGGTTTGACCGCCAAGACCACCACGTCAGCTTCGCTTGCCGCAGCCAGGTTGTCGCTGGTGGTGCGAATGCCGTAGTTGTCTTCCAACGGTTTGCGACGCGTTTCCGACGGTGCGGTGGCGATAATGCGTTGCGCTGGGTAGCCGCTACCCACTAAGCCTGCAATGATGGCATGCGCCATGTTGCCTGCGCCAATAAAGGCGATGGTTCTGTGTTCCATGATCATATCCAAATCAAAATTTAGGGTGGATGCCGCGTTACGCGCGGGGGTAATCGCGCTGACCGAAAATCGCGGTGCCAATGCGCACAATGGTGCTGCCAGCTTCAATCGCCGCCGCCATGTCGCCACTCATCCCCATCGACAGCGTATCGATGCCGTCATATTTCTCGGCCAACTGGTCTTTCAATGCCGCCAGTTGACGAAATGCCGCCAGCTGCGATGCGTAATCCGGCACGTTTTCCGGAATGGACATCAATCCTCTTAAAGTGAGGTTTGGCAGGCCGGAAATCAATTCCGCAAGTGTAAATAAATCATTCTCACTGACGCCAGATTTCGAGGCTTCACCACTGGTGTTCACTTGAATCAGCACCTGTAATGGCGGCAAATGGGCGGGGCGCTGCTCACTCAGACGCTGCGCAATCTTGGCGCGGTCAATGGTGTGCATCCAGTCGAAATGCTCGGCGATCAGCCTTGTTTTGTTGGATTGCAATGGGCCGATGAAGTGCCATTCAAGGTTCAGTTCCGGGTGATGCTCGGCAAAAAACTGCACTTTATCGCAGCCTTCTTGCACGTAGTTTTCACCAAAGGCACGCTGACCGGCCTCTGCTGCTTCGAGAATTGCCTCGACGGGTTTGGTTTTACTGACCGCCAGAAGTTGCACAGAGCTTCGAGAACGGCCACACTTTTGCTGTGCGTTTTCGATCTGTGAAGTGATATGTTCAAGATTTTGTTGAATACTACTCATAGCCAGACTTTAGTAAGGAAAATAGATGGATATCTCTGAGTTACTGGAATTTAGTGTAAAGCATAATGCGTCAGATCTACATCTTTCTGCGGGCGTTCCTCCGATGGTGCGCATCGATGGCGAGGTGAGAAAGCTTGGTGTGCCTGCGTTTACACACGCTGACGTGCATCGATTAATTTTTGAAATCATGAATGATGCCCAGCGCAGTGAGTACGAAGAAAAGCTGGAAGTGGACTTTTCCTTTGAATTACCGGATATCGGTCGTTTTCGTGTCAACGCTTTCCATCAGTCGCGCGGCGCATCCGCAGTTTTTCGGACCATTCCAACGACGATTCCAACGCTAGAGCAACTGCATGCGCCGGACATCTTCAACAAAATCGCCAATTACGAGAAAGGGCTGGTGTTGGTGACGGGGCCTACGGGCTCGGGTAAATCGACCACATTGGCCGCGATGGTTGATTACATTAACGCCACCCACAACAAGCATGTGCTGACCATCGAAGATCCGATTGAGTTTGTGCACAGCAACAACAAATGTTTGATCAACCAACGTGAAGTGCACCGCGACACGCACAGTTTTAAAAATGCGCTGCGCAGTGCGCTGCGTGAAGATCCGGATGTGATTCTGGTCGGTGAGCTGCGCGATCAAGAGACCATCAGCTTAGCGCTGACGGCGGCGGAAACCGGCCATTTGGTGTTTGGGACGCTGCACACCAGTTCGGCGGCGAAAACCATTGACCGCATCATTGACGTGTTTCCGGGCAGTGATAAAGACATGGTGCGTTCGATGTTGTCAGAGTCGCTGCGCGCGGTGATTGCGCAGAAACTGCTCAAACGTCTCGGCGGTGGGCGAGTGGCGTGTCATGAAATCATGTTGGCGACGCCGGCGATTCGTAACTTGATCCGCGAAGACAAAGTCGCGCAGATGTATTCGATCATTCAGACGGGCGCGGCGCATGGCATGCAAACCATGGAACAGAACGCCAAGCAGTTGATCGCACAAGGGCTGGTGGATCCGGCGGAAGTGCAGAAGAAAATTGAACTGGAAATGTCCGCATTTTAAGAGAGAACAAGATGCAACTTGAGGAGTGCCTGCAAGGCATGATGACGCATAAAGCGTCGGATCTGTATATCACTGTGGGCGCGCCCGTGTTGTATCGGGTCGATGGTGAACTGCGCGCCCACGGCGACGCGCTGAATGAAGCGCAGGTCAGGACGCTGTTGGCCGCGATGATGGATGACACGCGCCATGCCGACTACTTGGCGACGCGTGAAGCCAACTTTGCCATTGTGCGTGATTTAGGGCGATTTCGCGTCAGCGCTTTTTTTCAGCGCGAGCTGCCCGGCGCGGTGATTCGCCGCATTGAAACGCAAATTCCCACGTTTGATGAACTCAAACTGCCACCCGTGTTGAAAGATCTCTCGATTGCCAAACGCGGTTTGGTGTTGGTGGTGGGGGCGACTGGATCGGGGAAATCGACCACCATGGCCGCCATGACCGGGTATCGCAATATGCATCGCACCGGGCATATTCTCACCGTTGAAGATCCGATTGAATTTGTCCATGAACATCAGCGCTGCATCGTGACGCAGCGTGAAGTGGGGTTGGACACGGAAAGTTATGAAGTGGCACTGAAGAACTCGCTGCGTCAGGCACCGGACATGATTTTGATCGGCGAGATCCGCAGTCGGGAAACCATGGAATACGCAATGACGTTTGCCGAAACGGGGCATTTGTGCATGGCTACTTTGCACGCCAACAACGCCAACCAAGCGCTTGAACGGATTTTACATCTGGTGCCGAAAGAGCAGCGTGAACAATTTCTGTTTGATTTGTCGATGAACCTCAAAGGCGTCGTCGGCCAGCAACTGATCCGCGATAAAAATGGCCAAGGGCGTCACGGGGTGTTTGAAGTGCTGCTCAACAGTCCGCGGGTGTCGGACATCATTCGTCGCGGCGAGCTGCATGAGTTGAAAAACACCATGGCGAAATCAAAAGAGGTCGGCATGCAGACTTTTGATCAGGCGCTGTATCAGTTGGTGGTTGAGCACAAGATCAGCGAGCAAGATGCGCTGCACAGTGCGGATTCGGCCAATGATCTGCGCTTGATGCTCAAGACGCAGCGGGGCGATGTGACCAGCAGCGGGTCGCTGGATCATGTGAAAATCGACATGGAATAAAAAACAGCCACGACAGTGGCTGTTTTTCTTTGTGTTTGTTGAGGAGGGTGTTCGTTGAGGACGGTATTTGCAGAGGAGGTTGCCAGAGGAACAGGGTTACTCGTTCCACAAGCTCTCAAACCAGCTTTCCAGAATAATGACCGCCGACTGGCAATCGACATTGCCTTTGCTCAGCGCTTTGTAACCGCCCATCGAGAACAGCTCCGAGCGCGCTTCCGTGGTCGAGAGGCGTTCATCGTGCAGTTCAACCGGTAAACCGAAACGGCCATGCAGGCGCTGGGCAAATTTTTTCGCCCGCGGCGTGATGGTTTCCAGTGCTTTGCCGTGTAGATCGGTCGGCAAACCAATCACCAACAGATCCGGTTGCCACTCTTTGATCTGCTTTTCAATCTCATCCCAATTCGGAATGCCGTCGTTGGCTTTGAAGGCTTTCAGCGGTGACGCGGTGCCCGTGATCTCTTGGCCGATCGCGCTGCCAATACTTTTGGTGCCAAAATCAAACGCCATAATGGTACGTGACATAGGGTGTTTCTCGTGGGTCTTACGGTAAAAAATAAACAGCGCTTCGAGAAGCGCTGCTGTGATTAAGCGTGGCCAGATTGGGTCGATAGCTGGTGCGGATTAATGCCGAGCTTTTGAATCGCCTTGTTCCATTTTTCGTGGATCGGGGTGTTAAAGATCAGCTCCGGATCGGCTTCAATCGTCAGCCAGGAGTTCTCCGCCAGTTCATCTTCCAACTGACCCGGCGACCAGCCAGAGTAGCCAAGGGCGACGATGTAGCCGCTGGGTTCTGCTTCGGTGCCGAGCACGGTCAAAATGTCTTTGGATGTGGTGACGGCAATGTCGTCGGTCATTCGAATGCTAGATTCGTAATGATCTTTGGGACGATGCAGAATAAATCCGCGATCTTCCGACACCGGGCCGCCATTGAATACCGGACGTTTCAGGCTCTCTTCGTGTGATTGCGGATACGCCGGTTCCACTTCCACTTGCTGCAACATGCCGCCGACCGTAATGTCGATCGGCGCGTTGATCATCAGCCCCATCGCGCCTTCTTCGTTATGCTCGCAGATGTAGATAACACTGTGCTTGAAGTACGGATCCTTCATGCTGGGCATCGCTACGAGAAAATAGTTCGTCAGATTCATTTTGTCTCCAACCTTCTAGCGTTCAGGAGCCCATGCTCCTACAGTGACAAGGCTTTCACGCGACGCTCGATCGCGTCCATGAGTTTGCCCGTGATGGAGATGTCAAACGCCGCCTCAATTTCACGAATACAGGTTGGGCTGGTGACGTTAATCTCAGTCAGTTTATCGCCAATCACGTCGAGGCCAACAAAGATCAAGCCTTTCTCTTTCAGGATTGGTGCCACGGTTTCTGCAATTTGGCGATCCGTATCGCTCAATGGACGAGCTTCACCGCGTCCACCGGCGGCGAGATTCCCACGGGTTTCCCCTTGTGCTGGAATGCGCGCCAAGCAGTAAGGCATCGGTTCACCATCTACCACTAGAATGCGTTTGTCACCGTTGCTGATGTCGGGGACGAACGTTTGCGCCATGCAGTAATTCTGGCCGTGGTTCGTCAGGGTTTCGATGATCACCGACACATTCGGATCGCCTTGTTTGACGCGGAAAATAGAAGCGCCGCCCATGCCGTCCAGCGGTTTCAAAATCACATCCCCATGTTGCTCGCGAAAGGCTTTAATTTTCTCGGCTTTACGCGTCACGATGGTGGTTGGCGTCAGTTCCGGGAACCATGCGGTGAACAGTTTTTCGTTGCAGTCACGCAGGCTCTGCGGTTTGTTGACGATCAGCGCGCCGTCATCTTCCGCTCGCTCTAGAATATACGTCGCGTAGATGTATTCGGTATCAAATGGTGGATCTTTACGCATCAAGACGGCATCCAGTTCAGACAAGACGATGGTCTGTTCTGATTTGAATTCGTACCAGCCGTTTGGATCTTCTTTTAGCTCGACGACTTTGGTGTCCGCCATGGCGACGCCTTGATCTAAGTGTAGATCATTCATTTCCATGTAATGAATTTCGTAGCCGCGACGTTGCGCTTCGAGCATCATGGCGAAGCTGGAATCTTTCTTGATGTTAATGGACGAAATCGGGTCCATAACGATACCGAGTTTAATCATTGCTCATCTCCGTTAGCCAAGATCGCCGAAACGAACTTGCAGGGCTGTAATTGCGGTGAGCGCTGCGGTTTCGGTGCGTAGCACGCGAGGGCCCAGCAGCGTCTCTTCAAAATGGTATTGTTGAGTCATGTCGATCTCTTCTGCCGACAGACCACCTTCCGGACCGATCAGCAAGCGCACTTTGGTCACTGGCTCTGGAAGGGTATTGATGGAATATTTTGCGCGTGGATGCAGGTTGAGTTTGAGCGCGTCGGTTTGCTCGGCGCACCACGCTTCCAGCGTCATAATCGGGCGAATATCAGGCACCACGTTCCGGCCGCATTGTTCGCACGCACTGATGGCGATTTTCTGCCATTGTTGCAGTTTTTTCTCGAAACGTTTGGCATCGAGTTTCACGCCGCAACGTTCAGACAACAGCGGTGTGATGGTATTGACCCCCAATTCAACGGACTTCTGAATGGTGAATTCCATTTTGTCGCCACGTGAAATCACTTGGCCTAAGTGCAGGTTCAATGGCGATTCAAGATTGGTGTCGATGCGCTCGGCCAAGTCGACCACGACCTGTTTTTTCCCCGCTTCATGAATGATGGCCGGAAATTCGGCGCCGCTGCCGTCAAACACCAAGACTTCCTGACCTTCTTGCATACGCAACACGCGGGCGATGTGGCCTGCGGCGTCGTCGCTTAAGGCTAAGGGGCCAAGGTGAGTGATCGGGTGCGGGTGGTAGATACGGGGAACTCGCATGCTGTTTTTCCTGAAATTACGCTGGTTACTGGCATCTAACATGGATGCTCAAAGTGAAAAAAACAAGGGCAATGACAGGATTGCCCAGAGATTGTATTAGCTACTGCACTGTTGGCGCACAAATGGGTTGTGGTTGCCCTGAACTTTGAAGATGCGCTGATCGCGTTCGCACTCCCATGAATCGACCGGATATTGGCGATTCCACACCTGCATCAATTGCGTCTGTGATTTGGAGAGGCGAAACCCGTACTCCTGACTCATGTAGAGATACGTCCGTGCAATGGCGCCGCGGGCGCGTTCGGGCGGCATCACTTTGCGCTGCTGGAAGTTGACCTGAATTTCACACTGGCCATAAGTGGCGCCATCAATGCCATGCCACTGACTGAAATTGAGGTTGGAGCGATCGCCATTGACCTCGCCAATGGCGGGCGTCAGGTTGTGCAGATCCGCTTCCATGCGTTTGAACGCCGTATCGTGGCGGCTGCATTGTTTGCGTCCACCTTGCTGCCAACATTGGAGCTGATGACCAAATTGCCACGCAGGCACTACGTGCTCCCATTCAATTCGGCTGGCGCGTTTTTCCTGCTTGCGGACTTGGTAGCCGCAACCTTTCAAATCGGGCGTGCCTTTTTTGCCCTGCCATTGAATATCACAGCCACAATAAAAGGTGACCGGATGATCCTGATAAATCTTCACGGCCTCTCTTTTGGCCTGTGAAAATGAAGCGGGCGCGGACGCCCACGCAAAAGAGGCAGCCAATAACAGGCTGCCAGTGAGTAACAAGCGAAAACGAAACATAAGTAAAGACTGTTTTTAGTATGATTTTTATCAGTCTATCACTCAAAAATTTGAAATCTAGCACGCGGTTGCAAGAAGCTGGCGTGTTTGGTTCGAAGGGTTACGATTCCTGCCGCCGTACGAGGCGCAGGTTGCCGATTACGACAGCTGTTGGCCGGTAAACGTCAGGGTTTGATGGCATTGCTGACAGCGATACACCGCTTGGTGACGCTGCACTTTGTTATGGCGACGAATGGATAGCGGGTAACGATTGCAGGCGCACAGATACTCGAACGTTTTTCCTTGCACCGAGGCCACCGAAAAGCGGTGTGTGGTGTTGGCGGCAATGGCGAAGACCTGCGTCATTACGTGTTGCCATTCTGCGCCATGCGGTCTGACTCGGCCATAAACGGCATGCGTGATCAAATGAGCGATTTCGTGAGGAATCACTTCATCGAGAAATGCTTGGCGGTTTTCGGTAAACAGCACGGGGTTGAGGCGAATTTCCCACAGTTGCAGATAGGCTTTGCCTGCGACTTTGCCGCGCAGACGAAAACTGAGTTCGGGCATAGAAAACTTTCGGCCAAAGTGACGGGATGCGATGTCGATACACCGTTGAATTTGCGCTTTGGCGCGATATTGCAGTTCAAAATCGACCAAGAAAACTCTCCAAAAAAAAGCCTCAACACAGGGTTGAGGCAATCATAACACCAATTGCAATGTCAGGTTGGAGACCTTAAGTGTTGTGTTTCTTTTTAATAATGGCGTGATACGCATGCCACGTGCTGTAGCCCAGAATCGGCATGGTAAACAACATGCCAATGCCGTAGGTGGCAAAGCCAATCAGGATGCCACCGCAGATGATGCCCGCCCAGACGATCATGGCTGGAATGTTCGATTTCACCGCGTTAAAGCTGGTAAATACGGCGGTCATGACATCGACGCGGCGTTCCATCATCAGTGGAATCGAAAAGGCTGAGATACTGAAAATAATGCAAGCGATGACAAAACCTACCAACGAGCCGATGACTAAAAATGGCAAAAAGTCGGTCAGCGGCGCGCCTTGCACTGATGGGTAGAGTGCGTGCAGCAGCGCGGCAATGCGCATCCAGAAAATCATGGCAACGACCAACATCACCGCAAAGGCCCATTGTGAGCTGGAGTTGCGTGTAATCGCTTTGATGGAGTGGAGCAAACCGGCGGTGTGGCCTTTTTCGCGTTCCCAACTGGCGGCGTACAAACCGAGCGACAAGAAGGGACCAATCAGCATATAGACCACCAAGCTTGGCAGGATCACCAGATGGGTGCCTTGCCATTGCACCAGCAGCACAATGCCAATTGCGGCGGCCATGAAGCACACCCCGTAAAAGGCACTGATGAGCGGCATGCGAATGAAGTCATGGAGTCCAAGCGCAAGCCAGTGAAATGGAGTCGACACACTGATCGTGTTGCACGGCAGCGTGCGGGCGTACTCCTGTGGGCTGACTTCTTTGTTTTTCTGGTCGAAGTCAGAAGGGTTAACCGTCCGAGGCATACATCCTCCTTGATCGAGGTGGCAGAGAAAAGTGTTCAGCATGCGATGCTCGCGACAACTGACCTGCTGCGCCGCAACGCGGTGTGGTGTTGCTTTCGTCAATGAGGCGTCATTACAGTTAGTCTCATTAACACTTTATTAACTATTGATGACGAGTCTCAAAAATACAAATGGATTGCACAAATTTTGTACACATTGCGGGGTGTTATCGAACTGCGGGCAATAAAAAAGCCCTTGTCGTGTGACAAGGGCTTTTTCAGTATTCGTGTGGCTTATTTTAGGCCAGCGAAATCGCGCAGTTCAGCCGCTTTATTGGTCGCTTCCCAAGGGAACTCTTCGCGACCGAAGTGGCCGTATGCCGCTGTCTTCTTATAGATAGGTTGAAGCAGGCTCAGCATCTCTTGCAGACCGTAAGGACGCAGGTCAAAGAACTGGCGTACCGCTGCAATGATGATGTCGTGAGACACTTTCTCAGTACCGAACGTTTCTACCATGATAGACGTTGGATCTGCTACACCGATTGCGTAAGACAGTTGAATCTCACACCGATCAGCCATGCCCGCTGCAACGATGTTTTTCGCAACATAACGTGCTGCGTAAGCCGCTGAACGGTCTACTTTTGATGGATCTTTACCTGAGAACGCACCGCCACCGTGACGCGCTGCGCCGCCGTAGGTATCCACGATGATCTTACGACCTGTCAGACCACAGTCACCCATTGGACCGCCGATCACGAAACGACCGGTTGGGTTGATGAAGTATTTGGTGTCTTTGCTCAACCATTCTGCTGGTAGAACCGGTTTGATGATCTCTTCCATGACCGCTTCACGCAGATCCGCAGTCGAGATGGAATCGCTGTGCTGAGTCGACAGAACCACTGCATCAATACCCACGATTTTGCCATCGTTGTATTGGAAGGTGACTTGTGATTTTGCATCCGGACGCAACCAAGGCAGCGTGCCGTCTTTACGGACTTTCGCTTGACGCTCAACCAAACGGTGAGAGTAAGTGATCGGTGCTGGCATCAGCACTTCGGTTTCGTTACAGGCGTAGCCGAACATGATGCCTTGGTCACCGGCACCTTGCTCTTTCGGATCGGTTTTATCAACACCTTGGTTGATGTCTGGAGACTGTTTACCAATGGTGTTCAAGATGGCACATGAGTTGGCGTCAAAACCCATATCTGAATGGATGTAACCAATTTCGCGTACCGTTTCACGAGTCAGCTCTTCGATATCCACCCACGCTGATGTTGTGATCTCACCACCGACCATTACCATGCCGGTTTTAACGTAAGTTTCACAAGCAACACGTGCTTTTGGATCTTGTTCCAAAATGGCATCTAGAACCGCATCAGAGATTTGGTCTGCGATTTTATCTGGATGACCTTCTGATACCGATTCAGAAGTAAACAAGTGCTTAGCCATGATAGCTCCAATTCTATAATCAAAAGAGTAGCGGGGGAGGCCGCTACTCTGCAAAATTGTTCAATATGTAGGCGTTTCTACATCTAGACGTCTATTCTAGTTTTGAATGCTCAAATTACAAGCTCTTTTTTATTCTATCTCATAGCCAAACGTTTGCCTGGTGAATGGTTTATTTCAGCCGTTATCCCCCAATCTGTTGCAAAACATTGCAAAAATGGGACAAATCGCCAGCAAAAGGTTTGCAGTGCCGAAAGGGCTTTGCGACAATATTGGCCATTCAATTTTCGGATACCTTTACTTCGCTTATCGCTTTAGGAGCTGACATGTCTTCTCGCAAACAACTGGCTAACGCAATCCGTGCACTGAGCATGGACGGTGTACAAAAAGCTAACTCTGGCCACCCGGGTGCCCCAATGGGTATGGCTGACATCGCTGAAGTACTTTGGCGCAGTCACTTGAACCACAACCCACAAAACCCAAAATGGTCAGACCGCGACCGTTTCGTGCTGTCGAACGGCCACGGCTCGATGCTGATTTACTCATTGCTGCATCTGAGCGGTTACGATCTGTCGATTGACGATCTGAAAAACTTCCGTCAACTGCACTCAAAAACCCCAGGTCACCCAGAATACGGTTACGCACCGGGCATCGAAACCACCACAGGTCCACTGGGCCAAGGCATCACCAATGCTGTGGGTATGGCGATTGCTGAAAAAGCACTGGCAGCACAATTCAACAAACCGGGCCACGACATCGTTGACCACTTCACTTATGTGTTCATGGGTGACGGCTGTCTGATGGAAGGTATCTCACACGAAGCGTGTTCTCTGGCTGGCACACTGGGCCTTGGCAAACTGATCGCATTCTGGGATGACAACGGCATCTCGATCGACGGTCACGTAGAAGGCTGGTTCTCAGACGACACACCAAAACGCTTTGAAGCCTACGGTTGGCATGTGATTCCTGCAGTTGACGGTCACGATTCAGACGCCATCAACGCAGCGATTGAAGCAGCAAAAGCAGACCCGCGTCCAACGCTGATCTGTACCAAAACCATCATCGGTTTCGGTTCGCCAAACAAAGCGGGCTCACACGATTGTCACGGTGCTCCTCTGGGCGCTGACGAAATCAAAGCCGCGCGTGAATTCCTGGGTTGGGAATACGCACCCTTTGAAATCCCAGCCGACATCTACGCAGAGTGGGATGCCAAAGAAGCTGGCGCAGCCAAAGAATCAGCATGGGATGAGAAATTTGCCGCTTACGCAGCTGCTTACCCAGCAGAAGCTGCAGAATACCAACGCCGCGTAGCCGGTGAAATGCCAGCCAACTGGGAAGAAGCCAGCAGCGCGATCATTGCTGAACTGCAAGCCAACCCAGCGAACATTGCGTCACGTAAAGCATCGCAAAATGCACTGGAAGCATTTGGTAAACTGCTGCCTGAATTCATGGGCGGCTCTGCCGACCTTGCACCGTCAAACCTGACCATGTGGTCTGGCTCGAAATCGCTAGAAGCAAGCGACTTCTCAGGCAACTACATCCACTACGGCGTGCGTGAATTTGGTATGACCGCCATCATGAACGGTATTGCACTACACGGCGGTTTCGTGCCTTACGGCGCGACCTTCCTGATGTTCATGGAATACGCGCGTAACGCAATGCGTATGGCTGCGCTGATGAAGATTCAGAACATCCAAGTCTACACGCACGACTCGATTGGTCTGGGTGAAGATGGCCCAACGCACCAACCGGTTGAGCAAATCGCTTCTCTGCGCCTGACGCCAAACATGAACACATGGCGTCCATGTGACCAAGTTGAATCAGCCGTGGCTTGGAAACTGGCAATTGAACGTAAAGACGCGCCGACTGCGCTGATCTTCTCGCGTCAAAACCTTGCGCAGCAACCTCGTGATGCCGAGCAACTGGCGAACATCACCAAAGGTGGTTACATCCTGAAAGATTGCGCAGGCAAACCTGAGCTGATCCTGATTGCCACTGGCTCTGAAGTCGAGCTGGCGGTGGAAGCTGCAGCGCAACTGACTGCCGAAGGCAAGCAAGTGCGCGTGGTGTCGATGCCATCGACCGATGCATTCGACAAACAAGACGCTGCGTACCGTGAATCCGTACTGCCTGCAGATGTGACTGCTCGTATCGCTATCGAAGCTGGCATTGCAGACTTCTGGTACAAGTACGTTGGCTTTGGTGGCCGCATCATCGGTATGACTACCTTCGGCGAATCTGCACCGGCTGGCGAGCTGTTCAAACTGTTCGGCTTCACCACTGAAAACGTCGTGAACACAGCCAAAGAACTGCTGGCATAAGCTCAAGCATTTCGCACACCAAAAGCCCCGCTCATTGAGCGGGGCTTTTTTGATCTTGTGACCCTTTGATTTGGCGATGAGCGGCGGTTTTCGCGCGGTGACAGTGGTTATTCGGTGACATGAGCCGCGCGTGGTTATTGCCACTCGTCCGGGCGGGCGGCGCGCAGCGCATCAATAAACAGCCGTAATCGCAATGGATGGCGGCCAATCGGATAGAAGCAGTGAATGCTGGTGGGGTCGGAAGACCACTCTTCCAGACACGGCGCTAGGCTGCCGGGATGGCTTCTTTCAAACCCTTTCGCCACCCAGGTGGGCAACAAGCCTATCCCGCGGCCCTTGGCGATGGCATCGATTTGCATCACTAGATTGTCACTTTGTAAGCGGCTTTCTAACGCGGGCAGCACGTAATGCCCATGCTCGGCATGATGCAGCGTTAAGGCGTCCTGACGAAAAGCAATCAAGTCGATCCAAGGGTGATCGCTTAGCTCACTGGGATGCGTCGGATGCGAATGGTCACTCAAATATTGAGGCGACGCGTAGGCCGCATAGCGCCACAAACCAAGCTGTTCTCGGCGATAACCCGCGGGCGCAATATCGCCAATCCAGATAATCAGATCCGGATCGAGCGATCCATCCCCGTGTTGAAACTGGCTGTGCAGGCGCACTTTCAACTGCGGATGGGCTTGCATGAAGCTATCTAACACGCGGCTTAACCAGCCTCGAGTCAGATTGGGATGCACCACCAACGTCATCTCGCCGTTGACCTGAGTATTGAGCTCGTGGAGCGCTTCTTGGCTGCGATTGGCCAGTTCGATCAGTTGTTCGGAATAGGCGGCAAACACCTCACCCGCTTTGGTGAGCGTGAGACGATTCCCTTGTCGGGCGACCAGCGCCTGACCGAGATCCTCTTCGAGTTGCGCCAAGCGGCGACTGAGGGTGGATTTGGGTTGCTCCAGCGATTTTGCTGCCGCAGTCAGGCTTTTATGTTGGCAGAGTGCATAAAACGCACGCACCGCACTGAGATCCTGCATGGATGACTTACCTTTGGATAAAAATTCGACGCCTTGTTCCAAAAACGGTCCCAACTATTCCATTTGTGAACCTTTTCTACGCCGACAATTTATGAATAATGCCTTCCTGAAATTAATAATTATTATCATTTAAAGGAGTGGTTCATGTCCAGAGTGAATCCATCTAAAGTTGCGTTGGCCGTGGCTTTTGGCTTGATGGTTTCTGCCCAGGTGAATGCAGAAGAACGTGTGAAAGCGGACGAAACAATCGTCGTCACGGCGGCGGGGTATGAGCAGGTCGTGACGAATGCGACGGCGAGTGTCACGGTGCTGACGCAAGAAGAGTTGTCGTCGCGCTACTATCGCGATGTGACGGATGCGTTGAGCACCGTTCCCGGTGTGGTGGTGACGGGCGGTGGCGACACCAAAGACATCAGCATTCGTGGTATGGGATCCAAATACACCTTGATTCTGGTCGACGGTAAGCGCCTGTCGTCTCGCCAAACTCGCCCAAACAGCGATGGTGCAGGTATTGAATCGGCTTGGTTGCCACCTCTGGAAGCGATTGAACGGATTGAAATTATTCGCGGCCCTATGTCGACACTGTATGGTTCAGAAGCGATGGGCGGCGTGATCAACGTCATCACCAAGAAAGCGGGTCAACACTGGTCGGGCAAAGTGCAATTAAGCACGGTGATTCAGGAAGATCGCGCGTCTGGCGACGAGCAGAATGTGAACTTCTTTGCGTCAGGTCCACTGACCGACTCTCTTTCTCTGCAAGTGTATGGCCAGAATCAACATCGTGATGAAGACAACATCGAATACGGTTTTGAAGACAAAACCCTGCGTAGCATCGGTTCAAAGCTGATTTATCAGTTGAGTGACAATCAAGAGATTGCGTTCAGCGCAGACATTACCCAGCAAAAACGCGAAGGTACGCCGGGCAAATCAGTGACCACCGGTGATGATGAAAGCTTGGGTGAATACAACCGCACGTCATTTGCACTGAGCCACAAAGGGAACTGGGGCAGCATTGGACGCTCTGACAGCTACATTCAGTATGAGCAAAGCGACAACGAATCGCGCGAGATGACGCTGACCAATACCCTGGCGAAATCGGTGTTGGTCACTCCGTTTGCCAACAACACGTTGAGCATCGGTATTCAAGGTGAAAAATCGGAACTGGAAGATTTGACGGGCAACACCGGCGGCAGCGTGACTGAGTTGGATAACTCGCAATTTGCGCTGTTTATGGAAGATGAATGGCGCGTGTTGGAGACGGTCGCGCTGACCTTTGGCGGTCGTTACGATTATAACCAAGATTACGGGTCGCACTTTAGTCCGCGGGTATATTCCGTATGGAGTATCAACGACGCATGGACCCTGAAAGGCGGCGTTTCCACTGGTTTTAAAGCGCCGGATCTGCGTCAAGCCAGTGATGACTGGGTTTCTGTCAGCCGTGGCGGTAACATTCACGGGAACTCGAATCTGGATCCAGAAACATCCGTGAGTGAAGAGATCAACCTGATCTACAACGGTCAGCAAGGCCTGCAAGCATCGCTTGGTCTGTTCAACAACGATTTCAAAAACAAGATCTCGGCGGTGACATGTCCGGACAGCATCTGTAGTGAAGGCAATAACCAATGGGGCAGTGCGCCGCGTTACTACACCAACGTCGACAAAGCGGTAACGCGCGGCGTGGAAGCGTCGTTGGATCTGCCTCTGGGCGATGATTGGGATTGGAAGAGCAGCTACACCTACACCTATTCCAAACAAAAAACCGGCGATTACGCGGGTATGCCACTGGAACAGTTGCCAAAACACCTGTTCACGACCCAGTTAAACTGGCAAACCACCGAGCTGATGAGCAGCTGGGCGAAAGTGACGTACCATGGCAAAGAATCAGAGCCTGCGAGCACGCGTGACACGCTGACGGCACCGTCTTACACCTTCGTGGATGCGGGGATCACCTACGCGCTGACCAGCAACACCAGCGTCAAAGCGGCGATCTACAACCTGTTTGATGAAGACGTGACATACGAAGACTACGGCTACGTGGAAGATGGCCGTCGTTACTGGGTCGGTCTGGACGTGGCGTTCTAATCTGCACCGACGATACTGTTGCTGGCCTCATCGGCTGACTCGAAGCCCTGACCGTTTGGTGAGGGCTTTTTTGTTGGCCTCAGATTACGTATCGTGGGGTGTAACTGAGGGGAGACACGAGAGAAATAGTTAGGAATTTTACGTGAATCAGGGGGCGTTTCTCGTTACCATCGTCAGGATAAACCATAAGGAAAAATGAACCCATGTTAAAAGTGGCGATCAACGGATTCGGACGCATTGGCCGGAATGTTCTTCGGGCCGTTTACGAGAGTGGCAAAAATCAGCACATCAAAGTGGTGGCCGTAAATGAGCTGGCCAAGCCAGAGGCGATGGCGCACCTGTTGCAATACGACAGCACCCACGGCCGATTTGGCAAGAAAATCAGTCATGATCAGGAGCACATTTACGTGCATCATGAGCATGGAGATTTAGACCGCATTCGTATTCTGCATCTGTCGGAGATCCCACTGCTGCCATGGCGTGACCTTGACGTCGACATCGTGCTCGATTGCACCGGCGTATTTGGCTCTCAAGCCGATGGCCTGCAGCATCTGGACGCCGGTGCGCGCAAAGTGCTGTTTTCGCATCCGGGGGCGGCTGATTTGGATAACACTATTATTTATGGCGTGAACCATGACACGCTCACGGCCGATCAGCACATCGTGTCGAATGGGTCGTGTACCACCAACTGCATCGTGCCGATCATCAAAGTGCTCGATGAGGCATTTGGCATCGATTCGGGCACCATCACCACCATTCATTCGTCGATGAATGACCAACAAGTGATCGACGCCTACCACACCGATTTACGTCGCACACGTGCAGCCAGCCAATCGATCATCCCTGTAGACACTAAGTTGCATAAAGGGATTGAAAGAATCTTTCCGAAATTTTCAAACAAATTTGAAGCCATTTCCGTGCGTGTTCCAACAGTAAACGTCACTGCGATGGATTTAAGTGTTACGATCAATACAAATGTGAAAGTTAATGACGTAAATCAAACCATAGTGAATGCATCTCAGTGTACATTGAGTGGCATTGTTGACTATACTGAAGCGCCGCTCGTTTCCATCGATTTTAATCACGATCCGCACAGCGCGATTGTGGATGGAAGCCAGACTCGAGTGAGTAACGGGCAGTTGGTAAAAATGCTCGTCTGGTGCGATAACGAGTGGGGATTTGCGAACCGTATGCTTGATACCGCGTTGGCAATGCAGGCAGCAAAGTAGTCGCCACCCGCTTGGGGAAAATATTTATTTTTTGTATTGAAATAAATATTCCAGTCCCCATATCTTAAGCAGTTTAAGAATTGACAGGCTCGGCCGGAGTGCCGAGTTGACGAAAACTTTTATTTTCTTTGAATATTTGAGAGGACAAACCATGTCTGTAATCAAGATGACTGACCTGGACCTGGCTGGTAAACGCGTATTTATCCGTGCAGACCTTAACGTGCCAGTAAAAGACGGCAAAGTGACTTCTGATGCTCGTATCATCGCATCACTGCCTACAATCAAGTACTGTCTGGAAGCGGGCGCGAAAGTTATGGTGACTTCACACCTAGGCCGCCCAACTGAAGGTGAATACGCAGAAGAGTTCTCTCTACAGCCTGTCGTGAACTACTTGAACGACGCGCTTGATTGCGAAGTGAAACTGGCGAAAGACTACCTAAACGGTCTGGAACTGAACGCTGGTGAACTGGTTGTTCTTGAAAACGTTCGCTTCAACAAAGGCGAAAAGAAAAACGAAGAAGAGCTATCTAAAAAATACGCTGCACTGTGTGACGTATTCGTTATGGATGCATTCGGTACTGCGCACCGCGCGCAAGCATCGACTCACGGTGTCGGCATGCACGCGCCAATCGCTTGTGCAGGTCCTCTACTGGCAAACGAACTTGAAGCACTGGGCAAAGCGATGGACAATCCAGCGCGTCCAATGGTTGCTATCGTTGGCGGTTCTAAAGTGTCAACCAAACTGACTGTGCTTGAGTCACTGTCTAAAATCGCTGACCAACTGGTTGTTGGCGGTGGTATTGCAAACACCTTTATCGCGGCTGCTGGCCACAACGTGGGCAAGTCTCTGTACGAAGCAGACCTTGTTGACACAGCGAAAAAACTGATGGAAGAGTGTGCGATTCCAGTTGCAACTGACGTTGCGTGTGCAAAAGCATTCGACGAAAACGCAGAAGCAGTGATCAAAGATGTGTCTGAAGTTCAAGACGACGACATGATCTTCGACTTGGGTCCAAACTCAACTGCAGCACTGGCTGAAATCCTGAAAGGTGCGAAAACCATTCTGTGGAACGGCCCAGTGGGTGTCTTCGAATTCAAGAACTTCGAAGCAGGTACCAAAGGTATCTCTGAAGCCATCGCAGCATCTGAAGGCTTCTCTGTTGCGGGTGGTGGTGACACATTGGCAGCGATCGACAAGTTCGGCATCAAAGCGGACGTGTCTTACATCTCTACTGGTGGCGGTGCGTTCCTTGAGTTTGTTGAAGGTAAAGTACTTCCAGCGGTTGAAATGCTAGAAGCACGCGCTAAAGCGTAATAAATCATCGAAGGCGGGGGATATCTCCCGCTTTCTTGTTTGCTGCATGGCCGATTTTATTCTGCTAGAATGTCGCCAGTTGTGAGCAAACGTTTGCAAGAATTAAAACTTACCGTTTTTATTTTTAAAACGACAGAAAATAGGATTACATCCATGTCTAAGATCTTCGACTTCGTAAAACCTGGTGTTATCTCTGGCGATGACGTACAAAAAGTATTTCAAGTAGCTAAAGAAAACAACTTCGCACTTCCTGCAGTGAACTGTGTAAACACAGATTCTGTTAACGCTGTACTTGAAGCAGCTGCGAAAGTTAAAGCTCCAGTTATCGTTCAGTTCTCTAACGGTGGCGCTGCTTTCTTCGCAGGTAAAGGCGTTAAACTTGAAGGTCAAGGTGCACAAATCCTTGGTGCTGTAGCGGGTGCAAAATACGTACACGCAGTTGCTGAAACTTACGGTGTGCCAGTGATTCTGCACACTGACCACGCAGCGAAAAAACTACTGCCTTGGATCGACGGCCTACTAGACGCTGGTGAAAAACACTTCGCAGAAACTGGTAAACCGCTGTTCTCTTCTCACATGATCGACCTGTCAGAAGAGTCTCTAGAAGACAACATCGCAATCTCTTCTAAATACCTAGAGCGCATGGCTAAAATGAACATGACTCTGGAAATCGAACTGGGTTGTACTGGTGGTGAAGAAGACGGCGTAGACAACTCTGATATGGATACATCTGAGCTGTACACTTCACCAGAAGACGTTGCATACGCATACGAGAAACTGAACGCGATCAGCCCTCGTTTCACTATCGCAGCATCTTTCGGTAACGTACACGGTGTATACAAACCAGGTAACGTTGTGCTGACTCCAACTATCCTGCGTGATTCTCAAAAATACGTATCTGAGAAATTCGGCCTACCAGCGAACTCTCTGAACTTCGTATTCCACGGTGGTTCAGGTTCAACTGAAGCTGAAATCAAAGAATCTATCTCTTACGGTGTGATCAAAATGAACATCGACACTGATACACAGTGGGCAACTTGGGATGGTATCCGTCAATACGAAGCAGACAACCACGATTACCTACAAGGTCAAATCGGTAACCCAACGGGTACAGACGCACCGAACAAGAAATACTACGATCCACGCGTATGGCTACGTGCTGGTCAAGCGTCTATGGTTGCTCGTCTTGAGAAAGCCTTTGCTGACCTGAACGCGGTAGACGTACTGTAAGTCGTCTCTCACGATTAAGAAAGCCCGCTCATTGAGCGGGCTTTTTGTTTTGTGGCTGGATTAAATTTTAGCGAACCACTGGCAGAGAAGGTGATTATTGCTTAATCTGATACAGGCTTGTCCAAAATCGAGATAACCTTTTGTTTTGTCGGTCTTTGCTAAAACCTGACTTTGCAAATTACCAAGATTACGATAAATTGCCAAAATTCTGATGTCAGGGACGTTATCTATAAATGTGTTTGATTGTCAGTGGGTTACAAAAAAACATCGAAGAAAGATTATTCTAGAGGATACATACTATGGCTAGTGAATCGAGCGGCGTGGAAATGCCGATTGTTGACGGTCTGAGCCACGTAAACACTTGGCTATCAGATAACTCGGATCTATTGATTCAATACGGTGTCAATATTATCTCCGCACTACTGATTCTGTTTATCGGTAATCTCGTGGTGAAAGCAGTCGCGGGCAGTGTTTCGAAAGTCCTGAAGAAAAAAGACATGGATCCGGCAGTCGTCGAATTCGTCCATGGTCTGGTGCGTTACCTGCTATTTGTGATTGTTCTGATCGCGGCGTTGGGTCGTATCGGTGTTCAAACTGCGTCTGTGGTTGCCGTGATTGGTGCCGCGGGTTTAGCAGTTGGTTTGGCACTGCAAGGCTCACTGTCGAACTTTGCGGCGGGTGTCCTGATTGTTGCGTTCCGTCCATTTAAATCGGGTGACTACGTTGAAGTGGCCGGTGTGGCGGGTTCGGTGGATTCGATTCAAATCTTCCAAACTATTTTGAAAACACCAGACAACAAGATGATCGTTCTGCCCAACTCGGCTGTGATTGGTGGTGCGATTACCAACTACTCTCGCTACGACACGCGTCGTGTGGATTTCCTGATTGGTGTCTCTTACAAAGCGGATCTGAAAAAGACCAAACAAGTGCTGCGCGAAGTTGTTGAACGCGATCCTCGCGTGCTGAAAGAGCCAGCAGTGAACGTATCGGTACATGCTTTGGCTGACTCATCCGTGAACCTGATCGTGCGTCCTTGGGTGAACAGTGCCGATTACTGGGCTGTTTACTGGGATCTGACTCAAGCGATGAAAGAAGCGCTGGATGAAAACGGTATCGAGATTCCATTCCCACAAATGGATGTGCATCTCAACAAGCTCGACTAAGCTTGCAGCGAATCACGATAACGGAGGCGAAAGCCTCCGTTTTTTTATGCCAGCATGATGATTGGATTCGCGATGTTGGCGAGCAATTTATCCAGATCAGCGCCCGAAAAGCCGAGCGTGAGATGAGGATGGCCGGGGGTAAACAGCAGCTCTTGTTTGTGCAGCAGCGCTGGATCAACAATCACTGGAATGGCTTGGGGCAACACAAACGGGCCGACTGCGCCGGGAAGACAGCGGGTCACTTCGGTCATCTCCTCATCACTGCAAATCGACGGCCGTTTGCCGATTAACGCTTTGATGGCTTTGGCATCCAAACGTGCATCTTTTTCGGTAAACAGCAGGGCGTAGCCGCCGCCTTTAAGTTTCAGAAACAGGCTTTTGGTGTGCGTGCCGGTCCAGCCCAGCTCTCGAGCCACCTTTTCATCGGTGGCGAAGTCCAAAATCGGTTCATGTTGCCATTGTTGAAATGGCACTCCAGCTTGGTGAAGCAACGCCACATTGGCTTGATACAAGGTTTCTAATGCCGACATCGGGACTCCTTAGTGCCATAACTGATACAGGTTATTGGTCAGGGCGAGGGCAATCCCAAACATCATCAGCGCCACACCGATATCAATCGCTTGTTTCACTTTGGGTTTGGAGAGGGTGGGCGCTAATTTTGCCGCGCCAATCGACAACGAATAAAACCACACAAACGATGCCATGATGGTGCCGATGGCAAATGACAGGCGATCGTTGCCCTCAAACTGGCCACCAATCGAACCTAAAATCACCACCGTATCCAAATACAAATGCGGGTTTAACACTGTGACGGCCAGCGTGCCGAGAATCACCGCTCGGCGACCGCGTGCGGTTGTGGTGGTGGTGTTTTCGTCGCTCGGTTTGGCAAAAGCACTTTTCCACGATTGCAGGCCATAAAAGGTCAGAAACGCAATGCCGCCAAGGGTGACGAACGTCAGCAGCCATTCGCTTTGCGACAGAATGGCTCCTCCACCAAAAATACCCAGCGAAATAAAAAAGATGTCGAGGAAACTGCAAATGGTCGCGGTGGTCAGGTGATGATTCCGTTTGATGCCTTGATTGAGTACATACGCATTTTGCGCGCCAATCGGAATGATCATGGTGGCACCGAATCCAAAGCCCTGAAGCAAGATCCACAAGTTCATAGTTATATTCCAAAAGTGATTAAATAGTTATCTGAGAGCAAAAATAAGGGATAGTTAAAAATAAATAAAACTAATAATATTAATAAGTCATTAGGATTACTTATGGTGAAAGCATGCGTGGATTGGATTACCGTTGGATAGAAGCGTTGGACGAAATTATCGCCCAAGGCAGCTTTGAAAAAGCGGCGGAAACGCTGTGCATCTCGCAGTCCGCGGTGTCTCAGCGAATTAAGCAATTGGAGAAATGGTTGGCACAACCGGTGTTGGTGCGTCAGTCTCCGCCCAAAGTCACTCCGGCAGGGCAAAAGCTCTTGGGCTTGTATCGCCAAGTGTGCGTGCTGGAGCAAGACATTCTGCCGCAATTAAATAATGATGGCGCAGACAAGGCAGTGTCGGTGTCAATTGCGACCAACGCCGACAGCCTCGCCACGTGGCTGTTGCCGGCGTTGGCCCCCTTGATCACGCCCGGCAAAGTGGAAATCAATCTGCTGGTGGATGATGAGCACCGCACGATTGAGAAACTCAAGAACGGCGAAGTGGTGGGGGCGATTAGTCAGTCCGCGAAAACCATTCCGGGGTGCCAGGCGGTGCTGCTGGGCAACATGCCGTACTTGGCGGTGTGCTCGCCGCAATTTTATCAGCGTTATTTTGCACATGGCGTGACTGGTGCGGCGCTGGATGTGGCGCCTTCGGTGGCGTTTGATCAACAGGATTTTATCAATGAACGTTTTGTCCATGCCTGTTTGGGGCACGACATGCAAAGTGAGATCAAACATTCGGTCGGCAGTTCGGAAGCGTGTGTCAAAGCGGCGCTGCATGGCTTTGGGTTTGCGTTGATCCCCAAAGTGCAGATTCGAGAGGAGTTACAGCAAGGGCTGTTGGTGGACATGTTGCCGGAGTATTTCGTCGATCAAAAGCTCTATTGGCACCATTGGCAACTGGAAAGCGGCCTACTGAAAACCATCTCGGAGTCGATTGTCAGTTATGCCCGACACGCATTACCGCAATAGATGACACCCCTGTGGGGAGCGCTTGCGAGCAAAGTCAAAGTTGTGTGATTTTCACCGCCATACGCTTCGAACGCGCATTATTTCACCTATGATAGAGCCAATGATTTTGACCGGATCGTCATGCAGACGACCGGATTTTGGCTAGGTCACCTAGCGTAAACCGATAAGGTAAACGGCATGAAATTGATCCCTCAGCTTGCGATTGTGGCGTGCTTATTTGGCGCAGCCAGCGTTCAGGCGCAAGACCCTAACTTTCCGCATTTGGTGACCACTGGGTACGGTGAAGTCGTCGCAAAACCAGACATGGCGCAGTTCTCTGTGAAAGTGACGGAAACCACCATGAATGCCGAGCAAGCTAAGGCTGCGGTCGATAAAGTGGTGACGGCATTTACCGCGCAGCTGAAAGCGACGGGCGTCAATGCGCAGCACATCTCCAGCTCCAACCTCTATTTGGCACCGCAATACCATTACCCGAAATCCGGCCAACCGGAACTGGTCGGCTACCGTGCGTCACGCAGTGTAACGGTGGAAGTGGATGATGTGGCCAACCTGAACCAGTATTTGGATGTGGCGCTGGCCAACGGCATCAATCAAGTTGATAACGTGCAGCTGAAAGTGCGTGATGAAGCGAAATACCAACAGCAAGCCCGCATGGCGGCGATTGAAGACGCGAAACTGAAAGCGCGCTCGATTGCCAAAGGGTTCAAACGCAACTTGGGCGGCGTGTGGCGAATTGATTACAACACCATGAATCCGCAGCCCGTGATGATGCGTGCGATGAGCATGAATGAAAAAGTCAGCGCGAGCGATACTTATCAGGATGCCACGTTGGTGATTCGCGATCGCGTGGATGTGATTTATAAACTGGCAGAATAAACACCCCATCATGCGGTAAACAGCCAGGATCATGCTCGATTCTGGCTGTTTTATTTCGACACAATCAAAACCGAGTCTGCGGTCGCTTTTTTATTCAGTGCGCATGAAATGGTGATATAGTACCCACCTTCTTTTTCGCAGGGATGATAGTGCAGGGTCATGAGGTTTTCGAGAGTCGTCATATTTCTTCTCATCGCCTGTACGTTGATCACCACCGCGATTACCGCGTATTACGTGCAACGCTATCAGCAGCTCAAGCAGAGCAACATCACCGAAACCGCGCGCGAAACGCTCAATCAGCTCACCTACAGTGAGCGTGAGTTCTCCCGGATTCAAGAACAGCTATTTTCGGTCGTTGACCTGTTAGGTCATAGCCAAAGTACGTACGACTTTGCTCAGGCGCCAACCCCACAGCATCAATCTCGTTTGGCGGGCGTGTTTATGTCGGTCGCCAAAAGCCAGAAATGGTACGACCATATTCGCTTCATGGATGTGCAGGGGCAGGTGTTGATTCGCGTCGATTACTCGGCGGCTGCGCATCAGGCCAAAGCGGTTGAGACTGAGGAGCACTACCAACAGAGCGCATTGCTGCGCTACGCGCAATCATTGGGGGATGACCAAGTAGGCGCTTGGAGTGGCACACGCCGTGTGAAGCGGGGCGAGACGATGGAGACGATTCCTTCTGTTTGTGTGGTGACGCCCATCAATATGGCTGGCCAGCGGGTCGGGTATGTGATGATCGATGTGGACATTCTCAATCTGTCGAATCGTCTCAGCTACGCGCTGGATGCCACCCTGCGACCAAAACTGATTTCGAATACAGGTGTCTACCTGACGCCGGAAACGCCGTTCATGCACAACCAAGACAGCGCCTATTCACCGCATCACTTTGCGCGTGAATACCCGTTCACGTGGGCGCAGATGCAGCAGCAGGCACGCGGCTACCGCCAAGAAGCCGACCATCTGTTGGTGTTCACCACCATGGCGTTTGCTGACAAGCAACAACTGCATTTGGTGATCAAACTGACCCAAGCCCAACTCACGCATCGCGTCGCGCGCGATCTGAACGATCTGGTAAAAGAGGGCGTGTTTGTCTTTTTGATCGTGCTGATTTTTGCACTGCCGACCATTTCCATGGCGCTGCATTACCATCGACGGACGATTGAAAGCAAACTCGCGCGTGCGGCGCTCAGCGGCATGTCGGCGGTGATGATCTCTGATAAGTCGCACCAAGTGATCATGGTCAACGAAGAGTTTGAAACGATGACCGGGCTGAGCAGTCATTGGGTGCTGGGACGGAACGCACTCAAAGTGCTGCTGAGTCACCACGGCATGGATCAGGTGCTCAACGTGCTTGAAAAAGTGTCGGAACAACATAGCTGGGAAGGGGAAGTGGAGTTGGTCACCGAGGATCAGCAGATGCTCACGACCATTGTGCGCATTCAGGCTATTTTCGAAGCGGGTCGCGTGAGTTACTACATCACCTCGATTATTGATATCAGCGAGCGCAAAGCGTTGGAAAACCAACTGCGCGAGCTGAGTGAAAAAGATTCCCTGACACACCTTTGGAACCGCCGCAAGTTCGAACAAGAGCTGCAAACGCAAACGCAACTGGTCGAACGCTATGCCCACAATCATGACGCCTGCTTGGTGTTGATCGATATTGATTTCTTTAAACGCATCAATGATGAACAGGGGCACGATCAGGGCGATCGCGTGATCATTCAGGTTGCGCAGATCCTCACGCACCAGCTACGCAGCACCGATTTTATTGCGCGTATTGGTGGCGAAGAGTTTGCGGTGATCATGCCACACACTGCCATTGACGAAGCGCACCGCGTGGTGGATCGTTTGCGTGCTGCTGTGGCTATCGACCAAAGTCTAACCGTGACCATCAGCGCGGGCGTAACCGACCTGACGTTCGACAGCAATCGCTCGTATAAATGTGCGGACATTGCGCTGTATGAGTCGAAAACATTGGGCCGAAACCGCGTATCGGTCTGCCATAGCAGTGATGACATCGCCTAGTGTCACACTTTTCTGACAATGCGACTAAAGTCTAATTTTTATTCCCGCTTGAGCTAAACTGATTAATAAGTAAACTGTCGATCTTTTCATCGATGGTCGCCCAAATTTGAATGGAGCAGTCACTTTTTCCGCAGTGGGGCGGGGAAAGGGAACGGAAATCGCACACTCTGGGCAAGACGAGGCAGAGTATGGTTAATCATTTTCTAGTGAGGCTCACGATTGGCTTTTTGTTGGTGTTAGGATTTAAGCTCAGTGCGCTTTATTTCCTGCCGATGGTGTTATTGCTTAACACCCACCACAAAGAGTTTTTTGGTTGGTAAGAGACAGAAACAAAAAATCGGGGCCATGCCCCGATTTTTTTATGTGCTGAACCGACTGAATTACAGTACGTGTACAGACGTTGTGTTGGTTGTGCCGGATGCCACAAGTGCACCAGAAACCATCACCACGATGTCGCCTTTTTTACCCAGGCCAGATTCTAGTGCGATTTCTTTACCCAGACGGTAGAAATCATCAGTGCTGTCGATAGAATCCACAACCACTGGAGAAACACCTTTGCTCAGAACCAACTGTGCAGCAGTTTTCTTGTTGGTGGTAACCGCGATGATGTTTGCAGTTGGGAAGTATTTACGTACTGAACGTGCAGATTTACCCGCTTCAGTTGCAACGACGATCAGTGGCGCGGCTAGTTTCTCAGCAGTGTCCACTGCACCTTTACATACGGCTTCAGTGATGCGTAGGCGTGGGCTGTCCAGACGAGAACCCAGTTCCGCTTTCAGCGCTGAATCTGTGCGGTTTGCGATTTGCGCCATGATGGTTACGGCTTCAACAGGGTATTTACCTTTCGCAGTTTCACCAGACAGCATGACTGCATCAGTACCGTCCATGATCGCGTTCGCAACGTCGCCCGCTTCTGCGCGAGTTGGACGTGGGTTTTTGATCATTGAATCTAGCATTTGCGTTGCAGTGATAACCACTTTACGTGCGCGGTTACATTTTTCGATCATCATTTTTTGCGCGAAGATAACTTCTTCCGCTGGGATTTCTACACCCAGGTCGCCACGTGCAACCATGATGCCGTCAGACAATTCTAGGATTTCGTCGAAGTTGTCTACGCCTTCTTGGTTTTCAATTTTAGAGATGATTTGGATGTTTTCGCCGCCGTTTGCAGCCAGAACTTCACGAATCTCTTTCACGTCAGAACCTTTACGGATGAAAGAAGCCGCAACGAAGTCAACGCCTTGCTCACAACCAAATTTCAGGTCGTTTTTGTCTTTTTCAGACAGTGCTGGCAGGTTCACAGATACGCCAGGTAGGTTCACACCTTTGTTTTCGCCCAGTGCGCCGTTGTTCAGCACTTTACATTTTACTTCTGAATCAGTTTTCGCAGTCACTTCCATTTCGATCAGACCATCGTCAACCAGAATGGTGTTGCCTACGTTCAGGTCTTGTGCGAAACCAGCGTAAGTCACAGCAACGATGTTTTTGTTACCAACAACTGAAGTATCAGTGGTGAAAGTGAATTCTTGACCAGCAACTAGATCAACGTCATCGCCGTTTTCCAGTTTGATTGTACGGATTTCTGGACCTTTGGTGTCCAGCAGGATAGCCAGTTGCTTACCTGTGTTTTCCATGACCTGACGGAAGTTCGCAATACGAGTACCGTGCTCTACGTAGTCACCGTGAGAGAAGTTCAGGCGCATCACGTTCATGCCTGCGTTAACCAGTTCAGTTAGCTTCTCTACAGATTCAGTTTTAGGGCCAATCGTACAAACGATTTTGGTCTTTTTCATGGAAGGGTCTCTCCGGTAATAGAAATTAAGAAATAGAAGTTTGGTGCATCGCCCCAAAGTGATCTCGGTGGTGGCAACATGTCGTCTTCAATTGCCAAGTGTAGTTCACGAGTTTCGCTCACTCCAAAGCTGAAAGTCTTTCAACAAGTTTAGTCATTTTATGACCATTTGTTGGGGTTAAAATTTCAGAAATCCGCGACTTAGTCAGGGTAAACGGCCAAAGTTACAAAAATATCACGCCGTATTCTGTAATTTTTTTTCTTTTAGGGTGCGAATTCTACCACTGAACGGCGTCAATATCACTGTTTAAGATTTGTCTTAGGACAAGGTTTTAGCGCGAAATATTAATTTTTTGGATCAAAATAAATGGACATAAATGTTTCGTTTTGATTATACTTCGTTTCGATTCGAAACTTGATAAAAAATAAACCATGTCGAAACGAAATACACAGCTCAGACGCCACGCTATTGCCAACCTCGTGAATGAGCAAGGTGAAGTCAGCGTTGAAGCGCTCTCCAGCCAGTTTGAAACCTCCGAAGTGACCATTAGAAAGGATCTCGCCTCGTTAGAAAGTAACGGTCTGCTGCTCAGACGTTATGGCGGCGCCATTGCGCTTCCCAAAGAGGTAGTCGCCGATGAAATGAGCCCAAAAGTTTCGGTTCGAAAGTTATCGCTTGCCAAAGCCGCGGCGAAATTAATTCGCGACCACAATCGCATTGTGATCGACAGCGGCAGCACCACCGGCGCGTTGATTGAGCAGCTGAACGACAAGCGTGGCTTGGTGGTGATGACCAACGCCTTGCATGTTGCCAACGCACTCAACGAGTTAGAAAGTGAACCGACGCTGCTGATGACTGGCGGAACGTGGGATACGAATTCTGAATCCTTTCAAGGCAAAGTCGCGGAATCGGTGCTGCGTTCGTACGATTTTGACCAACTGTTTATTGGTGCCGATGGCATTGATTTGGAGCGCGGCACGACCACGTTCAATGAGTTGGTTGGCCTGAGCAAGGTGATGGCGGAAGTCTCGCGTGAAGTGATCGTCATGGTGGAATCCGACAAAGTGGGGCGCAGAATCCCCAATCTCGAATTGTCCTGGGACACGATTGATGTGCTGGTGACCGATAAAGAATTGCCCGACGCTGACGTGGCACAAATTGAATCTCATCAGGTGCGTGTGATTCGCGCCTGAGCACAACGAATACCCTCCTTCTCTGACGGGCCTTTTGCTTGCTGCCCCGGCTGGAATGCCACAGAGAAGCTGAAACAAAAAATAGTTACGGAGTTAATACCATGTGTGGAATTGTTGGTGCAGTAGCACAACGTGATGTCGCTGAAATCTTGGTCGAAGGCCTACGCCGTCTGGAATACCGCGGTTACGACTCAGCGGGTCTGGCGGTGGTTGACAGTGAATGTCAGCTCACGCGCGTTCGCCGTTTGGGCAAAGTGCAAGAGCTGGCGGATGCTGTCGATGCGCAGCACGTGGCGGGCGGCACGGGGATTGCGCACACGCGCTGGGCGACACACGGTGAGCCGTCTGAAGTCAACGCTCACCCACACATGTCGGGCGATATTGCCGTGGTTCACAACGGCATCATTGAGAACTACGAAGTGCTGCGTGAACAGTTGCGTGAGCGCGGTTACGTGTTTACCTCACAAACAGACACCGAAGTGATCGCGCACTTGGTGGAATGGGAACGTCGCACGGCAAGTTCACTACTCGAAGCGGTGCAAAAAACCGTGAAACAGCTCGAAGGCGCGTATGGCACCGTGGTGGTGGATCGCAAAGATCCGTCTCGTCTCGTGGTGGCGCGCTCGGGTAGCCCGATCGTGATTGGTTTTGGCGTGGGGGAAAACTTCCTGGCGTCAGATCAACTGGCCCTGCTGAGCGTAACGCGCCGTTTTATGTACCTGGAAGAAGGGGACGTGGCCGAAGTGACGCGCCGCGAAGTGAACGTATTCAACACGTTAGGTGAAGCCGTGACGCGTGACATCGTCGAATCGAATGCCGAACACGATGCGGGTGACAAAGGCCAGTTCCGCCACTTCATGCAAAAAGAGATTTTTGAGCAGCCGAAAGCACTGATCAACACCATGGAAGGTCGCCTGACCAAAGATTCTGTGGTGACTGAAAGCATTGGCGTGCACGCGGCAGACATTCTGAATAACGTGGAACACGTCCAAATCGTCGCGTGCGGCACGTCTTACAACGCGGGGATGACGGCGCGCTACTGGTTTGAAGCGCTGGCCGGCGTGAGCTGCGATGTCGAAATTGCATCTGAATTCCGTTACCGCAAATTTGTGACGCGTCCAAACAGCTTGCTGATCACCCTGTCGCAATCTGGCGAAACGGCCGATACATTGGCGGCATTGCGTCTGGCGAAAGAAAAAGGTTACATGGCCGCGATGACCATCTGTAACGTGGCTGGCTCTTCACTGGTGCGTGAATCCGACTTCGCATTCATGACGCGCGCGGGGACTGAAATCGGCGTGGCATCGACCAAGGCGTTCACCACGCAACTGGCCGCACTGCTGATGTTGGTGACGGCGCTGGGCAAACAGAAACACGTGATCGACAAAGCGCAGGAAAAAGAGATCGTTGAAGCGCTGCATGCGTTGCCACAACAAATTGAAGCGGCGCTGGCATGTGAGAAAGAGATCGAAACCATTGCCGAAGACTTCGCCGACAAGCAACACACGCTGTTCCTCGGTCGTGGCGAATATTTCCCGATTGCGCTGGAAGCGTCGCTCAAACTAAAAGAGATCTCGTACATTCACGCAGAAGCGTATGCGGCGGGTGAACTGAAACACGGCCCGTTGGCGCTCATTGATGCCGATATGCCGGTGGTGGTGGTGGCGCCAAGCAATGAACTGTTGGAAAAACTCAAATCCAACATTGAAGAAGTGCGCGCTCGTGGCGGCTTGCTGTATGTGTTTGCCGATCAAGCAGCTGGCTTTGAAGCCGATGCCACAATGAAGATCGTCACCATGCCGCACGTCAGCGACATCACGGCGCCAATCTACTACACCATTCCGATGCAGTTGCTGTCATACCATGTGGCCTTGATCAAAGGCACGGACGTTGACCAACCGCGCAACTTGGCTAAAGCGGTGACGGTTGAATAACGGGAAAGTGTGTTGACATGAAAAGGGCTGCCATGGGCAGCCCTTTTTGCTGATGGGGTGGCGTTGAGAGACGCTTGCGTTGATGCTGACCGACTCACACATGTTCTTCAGATGATGACGACGATGATGGCTTCAAGTGAGCACCGTAAGGTCCGGTGACTGGGCGTGATGATCAAGGTAGTGCTGCGCTTCGTCGCTGCCCATATAGCGGGCGAGCGTACGCTGTGGCACGTGACGTAAATCGACCACAATTAACCCATCGAGCGCGTCGTTAAAATCGGGGTCGATGTTGAAGCTGACCAGTTTGCCATTGAGGCCAAGGTATTGGCGCAATAGCACCGGAATCCCTTTGCCCTCATCAATGCGCGCAATCACGCGCGACAGCAGTTGCAGGTCGGCGAGCGACGTCAGCAGGCTGGCATTCCACAGGTTTTGGCCGACTGGGAGCGGATTGGTTGCCTCCACCAGTTCGGCCTGCGCTTGGTCGTAATAATGCAGCGTCATGGTGTCGGCCAGCAGGCGACGCGCTTGGTCGCTGTAGTCGCTGCTGATACTCACCGGGCCAAACAGGTGCGTGTAGTCCGGATGACGTTGCACATAAGTGGCGATGCCTTTCCACAGCAGCAGCAGGGGCGCCATGCTTTTTTGGTACGCCTCATCAATCACCGAGCGCCCCATCTCAATCGCTTTGCCCATGTTATGCAAAAAGCGCGGGTCGTATTGAAACAGGGTGCTGGAGTAGAGGCCATCAAGGCCGCGACTTGCCAGCAGTTCATCAACCAACCCTAAGCGATACGCGCCGACCAGCAGCTCTTGGTCACGATCCCAGATAAACAGGTGCAGATAGTCGCGGTCGAACTCGTCGATATCCAGCGATAAGCCGGTGCCTTCGCCGACTTGGCGAAAGTTGCGTTCTCGCACGCGGCCAATTTCATGCAGGATGGCGGGAATGTTCTCGGCACGCGTGCAGTAGACATCCAATTCGTTGTGACGCAGCAAGTGATCCGAAAATGACAGGCGCGCGATGTCTTGGCGCAGATCGTCTAGCGGCAGGCGCGCCTCAATCGGCACCAGCGAGCTGTCTTGCGCGGTTTTGTTACGCGTAATGGTGGCAGGGTTGTGCAGCAAATAGGTGTTTAGGCGCAGGTAGTTGACCAGTTGCTGATCGCACAGATCGTTTACTTCTTTGTAGTGAATGGTTTCGCCGATCGCGATGTCGATACAGTGCTGTTTTTTATTCAGCAGTTCGCGCCCCAGCATCAGCGTACGCAGCAGCGGGTGAATTTTCCCGGCCATGTAGAAGCGTTTGGAATTCTGGCCATCAATATACACTGGCACCGATTTGGCCTTGTGTTTTTTGATCAAGCGGCTGACCGACTGGCTCCACTCTTTGTCTTCTAAACGGCGCTGTTTGCTGTCGACCCGTTTGCTGTCGACCCATTGCGACACTTCGCCCGCGGGGAACATCAGCAATAAACCGCCTTGTTCCAGATGTTTATGCGCCTGACGCAGCGCCAGCAAATTGGCTTTGTGCGCTTTACTTGTTTCAAATACATCGACGCCGATAAACAGTTCATCGAGCTCGGGGACGGTTTTAAGGTAGTGATTGGCGAGGATCTTGATGTCGGTGCGGCGAGTCAGCAGCAGTTCAGCCAAAATCACCCCTTCCACGCAACCCAGAGGATGGTTTGCCACCACCACGGTCGCGCCTGTTTGCGGCACTTGGCCGAGTGCGCCTTTGACCACTTGGTAATCAATGCCCAACACTTCGAGCGTGAAACGCAGAAACTGCGCCGTATCGCACCCGGCTGGGCGCTGAGCGTAAAATTTATCCAGTTGGTGTAAACCGGTCGCCCATTCGGCGATGTGTTCACCCAGGCCAAACGGGGTTTTGCGCGGCAATTTAAAAGGGCTGGTGGAAAGCATAACGTCCTCACGATCCGTGTTTTATCGTCATGCTAGAGGGCGAGTGTGTCAGAACCGCTGCGATTGGATGAGGCTTTGATGGCGTTTCGATTGCAATTTGGTGACGATAGGCAAAAGCGGCAGCAGGCTTGAGGCTTTTGCTTCAGGCTGATATTTCGCGGCTGAATGAATGCTGGGTGAGGTGTGTCAGCGTTTGTGACGGTTTGTCAGCGTAGGGTTAAAAATGTTCACGCATGTTGTGCAATCGTTGACAAGATTTTACGCCAGATTTAACATCCCGCTCGCTTATTGAGCACAGCGCGTTTTGCGCTGACTATCGTTTAATTTTTCGAGGAACAACAGAAACCTATGGACTCATCGAGTAGTCGAATATCACAGTATGGTCTTTTCGGTTTAACGAAAATGCCACGCGGTTTCTAGTTCACCAGCCTTCTGCTTATGCATGTGCCTGGTGATTATCACCGCTGGCAGATGCAGATTCTCTCATCCGTTTTCGAACATTCCAGTGTCCTGACCAAACCATCTCGGGTTTGGCAACGTTGTTTGCGCGCGTGTTATCGGGCGTGACGGCTTGCGTGCCGAGAAGAACTGTTGGGATCACGCAGCAAACTCGCACGTCATCTCGCGTGGGCGCTGCGGTGCGTTAAGGTTTCTTTGTCCTGAGCAAATCTCAGGAGAGAGCTATGACTGTTACACCCATCTTTGAGCGTCAGCACCGCGTGGTGCTGCGTATGTCCGGTTTTAACCGGGTTCGCGATCATCTCACCCAAGACTGCTTTTGCGTCGGGGACGATCTGAAAGTGCATCATGTCATTCACATGCTGCGCAGTCTGCACATTGTCGGTCAATTGATCGATGCCGTGATCGTCACCTCGGACGAGGGCACTTATTTGGGGCTGGTTCCGCTGTCGGCGTTGGCGGTTGCACAGCCGACATTGCCTATTGTTGCGCTGGCCCAAGGCGCGCAGCACTGGGTTTCCCCCTTTGCGCCCGCCTATCAGGCTGCGTTGCGTTTGCGCCAAAGCTCATGGCCCATGCTGCCGGTGCTGGATGACGAGCGCCGCGTTGTCGGTGTGCTGGAAAGCCGTGCGGCTATCGGCATCATTCGCCAGCGTTTGCAAATCTCGCCCTATGAACTGGCAGGCAAAGTCCGTTCTCACTGGTTTCGTTTGACTCATTTTTGGCGCTAAGGCTAGGAGAACTCAGCATGATTCATGAAATGATGGCGCTGCTGCGCCATGCCGACAAAACGCAATTGAATCAATTCATTGCGCGCAATCCCAAGGCCGACTGTGCAGAAACATTGGTCCATCTGTTAGACACGCAACACGTTTCGCAGGCCGAACTGAAAGACATTTTGCAGTTGCTGACGCCAGATTCCCGAGCGGAATTGTTCAGCTATCTGCCGCTGACCATACAGGTGGATATCGCACAGCGCATGACGATGGCAGAATTGGCGGCCATGGCGCATCAAATGGCCCCTGATGAGCGGGTTGATCTGTTGGCGTTGTTGTCACAAGACATTCAGCAGCAGGTGTTGCGCTTGATGAACGCGGCGGATCGCGAAAACATCGAGATTCTGTCGGCCTATCCGCAAGGCACGATTGGCGCCGTGATGACCACAGATTTTGCCACCTTAACACGCGATTTGACCGTGGAAGGGGCGTTGGCTCACCTCAAACTGTGCGCGCATGAGAGTGAAACCATCTATCAAGCGTACGTGCTAGATGAGGAGCAAGGGCTGCTCGGCATCATCTCTTTGCGAGAGTTGGTACTAGCCGAACCGAGCATCAAAGTGGCGACGATCATGACCAAGGTGATGATCTTTGTGCGCGCACATGATGAAGAAGCGCTCGCGGCGCAGGCGATCAGTAAATACGATCTGTTGGCGTTGCCGGTATTGGACAACCGCAATCGGTTGGTGGGGATCGTGACGTATGACGACGCGATGGATGTGGCGGAAGCGCAGGCGGATCGCAGCTTTCATAAAACGGCGGCGGTGAATTTTACCGGCAGCCTTAAAGACGCCAGCATCGGCTTGATGTATCGCAAACGGGTGTTTTGGTTGGTGCTGCTGGTGTTTGGGAACCTCTTTTCCGGCGCGGGGATTGCCTATTTCGAAGATACGATTCAAACCTACGTGGCGCTGGTGTTCTTTCTGCCGCTGTTGATCGACAGTGGTGGCAATGCGGGATCGCAGTCGGCCACGTTGATGGTGCGTGCACTGGCGACGGGTGAAGTGGTCGCCAAAGATTGGGCCAAGATGGTCGGTAAGGAACTGGCGATCTCGGCGCTGCTTGGTGCAACCATGGCGACTGCGGTCTCCTTGCTGGGTTGGTGGCGTAGCGGGGGCGACATTGCATTAGTCGTAGCGCTGACAATGCAAATCGTGGTGATCATCGGGTCGGTGGTTGGAATGTTGTTGCCGTTTGTGCTCAATAAAATGAACCTTGATCCAGCATCAGCCAGCGCACCGCTGATCACCACCATTGCCGACTCCATTGGCGTCATTGTTTATTTCAGTGTCGCCACCATGGTGTTGGATTTTCCGCCGGTGGTTTAACCTTGATGCCCGCAGTAATGCGGGCATTTTTTCAAGTGATTGTCGGCAGGCATGCCAAAATCGACATTGCGAACTAAAATTGTATTTATCAATAATGATGAAGATATACATGATGAATGTCTGCTTTTGGAAGCCATTGATTGTGGGTGTCTCGCTTTGCTTTTCGGCTGCCGCTGACTGCCAATTTGGGTTCGACAGTGTAACTCTGGGCGTTGGAACGTCTTTTGATGATGAGTTGCTGGTGCGGATCGGGATTCAACGCCATCTCGATGCACAATGGTGGGAGAGTGAGGCGGGGCACCTCTCTGCCTACTTGGACTTATCGTTGAATCAGTGGTCACTCGATGAGGATGAGGACCTGCGCATGGTCGCGTTTTCGCCCGTGTTATCTTACCAATTTTCATCGCAGTTTGCTGGTGGCAAGCCGCTGCTAGAAGCTGGCATTGGGCTGAGTTACATCAGCAAGTCTGTGTTCAGCGATCGCGATATGGGAGGCAACATCCAGTTCGAGGATCGGCTAACCCTCGGCCTGCGCTATGATGTCGGCGCACTGATGCTCACCTATCTTCACTATTCTAACGGTGGTATTTACTCGAAAAACGCAGGCATGAATTCGCTGCTGCTCAACTTCCGTTATTTTTGGTGAGTCAAGGTTTGCTCATTAATTCACAAGTGTAAAAAGCCTGATGAGTTTCGCATCAACTTTGCCGAACATGGCGTATCAATCAAGGATTGACGTGATGATTCGTCGGTGATTGCAATGCACGTCGGCTCGCCGTTGTGTATTCACTTAGGTCGATTCACGAACGATGAGCTTTGGAGACAGCACCAATCGATAGGGTTCAGGATCCACCTCTTTGAGTTGCCTGATCAAGCGTTTTGCGGCTTGTCTTCCCATCTCTCGAGCATTGAAATTGATAAATGTTAGTGGGGGATCTACAAGTTCAGCTTCTTCAACATCGTCAAAACCAATGATGGCGACTTGCTTCCCAATGAACTGATCGTTACCAATGGATCGTCCTGCTCGTTTTACGCCATAAACTGCGCCCAAGGCTGTCGATGAGTGATGGCAAAGCATCGCGGTAATCTGTGGATGTTCCAGTAACAATTGTTGCACGGTTTGTGCCGCTGCTGCTTGATTCTTTTCGCACTCCACCACCCATTCCGGTTTGAAGGGTAAACCAAACTGCATCAAGGTGGTGCAATACCCACCAATTCGCTCTGCTCGACACAATGAGCTGCTCGCTCCCCCCACATATGCGATTCTACGATGACCTTGTTTCACCAGATGTTCTGTCGCCAGTTTCGCTGCATGCATGTTATCTGGGCCGACATAATCGATGTGTTTGTCTACGGACGAGCGCGAGATACACACCATGGGAAGGTTGTGTTGCTTGAGGTTGTCGACATTCAGTTGTTGGTTTTCGCCGATGGAACAAAATGCAATGCCCCCCACGCCCTGGCGTGCCATGGTTAATACACAGTGTTCAAATTTTTCTTGGCTATCACCACATTGAGCCAGAAACAACATGTAGCCCTGCTGTTCAATCTCTTCACTTAACCCGGCTGTGACTTCCGCATCATAAGGGTCGCTAATGTCTTTCAGGATCAGCCCAATAATCTCACTGGAATTTGAGCGTAAATTGGCGGCGGCGCGGTTACGAATGTAACCTAACGTCTCTACCGAGGCGTTGACTTTCTCTATGGTGTCGGGAGAAATTCGGCCTTTATTTCCCAATACCATTGAGACCGTCGTTACCGAAACGCCAGCATGTTTAGCGACTTCTGTAATGGTCACTTTGTTTGAAGACATAGATTCACTTTGTGGATTAGAAAAACGTTTTATCAGCAAACTTTAACCGTATTAATCTGATTTTTAAAGCCCGACAGGCTTTAGATAAAAGTTGTTTAACTTGATCACATAACTTTTGGTAAAACGTTTTACCAAAAATTTTAGCGGCGTATATTGAGCGCATATCAATAAGACGTCATGACTTCATCGAATGAAGTGCATGAGCCCTACAAGTCCTTAAATTCCGGAGACAGATTATGTCTAAAAGCAACAAATCGACTATTTGGGAGTTTTTGCAAAGCCTCGGTAAGACGTTCATGCTGCCCGTCGCACTGCTGGCATTCTCAGGTATTCTTCTTGGGGTCGGTAGTTCTTTTTCCAGTTCAGCGATTAAAGAAGCGATTCCCTTTTTAGATAATGCGCCATTGCAATATCTGTTTATGTGGATGACCAAAATTGGCCTCGTTGCTTTCATTTATTTGCCTGTGATGTTTGCGGTCGCGATTCCACTCGGATTGGCGCGTGAAGAAAAAGGTGTCGCAGGGTTCGCGGGATTTGTCGGTTATGCTGCGTTCAATCTAGCGATTAACTTTTTCCTCACTGTCGCAGGTGTATTGGATAGTCAATCTGAACGTGTTGCTTATGGCGTCAAAAACATTATCGGTATTGAATCGATTGATACCGGTATCTTGGGTGCGGTGGTGGTGGGGGTGATAGTCGCCAAGCTTCACCAACGTTTCTACACCTTTAAAATGCCAGATGCGCTGGCCTTCTTTGGTGGTGCCCGTTTTGTTCCGATCATTTCTGCGTTGGTGCTGGGTGTCGTGGGGGTCTTTATTCCATTTGTATGGCCTTACTTCGCGGCAGGCATCAATGGCATCGGTCATGTGATTGAAAGCGCAGGCGACTTTGGTCCTATGCTATTTGGTACTGGGGAACGCTTATTGCTGCCCATTGGGCTTCACCATATTTTGGTTGCCTTAATTCGATTCACCGAGGCTGGTGGCACCATGGATGTGTGTGGTCAAACGGTGTCTGGTGCGTTGAATATCTTCTACTCGGAACTCTCTTGTGCGGATACCACGACGTTTACACCAGAGGTCACAGCCTTCTTATCTCAAGGGAAAATGCCGACTTTCCTTGGTGGTTTACCTGGTGCTGCTTTGGCGATGTACCACTGTGCCCGCCCGGAGAACCGCTCAAAAATTAAAGCGTTGCTCATCTCTGGTGTAGTTGCATGCATTGTTGGTGGTATCACTGAGCCGCTAGAATTCCTGTTCCTGTTTGTTGCTCCTGTGCTTTATGTTGTGCATGCCATCCTCACCGGTTTAGGATTCATGGTGATGGGATTGCTTGATGTGACCATTGGTAACACTGACGGTAACCTCATTGACTTTTTGGTATTTGGCGTCCTGCAAGGTACCGCAACGAAATGGTACTTGGTACCGCTTGTCGCTGCTATTTGGTTCGTGGTGTATTACTCAGTGTTTAAGTTTGCCATCACCAAGTTCAATTTAAAAACACCGGGCCGTGAAGTGGATACGGCGGAAGTGGATAAAGAACTTGAAGCGGCGTTCATCAACGAATCGGGTAAAGGTGCTGCGGTGCTTGCGGCACTGGGTGGAAAAGAGAACATCACTTCGTTGGATAACTGCATCACACGTCTTCGCCTTTCTGTGAACGACATGAGCTTGGTGAATGATGCCAAATTAAAAGCGCATGGCGCTCTTGGCGTGGTGAAGCTGGATCAGCACAACCTGCAAGTCGTGATTGGAACGCAAGTCCATCTGGTTAAAAACGAAATGCAAGCCATCATGTCGGCAAGTTAATCATTGTTTTTGAATATAAATACCTCAGCACTATGGTTCTTTGAACGGTGCTGAGGATGTTCAATTGGAAGGTTGGTATGACTCAGAAATTCGACTTCGATACGCCTATTGATCGCACTGGTACTTACTGTACGCAATGGGACTATGTTCAAGATAGATTTGGCAAGTCTGGTCTGTTGCCTTTTACGATTTCAGACATGGATTTTGCCGCGCCAGAGGTGGTCATCCGTGCGCTAAAACAGCGGCTTGAGCATCCGGTGCTGGGCTACAGTCGCTGGAATCATGATGATTTTAAAACCGCAATCAGTCATTGGTATTGCTCTCGTTTTGATTGTGACATCGACACCAATCAATTGGTTTACGGCCCCTCTGTCATCTATATTGTGTCGAAATTAATAGAACTGTGGAGCAAGCCGAATCAAGGGGTTGTTTTTCATACACCTGCTTATGACGCATTCGATAAAATGATCGAAGGGCAAGATAGAAAATGTGTTCGTAGCGAGCTGATTAAGCTGCAAGGTCGATTCGAAATTAACTGGCCTGACCTAGAGAGCAAATTAGCTGATGACAACAATACGGTGTTGTTATTATGCAGCCCTCATAACCCAACAGGACGGGTATGGAGCTGTTGTGAACTCGAAAAAATTGCAGCGTTGTGTGACAAATACCAAGTCAACGTAATTTCGGATGAAATTCATATGGATGTGTGTTTTAAACAGCACATACCCTATGTGGGCATGAGTCGTTCAGGGCAGTGGGCGGTGGTGACTTCTGCATCTAAGTCATTCAATATTCCAGCACTCAACGGTGCATATGCATTGATTGCAGATGCCACCATACGCGAGCGCTATCTACATAAACTAAAAGCAGTGGACGGGCTCTCGTCGCCGTCTATTCTTGGCGTTCTTGGCACGATGGCCGCTTATAACCAAGGGGAGCCTTGGTTAAATGCACTCAATGCATATGTCTTTGCGAACCATCAGTATGTACAAGAAACACTGCACAATGCATATCAGGACATTCACTATGTCATACCTGATGCGACATACTTAGCATGGATTGACTTATCGTCGTTAGATCTGGATATGTCGTTGCTTCATCAGACGTTAATTGAACGATTCAATGTCGCGATCATGTCTGGTGATGTTTATGGCGATTCAGGAAAGGGATACCTACGGCTCAATCTTGGCTGCCCTCGTTCTAAAATTGAACAGGGGTTGTCTGCATTGATTCAAGCCATCCAATTACAACGTTAAAACTCAATTCATCCCTTTCTCATCATCCAAATCATTAGTAAAACGTCGCTTTCAATCCCGTTTGGAAACGACGTTTGTACGTATAAATTTCAGTATTATCAACGCGCTTATCCACATCTAAATCATCTCATTCTTTGCTGTGGGCGAGTGTTCTTGTATAGGAATCGTAACGGAATTGATTGATGAGGGTATCGGTGCTCTGAATGAGAGATAACATGGTTATTATTTTTATATCAATAGCTTATGCATTTTAAACTTGTGTTCTAAGGGCGTGTGTTGCTTAGAATCAATAAGGAATGGATAGCGATGATAGTGGATCTCACTCTGACAGGGAAAGTGTGACTCTGTAGTGACCACGTGGAGCCTTTAGGCTGACCTAATGGACCACAGCTTACCGAAGTCACCATTGTTTAGAGAAAAGGGCCGGATATCGACCGGGCCAGAAAAGACAAAGGCCCGTAGATTTCTCTACGAGCCTTCTGGCATTTGGTGGCCCCTCCCAGACTTGAACTGGGGACCAATCGATTATGAGTCGACTGCTCGTATATAACCTATAATGTACTTACAACAACTTCCAACAATAGTCTTGATAACTATAAGTTAAACTGTATTATTGTTCAAGTGAGTTTAAGTGTTGATCCCTTACAACTTACAACAAGAAGATGGAAGATAGTTAATCATTGTAAGCAAGAGGGGTTAGGTGAATGAAGTTCAGGAAGCAATCTTACGCTCATCCTGTTCACCATGTTACGGTAAAGCAGAAAATAAAGCTCAAGAGTGGAGTGACGAATCACTTTATCGTCCTTTACATCAAACCTCTTGGCTCAGAGAAGCCAATCGTATTTAGAGAGTTAATTAACTACTTCGAGACAAATAGTAACAGCGGGTCTTGGCAACGTCAGGTAGCCCGAGCAATTGGCTTATTCTACGACTTCTGTGTTGAGAAGGCTCCTGCCTACAAGAATGACAACAATGTTGCTGACACCATAAGGGGCTTTATTCAGTGCTCATTATCTGGAGATTCTGGTTTGGGTTGGACTCCAAGCAGCGCAAAAACAGTCAGAAGGAATGTCGGTTACATTCTAGATTTCTCTCGCTACATAGGATTGAATGGCACCCTGCCTAAGTCACCTTCTAAGATACATAAGGAGTATTTCTTTCGTGCTAGCCAAGTTAAGAATAACTCGTTCCTGAGCCACGTTACAGACGTTAATAAGGTTGCTGCTAGGCTACAGGCGACTTCAACAGATCACATATTCAAGTTTTCCAAGAGTACTACCACAACCTCCAACAAGGTGTCCCAGTTTCCAGAGGATTTGATTGAGCCACTTCTAAATGAAGGATTCAAACTGCGAAATGGAAGAGAAAATATTGGTGCTAAGATGATTACAATGCTCTTGATTTTTGGTGGGCTAAGAGAGAGTGAGCCGTTCCATTTATGGTTCAACGATTTCAATATTTACCCTAGCTCGGGGAAGCTTGAAATCTCTCTTCATCACCCATCAGAATCGAGTTGTGATATCCCTCCATATAAAAATAAAAGTCGAGCAGAGTATCTTTTGGAGCGAGGCCTATTACCGAGAGATAACGAGAACAACTCTAACTCTTATTATGCTGGGTGGAAAGACTTGGCTCTTGATCCAGACTACACAACACCAATTAGATTAATTCATGAAGATGCTGAAATATTATTCGTTAAATTGTTCAAACAGTATATGCATCAAAGAGAAGTCTGTATGAGAGAGTATAAAGCCAAGTATGGGTATGAGCATCCATTCTTTTTTATAAAAACTGGAGATGTGAATGATCTTGGTGCGCCGATGTCAATTAACTCTTATTTAAAAGCATTTAAACAAGCATGTAAGAGACTTCAAAAATTAGGATATTATGTTGAGTATGGTGCAAAGAACGGGATTGCGCCGCACTCTATGAGACATTGGTTTGCATCAATTTTGGAGGAGGCTGGCGTACCTCCAAAAGTACTTCAAGATATGATGAACCATAGAAGTATTATGTCACAAGAAATATATAAGTCAGCGAATAAACGAGCAATCGACGAAGCTTTGAAAAATGTTGCAGGTGTATATCTATTGTCTCTAAAAGGTATGTAGGTCTAAATTGAAAATCACAAAATCAACTGTCTTAAAATACATCGAAGATACGGGCATAAAAGAGTTAAGCAACACGAAATTGATTGAGTGTTTCTTGGTGTTAAATGCTACATCATTACCAGGTGTTTTTTCAGAAAAACTGCATGATGAGATGCTACGCAGGAAAGTTTGCTTCTCTGAATTCTACAACTTTGCCAAGTTCAATTGGTCAGCCTCATATTTAACGGCTTTGGCTACTAAGTCTAGTCCTGATGTTCAAAAGTTTGTGGATGAATTTGATGAGCACAATTCATCTTATGGTGACAACTCTGCACCAAGACAAAAGGGAAGGCTCTTCGCTAGGCTCTATTCGTTATTTTACAAGCGATATCGTATTAAGGAATTGAAAATAGAAGATGCTCAATACCTTTTTGATTTGGTCGTGAGTAATTATGATTTATTCAAAGGAAACAGAGGCGATGAATCAAATAACCTTACAAGGAGGGATCTTTACGGCATAACTGCTTTTCTAAGAACAATCTATGAGTTTAACGAAACTGAAGTTCCGAAAGGTATTTTAGAGAAGATTGTTCCTGACGATCTTATTAAACCTCAAGGTAGAAGTATTGCTCGTGGAAAAGTCAAATCTCTAGGCCGTCAAGAGCAGTTAGCTGCATATTCTCTTCTTGTAAAGATTAATGAATCTTACATTGATACGCTTATTTTAAAGACCCAGAAGGGGCAAAATTCAGCATTTTATAACTTGCTTGATTATGTTGAGAATGTGCTGGGGATTGAGTGTATTCATACAGTCGATGAACTAACTGAGCTTTTAGTTCAGGGACGTAGAGGTTCTCAACGTTTTCTTCACTATCTAGAGAATGAAGTTAAAGCGACTGTTAGAGCGAAGTCCATGTACATCCGAGATATGATGCTTTGGGCGATGAATGAATATAACATTGATCCTGAGAATGGTTTCGAACCTCTATTTGATAATTATGAATGGGATCGTATTCAGAGAGATAAGGTTTTCAAGAAAAGTACTGGTTCTAGTAAAGACGAAACACCTAAAGCGGTGATACCAATGCGAGTCCACCAACTAGCCATTGATATCTTGCTTGACGAGGAATATAAGTGGGCAAAGACGCTTAAAGATCAATATTTCATTGATGATGAAGGTAATAGTGTATTTAACCCAACCTTGAATAATCTATTGGCTTTGGTTTTTCTATTACCGATAAGAATAATTCAAGCTCAAGTGTTAGATAGTGGTGAGGGTGACGACTATCGTTATGACTTTGACAGTTTACGATGGATACCAAATGACAGTGGTCATGCAGGTTATTGGAAATCGAGATATTCAGTTAATCAAGACCGAGGGTTTGTTAAGCGTGACATTAGCTTAGTAAGGGAAGCTATACAGAGTAAAAATATTGATGAAAATGGATCCCCAATAGTTAGACAAGCCTACATGTACATCAACACGAATAAGACAGCAGATAGAAGTGTAGCTTTCAGTGAGGTTAGTGGGTATACGATTCCTTGGCATCATGAAGATGCACTTACTATATATTCACGACAGTTAGAGTTTTTGAACAAACATCATCCCGTTAAATCTCCTGCTGCCATGAAAGATCTTGATAGACCTCAAACTATCCTAGGCGGCAAGCCAACTGCTGCGGTTTTAGAAATTACACCTTCACGCTTCTATTTGTTTAGGTGTAATTTGAATTCTGATGAAAAAAGTAGAGATTTTCCACCAACTAAGCTGTTGATTACAAAGATGTGGAACCAATTGATGGTGGAGATCCAGCGCCGTCTTGATGCTGAGGGAGCTGATTACTCTGTAATATCTCAAGAGAAATTTGAAAAATTTAGAAATAATGTTGGCGGTGGTAACTCTTACATCAGTTATCTAACGCCGCACTGCACGCGAGTTACAGGCATTACAAGGCTCGAAGAGTTTGGTGTACCTATTCATATCATTTCTAAGTTAATCGCTGGCCACGCTAACGTACGAACTACATACCGTTATACCAAATATGATAAGAGCTATATAAATGACAGAATTACTGAAGTTCAAGCTAAAATAAGTAGCAAGATGGAGTTAGCTCTTACAGAAGAGCTGAAGACATCGGATATCGAGAAGGCGAGGCAGATTGCTTACGTCCCTGATATCTATCTAACATCTTGGGGAGACGTTCAAGAACGCAGTTGGAACTCTAATGCATTGGGGATATGCCCGAACTCAGGGACGCTTTGTCATGAAGGGCGTGATGAAGATGCTGCACATTTTAATGGTATAGGTAAGTGCTTGAATTGTAAGTATCTAATCAGTGGTAAACCATTCTTAACTAATATTTGGGCGCATGTGAATGCTCTTCTTTATAAGGCTAAAGAACTCAATGATGAGTATAGTCTTCTGCAATCTGATTATAGGAAGCTTATAAAGCAGAGGAAGAGAGAGTTCAAAGCAAATGGTCGTTCAGAAGAATGGGCTAGCCTGAACAACTTGATTAAGAAAGCGGAAAATAACATGGAAATGAACTCAGGAGATGTGAATTTGATTCTTTCTGAGGTTTATTATGGGAACTTACTGTTTGAAACGGTTAGAAATCTAACTAATACCAGCGAAGATTTCGTTGAAAGTATCGGTTTTGAGGATTGTACTAACTTTGAACATTTGAACGCAGTGGTAGAGTCCGAGTCTTATTTGCCCTATTTCGAAAGAGATAAAAACTTGAAGTTCAAACGTGACACGTTTGTTGATAAAGCACTTGTTGCCATTGGTGAGCAACCAATATTTCTAAGGAACTTAAGTCATGAGGAAAAGGAGCAGGCTATATCAGCAACGGCAAAGTTGATTGAAAACGACATCAAAGCACAGGAAGGGAAGTATCTAGTTGCAGCTTTGAGATTAGAGAATTTGATGGAGGTATGCCATGCAGCATGATGTTGATACCGTTCTAAAGAGCCTTCTTAAAGATGCAAATTCAAATGTTGAAACACGCCTAAAAGCGTTGAATAAAATTATTTATGGTTTTAAAAAGAATCATGTGGATTTAACCGTGCCTAATGTAGTTGGTGCATTAGAGGCTATTGGAATAAAAATGAGTGCCAGCTCAATTTATAACAAAACCGTTCGGGGAAAACCCAACCCATACAGAGTCTTATTCGACGCGTGGTCACATGATATAGATAAGGCAAAAGTAAGTAAGGCATCTGCGGATTATTCACCTGTAGACTTTACTTCAATGACAGATGCTGATTTTGCAACTATTGGTAGTGATGTTGTTAAGTTCAAGGTTCAAACCTTATATAACGAGTTGAGGTCAGCAAGAAATCAAATCAATATGCTCAAGCAAATTCATGACTTACCTATTATTGAAGATACAGGTGAAAAACTTATATATCGTAAAAATGGGCTAATCGATGATGCTGTATCACCATCTCAAGGTGTCAGTCCCTCAGAGTTAAATGAAGAATGCATTGAAGAATATGCAGATGCCATTCGCTATTTCTTGAATGGTAATAGTAAAATTGAATTTGATGATGAGGGTTTCTTAATCGCTAAAACAACAATCCGAAAAGGTGACATGCTTAGTGATATTGATTTTAAATCCGCAATAGAAACAGCATATAAGGTATTGATAGAAGAATAGGAAATAAATGGCGTTGTTGAAAAATCACCTTGAAGAACAATAACACTATATATGATTAGCCGTTGGCTTCTGACGTGTATACCTAGTCCTTTATGTATAGTTTTAACATTCGCCATGATTTCGCCCAATTTAGCGTTGTAACATCTGTAGTCATAATTGATAACGGGCAATCATTGAATAAATGTATGCCGATATTAGGTTAGCCTCACATGAGGAGGCAAGCTGCCTCCTCATGTCTTTCATATAATCTTCTCGCATCACAATCACCAACGGTGATGGAATCGCTTTTCACCCAAAATCTCTCCTTCTAGTTACTGAAAAGGGTGATCAACCTCCTTGTGTTCAACTGTATGTAATGCTTATAGTTGCTTATTTAAGGAAAGGCCACAGATAAACTATGTTTATTTTTAAATAGGTGATTACATGAGAGACGCTTATTGTACTTTGGATGATCGCATC
>NZ_JBICMV010000018.1:0-19192 GCF_043106745.1 Vibrio sp. CJQ_6 | reverse complement strand
TTTAGCCCGCATCGTGCTTAACGGTGACATGCGACACTAGCTCAGTTGGTAGAGCGCAACCTTGCCAAGGTTGAGGTCACGAGTTCGAACCTCGTGTGTCGCTCCAATTTAGCCCGCATCGTGCTTAACGGTGACATGCGACACTAGCTCAGTTGGTAGAGCGCAACCTTGCCAAGGTTGAGGTCACGAGTTCGAACCTCGTGTGTCGCTCCAGTTTAGCTCTCATCGTGCTTAACGGTGACATGCGACACTAGCTCAGTTGGTAGAGCGCAACCTTGCCAAGGTTGAGGTCACGAGTTCGAACCTCGTGTGTCGCTCCAGTTGATAGCCCTCATCGTGCTTAACGATGACACAATACGGACGCGGGGTGGAGCAGCTTGGTAGCTCGTCGGGCTCATAACCCGAAGGTCGTCGGTTCAAATCCGGCCCCCGCAACCAATTTCTTCGTTTCAAGAGATCACTGCGCTAGACGCAGATTTTTTTACTCTTAAAACGGCAAAAGTTTGGCAAACCGCCAATGCTCTTTCTATAATGCTGTGAAGCATAAACCCCCTAAAAATAAACACGCTGCTGCGAGGTAGTGTGATTTTCTTTTTGTTTGCGACATTCGTCCGAATGTGCCCGCTTACCTGCTACAGACTGATTTTGTACTGTTCATCAACAGACTTATCCACATTTTATTTCTGTGGATAACTTGGTGTATAAAGTGTTTTTCAGTAGCTGGAATGGTGACTTGCGGCAGGATCTTTTTTGGCAACTCAGGTTGAGTGATAACACGGGTTTTTCTGTAACTCGTTGTTTTTATTAACTTTAATTGACTTGTTAGCAACAAGCATTCCAACAAAAAAAGATCATTAACTGTATTTTCATTGATCCTAATCATTTCCTGCTGGTGTGACTAACTTTTCTAAGATTTAGAAAACAGAGTCGGATAAAAAATTTTTTCCACATTTGGGATATTTGAGAAGCATATCAAAGTCTGTGCGTAAGGCTTGTGCAACTCGCCCTCATTCAAGCATCTCTCGGCAACCCCTTCTCTATGATACGAACCAAGCGTTGGTGCTTGGTGTTGCTAAACGGCAACTGAGCTTGCTGTTCGGCTAAGGCCCATTCTATGTGTTCATCCAACAAGGCGGATTGCCCTTGGTGACGAGTCAGCTCGTCGATAATGCGAGAGGAATAGGGCGCATTGCCCATTGCGATAATCAGATTACGTTGCCACTGCTGGTGGCCTATCCGGCGAATGGCCGAGCCTTCCATGTTGCGCAAGAAGGTGGCTTCATCCCACGCAAACAGCGCGACCAAGTCCGGTTCGTTGAACGCTGGGCGGCGATGGAAGTCAGATTGCTGCGTCAGATCAGCAAAGCGATTCCACGGACACACCAGTTGGCAGTCATCGCACCCGTAGATGCGGTTGCCCATCGCTTTGCGAAATTCGAGTGGAATCACACCATCGTATTCAATGGTGAGGTAAGAGATGCAACGCCGAGCATCGACCACGCCATCGGCGACAATCGCACCAGTGGGGCAAGAGGTCACACAGGCGCGGCATTTACCACATTGGTCTTCAGACGGCGTATCGACGGGAAGTGGAATATCAACCAGCAGTTCGCCGAGAAAAAACCACGAGCCGCTGTCTTGATCCAGAATCAGTGAGTGTTTACCGGTCCAGCCGAGTCCGGCTTTCTGCGCCAAAGGGCGTTCCAGAATCGGTGCAGAGTCGACAAACGGGCGATATCCCAGTTCACCCACCGCAGCTTCGATTTTCTCGCCCAGTTTCTTGAGCTGATTGCGCAGCAGCTTGTGGTAGTCACGGCCGAGCGCATAGCGGCTGATGTAAGCGTGAGTTGGGTTATTGAGATTGCTGGCAAACTGCGCCTGCGGCGGTAGGTAGTTCATGCGTGCGCTGATCACACGTAAAGTGCCGGGCAGGAGTTCAGCTGGGCGCGCGCGCATCATGCCGTGACGCGCCATCCAATCCATCTCGCCGTGATATCCCGCGTCGAGCCATTGCTGCAATGCGGTTTCATGCTGACTCAGATCCACATCGCAGATCCCGACTTTTTCAAATCCGAGCTCAATGGCCCAGTGTTTGATCTGATCTGCAAGTGCGTGATAATCCATAACGGTTCAGCTCGGTAAAATGGGGCGGGGATCTTAGCGGATCTATCTGGGGGGATCCAGCGCTTCGCGCGTGCTTTTTTCCGCAACGCTGGCGAATATTTTTCGGTTTGCTTACAGAAGAGAGCTTGTCTCTCAAATCCAACCCAGTTTACTATTCGGTTTCTTTTGATTTTTATATAGTCGATGTTCGACACATTAGAGATATTTTCAATGACCACGAAGACCTTCACCCTTAAAGATGAGCACGCGACGGTAGATCTTGGCACAGCGCTGGCCAAGCTCTGTACGCAACAGACCACCTTGTACTTACACGGCGATCTTGGTGCAGGCAAAACCACTTTCAGTCGTGGTTTCATTCGTGCATTGGGTCATACGGGCAATGTGAAAAGCCCGACGTACACCTTAGTGGAGCCGTACCAATTGGCTCAATGGCAAGTGTATCACTTTGATCTTTACCGTTTGGCGGATCCGGAAGAACTCGAGTTCATGGGGATCCGTGATTACTTTACCGATGATGCGATTTGTCTGGTGGAATGGCCGGAGAAAGGCCATGGCATGTTGCCGACGTCGGATCTGGATCTCGACATGCGTTACGATGGCAACCAGCGCCAAGCGGTGTTCACCGCAAACAACGACTATGGGCGTACATTATTGAATCAGTTGGAGTTATGTTGATCGTTCACGTTTGCCGTTCTTGGGTCGTCTGGCTTGCGCTGACGACCGCCTTCTTGTCGAGTGCCGTCCAGGCCAACGTGTTGGAGGGGGTGCGAGTTTGGCCCTCTCCGGATGAAACACGCGTCGTGATCGACGTGAAATCCGAAGTGGATTTCAGCTATTTTACCCTCAGTGGGCCGGATCGTCTGGTGGTGGATCTCAAACAGACCTCGCTGGGCACCAAATTACCGGTTCATGTCAGCGACAGTGCGATCCTCACGAAAATCCGCGCCAGTTCTCCGCCTGAAAAGTCGAGCTATCGTCTGGTGCTGGAACTAAAAAGGAAATCGTCCCCGCAACTGTTTAAGCTCGCGCCGACACCAGGCGGCCAATATGGCCATCGTTTGGTGATTGATCTGCCGCACGCCGAAAGTGCCAGCCAGCCAGCGGCTAAACCAAGCAGCGAGACCAAAGTGAGCCGAGATGCTTCGCAGCTCTATGGCACTGCCGATATCGTTGTCGCGATTGATGCTGGCCACGGTGGTGAAGATCCCGGATCGATCGGTCCGACCCGCAAGTACGAAAAAGACGTTACCTTGAGTGTGGCCAAGAAACTGGCGGATCAAATTGATGCCGTGCCGGGAATGAAAGCGGTGCTTACGCGCCGCGGCGATTATTTTGTAAATCTGAACAAACGTTCTGAAATCGCCCGTAAGAACAAAGCGCACTTGCTGGTGTCGATTCACGCGGACGCGTTCCATACGCCGCAGCCGCGCGGTGCCTCGGTGTTTGTACTCAACACCCGTCGCGCCAACACAGAGATCGCCCGCTGGGTCGAAAACCATGAGCAGCAATCGGAATTGCTTGGCGGGGCCGGTGAAGTGCTGGCAAAAAACAATGCCGACCGCAACGTCAGCCAAACCTTGCTCGATTTGCAGTTCAGTCATTCTCAAAAAGAAGGCTACAAAGTCGCGACCAACATCCTGCGTGAAATGGGTAAAGTCGCGCACTTGCACAAACGCGAACCGGTTAATGCCAGTTTGGCGGTGCTGAAATCGCCGGACATTCCATCCGTGCTGGTGGAAACGGGCTTTATTTCCAACCCCGCGGAAGAGAAATTGCTATTCCAGCGCAGCCATCAGGACAAACTGGCGCATGCGTTGACGGTGGCTGTGGTGCAGTATTTTGAAGACAACCCACCGGAAGGCACGCTGTTTGCCAACCGAGGCAAAACGCAAAAACATAAAGTGCAGCGCGGTGAGTCGTTGTCGGTGATTGCCAACAAGTACGGCACCCGTGTCGAGGCGATTGTGCAAACCAATAAACTCAAGAGCAACAACCTCGCGGTGGGTCAGATCCTGACGATTCCGGGGGGCAGTCGCGGGCCGGTGCACGTACCGGTGGTGAGCAATCCGGTCGAAACCGAAACCGTGACTCACGTGGTCAAATCGGGTGATTACCTTGGCAAGTTGGCCAGCACGTACAAAGTCTCGGTGGACGCGATCAAACGCGAAAATAACCTGAGATCCGATACCTTGAAATTGGGCCAAAAGCTGAAAATTACCGTCAGCTTGAAAGACAAGCCGCTGCGCAAGCACACGGTGGCGCGCGGAGAGTTCTTAGGCAAGATCGCCAGCAAGTACAATGTCAGCGTGCAGAGCATTCGTGAAGCCAACAAGCTGCGTTCGGACAATCTTGCGGTCGGTCAGGTCCTGATCATTCCAAACAAATAACACGGGGCGTGTATGACGATTCGTATTCTGCCAGCGCGACTGGCCAACCAGATTGCTGCCGGGGAAGTGGTCGAGCGACCAGCTTCGGTGGTGAAAGAGCTGGTCGAAAACAGCCTCGATTCTGGTGCGACTCGAATCGATATTGACATTGAAAAGGGCGGCGCCAAGTTAATCCGCATTCGTGACAACGGCTGTGGCATCGACAAAGACGAATTGGGGCTGGCGTTGAGTCGTCATGCCACCTCCAAGATCCACACGCTGGACGATCTAGAAGCCATCATTAGCCTTGGCTTTCGCGGTGAAGCGCTGGCGAGTATCAGCTCGGTGTCGCGCCTCACGCTGACATCGCGCACGGCGACGCAGGAAGAAGCGTGGTCAGCGTACAGTGAAGGCCGCGACATGCAGGTGCAGCTGCAACCTGCCGCGCACCCGATTGGCACCACCGTAGAAGTGCTCGATCTGTTTTTCAATACGCCAGCGCGGCGCAAATTTCTGCGCACCGAAAAGACCGAATTTACTCACATTGATGAACTGTTAAAGCGCATTGCACTCAGCCGTTTTGATGTGACATTCAATTTGCGCCACAACGGCAAGCTGGTGCGCCAATACCGCGCTGCGAAAACCGAGATTCAGCTGGAGAAACGCATCGCAGCGGTGTGTGGCTCGGCCTTTGTGCGCAACATGCTCAAGATTGAGTTGGCGCATCAAGGGCTCAAACTGCATGGCTGGATCACCACACCCGATGGCGCGCGCCAGCAGAGTGATCTGCAATATTGCTACGTCAATGGCCGCATGATGCGCGACAAGCTCATCAACCATGCGATTCGTCAGAGCTACGAAACCAGTTTACGCCCTGATCAGTTTGCCACGTACGTGTTGTTTATTGAGTTGGATCCGCATCAGGTCGATGTCAACGTGCATCCCGCCAAACACGAAGTTCGTTTCCATCAGGCGCGTCTGGTACACGATTTTATTTATCAGGCACTCAGCAGCGCGCTGGCGGAAAGCCAACACATTGATGCGCCAGCGCACAACGAATCGGCTTTCCATTATCACGATGAATCTGAACAGACGTCCGCGATATCAGAGCGGGTGGCACAGGCGGTCGAGAGCACGCCGGCTTATCCGGGTCGCAGTGATTATGAACGCCCAGCGCGTGAAGCGACCCGCGATCAGGTGCGCGAAGCCCCCAAACACAGTGCATGGGTTGAATCTTCGCCAGCAAAAGGCAAACCCGCCCAGGAACGCGTTAGTGCCCCTTCACCGTCTCAGGCCGAAGTACGTGCGTATCAGGCGCTGATGCAAACCCCCGATGTGGCTGCGCCAACGCCTGACGAACACCGCCCATCTACCCCGTCAGAACACACGCCGTTAGAACACGATACTTTTACGGTGCAGCAACTGGGGAAAGCCATCGCGGTGGTGCGTGGGTGCTATTTGCTGATGAACACGCCACAAGGCTGTGTACTGCTGTCTCTTCGCGTGGCGGCGTGGCTGAGAGTGCGTGGGCAGTTGAATGCGCAGCACGAGCCCCTCAAGAGTCAGCCGCTGCTGGTACCGCTGTCGTTGAAAATGTCGGCATCGGAAGCCAACGCTTTGGAACAGTCTCAGCCGCTGCTGACGCAATTGGGTTTAGAGCTCAAGCCGCGCCATCCGGGATCCTTGATGGTGATGGGGGTGCCACAACCGCTGCGACAGCAAAATCTACAACTTCTGATCCCAGATCTGTTATCTTACGCGTCTTTGAATTTTGAGCAGGCCGATCAGCCGCTGGATCTGAATTCGCTGGCCGATTGGCTGAGCGATCGTGTGGTGAGTGAGAAAGCTGACTACACTTTGTCAGAAGCGATCCAGTTGATTGCAGAGATTGAGCAGATGTGGCAGGGCAACCTCCCGCTGCACGATGAACGTTTTGTTCGACCTGTGGATTTTTCCGCGACCATTGCAGCATTAAACTCATGAGCACACAATTACCTTTAGCCCTGTTTCTGATGGGGCCGACCGCTTCCGGTAAAACAGATTTGGCCATTCGTCTGCGCCAAAAGTTTCCGGTTGAGATCATCAGCGTGGATTCGGCGCTGATCTACAAAGGCATGGACATCGGCACCGCCAAACCAGACCAGCACGAGCTGGCGCTGGCGCCTCATCGACTGATCGACATACTCGATCCGAGTGAAGCCTATTCTGCGGCAGATTTTCGCCGTGACGCGCTGCGTGAAATGAACGACATTGTGGCACAAGGGCGAATCCCGCTGCTGGTGGGCGGTACCATGCTGTATTACAAGGCGTTGCTGGAAGGGTTATCCCCGCTGCCAGCCGCTGATCCTGAGATTCGTCAACAGATCGAACACGAAGCGGAACAACATGGTTGGATGGCGTTGCATGACCAATTACGCCAGATCGACCCCATCTCGGCCGAACGAATTCATCCAAATGATCCACAAAGATTATCGCGGGCATTGGAAGTTTATCGGATTTCAGGTAAAACTCTTACTGAACTGACTCAAACCAAAGGGGAAGCATTACCTTTTCGGGTCAAGCAGTTCGCAATAGCTCCCAAGGAAAGGGCTGAGCTCCACCGTCGAATTGAACTCCGATTTGAAAAGATGGTCGAAGCAGGGTTTGAAGAAGAAGTCAAAGCACTCTATGCTCGAAAAGATCTTCATCCTGATTTGCCGTCGATCCGTTGTGTGGGATATCGACAAATGTGGGACTATTTAGACGGGAACGGTCGTTTGGAGGACGCAATCTTTCGCGGAATCTGCGCCACTCGTCAATTGGCCAAGCGACAGATCACCTGGTTGCGCAGCTGGGATGATTTAACTTGGTTAGATAGCGAAAACGTTGAACACGCGTTGGAAACTCTCTCAAATGCCATAGCATCTGATTGAGTTAGCTGTGTATAATGTGATCGCTTTTGCGTGATGTGCCCTGTAAAGGATCCGTTACTTGTTTTTGGCGCGTCAGCCCCAATGATCGGTAACAACGGGGTGTTTTTATTCGTTTAGCTCAGATGCGAAGGCCGCACAAATTTCAGTGCACCGCTAGCTAAATAACTACAACAAAATACAAATAAGGAAAATAAAATGGCTAAGGGGCAATCTCTACAAGACCCATTCTTAAATGCACTACGTCGCGAGCGTATTCCAGTGTCTATCTACCTTGTGAACGGCATTAAGCTGCAAGGCCAAATCGAGTCGTTTGATCAATTTGTGATCCTGTTGAAAAACACCGTGAACCAAATGGTGTACAAACACGCGATCTCAACAGTTGTTCCTGCTCGTCCAGTGAGCCATCACAGCGGTGATCGTCCAACGAATGAGCGCGGCTCAGAGAAATCAGAAGATTAATTCTCTGTACGCAAATTATTATTTATTAAGGAGTTGATAGCTTGTTTGACCGTTACGAAGCCGGTGAGCGAGCCGTACTTGTTCATATCAACTTCACGCAAGAGGGTGAATGGGAAGATCTCAGAGAATGTGAAATGCTGGTCTCTTCCGCAGGAGTGTCGACCCTACAGGTGATCACCGGTAGCCGACAATCTCCTCACCCTAAATATTATGTCGGTGAGGGCAAAGCCCAGGAAATTGCACAGGCCGTCCAAACGACGGACGCTGATGTGGTGATTTTCAACCATGCCCTCTCTCCTGCCCAAGAACGTAACCTCGAACATCTCTGCCAATGTCGAGTGATCGACCGTACCGGTCTGATCCTAGATATCTTTGCACAGCGTGCGCGTACTCACGAAGGTAAATTACAAGTGGAACTGGCCCAGTTGCGCCATATTTCTACTCGTCTGATTCGTGGCTGGACGCACTTGGAACGTCAAAAGGGCGGTATCGGCTTACGTGGTCCGGGTGAAACCCAGTTGGAGACGGACCGTCGTTTATTGCGTGAACGAATCAAAGCCATCTTGCGCCGTTTAGAGCGCGTAGCGAAGCAGCGTGAACAAGGTCGACGTGCACGAAACCGGGCAGAAATACCCACGGTTTCATTAGTCGGTTATACCAACGCAGGGAAATCGACCCTGTTTAACCGCATTACCTCAGCGGGCGTCTATGCCGCAGACCAACTGTTTGCGACCCTCGACCCGACCTTGAGAAAAATTGATTTAGCCGATGTTGGGCCAGCGATTTTGGCCGACACCGTCGGATTCATTCGTCATTTACCACACGATCTGGTGGCCGCATTCAAAGCCACGTTACAAGAAACTCAGGAAGCTGACATTTTGTTACATGTTGTGGATGCGAGTGACGAGCGTTTTCGTGAGAATATTCAGGCTGTCGATGATGTTCTGCTGGAGATTGAGGCCAACGAAGTGCCCACGCTCTTGGTGATGAACAAAATCGATAATCTAGAAGGCCAACAACCTCGTATAGAAAGAGACGACGAGGGCGTTCCGAGAGCGGTGTGGGTCTCGGCAATGGATGGTCTTGGCATTGATCTGCTGTTTGCAGCACTGACCGAACGTCTGGTCAGTCAGATCGTTGAATATCGCTTGCGAGTTCCGCCACAGCACCAAGGCAGAATCCGCAGTACCTTCTTCCAAATGAAGTGCATACAACACGAAGAGTATGATCAAGAAGGCAATTTACTGATCACAGTTCGTATGCAGCAAGTGGATTGGTCTAGACTAGAAAAAAGAGAAGAGGCAGTTTTACGTGACTTTATAGTTACTTAAAGGACTGCTAGAGTATAACGTCATATCAAATGATGGAGCTTTCTAATGGCGTGGAATGAGCCCGGAAATAATAACGGCAACAACGGCCGCGATAATGACCCATGGGGTAACAACAATCGCGGCGGTAAAGGTGGCCGTGAACAAGGTCCGCCAGATTTAGACGAAGTGTTTAATAAGCTGAGTCAGAAGCTGGGTGGCAAGTTTGGTAAGAAAGGCGGTGGCGGTAAAGGGCCTTCTTTCTCCGGTGGTGGTGCGATTGGCTTTGGTGTCATTGCCGCGATTGCCATCGCGATTTGGTTCTTTGCTGGCTTCTACACAATTGGTGAAGCGGAGCGTGGTGTGGTGCTGCGTCTGGGTAAATACGATCGCATCGTTGATCCAGGCCTGAACTGGCGTCCGCGCTTTATTGATGAAGTGACACCAGTTAACGTGCAAGCGATCCGTTCACTGCGTGCGTCGGGTCTGATGTTGACCAAAGACGAAAACGTGGTCACCGTATCGATGGATGTGCAATACCGTGTGGCTGACCCATACAAGTACCTGTTCAAAGTGACCAATGCAGACGACAGCCTACGCCAGGCGACGGACTCTGCACTGCGTGCTGTGATCGGTGACTCATTGATGGATAGCATTCTGACCAGTGGTCGTCAGCAAATTCGTCAGAGCACTCAGGAAACCCTGAACCAGATCATCGACGGCTACGACATGGGCTTAATCATCGTTGATGTGAACTTCCAGTCTGCCCGTCCGCCGGAGCAGGTGAAAGATGCGTTTGATGACGCTATCGCGGCGCGAGAAGATGAAGAGCGTTTCATTCGTGAAGCAGAAGCGTACAAAAACGAAATTCTGCCAAAAGCGACCGGTCGTGCTGAGCGTCTGAAGAAAGAAGCGCAAGGTTACACCGAACGTACCGTGAACGAAGCGTTGGGTCAGGTGGCACAGTTTGAGAAACTGCTACCGGAATACACCGCGTCACCAAAAGTTACGCGTGATCGTCTGTACCTAGATGCGATGCAAGAAGTGTACTCCAACACGTCGAAAGTGCTGATTGATTCAAAATCCAGCGGCAACCTGCTGTACTTGCCAATTGATAAGTTGGCCGGACAGGAAGGCGCGGCAACCAAGCGTCCGACAAAGTCGTCTTCGGCTTATGATCAAATTGAGTTGGAATCACAACGCACTGAAACGGAAAGCGACACCCAATCTCGCTCAACCAGCACACGTCAAGGGAGATACTAAGAATGCGTAAGTTAATGATCCCTGTTGTCGTTGTTGTTCTGGCGTTGCTGCTGATGTCGATGTTCGTTATCCCGGAAGGGGAGCGTGGTATCGTCATTCGTTTCGGTCGAGTGCTGAAAGACAACAATGATGTATCGAGAATTTACGAGCCAGGTCTGCATTTCAAAATGCCAATGTTTGACCGTGTCAAAACACTGGATGCGCGCATTCAGACCATGGACGGCCGTTCGGACCGTTTCGTCACTTCGGAGAAAAAAGACGTCATCATCGATTCGTATGTGAAATGGCGTATTGAAGACTTCGGTCAGTTCTACTTGGCAACCGGCGGCGGTAACACGCTCACGGCTGAAGCCCTGCTAGAGCGTAAAGTGACTGACGTACTGCGTTCTGAAATCGGTGCGCGTGAAATCAAGCAGATCGTTTCAGGCCCGCGTAACAGTGATGTGTTGCCAGACAGCCCTGATTCGGATGTGGTCACGACTGAAGCGGCGAAGCAGGCGTTGGAAATTGATGGTCAACGTGACCAAATCATGGAAAACGTTCTAGAAGATACGCGTCAAAGTGCGATGAAAGACTTGGGTGTTCGTGTGGTGGATTTCCGAATGAAGAAAATCAACCTACCGGATGAGATCAGTGAATCGATCTACCGTCGTATGCGCGCAGAGCGTGAATCGGTGGCTCGTAAGCACCGTTCACAAGGTCGTGAAAAAGCAGAAGTGATCAAAGCACAAGCTGAGCTTGAAGTGGCGACCATTCTGGCAGAAGCCGACAAAACCGCGCGTGTAACACGCGGTGGTGCGGATGCACGAGCGGCGAAGATCTACGCGGATGCTTACAACAAAGATCCAGAGTTCTTCAGCTTCCTACGCTCTCTTCGTGCGTACGAAAAATCATTCAGTCAGAAGAGCGACATTCTGGTCTTGGATCCGAATAGCGAATTCTTCCAATACATGAATAACTCGAAAGGCACTGCGCCTGCGAAATAATCGCCGGCTGCAGATAACATAAAGGCTCCGCAAGGAGCCTTTATTGTTTGTCGATGGATCAAACGAAGGAGAACCCGGTGTCGAATTCAATTTGGGTTGCGGTTGGGCTGGTGCTCATTGTCGAAGGACTTGGCCCGTTGATTGCCCCCAACGGCTGGCGTCGCATGGTGGCACAACTGAGTGAGCAGCCGGATCACCAATTACGCCGCATCGGCGGTTGTCTGGTGGTGGCGGGCGCCGTGATCGCGTATTACTGTATGCGCTAGCGCTCGAGCATGGCGCCCCTCACGTGCGCCGTTAATAATGTGGTGGTGGTGTTTCTTGGGAGGGATCGGCCAGATTGGACGTATCCATGTTTTTCACCTTGCCCACCACGTATTTCATTTGATCCTGCATTTTGGTGATCAAGAGTTGCTGATGGCTTAACGCTTCGTTGAGTTCATCAATGGTTTGCTCCTGAAACGCCACTTTGCATTCCAAGTCATCTATGCGCTGCAACAGCGAAGTCAACATATCGTCTTTCATGATTAGTCGTCGAGTTTCCAAGCTTGAGCTATACCGGCAGACGTGCCTGAAATGACACGTTGCTGTGAATCGAAAGCCGCATCATACACCACCGCGCGCGGTGGACGGGCATCTTTTCTCGGCTCCGCTTCAAAGCTGTCGAGTTTCTTACCGCTTTGCGTGTCCCAAACGGCGATACGGCTGGATGGGGTGCCTGTCACCAAGCGGGAACCATCATCGGAAAAGCGTGCCGCAGAGAATACCAACTGGCGTGAAAAACTGCTCAACGAAGTGCGTTTTTGCCCGGTTTTCAGATCCCATATGATGGCTTGATTGCCGCCGTCTGAGGTAAAAGCGAGTTGGCCGTCCCGTTGCAGCGCAACGCGGTTGACGCGCTGATCGTGTTTAAACTGACGTAAAATTTGGCCCGTTTGGGTGTCCCATAAATAGGCGGTGTAATCGTTGCCGCCCGTCAGGGCGTAACGACCATTGGGTGAAATCGCGACTGAATTGACTTTTTCCTGATGGGCAAGGAACTCCAGACGTCGTCCGGTGACTAAATCGACGTAAATGGCTTTCCCGTTGGAGAGGCCGAGCAGAACTTGCTCGCCATTGCTGGTGATGTCGACATCGCGAATCAGTCCGTCCGAAATGGACCAAAGGCCTTTGGCTTGCGTCCAAGCCAAATCCCAGACGGCGAAATTGATTTGGCTCGCGGTCACGGCATAGCGGCCGTTATCAGAAAGGCGGATGAGCGACACGGTGCTCGCTTGAGGATCTTGCGCGCCGAGGTCGGCGAGTTTTTTGTGTTCGCTCAGATCCCAGAGCACCAACTGATGCTCTTTGGAGTAAATCAGCGCGAATCGCCCATCTCTACTGAGCCCAAAACTGGTGGACCCGTTGGGTTCTAAATCCCAGCGTTCGACATTCTGGTCAGAGAAAAAACAGCCATTTAACAATGAAATGACAACAAACAGCAGGATGGAATGAGAAATTATTCGCATCAGTTCTAATTATCCGCCTCGTGTGTAAAGACAATCTGAAAACATAAGGCTATATTGGTACAACTCTGTGTTGCGCACCAGCTTGAAACCAAGATTTGTGCACAATCACAAAAGGTTTGCCTACAAATTGGAGAATTCAATGAAATCACTTTTTAAAGTGTCGCTACTGGCCGCAACCGTAGTGTTGGCCGTTGGCTGTCAGAAAGAAGAAGCTGCAAAACCAGAAACCGCAGCACCAGCCGCAGAACAAGCTTCTGCCGCAAAAACGGTAACCTTCCAGAATGAAGACGACAAAGCAGCGTACGCAATTGGTGTTTCGTTTGCGAATTACCTCAGCACCAGCATTGAAAAACCAAGTGAAATTGGCATCAATCTGAACAAAGATATGGTTCTTCAGGGGATTCAGCATGTGTTTGCTGGGAACGCTGAAATGACCGAAGAAGAGACCCGTGCGGCGCTGGAAGCGCTCGATAAACGCGTGGCCGAAAAAATGAAAGCGCAAGCCACTGAAAAAGCGGCTGCGAACAAAAAAGCAGGCGATGACTACCGTGCTGAGTTCGAAAAACAGGAAGGCGTGAAGAAAACCGCGACTGGTCTGTTGTACCAAGTGATGACGCCAGCGCAAGGTGACTCACCTAAAGATACGGATACCGTGCAAGTGCACTACAAAGGTACGCTGATCGACGGCACGCAATTTGACAGCTCTTACGATCGTGGTGAGCCAGCGACATTCCCGTTGAATCGCGTGATCCCAGGTTGGACCGAAGGCGTGCAACTGATGCAAGTGGGCTCGAAGTACAAGTTCGTGATTCCGCCAGAGCTGGCTTACGGCGAACAAGACACGCCAACCATTCCGGCCAACTCAACCTTGGTGTTTGAAGTGGAACTGCTGAAAATCGACAACGGTGACAAAGCAGCGCAATAAGCATCACGGATTGCAACGCAAAGGGCCTGACTTGTTCAGGCCCTTTTTGATCCCGCTCTAGAACTGCTACATAATTTGTTCTAAATCACTTGTTGGCAATATAGCAGAGTCTTCGGCTAAAATTTTCTGATAAACTTACACCAATTTGTTGATTTTTCGTTCTAAGGTCAAAATACAGTGACAACGACAGAGACTATTAATGCCGATATGTTGCTTGAGATGGAATCCGTGCATGTGAAACCATTTACAGAGCATGACAAAGTAATTTTGCGTTCATACGAAGCCGTTGTGGATGGAATTGCCAGCTTGATTGGCCCTTTTTGTGAAATCGTTCTGCACTCGCTGGAAGATCTCAACACGTCCGCGATCAAAATTGCGAACGGGGAGAACACGGGGCGTCAGGTGGGGTCACCAATCACAGACCTCGCGCTGAAGATGCTGCGCGATATTGAAGGATCAGAGCGAAACTTTTCACGTTCGTACTTTACGCGTGCTAAAGGCGGCGTCTTGATGAAGTCGATCACGATTGCCATTCGTAACGGTGACAACCGCGTGATTGGCTTATTGTGTATCAACGTCAACTTAGATGCGCCGTTCTCTCAAGTGCTGCAATCGTTTATGCCAACCCAAGAAGCGCAAGAAGCGGCGTCTTCTGTGAACTTTGCCAGTGATGTGGAAGAGTTGGTTGATCAAACGGTAGAACGCACCATTGAAGAGATTAACGCGGACAAGTCGGTGTCAAACAACACCAAAAACCGTCAAATCGTCATGGCGCTGTTTGACAAGGGCATCTTTGATATTAAAGATGCCATCAACCGCGTGGCGGATCGCCTGAATATTTCTAAACACACGGTTTACCTCTACATTCGTCAGCGTAAAACTGAGGATGACGAGAAGTGAGTTTAACCTACACCTTATTGGTGAATGGCTCCGTCTATGGCACGCAGTCTGCGCGGAATGCGTACCTGTTTGCCAAGGCCGTGATTGAAAAAGGCCATACGTTGACCAGCGTCTTTTTCTATCAGGATGGCGTGCAAAATGGGTCGGTGCTTACGGCACCGGCCAACGATGAGTTCGACCTCGCCAAAGCATGGCAACAATTAGCCCAGCAGCACCAAGTGCGCTTAGAAACGTGTGTGGCGGCGGCGCTGCGCCGTGGCGTGGTGAGCCAAAGTGAAGCTGAGCAACATCAGTTGCCGGGGGCAAACTTAGCCCCTTTGTTTGAGCAAACCGGATTAGGCAGCTTGGCGGAAGCATTATTGACTCAAGACAGAGTGGTACAGTTTTGAAAAAAATCGCGTTTGTCTTTCACTCCGCGCCACATGCGACCAGTGCGGGCCGCGAGGGGTTGGATGCGCTGTTGGCTGCGTCGGCTTACAGCGAGGATCTTGCTGTGTATTTCATCGGCGAAGGGGTGTTGCAGTTGGTCTGCGATCAACAGCCGCAGTCGGTGCTCAGCCGTGATTACATCAGTGCGTTTAAGCTTTTGGATCTCTACGACATCGAGCATCGTGTGGTGTGCGCTGCCAGTTTGGCAGAATGGGGCATCGCGGGTGAAGATCTGCTGGTGGACGTCGAATGCTTAGATCCGCAAACCATCGGATCGCAATGGCAAGCGTTTGATCAGATCATGACCTTTTAATCTCAGGAGCGGCTGTGCTACATATTGTTAAACATCCTCAGCAACTGGCGCTGATTGGTCGCTATCTTCAAGCGAATGATCAGCTGTTGTTGGTTGAAAGCGCCGTCTACGCGACGAGCGAACATTCGCCATATTTTGCTCATTTACCCACCCAACAGTGCGTTTATGCGCTGAAAGAAGATCTCGAGGCCAGAGGGTGGATCAATCGTTGTGCGCAGAACATTCAGGTTGTGAATGTCGATGCGTGGGTTGAATTGAGCGTGAATCACGATAAATCAATGAGTTGGTGATACTTCGTCGTTGTTGTACGCCACTCTGTCCATTCCCCCATTTTTGCCCGGCAAAAAAGATCTGTATATTTCTTGACACACATCCCACTGCTGCATAGAATTTTGCGTCCCTATTTGCGCAATGTGCATTTGGGGCTAGATTTTTCACAAAGCTTACTTTCAAGTAAATTCAGGAGCTAGTTAATGGCAACTATTAACCAGTTGGTACGTAAGCCTCGTGCAAAGCAAGTTGCTAAAAGCAACGTGCCAGCACTAGAAGCGTGCCCACAAAAACGTGGTGTATGTACTCGTGTTTACACTACTACACCTAAAAAACCTAACTCAGCACTTCGTAAAGTTTGTCGTGTACGTCTGACAAACGGCTTCGAAGTAACATCGTACATCGGCGGTGAAGGTCACAACCTTCAAGAGCACTCAGTTGTTCTGATCCGCGGTGGTCGTGTTAAAGACCTTCCAGGTGTTCGTTACCACACTGTACGTGGTGCACTTGACTGTGCAGGCGTGAACGACCGTAAACAAGCTCGTTCTAAATACGGTGTGAAGCGTCCTAAGTCTTAATGGATTCCGTTAAGTAAGGCCAAACACTAAATTATTTTTTAATTTTTTGAAAAAACTGAAAAGTTTTGGATAAAACCTGAAGAAGACAACGGAGAATATTCCATGCCACGTCGTCGCGTCATTGGTCAGCGTAAGATCCTTCCAGATCCAAAGTTCAAATCTGAACTGCTGGCAAAATTCGTTAACATCCTTATGGTTGACGGTAAAAAATCTACTGCAGAAAAAATCGTTTACACTGCACTAGATGCTATGGCTGAGAAATCTGGTAAAGATCACTTAGCTGTATTTGAAGAAGCTCTTGAAAACGTTCGCCCAGCGGTAGAGGTTAAATCTCGCCGTGTTGGTGGTTCAACTTACCAAGTGCCAGTAGAAGTACGTCCGGTTCGCCGTAACGCACTTGCTATGCGTTGGTTGGTTGAAGCTGCGCGTAAGCGTGGTGAAAAATCTATGGCTCAACGCCTAGCTGCTGAAATGCTAGATGCGTCAGAGAACAAAGGTACTGCTGTTAAGAAACGTGAAGACGTTCACCGTATGGCAGAAGCGAACAAAGCGTTTGCTCATTACCGCTGGTAATACCTTCTGTGCTGCGAGGTCCTCTCGCAGCACATTTCTATTTTCTAAGGTGAACCTTAGTAAGAGGATACAATCGTGGCTCGTAAAACTCCTATTGAGCGCTACCGTAACATCGGTATTTGTGCTCACGTAGATGCAGGTAAAACAACCACTACTGAGCGTATTCTGTTCTACACTGGCCTTTCTCACAAAATCGGCGAAGTTCACGATGGTGCCGCAACCATGGACTGGATGGAGCAGGAGCAGGAGCGTGGTATTACCATCACCTCAGCTGCGACGACTACCTTCTGGCGTGGTATGGAAGCACAGTTCCAAGATCATCGCATCAACATCATTGATACCCCTGGACACGTTGACTTTACGATCGAAGTAGAGCGTTCTCTTCGTGTACTTGACGGTGCAGTGGTTGTGTTCTGTGGCTCATCTGGTGTTGAACCTCAGTCTGAAACTGTATGGCGTCAGGCAGACAAGTACCACGTTCCACGTATGGTATTTGTGAACAAGATGGACCGTGCGGGTGCAGATTTCCTACGCGTTGTAGACCAAATTAAACATCGTCTTGGTGCGAACCCAGTTCCAATCCAATTGAACATTGGTGCGGAAGATGAGTTCAAGGGTGTCATCGACCTGATCAAGATGAAAGCCATCAACTGGAATGATGCCGACCAAGGCATGACGTTCACATACGAAGACATTCCGGCTGACATGCTCGAGCTTGCTGAAGAGTGGCGCAACCATCTGGTTGAAGCTGCCGCAGAAGCCACTGAAGAGTTGATGGAAAAATACCTAGAAGAAGGCGAACTGACTGAGCTTGAAATCAAGCAGGCACTTCGTCAGCGTACATTGAACAACGAAATCGTACTGGCCACGTGTGGTAGTGCGTTTAAGAACAAAGGTGTACAGGCCGTACTGGATGCAGTCATCGAGTACTTGCCATCACCCGTTGATGTACCGTCTATCAAAGGTGTCGATGAACGTGAGAACGAAGTTGAGCGTCATGCTGACGACAACGAACCGTTCTCTGCGCTGGCATTTAAGATCGCGACTGACCCATTTGTGGGTACGCTGACTTTCATTCGTGTTTACTCCGGTGTTGTGAATTCAGGTGATGCTGTTTACAACTCGGTAAAAGAGAAGAAAGAGCGTTTCGGTCGTATCGTTCAGATGCACGCAAACAAACGTGAAGAAATCAAAGAAGTTCGCGCAGGTGACATCGCCGCAGCGATCGGCCTGAAAGATGTGACAACAGGGGATACTCTGTGTGATCAAGACCATAAAGTGGTCCTAGAACGCATGGAATTCCCTGAGCCGGTTATTCAGATCGCAGTAGAACCTCGTTCTAAGGCAGACCAGGAAAAAATGGGCATTGCGCTAGGTAAACTGGCCGCAGAGGACCCATCATTCCGTGTCGAAACCGACAATGAAACCGGTCAAACACTGATCTCAGGTATGGGTGAACTTCACTTAGACATCATCGTTGACCGCATGAAGCGTGAATTCAGCGTTGATTGCAACGTGGGTAAACCTCAGGTTGCATACCGTGAAACCATTCGTGGTAAAGCGGAAGTAGAAGGCAAGTTTGTTCGTCAGTCTGGTGGTCGTGGTCAATACGGTCACGTGTGGCTGAAGATTGAACCTTCTGAACCAGGCGAAGGCTTTGTCTTCGTTGACGAGATCGTGGGTGGTGCGATTCCTAAGGAATTCATCGGCCCGGTAGCGAAAGGTATCGAGGAGCAAATGAACAACGGTGTGTTGGCGGGCTATCCTGTATTGGATGTGAAAGCCACACTATTCGATGGTTCATTCCACGATGTCGACTCAAGTGAGATGGCGTTTAAGATCGCTGGCTCGATGGCATTCAAGAAAGGTGCGCTTGAAGCAAACCCTATCATTCTTGAACCGCTGATGAAAGTTGAAGTAACCACTCCGGAAGATTGGATGGGTGATGTGGTCGGTGACCTGAACCGTCGTCGCGGCATCATCGAGGGAATGGATGAAGGCCCTGCGGGTCTGAAAATCATTCGTTCACGCGTACCACTTTCTGAGATGTTCGGTTACGCAACTGACCTACGTTCTGCAACCCAAGGTCGTGCTTCTTACTCTATGGAGTTTTCTGAGTACGCTGAGGTGCCTAAAAACATTGCTGAAGCAATTGTGGCAGAGCGCGGTTAATAATGAATCTATTGCGCTGACGAGCGTTGGCGCATAAAATAGCAATTTCTGGCGCGCCCTGAGTGTACGTGACTCAAGGCGAATCATAACTAGGAAGGAACACGATC
>NZ_JBICMV010000017.1:0-56302 GCF_043106745.1 Vibrio sp. CJQ_6 | reverse complement strand
TGGGTGTTGCTGCTGCCGCTAGACAGCTATCTCTGCATGAATATCAGATTTTTGGCTGGCGTAAATTTGCAAATAAGAACTCCAGCACTACTGAACGGGAAAAAGAATTAGAAGCAGAAGTCGCAAAACTCACAAGGCAGTTGGCGGAACAATCAGAAGAGCTAGAAATAGTAAAAAGGTCGCCACCTGCTTTGCGAAGAATCTAAAGTAAATCTCTATGAATTATGCTTGAACATCTACTGCTTTTCCGTGTTTCACGGATGGCTAAAGTGTTCGGCATATCGCGGAGTGGGTTTTATTACTGGATTTAAAATCGTCATAAATATTGCCTGCGGGAGCAAGCTCGTCAAGCCTTAGACGGATAGGTTAAAGAAGCGTTCGACAACAACAAAGGTAGGGATAGGCGTATTCAAGCAGAATTAGCTGATAATCATAATGTGAAGACTATAGCTAGTAGCATGAAGCGCCAAAGCCTAGTTGCCAAAGCTGCTCGCAAGTTTAAATGTACAACGGACAGTAATCATAGGTTACCTGTTGCTCCTAACTCGTTAGAGCAGGACTTTACTACAACAGCCCCGAACCAGAAGTGGGCGGGAGATATCACCTATTTAGCGACCAGTGAGGGCTGGTTGTACTTGGCGGTAATCATTTACCTTTACTCACGGCAAGTCGTGGGCTGGTCGATGGACACGAAGATGACAGCTACGTTGGTCAGCGATGCTCTTTCGATGGCTTTATTTCGCCGTAGCTTCACTGAGCAAGTGATTGTTCAGAGTGACTGTGGTAGTCAGTACTGCTCTAAAGACTATGGAGAACTGATAAGCGCCTATAAATTAAGGCAATGTATGAGTAAGAAAGGAAACTGCTGGGACAAGGGACAATGCCTGTGTCGAGAGCTTCTTCCATTCCATGAAGCTGGAAGTGATACAATATGAACCAATCATGACAAGAGAAGAAATGCGTTAAACGATCTTCGAATACATTGAGGTTGATTATAATCGGGCGAGAAGGCACAGTGTTCTTGGGTATCTAAGCCCAGTTAACTTTGAAAAGCAAAATGTCGCTTAATGAAGTGTCCAGTCTAGCTGGAGCATTATCTTTGAAAGCGCATTTTAGCACAACGTTTTTCATGATGAGAATTGTCCTAGCCGAGTTTATACTTTCAATGAATAAAACAGTGAACATGCATCGTTTTTTTCGTTCAAGATAAAAATATTTTCACCATGAATGTCATTGTATGTCCTAGTTCTTATTTTTATATTCACTTATGTGCATTTGTTGCGGTCAATCAGGGAACAGCGTCTCAAACTGCTTTGGTACTCCGGTTTTCTGATTTCGATTGACGATATGCTAGTCGTGTCGCTCTTCGAAACAAAAGGAACACCTCATGCAACTCATTCATCATGGTGGAAAACAGACGGTCACTGGTTCGTGTCATGAACTGGTGGTGGATGATCTGGCGATTTTTATCGATTGTGGCATGTTCCAAGGCCAAGATACTCAAGATGTCGAGCCAGATTTTCCCATTGAGCACATTCAAGCGCTCATTCTCACTCATGCCCATATCGACCATATTGGCCGCTTGCCGTGGTTGATTGCTTCAGGTTTCACTGCGCCGATTTATTGCACGCCGGCAACCGCGGAGCTTGTGCCGCTGATGTTGGATGACGCCATGAAGCTGCAATCGGGCTTCTCGCGTGCGCAGCGAGAGGTGGTGTTAGACAAGATTGACCATCTGATTGAACCCATCGATTACGAACAGCCTTTTCGAATTGAATCTGACTCCGGCGTGATGTTGCAGTGTCAGTTTGTGCCTGCGGGGCACATTCTCGGTTCGGCCTATGTTGAAATCCAAATGCCTAACCAAGAAGTGATCGTCTTTTCCGGGGACTTGGGGCCGAGTTGCACGCCGCTGTTGCCAGACCCGGTGCCGCCAATGCATGCTGATTACCTAGTGATCGAAACAACCTATGGCGATACACACCACGATGGCGTGGACGTGCGCGCCAGTAAACTGCGTGAAATCATCGATCGGTCGCTGGCCGATGGCGGCACGATTTTGATCCCGGCCTTCAGCGTCGGCCGCACGCAAGAAGTGTTGTTTGATATCGAGCAGTTGGTGTATGAGCATCAAATCAACGTCGATTTACCGATTTTGCTCGATTCTCCGATGGCACAAAAGGTGACGGAATCGTATCGTCGCTATAAACAGCTGTGGGGTGACGAAGCGAAAGAACGTTTGGCGATGAACCGCCATCCGCTGGCGTTTGAGCAATGTGTGTTGGTTCAGGATTACCGTTCGCACCAAGCATTGGTTAATCGCCTCTCGTCAACCGGCGAAGCGGCGATTGTGGTCGCGGCCTCCGGCATGTGCGAAGGCGGGCGGATTGTGGATTACCTCAAAGCGCTGTTGCCGGATGCCCGCACGGACATCATCTTTGCGGGTTTTCAGGCAGAAGGTACGTTAGGGCGCGCGATTCAGCAGGGTGAGAAAGTGGTCATGATTGAGGGCGAAGCGATCGACGTGAACGCCCAAATTCATGTGATGTCGGGGTATTCCGCGCACGCCGATCAGGATGATCTGCTGGCCTTTGTGGAAGGCATCGATGAAAAGCCGAAACAAGTGCATTTGATTCATGGTGAGCCACAAGCCAAGCAAGCTTTTGCCGAATTACTGCGAGGTAAAGGCTACACCGTCGTTGAATAATTGACCCGAGAAAAAAGCCGCCCCGAGCTGTCGATGGGCGGCTTTTTTAATGCTGACTCAGCACCGATGGACGGGTTAAGGCTGAATTAAACGAAATTCAGATTTAGTCAAAATGGCGTCTTCCAGCGCCGATAAGCCCAGCGTGCTGTAACCGTAGAAGTTGGGCGTTAAGATCCGGCGCAGCGCTTGCGCCGATTGCGTGACGTCTTCGCCCATCATCAGTTCGTCCGTTAACGTGGTGAACTGAGCGCGCTGTTGCTCGGTCAGGCTGGTCTCGAATTCGGAGTAACCACTCACTGACGTGTACAGATTACTGAAATCGCCAGCGGTGTTTTCCTCGATATAGTAGGTGATCATACGCGACAGCGCCGCGCGCAAATCGGTCACACCTTCTTGCGCGCTAAACGGGGTGCTGAGTAAGTCCAGTCCACCGGCCGATTTCGACGTATCGGGCACAAAGCCTTGCGTCGGGAACACCAGATACGCAGCAATGGCCTCATCTTGAATCACCGCAGAGAGCACAAAGCGGCTGTCCTGATAATACTTGATCACATCGCCCGCGCCAGAGCGTTTGATGTAAACCGGCGCGCCGAGATGTTTATCCAACACGCCGGCCGAGGCGCGAACATAAACCGAGTTCAGTTTGTCCTGCGAGGGAATATCCGTGAACTGCGCCAGCGAAAAATCATAGATTTTTTCCAGCGCATCAGTGCTGTCGTTAAAGCTGCCCAGCGCAATGGCAACCAAAGACACCAGCGCAATCAATCGTCCCCATTGTTCTTTGAGAGAACGTTCTTTGAGCGAACGAGATGGCGCTGCGGGTTCTAAAGTGTGTTCGATGTCTGACATGATTATTCTTTCAACTCTTCCAATTTGTCTTTCACCCGATCGGTGCCGTCACTGACGGCTTGTTCAATCTGGTCGAGGGCGTCCTGACCGAGCCAGTCGGTGATGGTGTCTTTGTATTGAACGCCGATGTACACGCCAACGACGATCAACAACAGCGGAATTAAACGCAACATATCGATGCTCACTGTGTGGTTTCAGGCTGATAAAGCGCCAAACGTGATGACACTTTTTTCAGGTAAGTTTTGGTTTCATCGTACGGCAGGTTGTTCATCAGCGTCTGATACACTTGGTCGGGCGTGAGCTGATTGATTTCACTGGCTGCTTTACGAATATTGGTCGAACGGTCGGCGTTGAAGGCCCGTGCCACATTCCCCGCGCCAGTGTTGTAGGCGGCGATGGTGCAGTACAAACGGCTTTGCTTGTCTTCAATACGTTTCAGGTACTTGCTTTGCAAAATATGCAGATAAGCCGTACCGGTTTCGACGTTGACGGGCGGCTGGTAGAGCTCCGACTCCTTCATTGGCGCGTCAATTTTTCTCATCTGACGGTTCACGTCATGTCCAGCGGTCGTCGGGACGATCTGCATCAAACCAAACGCAGGTACATAAGATTTCGCTTCCGGACGAAAGGCCGATTCACTGTGCATGATGGCCATCACCAGCGCTGGATCCACCGACCATTTCTCGCTTTCTTCTAGGGCGAGCGGTTGGTAATGGCTGGCACGTTTTGCCAAGCTGTTGTTGGGCAGGCTGATCTTGTAGCTGATGACTTTTTTCGGTGCGGCGGCCGTGTGTGTGGTCGCTTTTTCGGCCGCTGGCGTTGCCACTGGCTCAGTCACAGTCGCCGCCGGTTGGTCGCTGCTGGTGGACGATGCCACCGGTTGCGCCGCTTGATGCTCGGCAGTTGGCGCGGTGGTTACAGGCACCTTGGCCACGACCGGTTCGACAGGTGCAGGTTTTGCCTTGGACGGTACGACAGCCGGGGTGGGTTCCGCTTGGCGCTCGGTGACAGTCGCGACTTCGTTGCTGGCTGGTGTCTGGTCGACGGGCTGCGCTGCGTGGATTGTGTCTGCCGGCAGCGGTTCGGGTATGCCCAATGCTTTGCGCTGCTGGCGGTATTGATTGCTGATTAGCTCAATGCGCTGTTTTGCTTCATCGATCAGCGCCATTTTTTTCTGGTAGGCCCGTTGATAAATAAAGTCATCCGGCGCGCCAGTATCGGCGGCGATCAAGCGCTCGGCCTGAATGTCGTATTCATTCATCTGCGCGCGCGTTTGGGCCAGCACGAAGTCTTTTTCTTGGTTTTCTTGCTCGCGTGAATAATTCACGGCGTGCTCGGAGACTTGCGCTTGATTAAGGTCGGCGACAGCGCCTTCAGGCAGGTTGAGCTGCTGGGCGGCCAACTGCTGCGCGGTGGCATTGCTGACGGAGGCATCCACCAACACCGACACCGTGGCCGTGTTGTTTTCATAATCGACCACTTGTCTCACCGAATCATCCGCGCTGTATTGCACGTCGGTGGTTTGGTCGGAGATTTGCGCGCTGCCCCATTGATTAATTAAGGCTTGGCGCTGTTGATCTAATTCGCGGGTGTAGTTTTCTCGCCATGCTTCGTACTCGTCGAAGCGTCGATTCACGTAGTCGTGAAATTCTTGTTTGATTTCTTCTGGAGAACGTTTGGCGTTGGCCGTGGCTTGATCCAGCTCGGCAAAGGCATCGTGTGTGGCGGCAAAGCTGGTGCAATAGAAAGAGGAGAGAGAAAGGGCAATGAGCGTTTTTTTGAGTCTGCGCATGAACAATTCCTAGCCGAAATAAAGGCAGGGCAATCGGTAGCCCTGCCTTGTCTGAGTTACATGGATTTCAGTGAGTTCAGCGCGTTAGTCAAGTCTTCCGCGGCTTTCTCGTTGTTGAATTGATTCCATAATTTCGCGTCTTTAGATGCGGCATCCACAACTTGATCGACGTTGGCTTGGAACGTGGCTTTGTCCATGCCCACCAGGACGTACAGGCCACCCGTTGGGCTCACTTGGCTGACGATCAGTTTGCTGTTCGACAGGCTGCGGGTAACCACGTTTTTGGTGACGTTTTCGAATGTTTCCACCACGTTTTCAACGGCGACGTCATTGGTGGTGTTCACCGAGCTTTGAACCGCTTGTTTAAACAGGTTGTTGACGTCGGTTTGAAATTGCGCGGCCAATTGCACGCGTGCTTCGTTGATCGCCACTTTACGCATCACGCCCATGCCTGCGGCACTTTTCTTGGCATAGCCCATTGCGCCAGCTTCCAGATCCGTTGGCATCACATCACAGATCCACGCTGGAGCTTCGGTCGTTGGGGCATCCGGGAAAGTACACTGCGCAAATTGCTGCGCCTGTTCAACGGTTTGTGTGCTGTTACAAGCGGCCAGAGAGAGCGCCATCACGCTCATCAGGAGAGTTTTTTTCATTATGTATTACCTTTAGTTCTGCAGTAGGCATTCTGGGTTCAGCCAGCTACAAGCGTCGTCGGGGACGATTTGTGCCGCATCCCCTTCATGAAGTTTTAGCGCCATTTCTTCGTCGACATTGACCCATGAATATTTCGGTTTAATGCCGTCAGCCGGGTTGTTGAGGACTTCTCCCTGACCCAGTGTGAAGGTTTCTAACTCGCCTTGGGCATTTTTGATGATGGTTGAGAACTTAACCACACTGTTGGGTTGGACGTTTTTATTTGAACCCACGCCGATTTTAACCATTGAGCCTGACTCACATTGACGCAGTTCAAGTGTTGGCGCTTTCGCAGCAAGAAGCATTTTTATGTCATTGTTGTACTCGACGGCTTCGGCTGCGGCTTGACTGGCCAAACTTTGATATCCCGCATGCGAAATTGGACATTTGGAATTATTCATTTCTGAGGAAGAGGTTTTGTCTCCGTGAATGTCGATGCGTTTGACTACAGTCATGTCTGGGAGTGACACCACTTTAACAATAGCGTTTACATCGACCTCAAAGCTGCATTTAGCCGGCACGTGCTTCGTCTTCCCTTTCTTAGTTTTGTAGGAATAGGATTCACGAAATGAAGAAGATAAATCTGCCCCAGTAATTTCTGTCAATACGGCATAGTCTGCAATCGGCACACCCTTGGTGTTGTAACGACCGCTTTGTTCTGCCAGTTTAATTTCACTCTTCAGTTTGTTCGCTAACTTGCGATCCACTAATTGCGTGCCTGTTTCTACAACTTGGCTTTCCAGCGCGTGACGCATTGTTGCTTGCATCTTTTTCTGAGCGCTATCCTTAAAGTCCATATCGACAGGTAACACGATCACTTTGCGGTCTTCACTCGACTTCGCCATGACATCCGCTTTTGCCATCGGGACTGTCGAATCAGGCATACAGACGGGATCAATGGTTGAGACACAGCCGGAAAGGATAACGGACACACCCAGCGCCACTGCGGTTTGTTTTAGCATAATAGACAACTCCATATTGTTTTTTTATTTAATTCCGAGGGAGTTCCATAGCCCTTGAGCGTCGACGATTTCCGCGAAATGACGCTCGGCTCCCTCCTTGGACAGGGAGTAATTGGACACAGAATTCCCGCTAGAAATAATTTCGTTACTCGCGAGGATATTTCCTTTTCGACCTTGGAGTTTGAGGATCGTAATTTGAGTTGAGATATAGGCTTCCCCCACCGTGCTTTGCCGTAACTCTGAGGTCAACTTGAGTGTATGTGTGGCGGCAGCGGTGCGTTTGAAGGTGGTTTTCAAACGTTCATGAGAGAATTTATCGGCCAGCAGTTCAGCGCTCTTCTTGTTTTTGGCTGAAGCGGCAAAGCGAATCACGATCGTCGACTGAACTTCGGCAATGGTGCTGAGCAGCGTATCAACGGCTGGTGCCTTAGGTATGAGGTCCTGATCGAGCGCACGCAGCATGGCTTGACGCACGGCAACCGCATTGCCTTCCGAGGTGCGCTGTCGGTTATTCAACCACCACACCAGCGGGTCTTGATGTTGGCGTTGGTCGAGTTGACGCTGAGCGTTGCGGTTGCTTTGCTCAATATCGGATTGCAATTGGCGGATGATGGTGTCGCGGCTGACTTTGGCCTGAACGTAGTAGGCGATGTCGTTGTGTTCGACTTGTGGGTACTCAATCCCGGTGAACGTGATCGTCGATGTTTTGCTATTGATTTTGTTATCCACAAGCGAGCTGGTGGACGAAAGCTCATTTCGACTTTGATAGACATCGCGTGATGCGAACGATGAATCAATTTGGGTCCAAAGTTGGGCGTTGATTTGGCTGAGCGCAGCTTGTTTGGCCTGATCTAAACTGCGTCCTTCACCGACAGCAGTGATGTATTCCGGTTGATTGGTTGGCGGCGTGCTGTACCAATCGGGTGGTGTGGTTGACTGACAAGCCCATAAAGCCACACTGCATAAGGCGATGATGACTTTGTTATTTATTGATAGCATGGTGTTATTTGATAAGCGCAACTAAACGTAAGTATGAATTTGCATACTATATAGTTATCTATTTAAGATAAATGCGTTTTTTGGGAGAAGATCACATTTATATGAAGGTGATCAGATTTTTGAATGCTTATGCATCCGTGTAAATTACATTTTGCTTAATTAATGTGCGTTTTGACATGCCTCGCAATGTAGGCGACCACGTCTTGTTCAAACCAAGGATTCTTCTTGAGCCACAATGTGTTACGTGGCGATGGGTGGGGGAGCGGCAGGTAATGCGGTGCCCAGCGTTGCCATTGACGCACGGTTTCGGTCAGGGTGGCGGGTTTGTCTTTCAGATAATAGTTTTGTGCATATTGACCGATCAGCAGTGTCATTTGGATGTTCGGCAACTGGGCCAAGACGGATTGATGCCACAGCGGCGCGCACTCTCGACGCGGCGGCAGATCGCCACTTTTGCCTTTGCCCGGATAACACAGCCCCATCGGCATGATGGCGATTTGTTTGGGGTCGTAAAAGGTCTCTTTGTCGATGTCGAGCCAGCGCCGCAAGCGATCGCCGCTCGGATCGTTCCACGGTATTGAGCTTTGGTGCACGCGAATCCCGGGTGCCTGACCAATGATCAAAATCCGCGCCGCTTCGTGCGCTTGAATCACGGGATTGGCACCCAAGGGCAGGGCCGGTTCACACACGCGGCACTGGCGAATGTCGCGTAGCAGATCGTGAAGCATCAGTACCCCTTGCTAAAATCAATGCGGTGATTGAGCTGAAAGCCGTCGCGCCACAGCGCGTAGTTGGCAGAGAATATGTCCACCACTTGCTGCGGAAAACTCAACGCTGCAATGTGCGGCGTGACGGTGATGGCTGGATGTGCCCAAAACGGATGTGTATCGCTGAGTGGCTCGTTGGCAAATACATCCAAAAATGCATGTTGAATATGGCCCGCTTCAATCAGTGGAATCAGTTCGTCTTCGACCAAGGTTTTGCCGCGGCCGACGTTAAACAGCAGGGCTTGCTGACAGTGACTCAAGGTGGTTTTACCCAGTAATCCCAGCGTACTTGGCGTATTGGGCAAGGTGTTGACCACGATATTTGCCTGAGCAAGTGCCGCAGGCAACTCATTGATGTGATACGTCTGGCTGAACGCGCCGTGCTTGGGCGGAATGCCGGAGCTGTTGACGCCAATCACCGTGAAGCCAAACGCCGTCGCCACGTTCGCCAAATGAGCACCGATGGAGCCTGTGCCGAGAATCGTCATCACTTGGCCGTTCAAGGATTGATATTGATGTGGCTGCCACTGCAGGTGGTGTTGCTGCTGTTGATAGCGCGTGAAATGGCGATAGTGACTGATGGTGTAACCGAGCACGTATTCGGCAATCTGTTGGCCAAAAATACCTTTGACGTTGGTCAGTTCATAATCTTGTCGCAAGCCAGGGGCGATCAGCGCATCAACCCCGGCATAGGCCGATTGCAGCCATTCCAAGTGAGGAAACTCATCCAAGCATTGCGCCGCCAGCGGAGGCGCGGCCAGCAGCAAGGTGGCTTGGCTGCGATCGTCGGTGATTGCAAGCTCAGGCAGGTGCAGGGCTTCAATGGCTTCGCGATAGCAGGCGTTGTGCTCCGTTAAAATGTACAGCTGATGAGTGAAATTGTTCATAGATGCGCCTTTTTTCCCCGCTGGTTATCCAGTACACTTCCGCTGTCTTTTTCCGCAACGAATTGAGTGACCATGTTACAGACATCAAATGGGTTACAGAACCCTTTGCAACTTCGCCTTGAGAAGTTTGAACCTTGGCAACAGATTACCTTTATGGCGTGTCTATGTGAACGCATGTATCCGAATTACGCCATGTTCTGTGAACATACCCAATTCGCTGAGCCACGCAGTTACCGTGAAATTCTCGACAGCATTTGGGAATTGATGACGGTGAAAAACGCCAAGATTAACTTTGAGCGTCAATTGGAAAAACTGGAAGAGCTGATCCCGACCTCAGACGAGTTTGACTTGTACGCGGTTTATCCGGCGATTGATGCGTGTGAAGCGCTCGCGACAGCGCTGCATGGCCTGTTGGATCGCGATGATTTGTACGAATCGATGCAGAAAGTCAGCCAGATTTCGGTACAAACCGTCGCGCAATTGGAAGAAGCGCAAACCGGTGAAACCATCACCAATGACAATCAGAAAGAGAACGAAGCCGTGTGCGAAGAGTGGGATGTACAATGGGCCATCTACCGACCACTGCGTGAAGCGATTGAGCGCGATATCGACTTGATCAAAGATTTGCGTCAAGAGCTACGTGACGACTGCATCAGCAACATTGGTGTGTCACTGTAATTGATGGATGCGGGTGGGAGCACGCCTCCTGCCTGCGACGACCTGTCTGTTTTTCCCCTCTCGGCCTGCCTGCGGCCAATATTGTTATAAATTGTTAGCTGCCACAGCACGATACCCCATAATGCGTTAGGATGCGTATCACGTAGTCCAAAATGCAGGAGTAAAGGATGTTGCAGTCTTTGGAGACTTGGCTGGGCCAGTTTGGCATCGAAATGTCTCAGTTTATTAAGTTGTCAGAAGCGTTAGGTTTGATCGTGCTGATCGCGGTGGCGGTGCACATTGTACTCCATCGAGGCGTGGTCGCGTGGCTGAAACGTCGCGCAGAAAAATCCGATGCAGTTTGGCGTCACGCGCTGTTTGCGGGCAAATTGTTTAGCCGCATCGCACTGGTGATTCAGGGTCTCTTGATTGGTGTGCAAACCAACCTATGGCTGGCACCGGAGAGCGTGATTCGCGATTGGATTCTGACGCTGGTAGCACTGTGGATTGTGCTGTTTGCGTTGCTCGCCTTGTATTCGCTGCTGGATGTGGCGGACACACTGCTCTCGCGCACGCCATTGGGCCGCAACATGCCGATTCGCGGCATTGTACAGAGCTTGAAAATCGTCTTCTTTGTCATCGCGGCGCTGCTGACCACGTCGATTTTAGTGGGTAAATCGCCGGTTATTCTGCTCAGCGGACTTGGCGCACTGACCGCGGTCATCATGTTGGTGTTTAAAGATCCCATCCTTGGGTTGGTGGCTGGGATTCAGTTGTCAGCCAATAAAATGCTCAGCGTGGGCGATTGGTTGGAAATGCCCAAATATGGCGCCGATGGTGATGTGATTGACATCAGTTTGACCACCGTGAAAGTACAAAACTGGGACAAAACCATCACCACGATTCCAACTTACGCGCTGATTTCCGATTCGTTTAAGAACTGGAAAGGCATGCAGGATTCGGGCGGCCGCCGCATCAAACGCAGTGTGTTGATTGACGCCACCAGTGTGCACTTTTTATCGCAGCAGGATATTGAGTATTTGACGCGCGCGAAACTGTTGGAGCCGTACATCAAAACCAAGTTGGAAGAGATCACGCAGCACAACCACAGTCAGCAGTTTGACGAGGAATGCTTAATCAATGGGCGTCGCCTGACCAATTTGGGCAGCTTCCGCGCTTATCTGGAACGCTACCTGCGTGCGCATCCTGATATTCATCAAGGCATGACGTTGATGGTGCGACAGTTAGCGCCGACGCATGAAGGCATTTCACTGGAGTTGTACTGTTTTACCAACACCACCGCGTGGGTGGATTATGAGCGCATTCAGTCGGACATTTTTGATCATCTGTATGCGGTGTTGCCGGACTTTGGGTTACGGGCGGCGCAAGCGCCAACCGGGCATGATTTCCGCCATTTGCACGTCACGTCGTAAATACAACAACGCCCCTTATTTTTCGGGGCGTTTTTTTGGCAGTGGGTTATTTGCGGCTGTCGAGCGGCGCGTCCTCTTCTTCGTCGCGGCTTTCAATCACGCCGTGCTCGCGTTTCCAGCTTTCCCAGCGTTCGGTCGCGAGCTTTTGCATGTCGGTGGTGCGGTCCGCTTCGTCGATGATCTCTTCGCCAAGCAGATGTTCAAACACATCTTCTAGCGTCAACAATCCTTGCACGGTGCCGTATTCATCCACCACTAAGGACAGCTGCAGGCGGTTTTTCATCATCTGAGCAAAAGCTTTGGGGAGCGTTTGGGTGTTGAGCAACACGTGAATCGGGCGCATCACCATGCCCAGTTGTTTGTCACCAAAGCCGCTTTGTTGCAACTTAAATAGTTCAAGGCGATGGACAAAGCCGATGATGTCGTCGATGTCTTCGCTGTACACCAGCGGGCGCGAGAACGGTGTGTCGCTGTGCTGGGAGAGAAATTCGTTGATGGTTAACGCGGCATTGACGCGAAACAGCACGGTACGCGGCGTCATCACTTGCGTGACCGGCACATCGCTGATGCTCAGCAGGTTGTTGAGAATCTTTGATTCTCCTTCTGCCAGTTCTCCGCTTTCGTTGGCGAGCAGCGCCATGGCCGACAGTTCATCGCGCATGCGTGGCACTTCAATGTTGCGCGCCAAGCGTTTGGTGATTTGCTGCGAGAACCAGACAAACGGCGTCAGACACCACACCATCCAATCGAGGATCACCGCACTGGCTGGTGCCAGTTGGCGCCAGTATGCCGCGCCAATGGTTTTGGGCACAATTTCAGATAGCACCAGAATGCCCAGCGTCAACACGGCTGAGAACACGCCGAGCCATTGGCTGCCAAAGACAACGGCGGCTTGTGCGCCTGCGCTCGCCGCACCAATGGTGTGGGCGATGGTATTTAAGGTGAGGATCGACGCCAGCGGGCGGTCAATGTCGCCTTTGAGTCGAGCCAGTTTTTCAGCGGACGGATGCGCTTGTTGGCGCAACTGCGCCAGATAGCTGGGCGTTAGGCTGAGTAAAACGGCTTCAAGCACAGAACAAATAAACGATACGCTAATCGCCACAGTGACGTATATCGTAAGCAAAAGCATGCGGGTTCCTTAATGGTTATACCTATCATGGCCCCCGAATGGGGATGTGTGACATTCGGGGGAGCAGCGTGGTCGTGTTTGCAAAACTGCCACGCTGATGGGCTGCATTTTAACAGCAAAAAAACGTGCTGTTGATGTTAAGTGTCCGTATTGATTGTGACGTTTCTTAATTCCGAAACACCTTGATACATCAGGCGTAGCGGGGCTTCGCCAACAATCTGGGATGCCATTTTGCGTGATAATTCCGTCAGGCGCTTGGCACAATCCGTAACAAATTGTGAGTTATTACTCATATTATGGTTAAAAGTACGTCAGAGAGGCACAAGTTACGCGACAAACCTTTGCCAGACGGGGCATTTATGCTTTAGAGTGAACTGAATTCGATAACCTATGAGAAGGGAAACCTAATGAACAAGACCCAATTAATCGACTTTATCGCAGAGAAAGCAGACCTATCTAAAGCTCAGGCTAAAGCTGCTCTTGAAGCTACTCTTGGCGCGGTTGAAGGCGCACTGAAAGAGGGTGACCAAGTTCAACTAATTGGTTTTGGTACATTCAAAGTAAATCACCGTGCAGCGCGTACAGGTCGTAACCCAAAAACTGGCGAAGAGATCAAAATCGCAGCAGCAAACGTACCTGCATTCGTTGCAGGTAAAGCACTGAAAGATTCAGTGAAGTAATTGATGTAACGCCGAGATGTCTGTCTCGGCGTTTTTCCCTCTATGAAAAAAATTCTGTTTCCTTTATTGGCATTGGGCGTATTGGCCGGATGCTCCTCTTCTCTCCCAACACCTAACCTCGAACAAATCAGTGACTACACCGGGGGACAAAGTATGGGGGACGCGACCAGTTTCTATTGGTATACCGAACGTCAAAACCAACCCAGCAGTGCGGCAGATTATGTGTCGTCTGAGCGTTTTGGTTGGTACACGTCCAGTTATCGTTGGGATGAAGGCCAAGTGCGTGAAGTCGTGCGCGAAGGCGTTCAACCGAAAAATAAGGTCTTGGTACCTTATCGTGTGCAACTGCGTTTCAACAAAGACGGTGAAGCGGTGTATCAGCAATACCGTGTCGACGGCAAAGTGTTGCCCCTCAACCAAGATCAGTTATCGCATTATCAGCAGCAGGCAAACGCACTCGCCGAGATGACTAAATCTCAGGATGCACAAGGGTTGGAATTGATCCAAGGTGTGTGGGATGGTGAGGTGTTTGAAACCTGTACCGGGCGAGAATATCGCCGAATTGAATTTAATCAGACGCTGCCCAATTTTGTGGTCAACCGACTGTCATCGCTCGACAGCTATGTCGCGTTTCTGGGTAAAATCCGCAACGACAAAGTGTATGTCGAAGAGCTGCTGATGCTGGCGGATGATAACCACGACTGCATTCGGCGTCCGAATCTGATTAGCGATTAATCGCGTGCTCATTTGAGCAGACACCCCGAATAGAAAAAAGGCGCCTTACGGCGCCTTTTTGCGAATCAACGATGGACGTTATTGGTTTTCCTGCTCGCGAGCAATCGCGCGGTAACCGATGTCGTTGCGGTGGAACATGCCATGCCAGCTGATCTGTTTTGCCAGTTCGTACGCACGTTGCTGCGCTTCTGACACGGTATTGCCGAGCGCGGTCGCACACAGCACGCGGCCGCCGTTTGTGACGACGTGGCCATCTTTGTCGGTGGTGCCCGCGTGGAACACTTTCTGACCTTCCACTTCCGTGGTTGGCAGGCCGGAAATGATGTCGCCTTTGGCGTAATCACCCGGGTAGCCACCCGCAGCCAGCACGATACCGATGGACGCGCGTGGATCCCATTTCGATTCCACTTGGTCCAGTTTGCCATCAATCGCTGCCAGACACAGTTCCACCAGATCAGATTGCATACGCATCATGATCGGCTGGGTTTCTGGGTCACCAAAGCGGCAGTTGTATTCAATCACTTTAGGCGCGCCAGTGCTGTCGATCATCAGGCCGGCATACAAGAAACCTGTGTATGGATTGCCTTCGGCCGCCATGCCACGCACGGTTGGGTAAATCACTTCCTGCATCACGCGATCGTGGATGGCTTGGGTCACCACAGGTGCTGGTGAGTAAGCGCCCATGCCGCCGGTGTTCGGGCCAGTATCTTGGTCGCCGACACGTTTGTGGTCTTGGCTGGTGGCCATTGGCAGCACGTTTTCGCCATCGACCATCACGATGAAGCTGGCTTCTTCGCCATCGAGGAACTCTTCCACCACAACACGGCTGCCCGCATCACCAAACGCGTTGCCCGCCAGCATGTCTTTGATAGCGTCTTCCGCTTCTTCCAGCGTCATGGCGACAATCACGCCTTTGCCCGCAGCGAGGCCGTCGGCTTTGACGACGATCGGCGCACCTTGTTCACGCACATAAGCCAGCGCTGGCTCAATTTCAGTGAAGTTGGCATAAGCGGCGGTTGGAATGTTATGGCGCGCCAGAAAATCTTTGGTGAACGCTTTTGAGCCTTCTAATTGCGCGGCAGCTTGCGTTGGGCCAAAGATTGGCAGGCCAGCGGCGCGGAATGCATCCACCACGCCAATGACCAGCGGCGCTTCAGGGCCAACGATCGTCAGCTCAATCGCGTTGTTCTGTGCAAAGGCAACTAGGCCCGCGACATCTTCAACTGCGATATCGACGTTTTGCAGCTTCGCTTCCAGCGCGGTGCCCGCGTTCCCCGGAGCGATAAATACGGTTTCAACCGCAGGGTTTTGCGCGACTTTCCAGCCTAGCGCGTGCTCGCGACCGCCAGAACCAATAATTAAAACTCGCATAAATGAATTCCTTAATTTTAAATTCGGATCTTTGCATCATGGGGAGCGCGACCACGCTGGCTGGCTCCCCTGTGACGGCTCGAAGCTTTAGTGACGGAAGTGACGCATACCGGTGAAGATCATCGCCATGCCGTGCTCGTCCGCAGCGGCAATGACTTCTTCATCACGCATGGAACCACCCGGTTGAATCACGCATTTGATGCCCGCTTCGGCGGCAGCATCAATGCCATCGCGGAATGGGAAGAATGCATCGGATGCCATCACGCTGCCAGCCACTTCCAGATCTTCGTCGGCCGCTTTAATACCCGCAATTTTGGCGGAGTAGACGCGGCTCATTTGGCCTGCGCCAACACCGATGGTCATATCGCCTTTGGCGTACACAATCGCGTTTGATTTGACGTATTTCGCGACTTTCCAGCAGAACAGCGCATCTTTCAGCTCTTCTTCGGTCGGTTGACGTTGAGAAACCACTTTCAGGTCGCTCAGTGTCACCATGCCTTGATCGCGGTCTTGAACCAGCAGGCCACCATTGACGCGTTTCACATCAAAACCAGTGGTCTTGCTGTGCCATTCGCCACATTCCAGCAGGCGCACGTTTTTCTTCGCAGCCACTACGTCAATCGCTTCAGCAGAGACGCTTGGGGCGATGATCACTTCAACAAACTGGCGTTCGACAATGGCTGTGGCCGTTGCTGCATCGAGTTCGCGGTTAAACGCGATGATGCCGCCGAATGCGGAGGTTGGATCGGTTTGGTAGGCGCGGTTGTACGCTTCCAGAATGTCGCCGCCCAGTGCCACACCACATGGGTTGGCGTGTTTGACGATCACACATGCTGGTTCTGCGAACTCTTTGACACATTCCAGCGCCGCATCAGTATCGGCGATGTTGTTGTAAGACAGGGCTTTCCCCTGAATCTGACGTGCGGTAGACACCGACGCTTCTTCTGGGTTTGCTTCGACGTAGAACGCGGCGTCTTGATGGCTGTTTTCGCCGTAACGCATGTCTTGTTTCTTGATGAACTGTTGGTTGAAGGTGCGTGGGAATTTTGATGCCTCATCGCCTTCTTTGTTCTCGCCGTAGCTCGGAACCATGGTGCCGAAGTAGTTGGCAATCATGCCGTCGTAAGCCGCGGTGTGTTCAAACGCAGCAATGGCGAGGTCAAAACGCGTGTCCAGCGTCAGTGATTTTTCGTTTGCATCCATTTCGGTGATCACGCGGTCGTAATCGCTCGCGTTCACGATGATGGTCACATCTTTGTGGTTTTTCGCCGCAGAGCGCACCATGGTCGGGCCGCCGATATCGATGTTTTCCACCGCGTCAGCCAGTGTGCAGTTCGGGTTCGCTACAGTTTGCGCGAATGGGTAAAGGTTCACTACCACCATGTCGATTGGGTTAATGGCGTGCGTGTTCATGACCTCGTCGTCCTGACCACGACGGCCAAGAATGCCACCATGAACTTTCGGGTGCAGCGTTTTCACGCGCCCGTCCATCATTTCTGGGAAACCGGTGTAGTCAGAGACTTCAGTTACTGCAATGCCTTGCTCGGCAAGTAGGCGAGCGGTACCACCAGTAGACAGGATGTCGACACCGCGCTCAGAGAGCGCTTTTGCAAACTCAACAATGCCAGTTTTATCTGATACGCTGATGAGTGCACGGCGAATTGGACGAGCGTTATTCATGCTTCCATTTTCCTTAAATTCACGGAGTTAATGACGAAAGATGTTTGCCAAAATTGTTCATGAGGGATAGCGCTGCATCACCCCTTGGTCAGTTTTGGTAAAGACCTTTTTCTCCAAGAGTTCGGATGGCGCGTATTCTAACCAATTTATTACAAAAGATCTCGCGCAATCGTTTGGCATTGGGAAAATAATAGCTAAAAACAGGTTTTTCAAGCGAAAAAAGTAACCAAAGAGTAAATAGGTGCAGTTATGTTTCAGATAGGTGAATTGGCGAAACGGTGTGGAGTTTCCACCGATACGCTGCGTTTTTACGAGAAAAATGCGCTGATCTCGCCAGCCGGTCGCAGCGATTCGGGTTACCGTTTGTATGATGAAGAGAATCAGAAACAGGTAAGTTTTATCCTCAAAGCCAAAGAGCTGGGGTTGAGTCTGGAAGAAATTAAGGAACTCCTTGAGATTCGTTTGGAAGCGACCGAGCACAGCTGTGCAGAGGTCAAATCCATTACCTCGGCCAAGCTGATGTTGATCGATGAGAAAATTGCCGACCTGATGCGGATTCGCAGCGCCCTGAAAAAAATCAATGACGCCTGCTGCGGCCATCGGGATGATGACGCCAGCCATTGCTCCATTTTGGCGGCGCTGGAAAGTTTATAGGCCGAGCCAAGCCGCGCCACGGATGCCGCTGCTGTCGCCATATTTCGCTTGTGCAAAGCGTACCTGTGCAGCATCCGAAAACACGTAGCGGGCTGTGGCGTCTGGTAAATCGCGATATAACTGGCGCACGTTGGATAAGCCGCCGCCCAAGACGATGACATCGGGATCAAGGATGTTGACTAGCGCGGCAAAGCTGCGCGCCATGTGATCAATGAGCTGATGATAGCAGTCGACGGCCGCCGGTTGTGCTTGTTCATACGCTTGAATGATTTGTTCTGCGCTCAGGGTTTGGCCGGTTTTTAACTGGTAGCTGTGTTGTAACCCTGTTCCTGAAATATAACTTTCAATGCAATTATGGCGTCCGCAATAACATGCGCGAGCTGGGCCGTCTTGCGGCTCATGGTATCCCGGCAACGGATTGTGTCCCCACTCCCCACACACGGCGTTGGGGCCAACCAGCAACTGCTGGTGAATGACGAGACCACCACCGCATCCAGTACCAAGGATGGCGCCAAACACCACGGGGGCATCTTTGCCCGCACCATCGATGGCTTCAGACAAAGCAAAACAGTTGGCATCATTGGCCAAGTTCACCGCTCTACCGAGTTGACTGGTTAAGTCGTGTTGTAGATCGCGTCCGTTTAAAAATGCGCAATTGGCATTTTTGATGAGGCCGGTGGCCGGGCTGATCGCTCCGGGCAACCCCAGCCCAATGGCGTCGGCTTGACCATGGTGTTGCTCGGCAAGGTTGACGAGCTCTAGGATCGCAGTGACGAAATCTTCGTAGCGTTTCGGGGTTGAAATTCGATGATTCCAAATCAAGTCACCGGATGAGCTGAGTACGCAGATTTCTGTTTTTGTGCCGCCGATGTCAAAACCAATTCTCATCTTTCATCCTTCTCTGAACAGACGGCCAAGTCAGGCCGTCTTCGTTCGTGTCTACAGGGACTGCCATGGGCATGTGGCGGTGATCAGTTATAAGCGCGCGCCACGCGACCAGCCGAGCTGAGCTGGTAATGAGCAGTATAAGCCGGAATAAACACGGATTGCCCTTTGTGAATGGTGACTTCGATACCTTCGTCACTGATGAGCGTGGCATCGCTATCAATTGGGAAAATAATTTCGGCACTGTTCATGGTGACGTCGCTTTGTTGTGGCGCGGTGTATAACGCGAACTTGAAATCGTCGACTGGGACGGGGAACAGCAAGGCGCCATCTTGCTCGATAGGTTCCAGCAGCAGTGTGTTGGCTGGTTTTTCCGCAAAGCGAGTGCACTTTGCCAATTCCTCGACGTCCATGTGTTTCGGGGTGAGGCCTGCTCTCAGTACGTTGTCTGAGTTCGCCATAATTTCTAGCCCAGTGCCTTTTAAATAGGCGTGTGGTGTCCGCGCGTCCAAGTACATCGCTTCACCCGGTTGCAAGGTCAGCACGTTGAGCATCAGTGGCGCAAATAAGCCAATGTCATTTGGGTACTGCGTTGCCAATTCAAGGATTAAAGCGAAGACGTCTTGAGATTGATGCGACTGCGCATACACAAGCAGCGCGGCGACGGCTTGTTGTTTGAGGTCTCCGGTGAAAGAGAGCAACTGGGTGAAGAATTGCTGCAGGCCTTGTTCAGTCTGCTGGTGGCGCAGTGCATCGACCAAAGGTTGGATCGGTGCGATATTCAGCGGCTCAAAGTGCGCCACAATCGCTGGGATGCCACGGAAGCCATTCATGGCTTGATACGCGGTGAGGGCGTAAACCAGTTCGGGTTTATGGTTTGGGTCTTTGTAATTACGATGCGCGGCAGCGCGGTCGATGCCCGCTGCGTTTTCTGCGGCATAACCTGCTTGGGCTTCTTCTTTGCTGGGATGCACTTGAATCGACAGTGCTTGAGCTGCGGCCAGCACTTTAAACAGATAAGGCAGTTCGCCAAACTGAGCTGCGGTTTGTTGGGATAAAAAACGTGCTTTGTCTTGCGCGATGAGTTCGCTCAGCAAGCAAGGTTGACCGTTCAGTTCAACTTCGGAACATCCATTTGGGTGTGCCCCCATCCAAATTTCAGCCTGCGGTTGTTGCTCAGGATTGGCAATGCCAAATAACTGACTGATGGAGTCAATGCTCCCCCAAGCGTAGTTTTGGATTTGGTTCTTCATGACAAAGAACGGCGTAGTGATGGTATTCATTCTTGATCCCCGAAAAATTACATCGCCTTGATGGCAAAAAACTCCTGCGACAAGCAGGAGTACAACAAAACCTAACAATTAGGAGCATGATTGTTGTCAAACTCCGTCCGAATCGTCGGACGGAGGAGGGTGAATTGTGCAGTTAAGCGGCGACGTGTTGCTGTTTCGCCTGACGCATCTTCTTCAATGTCACACACAATAGCGCAGTGACCACTGAACCTGCAATCATACACACAATTGCAAGCAAGGGTTTGTTCATCGCTCCGAGCAGAGCCACAACGGGTCCGCCATGTGCCACGCTGTTGGTGATGCCAAAGGAGAATGCCATCACGGCCGCCACCATGGAACCCACCACGTTTGCAGGAATCACAGACATTGGATCTTGCGCCGCAAATGGAATGGCGCCTTCAGAAATGCCCACCAAGCCCATGGCACCCGCCGCTTTACCCGCTTCAATTTCTGACGCTTCAAACAGGTTCAGTTTGCGGCCAAGAATGGTGGCAAGGCCCATGCCTAGTGGTGCAACGGGAATGGCACACGCCATTGCACCCATAAATTGAGTTTGACCGCTGGCAATCATACCGACCGAGAACAAGAAAGCGACTTTATTGAAGGGGCCGCCCATATCAAAGCCGGCCATCCCACCTAGCACAATCCCCAGTAGCACCAAGTTACCTGAACTCATCGAAGTCAGCAGTGCGGTCATGTTATCCATCAAACTGGCAATCGGTGCCCCGATGACAAAGATAAACAAGCTCGAAATGAACAGTGAACCGACAATCGGTGCGATCATGATGGGCACCAACGGTTGGATAAATTTATGGTAGTGAATGCTGGTGAGCCATTTGACAAAGTAACCGACTAACAACCCGGCGATGATGGCACCGATAAAGCCTGTCCCCGCATCGGCGCCGTAGAATGACCCGTTGTTAGCAATCCAGCCGCCAATTAAGCCCGGAGTAAGTGCAGGCCGATCAGCAATCGCATATGCAATGTAGCCTGCCAGAATTGGAATCATCAGTGTGAACGCGACCACACCGACATCCAGCACTTTATTCCACATGCTGCCTGGAGGAATGGCCATGCCGGCTTCCGTCGGTTGTCCGCCAATCGCCAGTGCCAAGGCAATCAATAGACCGCCCGTCACAACAAACGGAATCATGTGCGAGACGCCATTCATCAAGTAGCGATATAGATCAGAACGGGTTTGCGAAGCTTTTCCTTTCGCGTCGGCACTCGCTTGTGTGCGAGCATCCGGGTGATAGATCGGTGCTTGCAGCGCTCGTTGAATTAGGCCTTTTGCGTCACGGATCGGTTCTTTCACCCCTGTTTCAATCAGTCGTTTACCGGCAAATCGCGCCATATCCACTTGTTTGTCACTGGTGACCATAATGGCGGCCGCTTCGGCAATCTCTGCTGCGCTTGGGGAGTTTTTTACTCCGATTGAGCCATTGGTTTCGACTTTGATGCGATACCCCAGCTCTGCCGCGCCTTTTTCTAGTGCTTCCGCCGCCAGGTAAGTATGCGCAACTCCCGTTGGGCAACCTGTTACGCCGATCAAAAAGCCGTTTTCACCACGACTTTCTGTGCGAGTTTCTGATTGGGCCAGCAGTAATTCCAGCGCTTGGTGTTCGTTTTGTGCGGCAAGAAATTGGGCAATAAAGCCCTCTTCGATGAGTTTGGAAGAGAGTTCGGCCAACACTTCGATATGATGATTCGCGCCGCCGTCAGGTGACGCAATCATGAAAAATAATTGAGATGGCAACCCATCTTCTGCGCCGTATTCGATCCCGTTGCGGCTGATACCGATGACCACGGCTGGTGCTTTCACCGCGCGACTCTTCGCGTGTGGAATGGCCACGCCGTCTTCAAAGCCGGTATTGCCTAATTCTTCACGTGCATAAATGTCTGCCAAAAATTGTTGTTTGTCGTGAAGGCGGCCTTCCTGATCCAATACATCAACCAGTTCAGACAGCACGCCGTCTTTGTCCTGTGCACTTAGATTGAGCCGAATTAATCGCTCATTAATCAGTTCGGTGATCATTGTCGTTCCCTTGGTGTCTTGTTTTCTAATGCTTTCATTGTGAGCGTGAAGGCCAGTAGGGGGTAGTGTACAAACAATGCATTTACTGGATTATTGTAACCTCTGTACTTAAACGTGATCTTGCTCTCTTTTGATGAATTCGGATTTATATCTAGAGGTTTAAATAAAATAACAATAAAAACATGTTGTTATGTTTAAATTGATGGCTATTTTCTTGATGGCTTCATCTGGTTCTATGTGGCGATAATCCATAGAATTGGACTATTGGTGCGTAGTTTGGAGGCGTGATGAGCCAAGTTTTTACTCACATTATTGAAGCGTTAGTGGATGAGCGAGACCGTTGCCATCGGATTTGGTTTGCGGGTGACAAGCATACGCCCCCACCGTTCAGCTATCAGGTCAACTTCCCCCGTTTAGAGCTCGTGCTTAAAGGGTGCTATCGCAATCAAATGGAGGATGATGAGCACGGTGTACAGACGATTGACATCATGGCGGGGGATGCATTGTACATTCCACCGAACTGCTGGAATAAGCCGGATTGGGAGGGGGATTGCTCGGTACTGAGCTTGTTGTTTGGCCGTCGTCAATTGGGGTTTAGTTTTGTCGCCAAGCGAAAAGGTGAGGTCGGGTTTTACGACGTGCAAAAGCACAGTATTCAAACGCGTACGGGGTATGCGATCGACAACATTCTGGAGAGCTTGAGTGCGTTGGCGCGTGAACCGCGCAAAACACCAATGGATGAGCACCTGCTGTGTGCGCTGCTTAACTACACATTGATGATCTTGGAACAACCCACACAGTCCTCAAAAAAACGCAGTGAAGATTTGTATCAAGGGATCTGTATTTACATTCAGGAGAATTTTCATCGTGCGATTACGCGCGATAGCATTGCGCACCGTTTCAACATTTCTGCGAATCATTTATCGCGTCTGTTTCGTCAACAGGGGCATATGACGCTGGCGGATTACATTACTTGGGTCAGGATGGAGCGAGCCAAGTTTATGCTGAAAAAATATCGTTTTCGATTGGCTGAAGTGGCCACACGTTGCGGGTTTCAGGATGTGAATTATTTCTTTCGCGTGTTTAAGCAGCGCACGGGGATGACGCCGTCCCAGTACCGAGTTCAGGTGCAGTAGGGCGGTTTAGCTCGGTTGATAATGCGCCATGACGTGCAACACGATACTCTCAATGGTCTCCTCTCGCCGAGCCGACCGTAATAGATGTGTGCTGGTATCGGCAATGAACCAGCGTGTCAGCCGAGTGACGGCAATCAGCCATTCCCGATGCAACGCGGCGGGTAGAAGAACTGCGCATACCAAATGAACGGGCTCATGAGCCGATTGCCAATCCAGCCCCTCGTCCAATGAAAATACAATGAAACAGGGACGCTGGATGTGCTCGCTGACCACATGAGGGAGTGCGATGCCACCTGCCATGGCCGTTGAAGAGATGCATTCACGCGCTAGTAATTGTGTCAGTAGGTCGGATGTAGCATTTGGGTTTGCGAGCGCCGCAATGTGTGTTAGCGCTGAGCGCTTGTCTGGCAGGTTTTGCGAGCGCTGATAGTGCCAGTCGTAAACAAAAGGCAGTTGAAACGCGGGATGTTCAGTCAACAGGCGCTTCGCGTGATGATTGGGTTTATGTGAGGTGGAGACTAGCGTCGCGTGTTCTCGCAAATATTCAGTGAATACGATACAAGCGAGTTCGGCGTCGAGCCCTTCGATGGCAAGCTGGCAGAGATCGTGCCGACAGCTACCTAAACTCATGATACGCAGTGATTCGTTGAGAGTCGCTTGCTTACTCCGAGTGATATTGTAGAACACAAAAAGGGAATGAAAATAGTCGGTTAGCTGCTTGAGTTCCTGCAATTGCCAACCTGCGAGGCCATCGTGCTCAAGGACGAAGGTGATACGCGATGTGATCATCAGTCAGATAAGCATTGGTCGAGGACTTGATGCACATTGACCAGAACCGCTTCAATGCTGAAGGTGAAGGTTTTATAGCCGCGAAAGCGCTCTTTTTCTTCGATGTCGATGTCAGACACAATCAGACGAATGTCGGCTGACAGGATGTCAGCTCCCGTTAATGCGTTCTCGATTCCCATCGCGCCTTGTGTTTCCACCTGAATGCTGATGTTGCGCTTGTGCGCTTCTTTTCTGAGCACATCTGCAGCCATGTAGGTGTGGGCGATACCTGTTGGGCAGGCCGTGACAGCGACGATTTTCACTCTAAATGTTCCTTATTGATGTCGGCGATGACCAGAATTGGGCTCGTTGAGCGTACGCACGTACTATAACATTAAGCCTTCGTTGGCTGAACGGACTTACATCAACAAGAGGGCCGAAGCCCTCGATTGATTTTGGAATGGGGTTACACCTTAAACGTTGAGAAGCTGTGGATCAGCTGCTGGCCGTTTTCCATCAAGAGCTCGCTGGCGGCGGCGACTTGTTGGGCTTGTGCGGCGGATTGGGTGCTGTGATCGGCAATCTGCGTCAGGTTGCGACTGATTTCATCGGTCGCGAGTGATTGTTGGTTACTCGCCTCTGCAATGTGCTGGTTGAGGGTCAAAATCGTGCTGACCTGCTGATCAATCGCATTGAGCACCTGCTGCGCTAAGTCGGCCTGCTCTTGCGTGGCTTTGGATTGCTGCTGTGTTTGTTCCATCGATGCGCTGACATCGCGAGTGCGTTGCTGCAGGCTGGCAATGATCTGTTCGATTTCATTGGTGCTGCTTTGCGTGCGTGTTGCGAGTGTGCGTACTTCATCGGCGACCACGGCAAAGCCGCGTCCTTGCTCTCCGGCGCGCGCGGCTTCAATCGCAGCATTGAGTGCCAGTAAGTTGGTTTGCTCAGCGACGCCACGAATCACTTCTAAAACTGCGCCGACATCTTCGGTTTCTTTGGCCAGCGCTTGCGTGTCGCGATCGGTTTTACTCAATAGCTCCGACAGTGAACTCATGTAGCCCGATGCTTTGGCGATGACATTGCTGCCTTCCTGACCTTTGGTGCTGGCGGTGTGTGCGGCGACGGCAGCTTCCTGCGCAGCATTGGCCACTTCTTGGTTACTGGCGTGCAATTGGTTCATGGCTGAGGCGACGGTATCGACCGATTGTTGCTGCTCCATGGCTTTGCCGGAGGCGCTTTGTGCCACTTGGGTCAGCTCTTGCGCGCTGCCCGTGACGCTTTCGGTGATTGGTGCGATGTCCTGCACGATGTGGCGAATCTTGCCAGTAAACTGGTTGAAGGCGCGTGCGATGCGCGACAGTTCGTCATTGCCGCTGGTATCGAGCTGGCGCGTAAGGTCACCTTCGCCTTTGGCAATGTCTTCCATCGCATATAGGGTGGCCAGACAGGGTTTTGTGATGCTGCGACCGATGGTGTAGGCGAGGGCAAACATCACCGCAATCGCGATCGCCAGTTGTAGCAACACGGTTTGCAGGCGTGTTGCGACCAGCGCTTGCACATCATCAATGTACACGCCCGAGCCGACGATCCATCCCCAAGGCTTGAACAGTTTGACGTAGGAGACTTTCTCGACCGCTTCTTGTGCGCCCGGTTTCGGCCATAAGTAATAGACTACGCCTTCACCTTGGTCTCGTGCACGATGGGCCATCTCGACAAATAATGCCTTGCCGTTCGGATCTTTAACTTCCGACAGGGCTTTGCCGTCGAGCTGTGGCTTAAATGGGTGCATCACCATGGTGGGCGTCAGATCGTGAATCCAAAAGTAGTCTTCGTCACCGTAGCGGGCGGCGGCGATGGCTTGTTTGGCTTGCTGTTGGGCTTGTTGCTCGGTGAGTGCACCGCTGGTTTGTTGCTGATAAAAGTAATTGAGCAAAGAGGTGGTGCTTTCAACCAGATGACGGGTTTGATTTTGTTTGGCCAGCATCAGGTCATCCTGATAGTCCTGAACCAATAACGTGAGGGGGATCAGCAGAAGCAATGTGATGGTGCCGCCGAGTAAATAGAGGCGGGCACGAATGCTCATCTGACGCAGACTAGAAAAATTCATAAGCATCACTCCTTGTAATGCGGGCTGTTGAACAGAGGCGATATTGTTTTGATGAATTGTGAATCGCACTTGGCACTGTAACAAATGCAGGAAATGAGCGTAAATGCGACGAAGGACGAATCCTCAATAACTTGCAACTGAGCTCTAGTTTTCAACGAAATTGTGGGGTGTTTGCAGTTAAAGGCGTGCGGTTTTCGGGCAATAAAAAACCGAGCCTCAGCTCGGTTTTTTCAAAAAGGGTCAGAACGAATTAGTTCATGCCGTATTATCATTTTTACCATTTCACTACGTCTCGATAAATCTTAATTAGTTTACCTAATGTCTTTATTTACAATGAATTAGTGTTTTGTTGTGTCTCTCTTTGTCTCGCGCTATCTTGGTAGGTATATTGCAAAATGTGGGGGTTAGTGTGGGGGTTAAATCGCTTGGTTTAAAAATAAAATAAACTAAGAATTTACTTAGGACACTTAGCCACTCAGGACAAAACCATATACAGCAAGGCTTCTTGCTGTCTTAAGTCAAAAAATCACTTAGGACTACTCAGGACACCAGCAGGACGGGTAACAATGGCGATCACCGATTCAAAACTAAAGGCATTGCTGGGGAAAAAGCACGACAACAGCAAGCCGTTAAAATTGGCCGATAGAGACGGGTTAAGTGTTTTTCACTTCAAGAGTGGGAAGCTGTCTTTTGTTTTTCGCTATCGTTATGCCAACAAAGCGCAAGATTTGACGCTGGGCAACTATCCAGAATTAACCCTGCTACAGGCAAGAAAGCAGGCGGCAGAGTGTAAAAAATACCTTACTGATGGACTAAACCCCAAGATTGAGCGACAGCTAAAACTAGATCAGAAGCTCAAAGCGGTAACGGTCAAAGATGCGCTCGAATACTGGCTAGACAATTTCGCAGCAAAAAACAGAGCTAATCACGAAAAGCACCGTGCACAATTCCAAAAGCATGTTTATCCGTATATTGGTCATTTGCCACTAGAGCAATGCGAGACACGCCATTGGGTGCAGGTGTTTGATGATATAACCAACGGAACTCATCATCGAGCCGCTCCAGTTGCGAGTGGTTACATACTACAAAACTCAAAGCAAGCGCTTAAGTATTGTCGTACACGTCAATATGCCCACTCAACAGCGTTGGAAGATTTGAATATTCCCGATATAGGCGAGCACCAAGGAAAGAAAGATAGAGTTTTATCATGGCCGGAATTAATGGACGTTTGGCTATGGGCACATGACATCAAAAACAAATGGTACTACCGAAATCTTGTTTTGTTGCTGGTGGTGTTTGGTTGTCGGACTCAAGAGTTAAGGCTATCCAAAGTCGCTGAATGGGATTTGGACGTCATGATCTGGACAGTACCCAAGGAGCACAGCAAAACCGGAAGTGAGATAAAACGCCCAATACCGGAGCAGCTCAAAGATTATCTTCAATCGGTGATTGTTCAAGCCCGTTCTGAATACTTGCTAGGGGAGCTTAAAAAGCCAGAAGCAGTATCTGGGTTCGGTGGCAAGTTGTGGCAGAAGCTAGATCACAAAGAAGCATGGACGCTTCACGATTTAAGGCGCACGTTTGCGACATTGCTAAATGACATGCAAATAGAGCCGTATGTGGTCGAGCAACTACTAGGCCATTCACTGGGCGGTGTGATGAAGATATATAACCGTTCACAACATATTGAAAAGAAAAAGGTAGCACTCGAGTTGTGGCTGGCCAAACTAAACGACATCGCAACAGGTGCCAATGTGAGGGCGATAAGATGAGCATCGACATCTCGAAATATAAAAATCAGATAGAAGCGAAGAATGCATTAAGGCAGGACTATGAGGGAGAGTTGCCTAGTACGGTTTTAGATAGACTTTGTAGAGAGTTCATAGGTTGGATCGATTCAGGCGATACCGACTATTTAGATGCTGCCGTGTCATTGCTATACGCTAACAAAGTGCCAATTAAAGGACGACTATTTGATGAAGTGGGCAAACTGGCTGAGGCTCGATTGAGTAGGGAGGTAGAGGGAAGCTCAGGGGCTAGAAATAAACAAATAAAATATCGCAGAAAACAAGCTGAAAAGTTTGCAGAACCAATTATCAAGCAGCTTGAAACGAAAAATGGCCGCAACAAGTATTTTATAAATGAACCAGCAGTACAGAATGTGTTTGTCTTGGTAAAAATATGTGGTTTCTATGAGTTGTCAGCGTGTTTTTACGCCGCTTGTATTAATGATAAAAATAGGGCAGCGACATGGTTCAAAAAAATTGGTGCAGGCAGGATTAGACAACTTTATACAAATTTTAAACGCACAGATAAGTACGATGAACTTACTAGTAATTTGGAACTTTACAAAGAAATTGCTTACCCAAACATGAGCAACGAAGATATAGAGCGTTCAATAACTAACGGGGAAGCTTTCTGTAAGCAGACTTACAGCTATTTGCTCGAGGAAGGGAAAGAGTTTACACGTATAAAGAGAAATAAAAACTAGGGTAATTTTTTGAGCAAATTTGCGGTGTATTAGGTTTTTAAAGTTAATTGAACGTATATTTTTGCCCTTTTTTGTGACGTGGATCGCGCTACAGTTAGAGCATATCGAGACATAACATTAAGGAGATGGACGATATGCAACAAAATAACCAACATCAACAACCCTGCCAGCAACAAGTAACAACACGCCTACTCACTTACTCAGATTTGTGCGCGATGCTAAACCGCGACCGCCGCACGATCTGGAGCTGGTGCAAAAAGGGAGTGTTCCCAAGCCCGATCAAATCCCCAGCAGGTATCTGTATCGGCTGGCGTCCTGATGATGTTCAATCATGGATAGATGGGAGCTACACCAATGCCTAACTCAATTCTGCCACCACTTAAGCCAATGCTCAGTTACAAGGCTGAGCAAACTTTACAGCGCATTATCACTAAAGTCCGTTTTCTTAATACAGCGAACCGCATATTAAACGGAGGTGACAATGCTTGAATGCAATCGTAACGGGCGACCGATACCAAGCCGCGACAATATCAACCAAGTCATAGAAATGAACCAGTTTACCTTTAATAAAACGAGTGAATACGGGGTGACAATGTTTGTGAATGGCGTCGCAACGGCTGGTTCGGAGGACGCTGTAAGGGCTATTTGGGAAAGGTGTGTAGCCTTGGACTTTCTGAACACTGGATTATTGCGAGCGTCTGCAAATGCTTACTGGTGGAAAGTGAACGAGGTAAAAGGTTATAGCCAAAAAGAAACGCGCCAGCAAAAGCAAGGCGCATAACTTTAACCTATAGAGGCTGGTGGCTTCCTGTCGCCAAACTAGAGCCGCCAGCTAAAGGAGTATAAACGATGAACGCAAAATTTTCACCAAAGGAAGACAGCTTTCTTTTAGAGCTGGTAAAGAACTTGCCCCCATATGATCAGTTAAAGACATTCTGCGAAACAGTAGACACGTTGCCGCTAAATGATAGTGAGCTGCATGTTACTGATTCTTTCAACCTTACTCACTCGATAGTACAACAAGGCGGTAAAGTGTGGGTATGCGAGCGCGAAACAGACCACAAAGGCAATACGGGGTACACCTTTTCAGCCGTACCACAGAAACGCCAGTTATACGCAAACCTAAACTTTTCATACATTGATGGGAGAAACCAAGCTAAGACAGCCAACTGCTTTGATATGTGGATGAAAGCTAAAAAGCGCAACACTTTTCAGGGGGTGGTGTTCGATCCATCCAATAAAACTGGAAGCCGTTTTCTTAACATGTGGTCAGGATTTGAAGTTGAAGCCGTGGATGGTGACGACAAACTAGATCGCATCATGTGGCATTTACTCCATGTTATCTGTAACGGCAATCAAGAGCATTTTCATTATTTGCTGGCGTGGATGGCACAAATTATCCAAAAGCCGGAAAGAAAAAGCGGTGTTTGTGTTGTGCTCAAATCGGAAGCGAGAGGAACCGGAAAAAGCACCGTTTCTGTGCTGATGGAAAAGCTCCTGGGGCAGTACGCGATGAGGGTTCAAGACAGCAAGCATTTGCTAGGGGCATTCAATAGCCACTTAGCGAACAAGCTATTTGTCACTATTGAGGAAGCGTTCTGGAGTGGCAGCCCTAAAGATGCAGGTAAGTTCCGCACCTTGATCACCGATAGCACCATCACCATCGAGGCCAAAGGCAAAGATGCGATAGAGATAGACAGCTATCACCGTTTTTTGATGTGCACTAATAACGATTGGGCGGTGCCAGCCCACCAGCAAGAAAGACGCTTTTTTGTGTTGGAGGTATCCGACTGTAAAAAGCAAGATAAGGAATATTTCCGCAATCTCTACGCCGATATTGACGCACCGGAAACCATCGGACAACTGTTTAACTTTCTAAAACACTACGATAGTAGCCCGTTCAATTTGCACAAGGCACCTATGACAGAGGCGCTACAGGCGCAGATCATGGAGTCATTACCAAGTGAAGCGGAATGGTTGCAAAAGGTGTTAGACGATGGCGCGTTATCTGATGGTGGCAAGACGTATAGCCTAGAGAAAACAGAGATTATTCCGCGGGAAAGTTTTTTTAATAGTTACATTTTCTTTTGTGATGATATGAAAGTTAGTGGTTATGAACGTAAAACCCCTAAAGCACTGGGCAAGTATCTAAAACAAACATTGGGCGTTGTGAGTGATGGCGGCAAGTTAGGCGGATTAAGAGACCGAAGGGTTAACTGTTACAAGACCAAACCGTTAGAGGAAATGCAAAGCATCTTTGAACAGCATTACCAGTACCAGCAATAAACGAGAGTCCGCCAGCGTGCGGACTTTGGCATTTATGAGTTTTTGGAAGTCACTAGGCGAACAAAAAGGCGGAAAATTATGGCGGATAAGCAAGACTCAATAGAACCGATGGCATACGTAGAAACGGCGTTGGCTGAATTTTGGGAACAGATTTACCCTAATTTGGAGCATATTCCCATAGCACGAAAGAGCAGCATTTACCGACACGCAAAGCGCAAAGCAATCGCCAGCGTGAGGCCGTCTAAAATGGCTTGTAAGATCGTTTAGCTGATTGGTCAAACATTCCCACCAGTAACAGCAACCATTCAACAGGGGCGCTTATGCGCTCTTTTTATGGACTCCCGAAAATGCTCTCTTTTATGGACTCAAGCAATACGACTCAATGAGACATTGCCAATAATTTTTTGAGGTCACGTATGGGCTAATTTTCGGAAGTCATGTAGGAGGGAGGGGGGAGTTTTCGGACATCACGGGCACGGCAAAAGTTTGAATATTTGGAAGTCATTGGATTAAAGGGGATCGCTTTCTTCATCCCCTTTAATTGAAAGCGTATTTACACTTAGTCGATAAGTTTTGCATCAAAAGTAATGACACCTTGTGAATCTGGTGTAATTCCTTTTACTCTAACCCCTCTTATCGTAAAACCGTCCATAAAATCTTTTGGTGGCATTTTAATTGATTGAAGCACTTCAATAGAGCTTGACTCTGATTTGTTAACAATTTCAAAAGTGTACTTACCAGAGAAAAAACCCCCATAACGCAACCCCCACACAGGCGGTACAATTCTGGTGCTCTGTTTCTCTACAACTCTAAAAAATGGCTGGTTGGTGTCAGCAATAGGTTCAAGTTCCCAAGATCTTCCTTTCTTAGCTCCTTGAACTTGAACTAGCGGTTTTTCAGTCGCAGGTTTGAAGTTTTCATCCAAAACGACACCGATAGCACCACCAAAGTATCTAGGTGTCGTATATATCCGATAGTATTTGTTGTTAATTTCATCTTTATAAATATAGCCGGATGACCAACGCGCGTTTTCAGGAAAGAAACGGTTGTTTCTAATGGTAGATACATACGCATAGCTTTCACTGTTAGTATCGGTTGTTTCTACCTTTGTTACGTAGAACATAACGTCACCTATTGAGGATGGGGACGATACCGTAGCGAGTGCCTCTGAAATGCTATTGGATTGCGTTGTAGTAAAGTGCTGGTAAGCGATATTGTCTTTTGCCTTTTCTGAAAGGTTGTTGTACGCGCAACCAGATAACAACAAAGACAAGACCATAAATATAGTGATTTTCATAATATGCATATTATTTAGTAATCGAGTTGAAGAGTGTACGTTTTCATTATCTGTAAGTCACAAGTTGAACTGGTAATTATTGATAGTAGTCACATTGTCGATTGTTAAAAGCTACTGATACTGCCTTACTTGTTGGTTTACCTGTCCTAAGTGCTTTTTCATTTAGGACAATCGCAGCTCTTACCAGATAAGGCTTTGTCCTAAGTTCCCAAGTGTCCTATGTGTTTTTTGTTTGCAAAAATAAAAAGCTGGGGTTACATGATGTTTTTTCATGTGGGGGTGTGGAGTGGTTTTCCGAAAGTGGGGGTTATTGTGGGGGTTAAATAAGAAAGAGCCTATTTTATTTAAAATAAGCCCTTTAAATTCAATCGGTTAAGAATTCTAATTAATTCATGCCGTATTTTTTCAGTTTTTTGCGAAGAGTACCGCGGTTGATACCCATCATGGTTGCTGCGCGAGTTTGGTTACCGCGAGTGTACTGCATGATGGTGTCTAGTAGTGGTTGTTCAACTTCAGCGAGAACTAATTCGTATAGTTCTGTCACTTCCTGACCGTTCAGTTGTGCCAAGTAGTTTTTAAGAGACGCTTTAACTGAATCACGTAGTGGTTTTTGCGTGATTTGATCTTGTGAAGTTACGGTAGTTACTGTTAAAGCTTCTGAAGTCAGATTTTGTTCGAACATATTCGGTCTAGCTCTTCTCTTAATTATGATGCAACGTTATCAAAATAACCTTCTAATGCTTCGAGTTGCAGCGGGGCTGCCTCTATGGCATTGAAGGTACGGCGAAACTCACTCGCCTGTTCATGTTCTTTGAGATACCACCCAACGTGCTTGCGCACGATGCGAGGGCCTAAATACGCTCCATAAAATTGATGCAGAGCGTTCACATGACCAAGCAGGATGTCTTTCACTTCCGAAATCGGAAGCTCAGGCATCGTGGTGCCGTTTTCCAAATAGTGTTGGATTTCCTGAAAAATCCACGGACGTCCTTGGGCCGGTCGTCCAATCATTAAAGCGTCAGCGCCGGTGTACTCCAGCACATGTTTGGCTTTCTCCGGAGAATCGATATCACCGTTAGCGATAACCGGAATCTGAATAGCCGCTTTGACCGCTTTAATGCTGTCATATTCCGCCTCACCTTTGTACATGCAGGTCCGGGTTCGCCCATGGAGCGCCAGTGCCTGAATGCCGCAGTCTTCGGCAAGTTTAGCGATTTGGACGCAGTTTTTATTGTCTGTGTCCCAGCCAGTTCGGGTTTTGAGTGTTACAGGAACATTCACTGCATTCACTACGGCTTTCAGGATGTCTTCAATGACATTCGGATAGCGTAGTAGCGCAGAACCGGCCAGCTTCTTATTCACTTTTTTCGCTGGGCAGCCCATGTTGATGTCGATGATTTGCGCACCGTTTTCAACGCTGAACTGGGCCGCATCGGCCATCAGCTGTGGATCGGAACCCGCAATTTGTACAGAGCGAATGCCCGATTCGCCTTCATGCACCATGCGGTTTCTGGACTTGTCTGTTTTCCACAGCGCTGGGTTCGAGGACATCATTTCACTGACGGCCATTCCCGCGCCATAGCGGAGGCACAACTCTCGAAACGGTCTGTCGGTGACACCAGCCATCGGTGCAACGATGAGATTGTTCTTAAGTTGATAATTTCCGATTTTCAAAACGTCTTCACAGCTTCATACCAGCAAGGGCGCGCATTTTACGCATTTTTTCGATGCGTGAAAAGACTAATATTTGAGCATTTACAAAAACATTTTGTAAATGGCCTATTTTTCAGTCAATTAGCGCGCAAAGTCTTATCTAGCCTTGTTTGCGACCCGTGATGCGGCACCATTCTTCCTTCTCAACGATCGGATCAACGTGCAGTTCGTCACGGTAATAATTGGCGACGTCTTCGGCTTGAGTGTTGAGTACGCCGGACATGGCCAGCAGACCATTCGGCTTCATCAAGCTCTTGATGACAGGGGAGAGTTCGCGCAGTGGGCCAGCGAGAATGTTGGCGACCACGACGTCAGCCACGAGGCCTTCGGGCTGGTCTTTTGGTAGGTAAACTTCAATCAGATCTTCAACGCCGTTGCGGGACGCGTTGTCTTTGGATGCCAGCAGCGCTTGTGGGTCGATGTCGATACCAATCACTTTTGCAGCGCCCAGTTTGATGGCGGCAATGGCCAAAATGCCCGAGCCACACCCAAAGTCGATCACGGTTTTGCCGGACAGATCGAGTGAGTCAAGCCATTCCAAGCACAGCGCGGTGGTTGGGTGTGTGCCAGTACCAAAGGCCAGGCCAGGGTCGAGCATGACGTTGACGGCGTCTGGGTCTGGCACGTCACGCCAGCTTGGGCAGATCCACAAGCGTTTGCCAAACTGCATTGGGTGGAAGTTATCCATCCATTCGCGTTCCCAGTCTTTGTCTTCAATTTGCTCAACTTTGTAGGCAAAATCGTCCGCCAGTAGGTGACTGGCGCGAATTTGGCTCAGCACCCATGAGGTATCGGCTTCGGCATCGTAGAGGGCAAGAACATCGGTATCGCCCCATAAACGTGTTTCTCCCGGCAGGGGTTCAAACACGGGCGTATCCTTCGCATCTAGGAAAGTGATCGATAACGCGCCCGTGTCGTCCATCAACATATCGCTGATGCGCTCGGCGTTTTCGTTGGTCGCGTTCAGTTTAATTTGAATCCAAGGCATTGCTCTTGCTCTCTTCAGTTCGTTCAATTGGCGCAAAGTGTAGCAGATTTGGCCCGTTTTTATAGAGGCAGTCCATTCACTCAGCGCCGCCCACAAAAATGCCCACCGAAGTGGGCATTTGCAAGGCCAAAAAGCGGGTTATTGCAGACCCAGCTTTTTCTCCAGATAGTGGATGTTGGTGCCACCGTGCTGGAAGTTCTCATCTTTCATGATCACTTGCTGCAGTGGAATGTTGGTTTTGATACCTTCCACAATCATCTCATCGAGCGCGTTACGCATCCGTGCAATCGCGACGTCACGGTTCTCACCAAAGGTGATCAGTTTGCCGATCATCGAGTCGTAGTACGCCGGTACGGTGTAGCCTGAGTAGATGTGTGATTCCCAACGCACGCCCATGCCACCTGGTGAGTGGAAACGGGTGATCTTGCCTGGGCAAGGTAGGAAGCGTTCTGGGTCTTCCGCGTTGATACGGCATTCCATCGCATGGCCACGAATTTTGATGTCGTCTTGTGTGAACGACAGCGGTTGGCCTGCTGCGATGCGCAGCTGTTCTTTGATCAAATCAACGCCTGTGACCATTTCAGTCACGGGGTGTTCAACCTGAATACGTGTGTTCATTTCGATGAAGTAGAATTCGCCGTTTTCGTACAGGAACTCAAACGTACCTGCGCCGCGGTAACCGATTTCGATACACGCACGGGTACAGCGTTCACCGATGTACTTACGCATCTCTTCAGTAATGCCTGGTGCTGGCGCTTCTTCCACTACTTTCTGGTGACGACGCTGCATGGAACAGTCGCGTTCACCCAAGTGGATCGCGCTGCCCTGACCATCGGCCAGAACTTGGACTTCAACGTGACGTGGGTTTTCGAGGTATTTCTCCATGTAAACCATGTCGTTGTTGAACGCCGCTTTCGCTTCTGCACGGGTCATGCTGATGGCATTGACCAGTTCCGCTTCGCTGCGAACCACACGCATACCGCGACCGCCGCCGCCACCAGAGGCTTTGATGATCACTGGGTAACCAATGCGTTTCGCGTGTGCACGGTTTTTCACATCATCGTTGTCCAGAGGACCGTCAGAACCCGGTACACAAGGAACGCCTGCTTTCTTCATCGCGGTGATGGCTGACACTTTATCGCCCATCAGGCGGATGGTGTCGGCTTTTGGGCCCACGAAGATAAAGCCGCTGCGCTCAACTTGTTCAGCAAAGTCCGCATTTTCAGACAGGAAGCCGTAACCCGGGTGGATGGCCACTGCGCCGGTCACTTCAGCGGCTGAAATGATGCGTGGAATGTTCAAGTAGCTATCGATGCCTTTTGCAGGGCCGATACATACGGTTTCATCCGCCAGCAGGACGTGTTTTAGATCGCGGTCTGCTGTGGAGTGAACGGCAACAGTTTTGATGCCCAACTCTTTACATGCACGAAGAATACGAAGCGCAATTTCGCCTCGGTTCGCGATGACTAACTTATCTAGCATAACTACGCGCCTCGATTATTCGATGACAACAAGTGGCTGGTCGAATTCTACGGCCTGACCGTCTTCAACAAGGATCTCGGTCACTACACCAGACTTGTCTGCTTCGATTTGGTTCATCATTTTCATCGCTTCAACGATGCACAATGTGTCACCCGCTTTCACAGTTTGACCCACTTCGATGAATGATTTTGCATCTGGACTTGGTGAACGGTAGAACGTACCCACCATTGGAGAAAGAACCATGTGGCCCGCAGGCGTTTTGGCTGCTGCTGGTGCTTCAGCGACGGGCGCTGCTGCAGGGGCTGCTACTGGCGCTGCCATTGGTGCAGGTGCAGCATACTGGATAGGTGCAACTGGGGCGACACCGTGACGACTGATGCGTACCGATTCTTCACCTTCAGAAATTTCTAGCTCAGCAATGCCTGACTCTTCAACCAATTCGATAAGCTTCTTGATTTTACGAATATCCATTGTTTCTTTCTCTTTTATCTTGTGAATAAGACAGCTCAATTGAGCTGCAGAGTGTTTGGGTTTACTTTGCTTGCAGCGCGCGAACGGCTGCCGACAAAGCGAATTCATAGCCTTGTGCCCCAAGACCGCAAATCACCCCGTGTGCCTTATCAGACAGGTAGGAGTGATGACGGAACGGTTCACGAGCATGTACATTCGATAGATGTACTTCGATAAATGGAATAGCAACCCCCAGCAATGCATCACGCAACGCCACGCTGGTGTGAGTGAATGCGGCCGGATTAATAATAATGAAGTCCACTTTGCCGTATGACTGGTGGATGGCTTCGATCAGTTCGTATTCGCGATTTGACTGAAGATGGTCCAACTCAATGCCAGCGCTTTCTGCTTGTTCTTGTAGGTTCGCTACAATTTGCTCCAAAGTTTGTGAGCCGTAGTGTGCCGGTTCACGTAAACCTAATAAGTTTAAGTTTGGACCATTTAAAACCAGAATGCGTAATTTTGCTGCCATTGTGTTGCTATCTCCCTTTATTATGTAGTTATTGCGAATATTCCCATATTATCGCTTATTCGACACAACTTTTTTGTCAAAAGTTCGCGCTTTTTATTAAATTGACCAAGATTATAGCTAATTCATCGCAAATGGCAGCAATTTACTGGTCTTATCACTTTGATTGACCTTTTGCAGCATCGCATCGACTTTTTGTTAACGAATGTGAATGGATCAGGGCGCGCGGGCCGTCTGTACTGGGAGGGGCGCGGTTTTGTGCGGGGAAGGATACTGATGAAATGCTTACTAATGAGTGGCTTATCGCACGTAAAAACCAAAGCACCTTCCATGGGAAGGTGCTTGGCGTGTGTGCAAATTCGCGCGAGGGTTACACCAATTGTGCTTTTTCGGCGATCAGTTTATCGACCACACTTGGATCGGCGAGGGTCGATGTGTCACCCAAGTTTCCGGTATCGCCCGTGGCAATCTTGCGCAGAATGCGGCGCATGATCTTGCCTGAACGTGTTTTTGGCAGTGCATCCGTCCAGTGCAGCACATCCGGTGTGGCGATCGGGCCAATTTCTTTGCGCACCCAATCTTTGACTTCTTTGTGCAGCTCCGCGCTGGGGTAAACACCATCGTTGAGTGTGATGTAGGCGTATATCGCTTGACCTTTAATGTCGTGCGGCACGCCCACCACGGCGGCTTCAGCGATCTTATCGAAGGCCACCAATGCCGATTCAATTTCAGCGGTGCCCATGCGGTGCCCGGACACGTTGAGGACGTCATCCACGCGGCCGGTGATCCAGTAGTAGCCATCTTCATCACGGCGCGCGCCGTCACCGGTAAAGTACATGCCTTTAAAGGTGGAGAAGTAGGTTTGCTCGAAGCGTTCATGGTCGCCATACACGGTACGCATCTGACCGGGCCATGAATCGAGGATCACGAGGTTTCCTTCTGTAGCGCCGTCAATCACTTCACCCATGTTGTCGACCAATGCCGGTTGCACGCCAAAGAATGGGCGGGTCGCAGAACCTGGTTTCAGTGCCGTTGCGCCAGGCAGTGGCGTGATCAAAATACCGCCCGTTTCGGTTTGCCACCAAGTATCAACAATCGGCGATTTTTCATTGCCGATGGTTTTGTAGTACCACTCCCACGCTTCTGGGTTAATTGGTTCACCCACTGAGCCCATGATGCGCAGGCTACTGCGCGAGGTGCCTTTCACCGCTTCATCGCCTTTCGCCATCAGAGCACGAATCGCAGTGGGGGCCGTGTACAGAATGTTGACTTGGTGTTTGTCGACCACTTCACTCATGCGCGCGGTGCTTGGGTAGTTAGGAACGCCTTCAAACAAAATGGTTTTCGCGCCGTTCGACAGCGGCCCGTAAATCAGATAGGTGTGGCCGGTGATCCAGCCCACATCAGCAGTACACCAGAACGTTTCTCCCGGCTGGTAATCAAAGACGTATTTGAAGGTCATGGTCGCGTAAACCAAGTAACCGCCTGTGGTGTGCAGGACGCCTTTGGGTTTACCGGTTGAGCCTGAGGTGTAGAGAATGAATAGTGGATCTTCTGCGTTCATCTCTTCTGGCGGACATACATCGGAAGCCGCTGCGACCGCATCGTGCCACCACACATCGCGGTGTTCGTGCCACGCAACCTCACCGCCAGTGCGTTTGAATACGATCACTTTGCTGATGGTTTTCACTTCTGGGTTGGTCAGCGCTTCATCGACGTTTTTCTTCAATGGTACAGCGCGGCCGCCTCGAACGCCTTCATCGGCAGTGATCACGACTTTGGAGTCGGAATCGATAATGCGTCCGGCCAGCGCTTCGGGAGAGAAGCCGCCAAATACCACGGTGTGTACCGCGCCAATGCGAGTACACGCCAGCATCGCCACGGCAGCTTCCGGCACCATCGGCATGTACAAACACACCACGTCGCCTTTACGAACGCCTTGGGCTTTCAATGCATTGGAGAAACGGCACACGTCGCGGTGCAGTTCGTTAAATGTTAGGGTCTTATCATCGGCTGGATCATCGCCTTCCCAAATGATGGCCACGTCGTCGCCGCGTTCCGCCAAGTGGCGGTCAATGCAGTTGGCGGAGACGTTGAGCGTGCCATCTTCAAACCAGCGGATATCCACGTGGCCAGTATCAAACGAGGTGTGCTTCACTTGGGTGAATGGCTTCATCCAATCCACAATCTTCCCGTGCTCGCTCCAGAAACCTTCCGGATCGGAGACCGACTGTTGGTACATCGCTAAATAGGTTTCGTCGTCGGCATGGGTGTGCGCTTTGATGTTTTCTTTGACTGGATAAATGTGGGCTTCACTCATTGCATGTTCTCCTTGTGAATACAGCAAATTTCCTTTTCACACAGCGTTTCAAACACGCGGGCGGAAATTCGATATGCCTATAACTCTTAGTCAGCGGCGGTTTTTACACAATTAGACTTTAGGATGAATGGTCGATTTGTTTCGAGAAAATAGGCAGTTAAGCCGGTTTTTGAGAAGTGGATCTAAGCTTGTGCACGGTGAGGTTTGCCCACGTGTTACGAGGAATGGTGAGCCGAGGAAGTAAACGCGGGCAATTCCCCCTTGGTTAAACGCACGTAAACCAACGCCGCGGTGATGGCATCTTGCAAGGCGTCGTGTTTGTCTTGCAGCGGCAAATCAAGATGACGGCAGATCGCATCCAAGCTCAGGTCGAAATAGGCGTTGGGCAGATGTTTTTCCAGTTTGTCGTGATAGATATGACTGACTTCAATCAAGCTGTTGGGCAGCGGAAACCCCAAGTGGCGACGGCACGCGATGTCGAGAATCTTTTTGTCGTAGCGAATGTGGTAGCCGACCAGTGGGCGATTGCCGATAAACGCAATCAAGCGCGTTAAGGCGTCTTGTTCACTGATGCCATCGACTAAATCTTGATGGCGAATGCGATGAATGCGCACCGAGCAGGAATCAAGCGATTGTGGCGCACGTAGCCGCACTTCAAACGGCTGGCTGGTCAGAATGCGGTTGCCGATGATTTTCGTCGCGGCGATGGTCACCAACTCGGCCCGATTTGGATCCAAGCTGGTGGTTTCACAATCCAGCGAGACAAATTCTTGCTCGGTCGGTGCTTCAAACAGCGTTTGGTAACGGGAGCCGCGCAGCTTGTAGTGCCAGTATCGGCGGGTAATCCAATTCATGGCTTAGTCCCGAATTTGATAATGGTAGCCCAGCCATTGCTTGAACTTTTTGACCACATGCAGGCTGTGGCGCAGCAAATCGCGTTCGGCTCGGTCGAGTTGTTTTAAATCCAGCGTGTTGGCACTGTGCTGGTTGCTGAGCTGCTGCGCGAGGCGCAATTTGAAGAACTGCTTCAATGCTTCACTCAGGTTGTCACCGGTCTCTTGCTCCAACACCTTCTGTTTAACCAAGGCTTCAATGCGTTCAAAGGTGTTGTTGACGGCAATGTGGTGTTCGAGGCTCAAGGCGCGAATGCCGTGCACCAGCGGGAAGATGCCCCCTTGTTTGATATCGAGGCCGGATTTGGAGTGTTTGACATTTCCCAATAGCGTCAGCGGTACTGAGAAGTTGAGTGCAGGTCGCGTAAATTCGGTCAAAATCAGTTCCTGATCGGCCATCAATTGATGCAGGTGCGCTTTCACCGGGGCAAGCAGGTCTGTGTTGCCCGCCACCGCGTGGGCGTCGGCCATGATGGCAATATCCATCACGCGTTCGGGGCTGGCGGCTTTCACCCATTCCGTCAGTGTGTGTTTCCAAGCGGTTTGCGACTTGACCCATTTCGGATTGTTGACCATCACTTTGCCCGGGCAAAGTGGATAACCCAACTGCAATAACGTATGCGACAACTGGTTCATGACGGGCTGGCATTGATGCCACTCCAACCCATCTTTGATGATCAAGGCATTGTCCTGATCGGTTTTGAGAATTTGTTCGCCGCGCCCTTCCGAGCCCAGCACAATGAGGCAGCAGTGATCGTGCAGCGCGGGCGGAACCACCAATTCAAACGCTTTTTCGATGATTTGTTCGTTGACTGCCGAAATCAGCTCCATCACAAAGCGGGTGCGTACGCCGCGGCTGAGCAGGCTTTCCACCAGTTGGCGCTGTTTATTGGAGGCCAGCGCCAGCTCCTCGATGCTGGACGCGCGGGCTATCGCCAAGGTCAGCACGTGTGAATGGGTTGAAAACGCACTGAGGATTTGAATCATGTCCAGCATACCGACCGCTTGATGGCCTTCGCACACCATCAGGCGTTTGACCCGCTGGCGAGTCATCATCACCATGGCATTGAACAGAAAATCTCCTTCATCGACGTGCAGCACGGGAAAGGTGGCAATGTCGCCGACGGGGGCATCGAGTGCCACGCCGTCGAGCATCACCGCGTGCAGCATGTTGGTGCGCGTGACGATGGCATACGGATGGGCAGGGCTGTCTTGCAGCCGCGGGTCGTTTGCGTCGAGTTGCACCAAAGCGGCATCGACTCCATGGTCTTTCATCAGTTGCGTGACCGCTTGCAGCGGCTGCTCGGGTGTCAGCAGCATCGGCGCGAGATAAATTGAATGGTCAACTTTGGTCAGAATGAATTCGGCGATGTTCTTTTGCTGCTGAGCCGCTTCAATCAGCGCTTGGCGTTTCGCGAGGTTATTATCGAAGTACGCCGCAAATTGACCATTTTCATGGTACAGCGTCATAAATACACTTTGGGGAAGCAGGTAACTCAGCGTATCTTCCAAAGCCACGTAATGGTGCTTGGTGCTGCCTTCAAAGATGGCTCGAACATCAAATAGGTCATCATTGGCGTAATGGGCGTAAATCTCTTTGCCGTCGGCCGCGCGCTCTTCCACGGTGCCTTTGATGAGCACATGCAGATGTGTGCAGGGTTGACCGCTGTGCAGAATCACTTCACGTTCACGAAAATAAGCCACGTCTAACGCGGCGCGTAGAGACTGTTGTTGACTGGCCGTCAGACGGTCGAACGGCGGGGACTGCATGTTGAATTTATCCGGCATGGCGCGAGCTCACCTTAGGGAATGACCTCAGGTAAGTGTGACAAATTTCTTTCGCGCCTCCAGACGACTTTGGTCTAATGGCGGCGCGCTCAACGGGATGCATGCGAATATGGAAACTTTGTGTTGCGCAAAGCCCCCTTTTTAAACCAAGGAACTCATTGCATAATACCCGCGTTTTTTTGACGGTTTCATTGTAGGATCACAAATGCTAAACCCTTCTCCTTTTGGCTGGATCTCCCAGTATTTCATCGGTTTCTTCTTTGCCTACGGTGTGTATTTGCCGTTTTGGTCGCTGTGGTTTGCGGATCAAGGCGTCTCAGCAACGGACATTGGTTTGTTGGTGGGCATTGGTTTTGCCACGCGTTGTGTGGCCAATATCGTGATTACGCCACGAGTGCACAAAGCCGAGCATCTGTTGCCGGCCTTGCGCTGGCTGACCCTCGCCGGGCTGCTGTTTGTTGCGTTCCACTTCTTTACCGGCGGCAGTTTCTGGCTGATGGCGTTAGCGACCATTCTATTTAACCTCTGCTGTGGTCCCATCATTCCGCTGTCAGATGCGACGGCCAACTATTACGCCAAGCGCAACATGCTTGATTATGGTCGTGCGCGTTTGTGGGGCTCGGTCGCCTTCATTGGCGGCTCAACCGTGGTGGGATTTCTTGTCGCGCAGTACGGCGCGAGCATGATTCTCTACACCGCGCTGTTTGGCCTGCTGGTGTGCTGGCTTATCAGCTTGCGAAACACCAAGCCGATGCCGGTGACTGAGCACCATGAAGCGGCAGAACGCTTGAAACTGACGGCCTTGCTGCGTGAATGGCCAGTGGTGAAATTTCTGCTGTTGATGGCACTGATTCAGGGCAGCCATGCCGCGTACTACAGCTTTAGCTCGATTTATTGGAAAGAATCCGGCCACTCGGAAGATGTGATCGGCTATTTGTGGAGCTTGGGGGTGGTAGCTGAAGTGCTGGTGTTTGCACTGAGCAAACGTCTGTTCTCCGGTTGGAGCCTGCGCACTCTGTTTGTCATCGCGTCACTGGGCGTGATGGCGCGTTGGGGATTGACGGCATCGACCACTGCGATTGTGGCGTTGGTGGCGATTCAACTGCTGCACGGCGTGACCTTTGCGATGTCTCACATTGCCGCAATTCAGTACATTCAGCATGCGCCGCAGAATAAGATGGTGGCGTTGCAGGCGTTGTACAACGCCATTCCACTGGGCGCGGTGATTGCTTTGATGACCACATTGAGCGGTTGGGGCTACGAACATTGGGGCGCGTACGTGTTTTGGGCGATGGCCGCCATGGGTCTACTGGCGCTGTTGGTGAAAGTGGATGAGCCCGAATCGAACGTGGCTCTGCCGAAAGCGGAGCCTGAAGCACAGATTTAATGCTGCTTGATTGAGCAATCCGCTCATCCTCTGTTTAATAAAAGTCTCTTCACGGCGCCTTAGGCGAGGAAGGGACTTTTTTATTACTGCGGAGCAGCCACAAGGATAAGTCATGCAAGGATGGTTAGTGATACCGGTGTCGCTCGTGTATCTGGGCGTATTGTTTTTAATTGCTTGGTATGGCGATCGGCAGACGCGTTGGTTGGCGAAATGGCGACCGTGGATCTACAGCTTGTCGATTGCGGTGTATTGCACGTCGTGGACCTTTTACGGCACGGTGGGACAAGCGAGTGCCAACCCGTGGTCGTTCCTACCGATTTATATTGCGCCGATTCTGGTCTTTGCCTTTGGCTGGCGCATCCTTGCGCGTTTGATTCTCATCGCCAAACGCGAACACATCACATCGATTGCTGATTTTATCGGGGCGCGCTATGGCAAGTCGCAAGGCTTGGCGGTGGCGGTCACGCTGATCGCGGTTGCGGGGATTCTGCCTTACATCGCTTTGCAGCTACGCGGTATTACCATGGGGCTGAACATCGTCGCGCCGGATCTGCGTGAGCAGTTCGGCTATCAGGACGATCACGTGTCGTGGTTTGTGGTGCTGGCGTTGGCACTGTTTACCATGCTGTTTGGTACGCGGCACATTGATAACACCGAACATCACCGCGGCATGATGATGGCGATTGCGTTTGAGTCCATCGTCAAGCTGGTGGCGTTTTTGGTGGTCGGGCTGTTTATTCTGTTTCTCGCGTTGAGTCACGACAGTGTGAATCTGATGGAAACTGTTCGCGCCACTTATGAGGCGCCTAATTGGCCGACGCTGTTTGTACACACGGTGCTGACGATGATTGCCATCATCTGTCTGCCACGTCAGTTTCATACCATGGTGGTGGAGAACGAACGCGCGCAGGATCTGCATACCGCGCGTTGGCTGTTCCCGATGTACCTGATTTTGATGGGGCTGTTCGTACTGCCGATCGCTTGGGTCGGGCAAAGCCTGCTGAGTGGCACATCGCCTGATACGTTTGTCATCAGTGTGCCGATGTCGGTTGGCGCCGAAGACATCGCGTTGCTGGCTTTTCTTGGTGGCACCTCGGCCGCGTCAGGCATGGTGATTGTCTCCACCATTGCGCTGGCGATCATGGTGTCGAATGACTTGGTGATGCCCTTGCTGCTGCGCCGTATGCGTTTGTCGCAGCGCAACCATCGTCATTTCTCTGGGCTTTTGGTGATCATTCGCCGCACGCTGATTTTGTTGCTGTTACTGGGGGCGTGGGGATTTTATCTCGCCCTTGATACCATTCCGTCGCTGTCGGCGATTGGGTTTCTCTCGTTTTCGGCCATCACACAGTTTGCTCCGGCGCTGATCGGTGGCATGTATTGGCGCGAAGGAAACCGCAAAGGGGTGTATGTGGGACTCGCGGTGGGGTTTACGCTGTGGCTGATCACCTTGATGACTACCACCAACATGTTGGCTGGCGATGAGCAAAGCAACGTCTTGCTGTGGCTCATCACGCCGCCGGATGTGCTGGCCAACTGGGGGCTAAAAAATTCCGACTGGGGCATGATCCTCAGCGTGTCACTCAATGCGCTGTGTTATGTGCTGGTGTCGTGGGGGACGCGTTCAAGTTTAAGCGAACGGTTGCAATCGGCCGCGTTTGTCGGTACGCCGCTGCCTGAAAACGAAAACATGAGCCTGTATCAAAGCCGAGTGACAGTGGGTGAGTTGGAGATGTTGGCATCGCGCTTTGTCGGTCGCACGCGAGTACGCGCAGCGTTTACGCAGTATTGGGGCCAGCAACGCGAAATGTTGATGCCCAACCAACAAGCGCCATCGACCTTAATTCGCCACACCGAGCGGGTGCTGGCGGGGGTGTTTGGCGCCTCGTCGGCCAAGTTGGTGCTGACCTCGGCGTTGCAAGGGCGCAACATGCAGCTTGAAGAGGTGGCGACCATTGTCGATGAAGCCTCGGAGCTATACGACTTTAGTCGCGGTCTGCTGCAAGGTGCCATCGAACACATTGGTCAAGGCATTGCTGTGGTGGACAAGCAGTTGCGTCTGGTGGCATGGAACCAGCGCTATTTGGAGCTGTTTGATTTTCCGCCGGGCTTGATTCAGGTCGGGCGACCGATTGCTGATGTGATTCGTCACAACGCCGAGCAAGGGTTATGTGGCCCCGGTGAACCGGAAGATCATGTGCGCCGCCGCGTGTATCACTTGGAACAAGGAACGCGTCATACGTCTTCGCGGGTTCGCCCGGATGGCCGCGTGATTGAAGTGCAGGGCAATCCGATGCCCGGCGGCGGGTTTGTGATGAGCTTTACCGACATCACCGTGTTCCGCGATGCCGAGCAGACGCTCAAAGAAGCCAACGAGAATCTGGAAGAGCGCGTCCTTGAGCGCACTCGTGAACTGGAAAAACTCAACAAACAGTTGGTTGCCGCCACGCAGCGTTCAGAACGTGAATCGCAATCTAAATCCCGTTTTCTGGCCGCGGTCAGCCATGACTTGATGCAACCGCTCAATGCCGCGCGTCTGTTTGCGTCGTCTTTGGCGGAAGTGGCGCAAGAGGATGAAGTCAAGCGCCTGTCGCACCATATCGAAAGTGCCTTGAGTGCGGCGGAAGACTTAATTGGTGATTTGCTGGATATCTCGCGTTTGGAGTCCGGCAAACTTGAAATCCATCCGCAGAGTTTTGCGATCAAAGATGTTCTGACCAACCTCAATGCGGAATTCAGCGCGCTGGCGCGCCAGCAAGGGGTGGATTTCAGTATGGTGCCGTCGTCATTATTTGTCCGCTCAGATCCCAAATTGCTGCGCCGCGTGGTGCAGAACTTTTTGACCAACGCGTTTCGCTACAATCCCAAAGGCAAAGTGCTGCTTGGCGTGCGTCACTTACAAGGCAAAGTGCGAATTGATGTGTGGGACAATGGCATTGGCATTGAGGAAGATAAACAGCAGGAAATTTTTGAAGAGTTTAACCGTGGGGGACAAGTGCGTTCTGACCAAGGTCTGGGACTTGGACTGGCGATCTCCAAAGGGATTGCGCATGTGCTGGGACATGAGATCGCCATGCGCTCTTGGCCGGGACGCGGCAGCGTGTTTTCGCTGACGTTGGAACAAGCACAGCCGGTGGTGCACGATGCACCGATTGTGACGACGGAGGCGGTGTCTGACCTCAGTTATTTGCGGGTGCTATGTGTCGACAACGAAGAGGACATTTTGGTTGGCATGCGCGATCTGCTCGAACGCTGGGGGTGTGAAGTTAAAACGGCAACAGATCTCGTGAGCAGTTTGAAAGCGCTCGACAATCAGTGGATTCCGGATGTGATTCTATCGGACTATCGACTCGACAATGGCCGTACCGGGTTAGAGGTGTTGCAGCAATGCCGCTTGCGTTTGGGCGACTGTTTTGAAGGTATCATCATCAGCGCGGATCGCAGCGCAGATATTCTCGATGGCATTAAATCTAATGGTTTTGGTTTTATTGCTAAACCGGTGAAGCCCATTAAACTGCGCGCCATGCTCAATCGGGTGGGGTGAGTGGTATTCCCCGTTGGCAATAAAAAACGCCCTTGAACGGGCGTTTTTTTACAGGGTTTGAATCGTCAGTGGCCAGCCGATGTCGGTTTGGCGGTTGGCTTCCAATTCGAGCTCTGCGTGCGTGAGTGGATTTTGCGCCAGCCACGTTGCATCGAGATTGACCGTTAGTTTGTCGCCATCGGCGTGCAAGGTCACTTGCGGCTCGAGCGCCACATTGCGGCGATGGCTAAGCAGTACGGCAAGACGGAACAAGCGCAACACACGTTTGCCACTGGTGCCGGAGAGCGCATATTGCTCTGGCAGCGAGGTCAACTGCTCGCGGTAGCGGCGTGCCAGCTCTGCCAGAAAATGCTTTTGCGCGCGCGTGTAACCCGGTAATTCAAGGTGATGAAGTAGATAGGCGCTGTGCTCGCCACCTTTTTTATAATCGATCGACAGCCCGATTTCGTGCAACTGTGCCACGCTGCGTAGCAGCATTTCGGCTTGTGGTTCGGTGATCCACGCTTCGCCACCGCATTGCATCAGCAACTTACTGGCTAACGTCGCCACCTGTTCCCCGTAGGCGGTGTCAATTTGGTAACGATGTTGAATGCTGGCGATGGTGCGGGCACGAATATCGTCCTGACGCAGACCTTCAACCATTTCGTACACCAAGCCTTCGCGCAGGGCGCCGCCAGCCAGTGTCATCGCATCGATGTCGAGTGATTCGAAAATCGCGATCAAAATGGATAAGCCGCTTGGAAATACCAGCGCACGTTCCAGCGTTAAGCCTTCAATGTCCAGTTCTTCCAAGTGATCAGCCAGCATCGCTTGCTTTTGCAGGCGTTTGAGTTTAGCCAGCGTAATCACTTCATCCATGCCTTGCGCCAACATGATTTCTTGCAGCGCTTGCACGGTGCCGCTGGCACCGACACACACATTCCACCCCAATTGCGTGTACTGTTCCAAAATCGGATTCAGCATCTGCTTGGCGGCGTGAATGGCATTGTTGAAGTTGGTGGCGTTCAACTGACGATCTTTAAAGTGGCGCTCCAACCACGTCACGCAGCCCATTTTCAGGCTGGTCAGTGCTTTGGCTTCAAACCCTTCTCCGATGATCATTTCGGTACTGGCACCACCGATATCCACCACCAGTCGGCGCCCCATGCCACCAGACGTGTGTGCGACCCCTTTGTAGATCGTGGCCGCTTCTTCTTCGCCGGAGATCACCTCAATGGGATGACCGAGAATGGCGTTGGCTTTGGCCAGAAACACCTCGACATTCGTGGCGGTACGCAGCGTTGCGGTGCCCACAATACGAATATTCTCATCAGGAATATCTTGCAGGCGTTCGGCAAACAGGCTGAGACAATCCCAGCCTCGTTGCATCGCTTCTAAACTTAACGCATTGTGTTCATCCAAACCGGCAGCTAAACGCACTTTGCGTTTGATTTTCGCCATGGTTTGAACGCTGCCATCAATATGGCGCACAACCAACATGTGAAAGCTGTTCGACCCCAGGTCGATCGCAGCATACAGCGGTGAAGAAACGGCTTGACTCATAGACGGCTTACGAATCCTTGTTCTGACGCGGACGAGGTGCGCGCGGGCGGCGTTGAGATTTACGGTTGCCGTTGTTGCGTTGGCCGCCGGTATTGGTACGGCGTTGTTGCGATGAACGCATGGTCAGCGCTTTTGGCAGATCCGTCAGCAGAGCGGATGGGTCATATTCAGATGTCGGGATTGCATGTTCGATGTACTCTTCGATGCCCGGCAGGTTGATCGCGTACTCTTCACACGCAAAGCTGATCGAATGACCGCTGGCACCAGCACGACCGGTTCGGCCGATACGGTGAACGTAGTCTTCACAATCGTCTGGCAAATCGTAGTTAAACACGTGCGTGACCTGAGGAATGTGCAGTCCGCGCGCGGCTACGTCGGTGGCAACCAATACGTCTAGCTCACCTTTGGTAAATTGCTCAAGAATGCGTTCACGTTTTTTCTGCGGCACGTCACCGTTCAGCAGACCCACGCGGTGACCATCGGCAGCCAAGTGGCCCCAGATTTGCTCACAACGGTGCTTGGTGTTGGCAAAGACGATCGCGCGATCCGGCCATTCTTCTTCAAGCAGCGTTTGCAGCAATGCCATCTTGTGTTCGTTCGATGGGTAGAACAGCTCTTCTTTAATACGGTGACCGGTTTTTTGGGTTGGCTCGACCACCACGTGCTCAGGATTGTGCATGTGTTCGAACGCCAGCTCTTGCACGCGGTAAGACAGCGTTGCTGAGAACAGCATGTTGAGACGGTCTTTCGGCTCCGGCATACGACGGAACAAGAAGCGGATGTCTTTAATAAAGCCAAGATCGAACATACGGTCGGCTTCATCCAGCACCACGGCTTGAATGTTGTTGAGGTTAAAGACGCGCTGTTTGTAGAAATCGATAATGCGCCCAGTTGTGCCGATCAGCACATCCACGCCGTCTTGCAGTTTTGCCAACTGTTTGTCGTAGCTTTCACCGCCGTAGGCAAGGGCTGCTTTAATACCGGTGCTGGCAATCAGAGGTTCGGCATCGTTATAGATCTGAATCGCCAATTCACGGGTCGGCGCCATAATGATCGCACGAGGTTGCGTTGGCTGACGACCTTCAATTTCTGGCGTAGTCAATAAATGGTGGAAAGTAGCAGTAAGAAACGCGAGCGTTTTACCAGTCCCCGTTTGGGCCTGGCCTGCGATGTCTTGGCCGGTGAGCAGTACCGGCAACGCCAAGGCTTGGATAGGGGTGCAGTATTCGAACCCTTTTTTCTCCAATCCTTCAACAACTTGCGGATGTAAACCGAAGTCGGCGAACTTTTGCTCTGTGATATGCGTCTTTTTCATAGGTATAGAATATCAGCTTAGGCTTGCAATACGGAAGTAAATACATTCCAATAGAGCATCTATTTACTGGTTAGTATGCAACCAGTTCAGAAAAACACATTGGAGTGGAAGATGAGTGATAAAATTTTGCAGCTTTCTGATGAAGGTTTTGAGAACGATGTGATCAAAGCTGCAGGCCCAGTTCTTGTTGATTTTTGGGCAGAATGGTGTGGTCCTTGTAAAATGATTGCGCCAATTCTTGATGAAATCGCAGACGAGTACGAAGGCAAACTCACTATCGGTAAACTGAATATCGACCACAATGCGGGAACACCGCCTAAGTTTGGTATTCGTGGCATTCCAACGCTTCTTCTGTTTAAAGATGGTAGCGTTGCAGCAACCAAAGTTGGTGCGCTATCTAAGACTCAACTGAAAGAATTCTTAGACGCGAACCTATAAGGGAACGCCTTGAAACCGTACATAGCAATATGTGCGGTTTTGTTTTTGGTAAAAAACATTTTCTAGACTAGGCTAATATTTAGTGCTAGTTTATCGCACGTTAATTAGACAAATGTTCACTTCTTGGTCAATCCTGCGACCAAATCCATCTTAACTAGAAAACAGATCCTATTTTGACTAAACAAGTATCCACCACAATGAATCTAACAGAATTGAAGAACAGACCTGTGTCTGATCTTGTGAAGCTTGGTGAGAGCCTGGGCCTTGAAAACCTTGCGCGTCTGAGAAAACAAGACATTATCTTCTCCATCCTCAAAGCACATGCGAAAAGTGGTGAAGACATATTTGGTGACGGGGTCTTGGAAATTCTTCAAGACGGTTTTGGTTTCCTACGCAGTGCAGACAGTTCATACTTGGCCGGTCCTGACGACATCTACGTGTCACCGAGCCAAATTCGTCGCTTTAACCTGCGCACGGGTGACTCGATTGCCGGGAAAATCCGTCCGCCTAAAGAAGGTGAACGTTACTTTGCACTGTTAAAAGTGAACACAGTTAACGACGACAAACCTGACAACGCCCGCAACAAAATCCTTTTCGAAAACTTAACGCCTCTACATGCTAACGAACGTATGGTGATGGAACGTGGTAATGGCTCGACAGAAGACATTACAGCGCGAGTTCTCGATCTGGCAGCACCAATTGGTAAAGGTCAGCGTGGTCTGATCGTTGCTCCGCCAAAAGCGGGTAAAACCATGCTGCTGCAAAACATTGCCCAAAGCATTGCCAGCAATCATCCAGAATGTGTCCTGATGGTTCTTCTGATCGACGAACGTCCAGAAGAAGTGACCGAGATGCAACGTTTGGTGAAAGGTGAAGTGGTTGCTTCAACTTTCGATGAGCCAGCATCACGTCACGTACAAGTGGCAGAAATGGTGATTGAGAAAGCAAAACGTCTGGTTGAACACAAGAAAGACGTTGTGATTCTGCTGGATTCGATCACCCGTTTGGCGCGTGCATACAACACCGTTGTGCCTTCATCAGGTAAAGTATTGACCGGTGGTGTGGATGCAAACGCATTGCATCGTCCAAAACGTTTCTTCGGTGCGGCGCGTAATGTTGAGGAAGGCGGTAGCCTAACCATCATCGCTACTGCGCTGGTGGATACCGGTTCGAAGATGGACGAAGTGATCTACGAAGAGTTCAAAGGTACAGGTAACATGGAACTGCACTTGAACCGTAAGATTGCTGAAAAACGTGTTTTCCCTGCGATCGATTTCAACCGCAGTGGTACGCGTCGTGAAGAGTTGTTGACGAAGACCGACGAGCTTCAGAAGATGTGGATTCTGCGTAAGATCGTTCACCCAATGGGCGAGACCGACGCGATGGAATTCCTCATCGATAAATTGGCGATGACCAAAACCAACGACGAATTCTTTGACGCCATGCGTCGTCAGTAAGAGTTCAACGAATAAAAAAACACCACCCATTGGGTGGTGTTTTTGTTTGCATTCTCGCCACGAACCGCCCACAATGGCTAAGAATGTTAACAGGAGGTTAATATGCAACACGGAATGTTGTTTACACTTCTCCTCTCTCTTTCACTCTGGGTGGTGCCCGTGTCGGCGGTAGAAATGGTGCCGACAGCGCGTCAACAATTGTTGCACGATCATCAGTTGCAACAAAAAGTGGCGGAACTGGTCGAAATGGCCGTGAAAGACGATACCGATGCGTTAAGCTTTGCCTTGCAACGGCTGGCTTTGCCACAGCAAGAAGCCGTGCGCTATCTGTTGCTGCAACATCTCGAGCAAAGTCGACTGATTTTGTCCCCCCGGATGGTGAATTTCGTCGACGCTCAGCGCCATGTCGCACCGGTGTATCAAGTGCTGGAAAAAGGCGAAGGCTATGAATTTTCTGTCCCGGCGTTTGATTATCCGGGGATTGCGAATCGCTTGATTAAACGCTGGAATCAAGATCAGAGCGTGCTCGACTTTGTGTTGAAAGCCGAGCGCTACGAACTGAACTTGCGCCAATGGTTGTCGGGCAATGAACATCAAGTGCAAGCGCGAGAAGCGCTATTGATGCGCGAATTCAACAGCCTCTCTCCAGAGGCCGTCAAAGCGTTAACCGATCAACTGACGCAGGCTGCAGTCACCAGTTGGTTGCCTTCTTCGGCGGTGATGGTACGCATGGCGCAAGTCAGTGAAGATCCTCAAGTGTATAAGTTGTTGTGGCTCATGCGCGCCGACTTCCATGTCGAACAAGAGTTGGATCGTCTGGCAAAGCAGGGTGATACGTTTGCCTTGCAACAAATCATGGCGGCCGTCGATAACCCTCGTTTGAAAACGAAAGCGCTCAAAGAACTGACGCGCACCAAACCGATGACTGATGAGGTGAAAACGTTTCTGGTCGATCGACTCGGAAATTCGGACGAGGCACCGATAGTCGCCCAAGCGCTGGCCGATCAGGGGTATCAGTCGTGGTTGAAAGAAATTCTGCTCAACAATCGACAAGTGAAAAGCCATGCCATTTTGCAGGTCCTCACACAATAAGCGCGCATCACTCAAGCAAAACCGTAAAAGAGGAACCGAGAGTTCCTCTTTTTGTTATACTGCGCGCAGATTAATCAATGAGCAGAAGCCCTATGAGTTTTAAGGATTTACGCGATTTTCTTGATCATCTGGACAAGCATGGTCAGCTGAAACGCATTACTCACCCGATCGACCCACATTATGAAATGACGGAGATTAGCGACCGTACGTTACGCGCGGGCGGCCCTGCTTTGTTGTTTGAAAATCCGATTGGATCTGAGATTCCGGTATTGACTAACTTGTTTGGTACACCTGAACGTGTCGCCATGGGCATGGGGCGTGAACAGGTGCAAGACTTGCGTGAGGTCGGCAAATTATTGGCTTACCTGAAAGAGCCCGAGCCACCGCGCGGTTTTAAAGATGCGCTCGACAAACTGCCGGTATTTAAGCAAGTTCTCAATATGCCGGCGAAGCGACTACGCCGCGCGCCGTGCCAAGATATCGTGTGGCAAGGCGACGCAGTCGATCTCGATAAAGTGCCTGTGATGAGCTGCTGGCCGGACGATGTCGCCCCACTATTAACTTGGGGATTGACCGTGACGCGTGGCCCCAATAAGAAACGCCAAAACTTAGGGATCTACCGCCAGCAAAAAATTGGCAAGAATAAAATCATCATGCGTTGGTTGGCGCATCGTGGTGGTGCACTTGATTTCCGTGACTGGATGGAAACGCATCCGGGCGAACCTTTCCCAGTTTCTGTTGCGTTTGGCGCTGATCCAGCCACCATTTTGGGGGCGGTGACGCCGGTGCCGGACACGTTGTCAGAATACGCTTTTGCTGGGTTGCTGCGTGGCAGTAAAACCGAAGTGGTGAAGTCCATCAGCAATGATTTGGAAGTCCCCGCCAGTGCTGAAATTGTGTTGGAAGGGTACATCGACCCGAACGAGTACGCAGACGAAGGGCCGTATGGCGATCACACCGGCTACTACAATGAAGTCGAACGCCATCATGTGTTTACCGTGACGCATGTGACGATGCGCAATCAACCGATTTATCACAGCACATATACTGGGCGTCCGCCTGATGAACCGGCGGTGCTCGGTGTGGCACTCAACGAAGTCTTTGTCCCGATTCTACAAAAACAATTTCCTGAAATTACTGATTTCTATCTGCCACCCGAGGGGTGTTCCTATCGAATGGCGGTTGTGACCATGAAGAAACAATACCCCGGGCACGCGAAGCGCGTCATGATGGGCGTGTGGTCGTTCTTGCGTCAGTTCATGTACACCAAATACGTGATTGTGTGCGATGAATCCGTCAATGCTCGCGATTGGAACAGTGTTATTGCGGCCATGACGGAGCATATGGAGCCGATGCGTGATACCTTGATGATTGAACATACGCCCATAGATTCGCTGGACTTCGCTTCGCCAGTGGCTGGGCTGGGCTCAAAAATGGGCATGGATGCAACCCGCAAATGGCCAGCAGAGCTGGCGATGTCGGATGCTGAACAACAGCGCGCGCATGTCGCGATCACTGGCGCTGAGATTGACGCGTTTAAATTGCAGCAACCACTGGTGCGTGAGGTGTATCTACCTTGTGCCGCGAATAACCGTTTTGCATTGATTGACATAAACAAAACACAAGTTGGTGAAACGCAAGCGGTGATGGCGTCAGTATTGGCCTTCCTTGAGCCGTATGCTGATGTGAAATTTGTGGTGCTGTGTGACGGTGATGTCAATATCCGCGACTGGCATGACATTATCTGGGCCATCACTACCCGAATGGATCCGGCCCGTGATACTGTGCGTATACCTGCTCAAAACGGACGAGTGTCAAAACTTGTTCTGGATGCCACCAACAAGCTTGAAAGTGAAGTCCAACGAGAGTGGGGGACGCCGATTAAGAAAGATCCTCAACTGGTCGCGAAAATCGATGCGATTTGGGACGAGTTAAGTATTCTATGATTTACACTGTACGTTTGCTTCCGAGCAATATTCAGTTTGAAGTCGAAGAAGGGCAAACGGTGCTGGATGCTGCGCTCAACCAGCAGATTTCATTTCCTCATCGTTGCCAAGTCGGTGCGTGTGCCGCGTGCCTGTGCCGCAAAGTCGAAGGTAAGGTCAGTTACCAGCTTGAACCTATGCTCACAGAGAAAGAGCAAGCTCAAGGATGGATCTTTCCCTGCCAAGCCTTCGCAGAAAGTCATTTAGTACTTACTTTTGAAGAGTAAGTAAGAAGGAAGCTCATGACCATTAATTGTAAAGTAAAGTCCATTCAGCCATTAGCCAGCAATACATTTCAGATCCTGCTGCACCCGGAACAGCCGGTTGCCTTTAAAGCCGGTCAGTATCTGATGGTCGTAATGGGCGAAAAAGATAAACGTCCTTTTTCCATTGCCAGCAGCCCATGTCGCCATGAAGGCGAGTTGGAGCTGCACATCGGCGCGGCGGAACACAACGCTTACGCACTGGAAGTGGTACAGGCTATGCGCCAAGCGCTCGAGCAGGGCAGTAATATCATCATCGATGCACCGCATGGTGATGCATGGGTGCAAGAAGACAGCGAACGTTCGTTATTATTGATTGCTGGTGGGACGGGCTTCAGTTATGTCCGCTCAATTTTGGATCATTGCGTGGCTCAACAGATGCCTCATGCTATTTATCTCTACTGGGGTGGACGTGATGAAGACCAACTGTATGCAAAAGCAGAGTTGGAGGCTATTTCTGCCCAAAATGAGAATATCCACTTTATTCCCGTAGTAGAAAATGCCAGTGAGCGCTGGACAGGTAAAGTGGGGAATGTACTTCAGGCGATTGACCAAGATTTCGATTCACTGGCAGATTTCGATATTTATATCGCGGGCCGTTTTGAAATGGCGGGCGCAGCACGTGAACTATTTACGCAGAAGAAACATGCGAGTAGAGAACGAATGTTCGCAGATGCGTACGCTTTTATCTAATGTATAAATCGTAGTAAATCAGTCAAAGAGGGCAAAAATGCCCTCTTTTTAGTCTTTTTGTTGCTTTATTCATCGAACGGTCTTTTTTTTAAAGTTTTTTTAAAAAAGCGCTTGCGCTGTTTTAAATCCTC